>DATKFV010000175.1:0-32494 GCA_035511035.1 Streptosporangiaceae bacterium
GGGAATTCAAGGCACTGGCCGCCGAGGCCGGCGTGCCCGTGATCAAGCTGCACGAGGGTCGCCACTCTGCCGCCTCGCTCGCGCGTGACGCCGGGGTCGACGACAAGATCCGGCAGGAGCAGCTCGGCCATGCCACCAAGGAGATGACCGACCACTACACGCACGTGCTCGCCGACGCTCACCTGGCCGCCGCCGAGGCGGTCGCCAGGCACGTTGCGGAGGCCGGAGCATGACCGCCTGTCCGCACGGTGTCCGCACATCGCCGCTCATGACCGCCGGCCGCTGCGCCGGCCCGGTAACCCGTAGCGGTGTCCTGGCTGGTCAGAGCGGAGGGTGTGGGATTCGAACCCACGGTGACGCTCACGCGCCACAGCGGTTTTCAAGACCGCCGCCATCGGCCACTAGGCGAACCCTCCGCCGACCACCTTAGCGGGCGCCTCGACCTGAAGCTTGCACAGCGGTTCTTTGCGGTCAGTCGGCGGACCAGTCAGGCACGCACCGGCCTGGCCGACGATTGCCTGAGGTTCTGGAATATGACCGTTTTAAAGTCTCATTGAAACGCTTTGACCGCGCGATTTGCGGGGGGTTCTTATGGGCTAACGGAATAATCCTGACCGGAAAGGCGGAGGAAACAATATGCTTCACAGGCCCATGGGCATGGTGTCTCGACTGGGCGCGGCAGCACTTGTCGCCGCGGCCATGGCTGGCGGTGCGGTCGCGGTGGCCGCGCCCGCCGGAGCCGCGACACCGCAGCTAGGGTCGTGTCACGTGACGGTCACCTACTCGGTCACCGCCACGACGATCACCGGCAGCACCTACACGCTCTGCCCGCTGCAGAGCCCGAAACTCATTCCTGACGCCGTCTCCATCGTCAAGTACGTAAACGGCAACCCGGTCGTTGTCGCGACCGGCACCGGCACCACGACCTATACCTGCCAGGGCAGTTCGGAACACCAGTTCTCCGTGGCAGACGACGTATTCGACGCCGCCTGCGGCTAGCAGGCCAGGCCAGGCCCGGTGAGCCGAGTCTTCGCCTGGCGGCGAATCTGTGGTACCTGGCACAGCGGCGACCTCCTTCCAAGTGGCCGAGTAGGCTCGCTGCGAAGGAGGTCGCATGCTCCCCCCGTTCGGCTTTGAGGCCGTGTTCACGCAGTGGCAGTCAGCGCCGCTGGTGACCGGTGGCGTCATTATCGCGGCTGGCCTGTATCTCTGGGGAGTCATAAGGGTCGCCCGGCGGCACCCGGCCCGGCCCTGGCCGGCCTGGCGGACCGGCATGTTCGTCGGCGGGCTCGCGGTCATTGTGCTGGCGCTCCAAAGCGGCATTGGCAGCTACGACGACGTGCTGTTCTGGGACCACATGGTGCAGCACCTGATGCTGGTCATGGTCGCCCCGCCGTTGCTGATCTTCGGCCAGCCGATCACGCTGCTCATGCATGCCAGCCGCAACCCGCTGCACACCTGGGTCAAGCGGGCGGTTCGCTCCCGGATAGCCAGCTTCCTGACCTGGCCGATCTTCGGCTTCGGGGCCTACGCCGCCGCCATCATCGTGGCGCACCTGACCGGCCTGGCGAACCTGACCGCGCGGAACCAGACCGCGCACGAGGCCGAGCACTTCGTCTTCCTGATCGTCGGCTACCTGTTCTTCCTGCCCATCATCGGGTCCGAGCCGATCAGGTGGCGCTTGTCGTACCCGGTCAAGATGGTCCTGCTGTTCCTGGTCATGCCGGTGGACACCTTCACCGGCCTCATCCTCAGCGGCGCGAACAGCAGCGCCCCTGGCCTGCCGATCGGGCCGCGGCCAGCCTGGGCTGGCACCGCGCTCGGGGACGTGCACGCGGGCGGCGCCGTGATGTGGGTCGGCGGCGACGGGATCATGTTCGCCTTGATGATGGTCGTGTTCTTGATGTGGAGCACCGACACGCGGACAGTCGCCCGGTCCCGTGGCTGGCTGGAGGCCGCCCGCCGCTCGGCCGTCGCTCCAGCCGTCGCCGCCACGACCGCCGACATCGATGACAACGACGAGCAACTGGTCGCCTACAACGCGTACCTGAACCGCCTCAACACCCCTCGGCCTGGCTCTGGCGCGTAGCTCCCGCGTGGCATCGGGGGCACTTAGCTGCTGCTGTGACGACAGCAAAGTGCCCCCGCTGCGCGGGGAGGTGCGCCCCGCTGCGCGGGGAACGACGCCGCGACACGCCGGCTACCGCTATCTAAGGCAATCTAGGGAAGTCGCTAGATCGAGCAATAGGCTGCTATCCCGTGGATCCCGTGCGAAATCCCTACGCCCCTGGTGCCGGGCAGCGGCCGCCGGAACTGGCAGGCCGGGACAAGGAATTGGCCCAGTTCGAGGTCGTACTTGAACGCGTGGCCAAAGGCCGCCCCGAGCGCAGCATGATTCTCACCGGCCTGCGCGGAGTCGGCAAGACCGTGCTGCTCAACGCCTTCCGCTCGATGGCCATCCAGCGCCTCTGGGGCACCGGCAAGATCGAGGCCAGGCCGGACCAGTCGATCAGGCGGCCGATCGCCGGGGCCCTGCACCTGGCCGTGCGCGAGCTCGCGCCCCGGCACCGCGCGCCGCAACGGATCGACGAGTTCCTCGGCGTGCTCAAGGCCTTCATGGCCCGCGACCCCAAGGCAGCCAAGGGCGCTCAGCTCAGCCAGCTCGGCATCGACGTCCCGATGGCCCGCGGCCGCGCAGATTCCGGTGACCTCGAGATCGACCTGACCGAGCTGCTCACCGACGCCGCCGCGGTCGCCTCCGAGCTGTCGGTCGGGATCGCCCTGTTCATCGACGAGATGCAGGACATCCCGGCTCCCGACGTCTCGGCGTTGTGCGCCGCCTGCCACGAGCTGTCCCAGAACGGCGGACCGCTGATCGTCGTCGGCGCCGGGCTGCCGCACCTGCCCTCAGTACTCTCGGCCAGCAAGAGTTACTCGGAGCGTTTGTTTAGATATGTGGCTATTGACCGTCTGGACCGAGACGCTGCCGACATCGCGTTGCTAGCGCCGGCGAGGCGGGAAGGCGCCGATTTCCAGCCTGACGCGCTCGACGCGCTTTACTCCGCCGCGGATGGCTACCCCTACTTCGTCCAGGCCTACGGCAAGGTCACCTGGGATGTCGCCGCGACCAGCCCGGTCACGGCCGGGGACGTCGCCGTGGCCGCGCCGCTAGCGGCCGGCGAGCTCGCGGTCGGGTTCTTCGGCAGCAGGTATGAGCGGGCGACGCCGGCCGAGCGGGAGTACATGCGCGCGATGGCGATGCTCGGAGACGAGCCGGTCCCGACCGCGCAGGTCGCCGACGAGCTTGGCCGCAAGCCCTCGAGCGTCTCCCCGGCCAGGGACGCCCTGATCAAGAAGGGGCTCATCTACAGCTCAGAACGCGGCCTGATCGCCTTCACGGTGCCGCACTTCGGCCGCTTCCTCCGCGCCCAGCCAGCCTGAGCAGGCCCACTCCGGTAGCGCGTCTGAAGCTCTCTAGCCGTTTCTAGGGCTGAATGAAGAAAGGCTTAGATATGCAAAGAGGCCCCGGCATCGCCGGAGCCCACGAACCGCAAGCCAAGCCAACCAAGGGCTTCAAGTCGGCGGATAGGGACGACGCGCGGCCGACCCTGGAGTGCCTGGCATGCTCGCAGGCTCGGCGTACGACACCGGATCGGGGTAGCGGGCTAGTCGCGGTCTGGTCAGGCCGTGCCGGCGCGGCCTGACCGGGCGCGCCGCGCTGACCGGCCAGGGCAATACCGCGCCGGTGGCGGTATTGACCAGGGCCGAAAGGACGGCCGGCCGTCGCTGCTCGAGTTGCACCGCGAACACTAGTTCCGCGTCCTGGCCGGCGAACTGGCTCGGAAAGGCGATGTACTGCCAGCACAGCTCCCGCCAGATGTCGGACGGGTGGTGATCGGCGACGAGGTCCGCGTGCTTACGCCACTGGGTGCTCCGGTGCAGGGCGCTCAGAGTCTGCTCGGGACTGACTACCCGCAGCTCGCATGGTGCCGAGTAGCCGATCCTGACCAGCACGTCCTTGATCTCCGGCGACAGCAGCGCGAACACGCCCACCTCGAGGACCAGGATGGCGAACAAGATGCCGACCGTTCCCGCGGACTTCGGCAGCTCGATCGGCCGCAGCCTGATGGTGCCGAGCGCGGCCGCGGCCAGCAGGGCCGACCGGATGATCGTGCGCACCGAGACCGGGGTCTGGCTCAGCTCGCCAAAGCAGCCGCAGCCGACGTCGGGACGCTCGTCCTTGAGCTCGATCAGGGCGCAGGTGGCCACGAGGAACAGCAGCCCGGTGCCGACCCTGACCAGTTCGGCCGACGCGCCCTGCCAGTAGGCGCCCGCGGTCAGGATGAGCCCGATCCCGAGGCCGAACTCGATGGCGCACATGGCCATCCCGACCGGCCGTCGCACCCTGATCGGGAACAACGCCGTCGGGCCAAGGCCGACCGCGATCGAGCGGGCCTGGGCGGACCTCGCTGCCTTCATCGCGCAGCCGCCGAGCAGCATCGTGGCCAGCAGCGGGATCTGCACCTCACCGATGAGTCGCAGTAGCATCAGCGGCCGATCGTCAAGGTCGCGTTGAAGCAGCCCTGCTCAAGCTCGCCGCCCAGGGCGATGAAGCTAGAGACAGTCAGGTCGGCGACCCGCCCTCGGGGCGACGTCTTGCAAGTGACGCAGTGGTCGTTGAACATCCGCGCGACCGGCGCGCAGCCAGTCACCGGCAGCGTCCAGGCGATGCCGGTGCACTCGTTGCGCACCTGCAGGGCGCTCCCGATGGCCAGGTAAGGCAGTTCCCTGAATGCCTGCGCCTCGCCGGGCGAGATCCGCGCCGCCGAGTCCTCGGCGCAGCCCGCGGTCGGGTCAACCGCCGGGTAGAAGGCGCCGAGCACGCCGTAAGGCTCTTCGCCTGGGTCGTGCCACACCGCCGAGCCGGTGATCGCCTCCGGGAGCCTGCCCCCGACGGGCCGGACCGCCGGCATGTGGTCACTGCGGTACGTCGGTTGCGGGCTGGTCGCGATCAGGCCGTGCAACTCGTCCCGCTGCCAGACTCCGATGATGTCAACGAGATAGCCAGGCCGCAGGTTCGGGATCCTCACCTTGATCCGCACGCTGGCCAGCGGCGAGATCACCACCAGCTTCGGCCGGCGCATCGCGCCTTCATGCACGACGAGGCGCTGCGAGTCACACTCCATGATCGTCCCGCAGACCCGTCCGATGTTCGCCCAGATCCGGTCGGCGATGCCCGGCTGGGACGGCATGATCCTGATGATCGCCTCGTCGCCGGGAGCCAGGGCCGATGGCTCTAATGGCTCGCCCCGCCAGGCGGTCGCGTCGGCGGTCAGGGCGAAGCGCCGCTCCCCGGCCGCGTGCCCGATCGTCACGAAATGCGGGCTGACGTCCAAGATGGTGCCGGTCACCGAGCGGTAGACGCGCCGGTCGACCGAGTCGGGGTCGACGGCCTGCGCCGGAGCGAAGACAGCCGCCTTGAGCAGTCGGCGGCGCGCGAAATGACTGGTGTCCACCGTCACGGCGGCAGGGCACCGGTCGCAGCACACCGCAGCCGACTTCACCGCAGGCACCAACCTTCCACAGTGCGAGCTCCAGACCTGGCTCTCGCCGGCCCGCCGGATGACAGCCCGGTCCATCGGGGGTCCAGCGTTCGTCGATTCCACGATTTCGACGACCCAGAGTTTCGACGATGCTGAGCTATCCCGCCGCAGTCAAGCGGTTTCAATGATCTCCTGGGTGCCAGGTCTGACCGGGACGCGTTTGGGGTGCAGCCGGTCGAGTCTTCACGTAGCGGGGATACAGTACTGGCGGCCCGATTTTCATTACGTAGGGTAGTTGTACATCTACTAACTGTCATGGGTACGGTTGATAGGTGAGCGTCGGCAGTGATCAAAGTGGCCAGCGGGACCACGCCCACGGAACCGCTTTGGGTCAAGAGCGGCCCAAAGCCGGACTAACCGCACCGGCTGAATCTCTCCCGGCTAGAAGGACAGTGGCCGGCGTGGCTCCTCGAGCCGAGGTGCCCCGGCAGGCCAGCCAGGCCGACGAAGGCCCCGCGGCCATCGGGTCGGTCGAGATCGAGTTCCACGAGTTCGTGATGTCCCGCGGCCGCTCGCTGCTGCACTCCGCCTACCTGCTTACCGGCAACGTCGCCGATGCCGAGGACCTCGTCCAGTCCGCGCTCGCCAAGACCTACCAGGCCTGGGACAGGATCGAGGACCGCAACGCCCTCGACGGCTACGTCAGGCGCGCCATGGTGAACACCCATATCTCCTGGTGGCGGCGCCGCAAGGTCGACGAGTACCCGACCGACGACATTCCCGACCAGCCGGTCGCCGACTCTTCGGTGAGCAGCGACGAGCACGACGCCCTGCGCCGGGCGATCGAGCGACTGCCGCAACGAATGCGGGCCGCGGTGGTGCTCAGGTTCTTCGAGGACATGACCGAGGCGGAGGTCGCGGACGTGCTCGGGATCAGCCTGGGCACCGTGAAGAGCACCGTCTCCCGTGCGGTCGCCAAGTTGCGCACCGATACCGATCTGCGGGCAGAGTGATGAGAGGGGAGATTGCTGACGTTACCCATCGCTACCCGGTGACGTTTCGCGATCAACGTGGGACTATCCACCCCAGGGACATATGAGGCGCGCGAGGATGGCCGGCTGGCCGGGCGCGCCGAGGGCAGGATCTGGGAGGTTATCGTGCGCAGCACGATGATGGATGTGCCGCTGACCATCACGCGGATTATGCAGTACGGCAGCACCGTGTACGGCGAGCGCGAAGTGGTGACCTACTCGCCGGGCGGCAGCCGCCGCCAGACGTACGCGCAGACCGGCGCCAGGGTAGCCAGGCTCGCCAATGCGCTGCGCGCCCTCGGGGTCGACGGCGACCAGCGGGTAGCGACGCTGATGTGGAACAACGCCGAGCACCTTGAGGCCTACCTGGCCATTCCCTCGATGGGTGCCGTCCTGCACACGCTCAACCTGCGGCTGGATCCGGAGACGATCGGCTACATCGCGACTCACGCGGGCGACGAGATCGTGATCGTGGATTCCAGCCTGGTTCCGTTGCTCGGGCAGGTGCTGCCGCACGCGGAGTCGATCAGGCACATCATCGTCACAGGAAATGCAGATGATGCAAATTTGCCTGAGCTGGTCGCCCTCGCCGGCGCTGACCGATCCGTGCATCGCTATGAAGAGCTGCTGGCGGCCCAGTCGGAGACCTTCAGCTGGCCCGACGTGGACGAGCGGTCGGCGGCCGCCATGTGCTACACGAGCGGGACAACCGGGCACCCCAAGGGCGTGGTCTACAGCCACCGCTCCATGCACCTGCACTCGATGGCCGTGTGCACGGGCGGCGTGTTCGGCATCGCCGAGCCCGACCTGGTGCTGCCGGTCGTCCCGATGTTCCACGCCAACGCCTGGGGGCTGCCGTACGCCGCCGTCATGGCTGGCGCCAGCCTGATCATGCCGGACCGGTACCTGCAGCCCGATCATCTGGTGCGGCTGATCGAGGCGGAACGGCCGACGCTGGCCGGCGCCGTGCCCACGATCTGGAACGGGCTGCTGCAGCACGTCAGAGAGCATGGCGGCGACATCAGCTCGCTGCGCGTCGTCCCCTGCGGCGGCTCGGCCGTACCGCACTCGCTGATGGAGGCTTACCAGAAGGAGTTTGGCATCACGATCCTGCAAGCCTGGGGCATGACCGAGACCTCGCCGCTCGGCAGCGTGGCCCGCCCGCCCGCCGGCGTCAGCGAGGAAGACGCCTGGCACTACCGCGACACCCAGGGCCGCCTGATCTGCGACGTCGAGGCCCGCCTGATCGGCGAGGCCGGCGTGCCCCTGCCACTCGACGGTGAGTCGGTCGGTGAGGTAGAGGTGCGCGGTCCGTGGATCACTGGCTCTTACTACAAGGACGACGACCCGGAGAAGTTCAGGGACGGCTGGCTGCGGACCGGTGACGTCGGCACCATCGACCCGCTCGGCTACGTCACGCTGACCGACAGGGCCAAGGACGTGATCAAGTCGGGCGGCGAGTGGATCTCGTCCATGGAACTCGAGAACGCCCTGATGGGCCACCCGCAGGTGCTCGAGGCGGCAGTGATCGGGGTCGCCGACGAGCGCTGGGGCGAGCGCCCGCTGGCCACCGTGGTGCTCGCCGGCGGCGCCACCGTGACCGCGGCCGAGCTCCGCGATTACCTAGCCGGCCAGGTTCCCCGCTGGCAGCTGCCCGAGCGCTGGTCGTTCATCGCCGAGGTACCCAAGACGAGCGTCGGCAAGTTCGCCAAGACCAAGATCAGGGCCGCCTACGCCCGCGGTGATTACGAGGTGATCGAGGCGAGGTAAAGCATCGGGATAGCTTTGCGATGGTTGCCGTGCTCCCGGTACCCTAGGTCAGCGCAGCCGATCAGCGGGTCGGCTCGCGCGCTACGGGCACCCTGAGGAACCTTCCGCAGGGCACCGAGGAGGCTTCGCCTAGTCCGGTCTATGGCGCCGCACTGCTAATGCGGTTTGGGTTCGCGCCCATCCGGGGTTCAAATCCCCGAGCCTCCGCCCCCTGAGCAGCGGTTATCCCGAACGTCACGGCGCCGGGGTACCGCTGCCTTTCTGCTTCCATGCCCGACGCGCGCACGGATTGCGCGCACTCCCGCCTTCACAGCGTCTTTACACCGGTAGGTCCGGACGCGGCGGGCCTGGCTGAACACGGTGCGCAGGTGGTCGAGTGGACGACTCGGCTGTAGGGCGCATGGACCGTCGGCGGGGCTATCGGTGAGCGGGATCGGCGCCATCGGGCGATAGCAGGTGAACAGCGGCGAGTTGTCCATGGGTTACTGGAGAGGCAGCGATGAGCGAAGGGGCTCACCTGATGGCGGGCGCAGACTGCAGCCGTGCCGACGGCGGCGATGACGCCGCGGTGATCGCGCTCTCGGTGCGTTCACCGGAATGCTTCGGCACCATCTTTCACCGGCACGCGCCCGCGATCTACCGCTACGTCGCTCGGCGGCTTGGCCCTGACAGTGCCGAGGACTTGGTCGCGGAGACCTTCCTGGTGGCGTTCCGGCGCCGTGGCCGTTACGACGGCGCCTACTCAGATGCGCGGCCTTGGCTCTACGGGATCGCCACCCGGCTGATCAGCCGGCATCGGCGGGATGAGATCCGGTTCTTCCAGGCGATCGCGCGGACGGGCGTTGACCCGGCGTCCGATGCGCTGGACGGGCAGGTTATCGACCGGGTCGCCGCGCAGGCAGCCCGCGCGGACTTGGCGGTGGCGCTGACGCGGCTGTCCCAGGCTCAGCGGGACGTGCTGCTGCTGGTGGCGAGCGGGCTGAGCTACCCCGAGGCGGGGCTGGCCCTGGGCGTGCCCGCGGGGACGGTGTCGTCGCGGCTGGTCAAGGCGCGGCGGATCGTGCGGGAGGCGCTTGGCGGGGCTGACCCCACCAGGGCAGAAAGGGGACAGGCGTGAACGAGATGAAGGAACTGCGTGAGTGGTGTGAAGCGGTGCCATCTCCGGCGCCATCGCGGCTCACCAAGGCCCAGGGTCGGCTTGACACCGCGATCGCGCGGGAAGCTGACAAGCATCGAAGGGCCGCGCCGGGGCACCGGGCGGTCCTGCCCACCCAACGGCGCTGGCCCGGGTGGATGGCGCCGCTGGCCAGCGCCCTCGCGGTGATCGCGGTTGTCGCCGGGACATTCGCGGTGGCCAGCGCCGTGCGAGGCACCCGCCCCGGCCACGCTCAGGCGGCGGCCAGTACCTACCCGGGCCTGGTGTGCATCTTTAGCGAGGGCGGCATCATCACCCGCATCCGCGACGGCCGGGTTCTCGCGCCGATCCACGTACCGGCCTCCAGCAACGGGATCGCCGTCACTCCTAATGGCAGGACCGCCTACATCTCCATGACTCACGGTGAGCACCGGGATGGCGTCGTCATCCCGATCAACCTGGCCACCGGCCGAGTCCTGCGGCCCATACCGGTAGGGATCTGGCCCAGTGACGTCAGCATCACGGCCAACGGCAAGACCGCCTACGTCACGAACTTCCTGTCCGGGACGGTCACGCCCATCGTCACCGCCACCGAAACCGCGCTCGCGCCGATCAACGTGGGTTCTCGCCCTAGCCTGGTGGCGGTAGCCCCGGACGGCCGCACGCTGTATGTCTTCAATGTCAATGCAGGGACGGTTACTCCAGTTCGCACGGCTACTGGCACCGCCCTGCAGCCGATCCGGGTGCCAGGCGCGGGAAGCGGTGGTACCGGCGGTTCAATAGCGGTCACCCCCGACAGCAAGACGGTCTACGTCATCGGCAGCGTTCGGAGCAACAGCGGCACCCTGACGCCCATTCAGGGAGACCACAGCCTCAAGCCAATCGTCGTGCCAGGGACGCCGGTGGGCCTGGCCATCGGGCCGGACGGCAAGATGGCCTACGTGGTTTCCACGAGACTCTTCGGAGCCGGAAGCGGAAACGGCCGGTTCACCATCACGCCCATCGACCTCGCGGACGGCGCCAGATTGCCGTCGTTGACGGTTCTCGGATCGTCAAGCGGATCGGTCAGAATAGTCCTCGCCCCCGGCGGCAAGACCGCGTACTTCTTCGACACGCAGCGCAGCGCGGTCATCCCCATCCACCTCGCCACCGACACCGCGGGCAAGCCCATCCCGACCGGGAATGGCCCTTACCACGGTGGGTCTGACGCGTTGGTGTTCGGCCGGGGCGCTTCGATCGGCTACCTGATCAAGTCTGACCGGGTGGTCCCGCTGAACACCGCCACCAACACCACTCTGCCGCCGATCAAGGTGCCCGCGATCATCGGCTGGAGTGCAGCGGTGCAACGCTGACCTTGGGTCTAGCGGGCGGGGAGGTCGGCGCCACAAGTGGGGCAGGTAGTGGGCGGTTCTTCGTCGGCTACTGAGCCGCAGCCGGTCGACCAGGACCCGCTGGCCGTCGCCAGCGGACGCCGTACGGCCCCCTGTCCAACCGCAACGTAGTCCCGGAGCTGTCGTCCCAACGACAACCGCGGGACTACGTTGCGGTCCGGGCTGAGGCGTGAACCACGGATGGCACATCCGACCTTCCTCGGGCAGTTCCACCATAAGAAGCTGGTCGCCTCCACCGTGCCGGGCAATGGCGACATCAACCCTTATGGCGTCGCCGTGGTCAGGCACAGTCAGGGGCGGCTGCAGGCGGGCGACATCCTGGTCAGCAACTTCAACGATGCCAAGAACGAGCAGGGCACCGGGTCCACGATCGTGGCGATCAGCCCGAGCGGGCACCGGACGCCCTTCGCCCGGATCTCCCCGGCCGGCCTGCCGCCTTCGTGGTCGCGCCGACCGGGCTCGGGCTTGGCCGCCACGGCCAGCTCTACGTTGCCGACACCGGCAAGAACCGGATCACGCTGATCACGCACGCGATCACGAGGACGTCATCGGCTGGCACCGGCACGGTCATCACCTCCGGCCGGTTCCTGAAGGCGCCGCTCGGCCTCGCGGTCGCGGGCGACGGCGACGTTCTCACGGTGAACGCCGGCAACGGCCGCATCGTGGAGACCGCGCCCGATGGCCGTCAGGTGTCGAGCGAGTTCCTTGATACCTCGGGGAGCCCGCCTGGCGACGGAGCGCTGTTTGGCCTGGCCATCGCGCCGCACGGCGCGGGCATTTACTACGTCGACGACGCGGCGAACACGCTGCGGCTCTTGCGCTAAGCCCTCAGCCCCGGCTCACGCCGGGGTCGGCCCCCGCACGGAGGCAGGATCGTGCAGCCGGATGTCTACCTGGCGTCCGGCTGCACGAACCTCGGGGAAGGGCAAGGCAGCCGGGCAGGACTCAGTCCTCGTCGCCCCCTGGGTCAGGGCCGTCGATGACATACGTATCGTCGGTGCCTGACTCGTAGGTCTCTTCGCTAACTCCGACCACAGAGCCAGTTCCGTCATCTTGTCCCGCGCTGTCCTTAAAGATTCTTCCACAGACAACGAGGTAAAGTTGCTCAGGATACGGAACATGGTCGACTACGCGTAGCACGGAATCCAATCCGGCCGACTCGACCACAAACTCGCCATACCCGAGCATGCGCCCAGCAAATGACCGGTGGAAGCTCATATCGGTCACCTTGGACAGTGGCATCATCGCGACGCTTCTGGTGAACACGCCCGACGTGAGCAAGATCCGTTCCGACGTAATGACGAAGTAATCAACTGCCCAGTTGATGGCTTTCCACACCAGCCTGACCAGCAGAACCGCCCACGCTAGCCAGATGACGGCCGCGAACACCGTGTCCCCGCGCAGGAACGTAGCCGAGAGGACGGCGGCTACGAGAAGGCCCCCGATGGTTTGCGCGCTCGGAACCAAGAGCACGGCGGGATGCCTGCGGACGGTGGCAACCCGAACCTCCCGCGGGAGCAAATACCTGTCTACCGAGGCCTGTTCATTCCTAGTAGTCGCTGCCCGGCTCACTCAGCTACAGCCTTATGTGGTTCAGGAACGCGCCAAGGGCGTTACCGGCGGACTTCAACCAGTCGAGGGCACCGGTGACGACATTGGCGGCCCCCTGAGGCGAGGTAACCAGGTAATAGATTACGAAGGCAATGCCTGCCCAGGTCAGAATCTTCTTCAGCACGGCGATCACCTCCCTTGCGTTGCGCTTTGACTTACCTACCGCCGCTGAGCACAGCATAACTCAGCGGCTAGTGAACACCAATGGTCAGGCGCCGATGGGCCCACCCTAGCCGCCTGGCGGGGCAGCCCGACGGATCCACGCCGATTCTGGCCGGAAAAGCCGTTACTGTTCTGGTGCGGCGCGCGCACGGTCTTCGAACGGGGCGCCCGGCGACCCCTTGCTATCAGACTCGCTGAGATTGTCGGCGCTGGACCGTGGAGTTGATCATGACCGAGGTGACGAGCGGCGACTTCTGCATCGCCGTGTACCGCGAGGACGAGGTGTGGGAGGCCGAGGCGCTGCCGGTCGCCGTCACCGAGAACCTGGACGCGGCGATCAGCGCGCTCCGGCAGCTTCCCAGCATCGGCGGCGTGATCGGGCTGACGGCCGTAGGTGACGATTTCTTTGTCATCACCAGGATCCTTGGTAGCCAAGTCACGCTGTTCGTGTCGGATCTGACCGCGTCCGTTGACTGGCCCTTGGCCCGGCAAGTGCTTGAGCACCTCGACATTGACGTGCCCTATGACGAGGACCTCGACCAGGTGCTGCCCGCTGGTGACCTGTCGATCCTCGCTGACCTCGGGGTAGATGAGATGGAGTTGTGCGCGTTGTCGGGCGACCTTGACCTGTTTCCCGACGAGGTGCTCGCCAGCCTGGCCCGGCGGATTGGCTTCGGGGCCGTGTTCGACCGGGCGCTCGACGTCGTGACCGGCAGTGACGCTGGCCGCTAGAAGGGCGGTGCCTGGTGATGTCGGTACCTGGCTACCTGGCCGGGCCCGAGCCGGCCATGCGGCTCGCGCTTGAGCAGGCCCGCCAGCTAGCCGGCGTCGGCCCGGGCGGGGACGTGCCGGTCGGCGCGGTGGTGCTCGGTCCTGACGGTGACGTCATCGGAGCCGGGCACAACTCGTGCCTGGCCGCTGGCGACCCGACCGCGCACGCCGAGATCGTCGCGATGCGGCGGGCCGCGTCGGCGCTCGGCGCCTGGCGGCTAGACGGCTGCTCGCTGGTCGTCACGCTGGAGCCGTGCACGATGTGCGCCGGGGCGGTGCACCTGGCCAGGATTGGTCGCGTCGTTTACGGCGCGATCGACGCCAGGGCGGGCGCGGCCGGCTCCTTGTCGGACGTGCTCAGGGACCGGCGGCTCGGACCAGCGGTCGAGGTCATCGGCGAGGTGCTCGCGGAAGAATGCGGGCAACTCCTGACGGAGTTCTTCGAACGGCTGCGCTGAGTCGGCCGCACCGGGGTTGGCCGCACCGGGGTTGGCCGCAGTGGGTTGGCCTGGCTGGCTTCTTCCGGCGGCGGCACTTACCCGGGCGCGGGGCGGCCGCTGATTCAGGTAGGCTCGTCGGCGGTGGAGTCGCCTAGTGGCCGAGGGCGCACGCCTCGAAAGCGTGTGAAGGGGCAACCCTTCCGTGGGTTCAAATCCCACCTCCACCGCCACTTCCCGACTTGGTGCCCTGCGCCTTCGGTGTTATGCCCGCCCGCCGCCCCGAGAGCTTCGGTGATCAAGGTTGCGCCGTGATCAGGGATGATTGCGTGGGCAATCACCCGCCTGACTACCGTGATCATCAACCGGGGGCTGATTACGGAAGGGTGTAGGGACGGGCCAGTGCGTGTAGGTCTCCGCGATCATGGACTCGTGCGTGATCGCGGAAATCTGCCTGCGGGAGGTGCTGCCTGCGGGAGGTGCTGCTTGCGGAGGCGCTGCCTGGCTCGCCGACGAGCGGTCCCGGTCGGTCAAGGCTTCGCTGTCTCACGACCACGAGCTGATCCACCCCCAAATCCAGGATTTCTGGGACACCCTGACGGGTCACTCCGGCTAGGACGGGCGAAAGCCGGGCTCGCGTCCGCCCTGGTCAGGTAGGCTTCCGGCCGTTGGCGGTCAGCGAGGGTGCCGCAGAGCCAGCGTCCCTGGCCGCGAATCCGCTATCGCCATTCGACAAAGCACTGGGGATCACGGGGGTGCCCAGGTAGCTCAACAGGCCGCCAGCCTGGGTGACTGGCGCCGGCACGGGGAGATTCCTTTGCTGCAGCCGCAGAGCACAGCGTTCTTCTTGCTGCTGATGGCGGTCTTCGCCGGCCTGGTCTGCTGGCTTGTCCGCACCAGGCATGTCGTGCTCAGGGTGCTGGCCGCGTGCCTGGCCTTCATTCCCGCCATGGCCTTCGGGGTCGCGGCCGTGAACAAGTACTACGACTACTACCAGAACTGGGACTCGGCGCTCGCTGACGTGACCAATCAGGGCGTGCCGGGCGCGCCGGTCACGGCGGCCCGCACGCACCTGACCGGGCCCGGTGTCATCGACCTGCTCGGCAACCAGGTGTACGCGCAGATCGCGGAGGCCGACGGATACACCCTGCGGCTCACCGTGCACGGCCAGCTCAGCCACCTGACCAGGACCGTGTACGTGTACCTGCCGCCGCAGTATTTCCAGCCTGCCTACCGCCACTACAAGTTCCCGACCGTCGAGCTGATCCACGGGTATCCGGGAGCACCGCAGGACTGGATCACCGTGCTCGACGTCACCACCACGCTGGCCGGCCTCGTCGACCATGGCCTGGCCAAGCCAGCGGTGCTGGTGATGCCGGACGCCAACGGTGCCAGGGGCATCTCGCTGCAATGCCTGAACTCGGTCGGCGGTCCGCAGGACGCGACGTTCATGGCGCTGGACGTGCCCGACTACATCAGCCAGAAGCTGCGGGTCTGGCCGCCCGGCCGGACCTGGGGGATCGCTGGCTACTCAGAGGGCGGCTTCTGCGCGGCCAACCTCGGCCTGCAGTACGGCAGCAAGTTCGGGCTAGCCGGCGTGCTCAGCGGCTACTTCCAGCCCAGCGACAACCAGGTCGGTCATCCGGCCAGGCCGGTCAACCCCTTCGGTGCCGACAAGCTGCTGCGCCGGGAGAACACGCCGACCCTTGAGCTGCTCAAGTTGCCCGCGGGCACGCTGATCCCCCAGTTCTGGATCGGCTCTGGCACCGATCCGGCCGACGTGAAGGCGGCCGAGATGTTCCGGCAACTGCTTCAGCTTCGCCAGCCCGCCGTGCAGCTCAGGCTGGTTCAAGGCGGCGGGCACGACATGTTCACCTGGCGAGTCCTGCTGCCGCCGATGCTGGAGTGGATGACGCCGAAGCTGGCCACCAACGTCCAGCTGGCCAGGGACCGGGCCATGCGACTGGCGCACAGCTCGGCTGGACCGCCCGGCCCGACCCCGCGGCCGAGCCGCCAGGCCGGCAAGCACCAGGCCGGCAAGCACCAGGCCGGCAAGCACCAGGCTGGCAAGCACCAGGCCGGCGCGGCCTGACCACGTCCGCTCACCCTGGCCGGGTGGTTCGGTGCGCCGCGCGCGCAGCCACCATGAGCATCGTGGGGAAGCAGCGCTGGCTAGCAAGATTGTCGATCGTCGCGATCCTGGGCGCGCTCTACCTGCTGATCGAGTTCGCTGGCCTGCGCAGCTTCGCCCTGATCGGCTTCGCGGTGCTCGGGATCTGCGTGACCGTGGCCGGCGTCTACTGGTTCTTCGTTAATCGCGGCCCGCTGCGCTGGGCCGCGCTGGCCATAGCGGTGGTCGCTCCCGTGGCCGTCATCGTCCTGTTCGCCCGGCACGGGCTGCTCTGGGTCGCCGCGGCGGTGACCGCCGCGCTCGTGCTCGCGGTCGTGGCCGCCAAGGCCGCGATGGGGCCAGTAGCCATGATCGGCCCGAAGCATGAGCGGCGGGCCGGACGGCCGAAGCGGGCGTTCCTGATCATGAACCCGCGATCAGGCGGCGGCAAGGTCGCCAGGTTCGGCTTGGCGCAGAAGGCCGAAGCGCTCGGCGCGAAGGTCGCCATGCTGAGCGGGCCAGGGATCACGGACGTGGGCGCTCTCGCCGAGCAGGCCGTCGCCGACGGGGCTGACCTGCTCGGAGTCGCCGGCGGTGACGGCACCCAGGCCCTCGTCGCTGGCATCGCCGCCGCACACGACCTGCCGTTCCTGTGCGTCAGCGCCGGTACCCGCAACCACTTGGCGATGGATCTCGGCCTGAATCGCGATGACCCGGCGACTTGCCTCGACGCGCTCAGCGACGGGGTGGAGCGCCGGATCGACCTCGGCCGCATCGGTGACCGGACCTTCGTGAACAATGCATCGTTCGGGGTCTATGCCGAGATTGTCCGCAGTCCGGCCTACCGGGACGACAAGCGCGGCACGACCCTGCAACTGCTGCCCGGCCTGATGAGGGACGAAGGCGTCCGTCCCAAGCTGGTCGCGCGCGCCGCCGGGACCGACATCAGCGGACCCCAGGCCATCCTGGTCAGCAACAACCCTTACGAGCTCAAGGACATCGCTGGCCTGGGCCGGCGTGATCGCCTCGATTCCGGCAAGCTCGGCGTCATCGTGATCAAGCTGGACACCGCCGCGCAGGCGATCGGCCTGCTCGGCGCGGGTCCAGGGGCCGCCGGCCTCACCAGCCTCACCAGCACCGAGGTCACGGTCGACTCGGCCGAGCCCGAGATCCCGGTCGGGATCGACGGCGAGACCGTGCTCATGCCGGCCCCGGTGCGCTGCTCGATCCGCCCAGGTGCGCTTCGCGTCGTGGTGCCGAAGGACCGGCCAGGAGTCCGGGCCGCCAGGTCCGCGTTCAACTGGGTCAAGCTCGCCCGGCTGGCCGCCTTCGGCGCCACCGTATCGACCGGGCGCCGCAGTTCGTACGATGGGTGAATGCGCAGAAGTTGGATCCTGATCCCGGCTCGCGGATTGGCCTGGTGCCGATGACGACCTCCGACTCTGCTCAGGAAGACCGAGCCCGAGCCGACGGCGACCAGGCAGCGGGCCCGGTGAGCCACGGCCAGCGGGCCAGGCCGGCGATCGTCTCGGTGGACGACGACCCTGGCGTATCCCGAGCGGTAGCGCGTGACCTGCGGCGCCGGTACGGGGACCGGCACCGGATCGTGCGGGCCGAGTCGGGCGCGGCGGCGCTCGAGGCGCTCACCGAGATGAAGCTGCGCGGCGAGCAGACCGCGGTGATCCTCGCCGACTACCGCATGCCGGAGATGAACGGGATCGAGTTCCTTGAGCGCGCGATGGACATCTACCCTGGCGCGCGCCGGGCCCTGCTGACCGCCTACGCCGACACCGGGGCCGCGATCGACGCGATCAACGTCGTCGACCTCGACTACTACCTGCTCAAGCCATGGGATCCGCCGGAAGAGAAGCTCTACCCGGTCGTCGATGCCCTGCTCGAGGCCTGGCTGTCGTCGGACTACCGGCCGGTGCCTGAGCTGAAGCTGATCGGCCACCGCTGGTCGGCCCGGTCATCGCAGATGCGCGAGTTCCTGGCCCGTAACCAGGTGCCTTACCGCTGGTACGCGGCCGACGAGCCAGAGGGGCGCAGGCTGCTGGCGGCCGCGAAGGCCGACGAGCTATCCCTGCCGGTGGTGATCACCCCGAGCGGCGAGGTGCTGATTGAGCCATCCAAGCCCGAGGTGGCGAGCAAGGTCGGCCTGGCGACGACCCCGTCCACCAGCTTCTACGACCTCGTCGTGATCGGTGGCGGCCCGGCGGGCCTCGGCTCGGCCGTCTACGGCGCCTCTGAGGGCCTGCGGACGCTGATGGTGGAGCGGATCGCGACCGGCGGCCAGGCGGGGCAGAGCTCGAGGATCGAGAACTACCTGGGCTTCCCCGACGGCGTGTCGGGGGCCCAGCTCACCGACCGGGCCCGGCGGCAGGCGGTCAAGTTCGGCGCCGAGATCCTGACCACGAGGGACGTGACCGGGCTCGAGGTCAACGGGTCGGCCCGAACCGTCAGGTTCGCCGACGGGACCGCGGTCGACGCGCATACCGTGATCCTGGCGACCGGCGTGAGCTACCGGCAGCTCGAGGCGCCTGGCCTGGCCGAGTTCACCGGGGCCGGGGTGTATTACGGCTCGGCCCTCACCGAGGCGGTCGGCTGCACCGACCACGACGTCTTCATCGTCGGCGGCGCCAACTCGGCCGGCCAGGCCGCCGTCTACCTCGCCAGGACGGCGAAGTCGGTCACGATCCTGGTGCGCGGACCTTCACTGCGCAAGTCCATGTCGCATTACCTGGTCGAGCAGGTCGAGGCCACGCCTAACATCACGGTGAGCACCTGCACCGAGATCCTCGGGGCAGAGGGGACCAATCACCTTGAGCGGCTGATCCTGCGGGCCAGCGACACCGGCTCCACCAGGACGGTCGACGCCCAGTACCTGTTCGTGTTCATCGGCGCGGCCCCGCTGACCGACTGGCTGGACGGCGTCGTGGTCCGCGATGAGCGCGGGTTCGTGCTCGCTGGCCTTGACCTGCCCGCGGCGAGGCTCAAGGCGAGCGGCTGGCCGCTCGACCGGCTTCCTTACCACCTCGAGACGAGCGTGCCTGGTGTATTTGCTGCCGGTGATGTTCGGGCCGAGTCCGCGAAGAGAGTCGCCTCCGCGGTCGGGGAGGGCGCGATGGCGGTCATGCTAGTGCACAGGTACCTGGAGACGATGTGACGGCGCCGACCGACCCGCAGGCGTGCAGTGCCGCTGAGCTGCGCACGCTGTTCCTGTTCGAGAAGCTGACCGACGAGCAGCTTGACTGGCTCTGCCGGCAGGGCCGGATCGAGCTAGTGGAGCCTGGGCCGCTGTACACCGAGGGCGACCCCGCCAAGTTCCTCTATGTCCTGATGAACGGGACGCTGGTGATGTCACGCCGGATCGGCGAGGACGACGTCGAGACCACGAGGGCATCCAACCCCGGCGTCTACGTGGGCGCGTTCTACGCCTACCTCGGCGACCGCCTGCCCCAGCTGTACAACAACTCGGTGCGGATCACCGAGCGGTCGCGCTTCTTCGTGCTCGACGCGCCCAAGTTCGCCGAGCTGATGACCGACTGGTTCCCGATGGCGACCCACCTGCTCGAAGGGCTGCTGTTCGGCACGAAGAGCACCCAGGAGGCCATCGGCCAGCGGGAGCGGCTGCTCGCGCTCGGCTCGCTGTCGGCCGGCCTGACCCACGAGCTCAACAATCCCGCGTCGGCGGCCGTGCGGGCAACGTCGGCGCTGCGCGACCGGGTCGCGGGCATGCGGGCCAAGCTCGGCCAGATCGCGGCCGGGCCCGCCGAGCGCGAGGCCCTGGTGAGCCTGATCGGCTTCCAAGAGCAGGCGGTCGAGCGGGTCTGCCACGCCAAGGCGCTCGGTCCGCTTGAGGCATCCGACCGCGAAGACGAGATCACCGACTGGCTCGATGATCATGGCGTCACGGAAGGGTGGGATCTCGCCGCCATCTTCACCCAGGGCGGAATCGACACCGAATGGCTTGGTCAGGTCGCTGACGCCATCGCGGATCAGCCATCAGGCACCGCTTCGCTCGAGCGAGCGTTGCGCTGGCTGGCCTACACGATCGAGACCGAGTTGCTGATGAACGAGATCACCGACTCGGTCACCAGGATCTCCAACCTGGTCGGCGCGGCCAAGCAGTACTCGCAGCTCGACCGGGCTCCTTACCAGGTCGTGAACATTCACGAACTGCTCGACAGCACGCTGGTCATGCTCGCGGCCAAGATCGGCCCTGACGTCACGATCGCCAGGGACTACGACGAGGACCTGCCCGACCTCCCCGTCTACCCCAGCGAGCTGAACCAGGTGTGGACCAACCTGATCGACAACGCGGTATCGGCCATGGAAGGCAAGGGCACCCTGACCATCCGCACGTCACGGGACGACGACCACGCCGCCATCGAGTTCGCCGACACCGGCCCAGGGGTACCACCGGAGATCAAGGAACGGATCTTCGAGCCGTTCTTCACCACCAAGCCGGTGGGCCAGGGCACCGGGCTCGGGCTTGACATCTCCTGGCGGATCGTAGTGAACAGGCATCACGGCGACCTGCGAGTGGAATCGGTGCCCGGTGACACGCGCTTCATCGTGCGGTTGCCGCTTACGCCGCACGAATCCAACGAGGAGGCTTGATGACAGCGATTCCCGGCATCGACCCGGCGGCGCCGCCGAGCGGGACCGGCTGCGCTGAGTGCGAGGCCGCGGGCGGCTGGTGGCTGCACTTGCGCCGGTGCGCGCAGTGCGGGCACATCGGCTGCTGCGACACCTCACCCTCACAGCACGCGAGCGCCCACGCCGCCGCGACCGGGCACCCCATCATCGCGAGCTTCGAGCCCGGCGAGAACTGGTTCTGGAGTTACCAGACCAAGGAGTTCTACGACGGCCCTCCGCTGGCGCCGCCCGAGCATCACCCGGCCGGCCAGGGCGTGCCAGGCCCGGCTGGGCGCGTCCCCCGCGACTGGCAGTCGCACCTGAACTAGCCGGTGACGCCGAAAGCCGTGGCCGTTGGCCAGGTCAGCCAAGCGAGCGGACCGCCTCAACCGTAAGCTGGCTCAGGTCGGCCAGGACCAGGCTGGTCAGTGTCAGCGCCGCCGGATCAGGGGGGTAGTCAGGTTGCGGGATCGCGATCACGGCCAGGCCAGCCGCCGCGGCCGACCTGAGGCCGTTCGCCGAGTCCTCGACCGCTGCGCAACGGGCCGGTTCGACGCCAAGCTGGCTGGTCACGGCTAGGTAGATGGCTGGTGCTGGCTTGCCCGCCGCTACTTGCTCGGTGGACATCACGACCGCGAAGCAGTCCCGCAGGCCTGACGTGTCCAGCACGGTCTTGATCAGCGACGCCGGCGCCGAGCTGCCCAGGCCGAGCGGCCAGGCCGCCGCCAGCCGGCCGACCGCCTCGATCGCTCCTGGCATGAGCGGCAGGTGATCGCGATATCTCGCCGCCATCCGGTCGATGACCAGGCTCGCGACCTGGTCGGGCGGGAGGCCGACGCCGAGGTCCTCGCTCAGGTACCTGGCCCACTCGCTGGTGCTCATCCCCATGAGCCTGCGCTGCGAGTCCGGCGCCCAGTGACCGCCGGACTCGGCGACTACTTGCCTGCGCACCTCTTCCCACACCGGCTCCGAGTCGATCAAGACACCATCGAGGTCGAACACCACCGCTGCGATCACGCACCTACTCTGCCTGGCCCGGCGCGGTCACTAAGCACAAGATCGGAAATTCGGGCATGCTAGTCCCCAGCCTGGGAAGAGATCAGGTGCCATGGAAGGCCGCGACGTGATGGCACGGCAGCGGACCGAGGCCACACAGGAGCTAGCGAACCGCCTCGCGATCCCTGACCGCGAGGGCGGCTTCAGTCATTCCGCCCTGCTGTACAGCGACTCGGCCGAGTACTTGGACGGCCTCGCTGAGTTCGCCCGGATGGCGGCGGCCGCGCAGGCTCCGCTTCAGGCCGTGGTTCCGTGGCCAAGCACGATGATGGCCAGGGGCGCCTTCCCCGTCCTGCCGCCGCGCTCGCTGCTGGCCGACATGACGGACCTGGGACGCAATCCGGCCCGGCTGATCCCCGCGGCCCAGTCCTTCGCCGACGAGCATCCGGGTGAGCACGTCTATTGCCTATGGGAACCCGCCTGGCCAAGACGGTCAGCAGCCGAACTGGCCGAGGTGGGCCGGCACGAGGCGCTCGTCGGCCTCGCGCTCGGCGACCGGGCCATGACCGTGCTCTGCCTGTACGACGTCGGCAAGCTCAGCTCGGAGCTGATCGCCGACGTCGAGCGCACCCACCCGGTCATGATCTCAGCCGGACGCCGCCGCGAAAGCCTGGCCTACATCGGGCTCGGCGTCCTGCCGCCTGACTGCGACGCTCCGCTGCCACCGCCAGGTTGCGACGCCCAGTCGCTCGCGTTCACCGACCAACTGTCGGCCGTGCGCGAGTTCTCGGCCCGCCAGGCCCGCGCCGCCGGGCTGACCGTGGCCGGGGGCCGTGACCTGGCCCTGGCGGTCAGCGAGATCGCGGCAAACGCGTTCGCTTATGCCGGCGGCGGCTCGCTCAGCATCTGGTGCACCGACGACGAAATCATCGCCCAGGTCGAGGACTCAGGGCACATCAGCGATCCGCTCGCCGGCCGGCGGCGCCGGCCGGCCGATTCGGCGGGGGGCCACGGCCTTTGGCTGGTAAATCTGGTGTGCGATCTGGTCGAGCGGCGCACCTCCCCTGGGGGGACCGTCACCCGCCTGCACCTGCGCCGGGGACGGCGTCAGGCCTTCGCCGCCCCCTCAGCGCCGTAACCCGCGTCCGCCAGCATCTCGCGCAGCGCCGCGGTCATGGACACGTCGATGTCCTTGCCCTTCGGCGGGTCGAACACCGTGGTGTGCGGCCCGAGCGTCACCGCGACCTTGCCGTCGTGGTACTGCTCGACCGAGCCGACCGCGCCGAGCAGGGAGACGACCGAGTGCCACTCGATGTTGTGGCTGACCGGGTGCTCGAAGATCTGGCGCAGCGTGTTCCTGTGGTGGTTGTTCAGGTGCTCAGGGCTCGAAGGCGATGACATTCAGGCTCCTTTACGGGCGGCGTTGTCGTTAGTTCTGGCGGTGCTAGGTCAGCCCCGGCGACGCTGGGCGATCACGCCGGCGCTGATCCAGCCGACGGCGAGGCATAGCCAGAAGCTGACGACGCGGTAGACGATCGCCGCCGCCAGCGCCGACGGGCGGCTCGCGCCGTAAGTGATCAAGATGATCGCCAGGCTGCCCTCGATGATACCGATGCCGCCGGGAACGATAGGAAGCGATCCGGCGACCTGGGCCACGCCGTAGGCCAGGAGCACCCCGTACCAGGGGACGGCCGCGCCGATCGCCCCGAAACCGCACACGAGGCATCCGAAGTCGGCACCCCAGACCGCGGCCGCGACGGTGACGATCCACGCGGTGGCGCCCGCGCTCAGCGGGATCTCGCGCATCCGCGCGAACGTGGCCTCGACCCGCGCGGCCAGGCTGCTAGTGCCAGCGGTACCCCTGGTCTCGCTGGTGCGCCGGCGCCCGGCGGCCCGCCCGACCGCGCGGGTCAGCGCCTGCGCCAGTCGCAGGATAAGGTCGCGCCTGACCAGCACGGCCATCGCCGCGACGACGATGACCAGGCCCACGATGGTGACGCCGATATCCCTGGTCCCGGCGCCGCCTCCCAGCGCGACCAGCACGCCGATGAGCAGCACCAGCGACATGCCGACGGCCTGGGCGATCAGCACCGTGAAGATCGTCCAGCCCGAGCTGGCCCCGCTCGCCCCGCACCGCCGGTAGAACCGGTACCGGTACGCGCTTCCGACGGCGGACCCGCCCGGCACGGAGTTCGCGATCGCGTCGTTGGCCAGGGTCACTGCGGCTAGCGGACCAAGCGGTATGCTCGCGCCGCTCAGCTTAAGGATCACATATTGCAAATATGCGTAAGTCAGCAGCGACAGCGCTTCCGCGCCGATCGCTGCTGCCACCCAGTCAAGCCGCGCGTGGCTCAGCTGATGCCAGTCCGGTGCCAGCTCGCCGCGCTTGCCGAAGAGCAGGAGCAGCACGGCGAAGCCGATGATGATCCCGATGAGGTAGCGGACGATCTCCTTCGGGCTTGGCCCTGCTCGTGGGATCGCAACCTCGTCCGCCATGGATCAAAGTTACCGATATGAACCCGTAGAAGGGAGAGCGCTCCGTGACACCCGAATTCGGCGGCCGGATCGGCCGGGACTGGCGAGACTCCGAGCCGTGGTGGCCCGCCGAGCCGAGCCCGCCGCCCGGCGCCCCCAACGTCGTGCTCGTCGTGCTCGACGACGTCGGCTACGCCCAGCTCGGCTGCTATGGGTCCGACATCGAGACGCCGGTACTTGACGGGCTCGCGGCCCGTGGTGTCCGGCTCGCGAACTTCCATACGACCGCGCTGTGCTCGCCGACCAGGGCTTGCCTGCTGACCGGGCGGAACCATCACCGCAGCGGCATGGGCCGGGTCGCTGACCTGCCGGTCGGCTTCCCCGGCTACTGGAGCAAGCCGCCCCGCGAGAACGGCTACCTGGCCGAGATCCTGCGTGGCGCCGGCTACGCCACCTACGCGGTCGGCAAGTGGCACCTGACTCCCGAGGACGAGACAAACATGGCCGCGTCCCGCGCGACCTGGCCGCTGGCGAGGGGCTTCGACCGCTGGTACGGCTTCCATGGCGGCGAGACCCACCAGTTCGGGCCGGCCCTGTTCAGCGACAACCACTCGGTCCGCCCGCCGGCCACGGCCTCTGATGGCTACCACCTGACCGAGGACCTCGCCGATCGCGCCATCGAGTTCGTCGCGGACCTGCGCGCGGTCGAGCCCGACAAGCCGTTCTTCCTGTACCTCGCGACCGGCGCCTGCCACTCACCGCACCAGCCGCCCGCCCGGTGGCGCGAGCACTACGCGGGCCGGTTCGACCAGGGCTGGGACGCCTGGCGCGAGCAGGCGTTCGCTCGTCAGCTGGGCTCCGGGCTACTGCCGCCAGGGACCGCGCTGTCGGCTCGCCCGCCCTGGGTACCGGCCTGGGATGGGCTGACCGAGGCGGAGCAGCAGGTCGCGGCCCGGTTCATGGAGTGCTTCGCCGGCTTCATGTCCCACGCCGACGAGCAGATCGGCCGGGTGCTCGACTTCCTGGCCGACACCGGCGACGCCGAGAACACGATCGTCGTGGTCGTGTCCGACAACGGCGCGAGCTCCGAAGGCGGCGCGACCGGCTCGATCAACGACGTGCGCCTGGTCAACCTCGACCCGGCCCCGACCGATGAGATGCTGCGCCGCATCGACGAGATCGGCGGCCCGGCCACGCACAACAACTACCCGTGGGGCTGGACCATGGCCGGGAACACCCCGTTCCGCCGCTGGAAGCGCGAGGTGCACGAAGGCGGGATCGCCGACCCGTGCATCATCGCCTGGCCCGGTGGCGACTTCGATGAAGGCGGGATCCGGCACCAGTTCGCCCACGCGGTCGACGTGCTGCCGACCCTGGCCGAACTGGCCGGGGTGGACTTGCCTGCGCAGATCGACGGGATCGCGCAGACCGTGATCGACGGCACCAGCTTCGGTTACTTGCTGAGCGCTGGGAGTGCTTCGGTGCCGGAACGGCACCAGACCCAGTACTTCGAGATGTTCGGCTCGCGGGCGATCTATCACCAGGGCTGGAAGGCGGTCACCTTTCACCCGGTGGGGCCGCTCTACGACGACCAGAACCCGAATGACTCGTTCGACGATGACGTCTGGGAGCTTTACCACGTCGCCTCGGATCTCTCCGAGTGCAGGGATCTCGCTGGGGAGCGTCCCGAGCTGCTGGCCTCGATGATCGACCTGTGGTGGGAGGAGGCCCGCCGCAACCAGGTGCTCCCGCTCGACAACCGCGCCCTGTGGGCGCTGGTCAACCCCAAGCCCGACCACCGCAGGCCGCGCTCGGAGTTCCGCTACTTCCCCGGCGGCTCGATCGTCCCCGAGACCGTCGCCGTCAACGTCCGTAACCGCTCGCACGCGCTGATCGTCGACCTGACCATTCCTGATCCTGATCCTGCCGACGGAGTGCTGCTGGCCCTCGGGTCGGTGCTCGGCGGCTGGTCGTTGCACGTACTCGACGGCAAGCTCAGGTACGTGCACAACCTCTACGGCAAGGAGCATCACGTCGTCCAGGCTCACTCGGCACTGCCGCCCGGCGATCACCGCGTCGAGTACGAGTTCACCAAGGACGAAGGCCTAGGCGGTCTCGGCGTCCTCCGCTGCGACGGCATTGAGGTCGGGCGCGCGGAGATCCCGCGCTTTACCCCCTCGGGGTTCAACGCCGCCGGCGTCGGCCTCACCTGCGGCTACGAGTGGGGCCCGGCGATCGGCACCGGCTACGAGGCCCCGTTCCCCTTCGCCGGCGCCATCCGCCGCGCGGTCGTCGAAACGCGAGGCCCCGCAGTCCGCGACCCCCTAGCCGAACTAGAAGCCATCCTGGCCCAGCAGTAACGCGCGCCGCCCAGGGCTGCTGCCGGCCGGGGGCCGGGCTGCTGCCGGCCGGGATCAGGGATGCTGCCGGCCGGGGCCCGGGATGCTGCCGGCCGTCCACGGTGCCTCGCCCGTCCGCGAGTTCGAACATCGGGGGCACTTTGATGCCGCTCCAACGACACCAAGGTGCCCCCGATGCGTAGGCGTGGGTCCGGGTCCGCTGGACCCGGACGACGGAATCCAGTGCAGGATCGGCCGGCGGAGTCGGTAGGCTAGCGACGGAGGATTCGCCTAGTGGCCTAGGGCGCACGCTTGGAAAGCGTGTTGGGGGCAACCCCTCAGGAGTTCGAATCTCCTATCCTCCGCCACCGCTGACCATGATGCCGTCGCCTTGTGTTCAGCCGGGCTTGCGGGCGAGTACCACCTCGGTGTCGCCCGGCCAGTCCCAGAACAGGCCCGCAGCCGAACGGCTCGCGAGCAGTACCCGCACCTCCCTGGCGAAGTCGTCGAGACGATCACCAAACAGATGCGGCGCCGCAAACGAGGTGGAGAAGTAGCCGGACGGCACACTCTGGCTATCGCGCAGCAGGTCGGGGATGCCGGGGACGAAGAACTGCTGGGAGCGCCAAAGCGAGTCCGGACCAGACCGCACCAGTATCTCCCGGTCCGCGACCACTGGCGCGGCCGTTGAGAGGGTCAGGCAGCCATCGCTGCGATAGCTCCGACCACCCGGTTGTGCCCACCGAGGTTCGTGATCACGGAATTGCCTGTGCGGATCTCGAGGTGTTATTCACCGTGATCATGGTCTTCTTCGTGATCACGGAAGGCTGTGTGCGGAACGGTTCTGGGAGCCGCAGCCAAGTCTCCGCGACCTTGCCGCTCGCCATGATCACGGTAGATCGCATCCCGGAATCCGCATACAGATTTCCGTTATCAGGCCCCGTCTCGCCTCCGGCGGTTTCGAGCGCCGCTGGGTCAGTGCCCCTAGCTTCCTGCCGGTCAGATGATCTCATCGAACGGCGAGGAGACCATCACGTTCACCTTCAAGTTCCTCCCGCCAACGATAAGCAACTCACCACCCATCCCAGCAGGCTTCTCGAAGACCAGCCTCTAACCCCTCCGCCACCCCCGCGGTGTGTCGGCGCTGGGTAGCTGGTGGACCCGAATGCGGCGGCGTGGCCGTATCAGCAGGTCGCAGCGCAGCTACGCGAGCAGATCGCGAGCGGCGCGCTGAGTCCGCGCTTGCCCTCGCATTGGACCTTGCTGAGCAGATGAGAGTGGCGCCGAACACCGTTCAGCGGGCGCTTAAGGAGTTGCGAGAGGAAGGGCTCATCTACGCGGTGCCGGGCCGGGGCACGTTCGTCACGGGGCAAAATACCTAGAGCCGCGTCCCTGAATCGGGCTGAGTCAGCGCGGTATAAGACGGAGACATGAAAATAGCGATCCTCGACGACTACTTCGATACGATCCGCACGCTCGACTGCTTCAGCAAGCTCGACGGCCACGAGGTCACGGTCTTCACCGATCACGTTCAAGACACCGAGGTGCTGGCCGAACGGCTGGCGGGCTTCGAGGCGCTGGTACTGATCAGGGAGCGCACGCAGATCACCGCCGCGCTGCTTGAGCGGCTGCCCAACCTCAAGCTGATCAGCCAGCGTGGCGTCTATCCGCACATCGACATCCAGGCGTGCACCGACGCAGGCATCGTCGTCTCGTCGGGGATGCATGCTGGCGCCCCTTCTTACTCGACCGCCGAGCTGACCTGGGCGCTGATCCTGGCGGCCGCGCGGCACCTCCCCGAGCAGGTCACCAGCACCAGGGCAGGCAAGTGGCAGACCGCGATCGGCCGCACGCTCCGGGGCAGGATCCTCGGTATCTACGGCTACGGCCGCATCGGGGGCGTCGTGGCTGGCTACGGCCGGGCGTTCGGGATGAGCGTGCTGATCTGGTCGCGGGAGGAATCGCGGTCCAGGGCCGCCGCGGACGGCTGGGCGGTCGCCGCATCTAGGGAGGAGTTCTTCGGGTCCGGTGATGTCGTGTCGCTCCACTTGCGGCTGATCGACGCTACTCGCGGCGTCGTCACCGCCGCTGACCTGGCCCAGATGAAGCCAGACTCGATCCTGGTCAACACCAGCCGGGCCGGGCTCATCGAGCCGGGCGCCCTCGTCGCCGCGCTGCGGGCGGGGCGGCCAGGCCAGGCGGCGGTCGACGTGTTCGAGCACGAGCCGGTCACCGACCCCGGCGACCCCTTGCTGAGCTTGCCCAACGTCATCGCCACGCCCCACATCGGCTACGTGACCCGCGAGGACTTCGAAGGCCAGTTCTCCGCCATCTTCGACCAGGTCAACGCCTTCGCCGCCGGCCACCCCAGCAACGTCGTGAACCCAACGTCCGTGATCACGGACGATCACCGGGGCTGACCGGCCCGGCCCTACCTCTGTGATCACATACCGGTCTTGATCACGGACGATCGCAGGGTCGCCCCCACCCGCACGAGTGTCCGTGATCATCCCGGCACGGCCGCCCGTCCCCCGGCAGGACTCCGTGATCATGCTCGCGCCGCCGCCCCGCCCCGGGCAGGATTCCGTGATCATGGGGGGGCGCTGATAACGGAGGATTCGAGGGGCGTTTGGGGTCGGCCAGGTTTCCGTGATCATGACCCGGCCAAGGTCCCGGATGATCGGCCGGACAACCACGCAGCGAATGTCCGTGATCATGGATGGGTCATGATCACGGACATGGCCAAGGCCGCCTCGGCTCCAGTCGGGCCACCTCGGGGCCCGGCCTGGCCACCTCGGGTTCGGCCAGGCTGGCGGCCTGTCGGCGATAGCCGCTTTCCTGCTAGCGTCGACGCCGATGAGCATGCTCGATCTCGACGGGTTCGTGGCGATCGACGTGAAGGAGGCAACGGCATGAGCACGACCACCACCATCGCGGAACTGCCCTCGCTCAAGGGTCAGGAACTCGGCGCCAGCGAGTGGTTCGAGATCACCCAGGAGCGCGTCAACACCTTCGCCGACGCCACCGACGACCACCAGTGGATCCACGTCGACATCGAGCGGGCCAAGACCGAGAGCCCGTTCGGCGGCCCGATCGCGCACGGCTTCCTCACGCTGTCGCTAATCGTGCCGATGTACGGCCAGATCCTCCGGGTGACGGACGCGAAGATGGGCGTCAACTACGGCCTGAACAAGGTCCGCTTCCCCGCTCCGGTGCCGGTCGGGGCCAAGGTCCGCATGGTGGCGACGCTGAAGGAGGTGGAGGAGGTGCCGGGCGGCTTGCAGTTGACCGTCGGCGCGGTGATCGAGCGCGAAGGCGGCGACAAGCCGGTCTGCGTGGCCGAGCCCCTCTTCCGCGTCTACGGCTGAGCCGATCCGATGCCCGCCCCCGCCCCCGCTAACGCTCCCGCCCCCGCTCGGCACCGCCGGGTCCGCGTCCCGGTCCTGGACGAGGCCACGACGCACCTGCTCCACCTGCCGTCGCCCAGGTCGGAGTACAAGCTCACCCGCGGGCTCGCCATCCCGGCCCGCGACGGCGTCATGCTGGCCGCCGACCTCTACCAGCCGGCCCGCACGCCCAGGGGCACGCTGCTGGTCCGCGGCCCCTACGGCCGGGGCCTGCCGTTCTCGATGCTCAGCGCCAGGATCTTCGCCGTCTACGGATACAACGTCCTGTTCGTGAGCTGCCGGGGCACGTTCGGCTCAAGCGGCGAGTTCGACCCGGCCAGGACCGAGGCGGCCGATGGTCAGGACGTCGTGGCCTGGCTGATCCGGCAGTCGTGGTTCACCGGCTCGTTCGCGACGCTCGGGCCGTCCTACCTGGGCTACACCCAGTGGGCGTTGCTGGCCGACCCGCCGCCCGAGCTAGCTACCGCCATCATCACCGTGGGCCCGCACGACTTCAGCCGGCACACCTGGGGCACGGGCGCGTTCAACCTGGACATCCTCGGCTGGGGCGACATGATCGCCCATCAGGAGGACGGCGGCACGCTCAGCGGAATGCTCCGCCGTAGAGGCGCCGCTCGGCGACTGCGCCCGGTGCTCGATGACCTTCCGCTGGCGGACGCCGCGGACAAGTTCCTCGAAGGCCGGGCACCTTGGTACAGGGAACGGGTCACCCGGCCCGACCTGACCGACCCGTTCTGGGCACCTATGCAACACGGGGTGGCCCTCGACATCGCCACCATCCCTGTCCTGTTGCAGAGCGGCTGGCAGGACCTCTTCCTCAGCCAGACGATCGAGCAGTACACCAGGCTGCACGAGCGCGGCGTCGAGGTCGCGCTGACCGTGGGCCCGTGGACCCACATCGAGGTCATCAGCAAGGGCGCCAGCGTGCTCACCAAGGAGAGCCTGGACTGGCTCGACGCTCACCTGGCTGACATGGCCGGGCCCCGCCAGCGTAGCCAGGTGCGGGTCTTCGTGACGGGCGCTGGCGCCAAGGCCGGCGCCTGGCGTGACCTGGACGCCTGGCCGCCGCCGACCGTGCCTCAGGTCTGGTACCCGCAGCCAGGGGGCGGCCTGGCGCAGGAGGTTCCGCCCGCCGATGCCGCTCCGTCGACCTTCACGTTCGACCCGGCCCAGCCCACGCCGACAGTCGGCGGACCGCTGCTCGAACGCGGCGGCATCGTCGACGACTCCAGCCTGGCCCGCCGCGACGACGTGCTCACCTTCACCAGCGCCGCGCTCGACGCCCCGCTCGAGGTGATGGGCGCGCCCGTGGCGGAACTCGCCCACCACAGCGACAACCCGCACGCCGACCTCTTCGTCCGGCTCTCGGAAGTGGACGCCAGGCGCCGCTCCCGCAACGTCACCGAGGGCTACGTGCGGCTCGACCCGGGCCGGGACGACGCCCCAGTCAGGCTGGAACTGCGGCCCACCGCCCACCGGTTCGAGGCCGGCTCCCGGCTGCGCCTGTACATCGCCGGCGGCAGCCACCCCCAGTTCGCCCGCAACCTCGGCACCGACGAGAACCCGGGAACCGGCACCGGCTTGCGGCCAGCCACCCACTCGATCGCCCACGCCGGCCAGACCACCTCATCGCTGACCTTGCCCAGCTCGCCGACCTGACCCAAGGCCATCTCGGCGTCCAGCCTCAATCAGAGCCAAACCTTCAGGCAGCAAAGGAAAACCAAGCGCCCTTAATCGCCCTTCACAAAGGGCACGTCGCGGCTGAACTCACGAAAGCCCACGCTGTAGTACAGGGCTTTGGCGGCGGGATGGGCGGCGCCGCCGAGGCAAGCCACCAGCATCCGGGACGCTCCGGCCTGCCGGGCCCGGCCCATGCCGTGCCACAACAGCGCCTGGCCGAGGCCGCGCTTGCGGTAGTCGCGATGGGTGCCGACCGGTTCGAACTCGGCGACCCGGTTCTGCTCGTCGAGCCACATCATCGTCGTCGCGACCAGCGTCCCGTCTGGGGCCTCGATCAGGACGTGCAGGTCAGGCCGGTAGGGCCAGGCCCGCTGGGCCCCTTCAAGCGCGGCCAGCGTCAGCGTCGACGGATGCCAGGCATCGACATGCGCCTGCCAGGCCGCCTCGCTGCTCACGTCTTCGGCCGTCAGGAACCTGTACCCGTCCGGCAACGTCGGCTCACTGAGGTCATCGAGTTCGCGCTCGTTGAACTGGTGCCATGAGCCGTCGTCGGCCGCTTGCTTCTCGTCCGGCCGGAAGCCGTGAGCCCTCAGCCTGGTCTGGGCGGATTCGTCGGCGGCCGTGGCGTCGACCAGTTGCTTGTGCTCGCCGGCCTGGTCGTCATACCAGTCCAGGATCTCGTCCAGGATCTCCGGGTGGGCCGGATGGACCTGCCAGGCCAGGTACGCGTCGGTGTTCTCGTAAGAGGTGCCGTCGCTGCGAGTGCCATGGTGCGGCGGGTGCACCCAGCCCCAGCCGATGACCTGCCCTTGGTGGCGCCAGAGGCAATGGGGCCAGCTCTCGGCGTCGCCCGGCAGACCCCGGCCCCAGATCCAGGCCAGCTCGCCGAAGGTCGCGTCGGCGTTTACCAAATCCGGGCGCAGCGCGAAAACCTCCTGCGCCAGTGCCTGCATCGTCCGGAGCACCTGCGCGTCGAACGCGCCTTCGCCGCTCAT
>DATKFV010000176.1:0-50759 GCA_035511035.1 Streptosporangiaceae bacterium
TGACCGGGCAGGCAGCGCGGACCGGATTCGATGATCACGCGCAGCGCCTCAGCTGGATGACGGTGACGTACTGCGACCGCCGCGGCCTCTGGCACGACCTGGCCACCGCCCAGCAGCTCGCGCTCAGCGCGGCGCTTCGACTTGGCGACCGGTCCGGCCAAGCACGGACCCACCGTAACCTGGGACGTGCCTACAACCGGCTGGGTCAGACTGGCCCGGCCCTCGCGAGCCTGGAACAAGCGGCCGGGCTCAGCGCGAGCCTGGGTGACCGCGTCGGCGAGGCCAGGGCCCACATCAGCCTCAGCGTCACCCACGATAACGCCGGAGACCTGCCCAAGTCGCTGGCCAGCAGCCTGCGCGGGCTGGAACTCGCGCAGTCCGCCAATGAGCCCGCGCTCATCGCCATGGCCTCCAACAACGTCGGCTACGACTACGCGAGGCTCGGCGAGTTCACGCTGGCCCTGCGTTACTGCCGCCAAGCGGTCGACGAGCATCGCCGGGCGGGCAGCAGCCCTTCGCTGGAGGCGAGCACCTGGGACAGCCTCGGCTACGTGCACTACCGGCTTGGCGACTTCTCCCAGGCCATTGACAGCTACCAGCGAGCGCTCGCGTTGTTCAGCGAACTGGGCGCGAGCTACTTGCGAGCGCAAACACTTGACCACCTAGGCGACGCGCATTACGCGGCCGGGGATGCGCAGGCCGCGTACGGAACCTGGGAGCAAGCACTGGCCGGGCTCGAGGACCTGGCCCATCCCGACGCGGGCCAGGTCCGTGCGAAGCTGAGCAGAACCTTCTGTCGCAGCGACTAGTAGGGAAGGCAGCTCAGCGGCACCACCGGGAACCACGCCCAGCGCCATACGAGCCACCAGTACCGAGTCCGGCCGGCCCATACCGCGAGAGCGACGTTTTCCCCAAAGACCTCACGACAGGTGTGCCAGTACTCTTCCACAGCATCGGCGAACCAGTCGGCGTTCTGCGCGAATAGGTCGCATACTTGTCCGAGTATGTCGGCCACAGATCCGGAGAAAAAGTCCGTGATGCGACTGCACGCCTCTCCGACCGTCGCCAGTCGGTGCAGGTGAGCGATCATATTCTCAACTGCCGACTCTTCCATGTATCCTACGCAGAACTCAACCCAGAATCCGCTTGTGCACCAGAATCTGGCATTAATAAACTTCCCGGTCGGGTCGGAATTCAGGACTGGATCGCCGCTGGCATATTCGTACGGCTGCTGAGTCTGGGCAATGGCAGGATCGACAGAGATAAACTGGCCAGAAGACGGCTGGTAGTAGCGGTTGAGCAGGTAGATGAGCCCATCAGGATCGGCGTATCCCCCGGCGTATCCGAACGGCGTGGTAGCAGACAGGCCGCCCGCGGTAAGGGGGTTGCCCCAGGCGTCGTAGGTGACGGTGCCGGTCAGAGCGCCTCCGGAACTGACCGTACCCCGCACCGATCCGAGTGCGTCGGTGACGAGATAGGTGACCGTACCTGAGGACAGGTTGACCTGCTCGGCTGGGGCGAGCCCGCCGTCGTAGACGTAGGCGTTGGTGCCGTCCATCAGCAGCTCGGCCACTGGCGCGACGGTGTCCCACACGTAGCCCTGGGTGACCGCGGACTGGCCTGAAGGCGTGATCGTACTCGAGGCGCGCATGCCATTGCCGTCGTAGCTGGCAGCGCTCATGTCGGCGGCGCTGTTGTCGTACGTGGCCAGTTGCCCGGCGCCGTTCCAGGTCGCTGACGACTCGGTGGCGGAGCCTTGCGTTGAGGACAGTTGCTCGCCATCGGCGTTGTAGGTGTAGTTCGTAGCCGTACCCGACAGGGTCTGGGAGTTGAGCTCCTCGGCGTCGTTGTAGCTCCCGGTGGCCCCGTTAGGCAGGGTGGTCAGGCTCCCCGACGCGTCGAAGCCGTAGTCCTTGGCGGAGCCGGTGCCCGGCGTGTCCGAGGTGACCCGGCCCTGGCTGTCGTAGGTGTAGATAGCCGGCGACTGGGACGAGGTCGGAGTGTCGGTCTCCGACAGGATGTTTCCCGACGGCGCGTCCGAGTAGGTGAACGACTGCAGGGTGGAGCTGGAGTTCTTCAGCGCGATCGCCGACGGGTTGTCGTTGCCGTCGTAGCTGACGCCGACGCTGTCGCCGCTGGAGCCTAGCGCTTCGGAGGTCGGCCGGCCGTCGGCAGTATTGGTGATGCCGATCTGATGGCCGTTGAAGTCGGTCACCGACGTCAGCTCGTCGGCGTTGTCGTAGCCGTAGGACACCGTGTCGGTCGTTGCCCAGGTAGCGGCCTCCGGCAGCGGGTAGGTAATGGACGAGACCTGACCGTCGGCGTTGTACGTGTAACCGGTGGTCTGGCCGGCGCCGTTCTTGGCCGAGGTCAGCTCGCCGAACGAGTCGTAGACGTAGGCCGACGTACCGGTCGCGTCGGTCATGCCGGTTTCGTTGCCGCCTGCGTCGTAGCTGTAGCCGACCGAATGGGCGGACGACCCCGAGTACGAGATCGTGGCGGGCAGGTTCAGCGGCGTGTACGTCCACGTCGTGATCACCCCGTCCGGGTCGGTCCTGGTCAGCGTGTTCCCGGCCGGGTCATACGTCACCGTCGTCGTCGGCGTGCCCGACGCGGTGTTCGCCGGCGTCACGGTCGAGACCAGCTCGCCCGCCGAGTCGTAGGCATAGGCATTCTGGTACGCGGCCTGCGGCGCGGAGCTTGGCACCACCCACGGCGACGATGTCTCGCACGCTGCGGTACCTGACACGTTCCCGTCGGCGTCCACCACCGACGTCTTGTCCCCGTCCGGGTCGTAGCAGTAGGACGCCGTGGCGGCGGCGGATGTGCCGTAGCCGACGGTCTGGGAGGCCAGCTCACTGGCCGCGTTATAGGTGCTGACAGTGACCTGGTCCGGCGCGCCGTTGGCATTGCTGGTCGGTGGCGCGGTGGTGGTGAGCAGGTTCCCGTTCCGGTCGTAGGTATAGCTGGTCGTCTCGTAACCGCTCTGGCCGGCGGGCGCGGGCGTGGTCTGTGACGTGACGTCGCCCATCGCGTTGAACGTCGACGCTGTCGCATCCGCAGCCAGCCGGTCGGTGTACCCGGCCGGATAGGCGGTCGGGCACGAGGCCGCCGTCAGGTTGCTGGCGGCTACCCCGACCGGCGGGACCGTCTGGGCCGCGTGCCCGTCGCCGTCATAGCAGGTCAGCATCGCGTCGCCGTCAGGGTTGGTGACCAGGACGGGCTTGTTGTCAGCGGTGTAGGCGGTCACGGTCGAGTAGCCGCGGGCGTCGGTGACCTTTGTCTGGTTCCCGTCGGCGTCATAGAAATAGCCCGTCGAGCGCGGGATGTCGGTGTATCCCGACCCGTTCCCCTGGGTGACCGACGTCTGCTCTGCGTCGGCGTTGTAGGCCGTCGTGGTGGTGTAGTTGCCGGCGTTCGCGCCCGTGAGGTTACCGTCTGGGGCCACCTTGGTCAGCTGTTCGCCGTCCGCGTTATAGGTGTAGCTGGTGGTCGCCAGTTGGCCGCCGCTGTTGCCATCGGGAGTCGACGACAACTCCAGGTCGCCGGCGCTGTCATACTCCAGTTGCGTGACCACGCCGTCCGCGTTGATGGTGGCGCATGGCAGCGAGGCCGATGACGGGCTATAGGTACAGGTGATGTTGGTGCCGCTGAGGGTGACGCTGTTGTTCTTGAACAGCTGGTAAGTCGTCTGCGAGTACGACGCGGTAGTGCTGCCGGGCTCGTACACGCCGGTGGTGGCGTAAAGCTCGTTCCCGTCGGTGTCGTACAGGGTGTAGGTGACCCCCTCCGGTGGGGCGGAGGACGGCGGGGTGATTACTCCGCCCGGCGCGACCGGCGCGGGGCCCGTCTCGCTCGTCGAGCATGGGGAGGTGGCCTGCACCGTCCCGTTGCAGCTGCCCTCATTCAGGCTGGTGTAGGCGGATGTGGTCGTGCCGGTCTGGCTGCCGACTCCGCTCGGTGCGGTCGAGCTGACCAGGTCACCGGCCGGGTTATAGGTATCGGTGGTGACATTGCCGTCGCCGTCGGCGCTCGCCCCGTCGAGCAAAGTGCCGCCGCTGGTGCCGCCGGCCGACGTATCGGGGATGTAATCACTCTCGGAGGTCAAGCTCGTACCGGTCCACACGGACTGGGCGCCGAGAGCACCCTGGACGTAGTAGTCGACGGTCGCGTTGCCGTCGGGATCGGTAACGGTGATGTAGCCGGTGCCGGTGGAGGCGTTCATACAGTCGCCGGTCGCCGCGTTCACGCAGTAGTTCAAGGTGGTCTTGAAGCCCATCGGGTCGGTCTGGCTGGTGACCTCGCCGGCCGCGTTGTAAACGTTGACGGTGGCGTCCCCGGCATCGGGGCCGCCGGGCTGCGCGTTCGGGCTGGTGACGGTCAGCAGGTCGCTGGCGAGCAGCGGGTTGCCGGTCGAGCCCGACCCGTAGGTGTAGCTGGTCTCGTTGGTCATCGGGTCGGTCGCCGAGGTCAGCTGGCTGGCGGAGTTGTAGCCGTAGGTCCAGCTGCGGCGCATCGGGTCGGTGACCGACGTCACCAGCCCGCTGCTATTCGAGCCGATCACCAGCGCCCGGCCGGAGGCGGAGGTGATCGTCTCGCAGGACGTGGCCGTTGACGGGCAGTCACCGCTGCCAGGCGCGGGCGACTGATAGGTGATCGTGAGGGTGTCGCCGGCGGAGTCTGACTCGCTGATGAGCTGTCCGTCCCACGAGTAGACGTAGGTGCCGGTCCCGGCCGACGGGGTGAAGGTATAAGTGTCGTTGCCGGTGTTGTCGGTGAGGCTGGCACCGCTGAACACGGGCAGGGCGCAGTACCCGCCGGCGACCTGATAGGGCGACGCGCACGTCCCGGCGATCTGAGCGTAGAACGTGACCTGGGCGCCACCTGGCTGGTTGACCGTGATGCCGCCCGGCGCCGGGGACAGCGACGAGGTCTGGCCTGGCGCCGCCGGGATCGCGGAGTCGGCCGTGGCGGTGACCTCTTGAACCAGGTCGTCGCCGGCGCTGGAGATGAACAGGTCGCCGGCCGGGTCGGTGCCGATGCCCGACTCGCCGTCGAGCTGGGCGGCCCCGGCCGGGCCGCCGGCGCCGGCGTTGCCCGCCGTGCCCGGAGTGCCGGCCACGTTATAGATGTCACCGACCGTCATCGCCTGGCTCCACTGAGTGCCGTTGGCCGCGGCGATCTCGCGGACGCTGTCATTTCCTGTGTCATCGACGTATAGGTCGCCCGCGTTGTCGGTCACGACCTGCACCGGATGGCTGAGCAGGGCCTGCGTGGCCGGGCCGAGGTTGCCGGTGCTGCCGCCGCTGCCCGTGGCCGAGCCCGCGATGGTGTACACGTCACCAGCGGTCATGGAGATATCCCACTGGACGTGGGTGGCGGCGGCGACCTCCTGGATGCGGTTGTTGCCGGTGTCGGAGATGTAGATGTCGCCGGCCGCGTCGACCGCGACGCCGGAGGGCTGGTACAGCTGGGCCGAGGTAGCCGGCCCGCCATCGCCCGAGTCACCCGAGGTGCCGGGGGTGCCGTCGATCTTGTATATGTCCCCGATCGTCATCGAGATGCCGTAATGCGTGCCTCCGGTGGCCGAGACCTCCTGGACCTCGTCGTTGCCGGGGTCGGCGATGAAGATGTCGCCGGTCGCGTCCACCGCGACGGCGGCGGGCACGTTCAGCTCGGCACTGGTAGCCGATCCGCCGTTACCCGAGTCACCGCTCGTCCCGTTGCCGGCTATCGCGGAGATGTCCCCGGTCGAGGCGGACACCTCCCGGATCTGATGGTTGTTCGTGTCGGCGATGTAGAGGTCGCCCGAGGAGTCGACCGCTATCCCCTCAGGTCCGGACAGCAGGGCCGACGTGGCCAGCCCGCCGTTGCCCCCGTCCCCGCCCGTCCCGGCAGCGCTGCCGGCCACCGTGTAGATGTCACCAGCGGTCATCGCGATGCCGAACTGGGTGTGGCTGTAGTCGGCGATCTCCTGCACCCGGTTGTTGCTGGTGTCGGCGATGAAGATGTCGCCGTGCGCGTCGGAGGCGATACCCCTGGGGCTTGCCAGCCCCGACGAGACCGCCGGGCCGCCGTCACCGACGGTCGCCAGCGTCTTGCCGTTGCCCCCAGCGAGGTCGGAGATGTTAAAGGTCGAGGCGCTGACCTCCCTGACCTCGTTGTTGTCGGTATCGCAGATGTAGAGGTCACCGCTTGAGTCGACCCAGAGCGAGCCAGGGTCATTGAGCAGCGCCGACGTAGCCGGGCCGCCGTCACCGGAGTCCCCGCCGGTACCCGAGGCGTTGCCGGCGACCGTGTACACGAAGTCGGCGGTCATTGACTGGCCGAACTCGGTGTGCGTGGTCCCGGCGACCTCCTGCACCCGGTTGTTGCCCGAGTCGGTGATGTACAGGTTGCCGTTAGGGTCGCGCACGGACGTCGGCGACCACAGGTTCGATCCGGTGGCGGCCTTGCCGTCGAAGCCGATCGTGCAGCTCGAGGAGTTGCGGCCGGCGACGACGTACAGGTAGTACTGGGTCATTGACTGGCCCCAGTAGGTTCCGCCCGACCACGGCACTTGCTCGACCCGGCAGTTGTCGGTGTCGGCGACGTACATGTTGCCCGAGCCGTCGATCGTGATGCCATCGGGAGCAGCCAGGAAGGCGGTCGTCGCCTTGGTGCCGCTGTTGGACTGCCCGGACGTGCCAGCGGAACTGCCTGCGACCGTGTAGGCGTAGCCGTTGGTCATGGACTGGCCCCACTCGGTCTCGTTGGCGCCGGCGATCTCCTGGATCCGGTTGTTGCCGGTGTCGGCGATGTACAGGTCGCCAGCGTGACCGGCCGCGCCGACGTGCAGGCTGACCGGGTAGTCGAGGTCAGATTGGGTGGCGACCTTGGCGTCGTCGCCGACCGCGCACTGGCCGGTGCGGCCAGCGATCACGTACATGTCCCCGGCGGTCATCGAGATGCCGTACTGCGTCCCGGTGCTCGCCGCGATCTCGATGACCCGGCAGTTGCCGGTGTCGGCGATGTACAGTCCCGACGCCGTCACGGCGACGCCCTCCGGCGCGTCCAGCTGCGAACTGGTCGCCGGGGTGCCGGTCGTCGAGGCGCCTGCCTGCCCGCCTGGGCTGCCGGCCACCGTGTAGATGTCGCCGGCGGTCATCGAGATCCCCCATTGCGAGCCGGACGAGGCGGGGATCTCCTGGACCCGGTTGTCAGCCGTGTCGGTGAAGTAGGTGTTGCCCGAGCCGTCGACCTCGATGCCCTGCGGGCCTGACACCACTGACTGCGGACCTGGACCGCCGTTGCCGTTATTGGTGCCAAGGCCGCCGATCGTGTAGATGTCACCGGCCTGCGGCTGGGTCGTGGTCACCGAACTGGCCCAGTTGTCGGTCCAGCCGTAGCCCATCGGACCCGGCGCCCCCGCCTTGACCTGCTGCTGGGCGATGTCGGCGTCGTAGCTGCGGGAGAAGGTCAGCGCCGGACCGTAAGTGGGGATCGACAGGTCGGTGTTAGCCGCGGTGAAGTCTCCGTTCTCGGTGTCGACCGGGTCTCCCGTATTGGCCTGCGTCAGGCCGGGCGTGGCCGGGTTGCTCGCGCCACCATCCGCCGCGCCGCCTGGCACCTCGCCGCCGTTCGACGGCGCGAGTGCCTGCGTCCCCGCCGACGCCTGCGCGCCTAGCAAGATGTATGGCTGCCCCGAAGTCCCGTCGGAAGCGGTGTAGTTGGCGCTGGCGTCGGAGGCGGAGTCGTAGCCGGCCGGGGTGAAGATGGTCGGCCAGGTGTTGAATGCCTCCTTCACCGGACAGGCCGGCGATGGCCAGGAACCGGACGAACCCGACGCCAGCGACGCGCTCGTGAACCCGCCGAAGGTTCCGGCCGAGATAGCTTCCCAGGTGTTCAAGGTGCCCGAGTCGCTGCAGGACAGGCCGCCCTGCACGGTCAGGCCGCCGTCGGTGCCGATGTTCTCCACGCCGCTCAGGAAGGGCACGCTTGTGCCGGCCGAAGCCGTCGAGTACTCGCAGTTCAGTGACACGTACAGGCCGGTGCCGGTAGAACTGGAGTAACCTGCGGCCGCGTAGTTGACCGCGTCGGCGATCAGCGTGTTCGCACCCGAAGTACCTGGCAGCGCCGGCGCGGTACCGATGACGGCGACGTTGCCGCTGACCGCCGCCTGCCAGTTGGTGCCGATCGCGTCGCTGCCTGAGGTGCCGGTCGTCGGGGTCAGCGTCGAGCAGGTGCCGCTGGCCGAAGGATCCCCGATGACCAGCGCCGCGTACTGCTCGAACGCGGAGGTCGACATGGATACCCAGGTGCTGGGGGTGGCCTGCGTGACGGTGTAGCCGGCGTTGCGGAGCACGGTCGTCTCCGGGGCCGTCGTCTCGCCATTTTGGAGCAGTACCAGCACCGGCCCGGTCACCTGGGCCTGCGCCTTCGAGGCCTTGGCGCTGATCGCCGCGACAGCGGCCACCGTGCCAGCGGCGACCGCGACCGGCGCCGCGATCGGCGCCACCGACGTGCCCGCGGCCAGCACCGGTGCCAGGATCTGGGCCAAGACGCTCCGGGTCCGCCGCGAGCGCCGGCTCGGCCGCCTCCTGGCCGCCCCGCCAGCTCGGCTCGCACCCACGGCCGCGCACGCAACCCGCAGCATTTTGTTCATCCCGGCAGACCTCCAGGCCGATCCGCGGCGGACCGCGGGAATCCGAATGCGAAAGTGTGAGTAGGGGTCAAGACGGCAGCGGAAAGCTGGCCCCGTGGACCAGCGGGGGCCCGGACTATCCCGGTACCTCGGCCTGCCCAGCGGCCCTGAGCAGCTTGTTGAGCGGACCGAGGTCGAACAGGCCCGCCAGGGATCGTGGGAGCGGTGCGATCAGCCCGGCCGACGCGGCGTGGGTAGCCTGGGCGAGCACCGATGCGGCCAACGGGTTGTTGGTGTAAGTGAGGCCGGCGAATGACCGGGCCAGCAGCCGTTCCTTGACCCGGCGGACCCGCAGCGCCGCCAGTTCGGCGCTGATCGCCGGCAGCGCTCGCGCCGGGTCAGTGTCGATGAGCTGCTCGGACTGGATCTGGCCCTGCACGATCGCGGCGACCACGGCCGGCCGGGTGCGCAGCAGCCTGGTCGCGACCGCGAGTACAGCTACCGTCCGGTCACCATCCCGAGCGGAGGTGCCGGCCAGCACCTTGATCACCTTGTGATCGGAGGCCAGCCAGACCCGCACGGCCGTGACCGGGTTCACGTAGGCCCCGTCCAGCCGCCCGGCGGCGAGCGCCTCGCCTTCCTCGGCCTGCGATGCGAAGGGCACCAACTGCAGCCGGACCGAGTCACCCAGGTCCTGCTGGAAGTAGCCAAGCTGGGCGCCGACCAGCCCGGCCGCGTCGGCCAGCTGGGGCACAAGCCCCAGGCGGAACACCTGCCCGCCTCCGTCAGCGACGACGGCGAGCCGTTTCTTGGCCGCCGACTCTTCCTTGACTACCAGCCGGTGCGTGCGCGCTGCCCGCTGCGATGACGTCGGCACCGCCGCGCAGGCGGTGATCAGGAACGAAGTGACTGTTAAGAACGCGACCGCCGCCGTTGCCGCGCCGCTCGACATCGCGAAGACACCGGACCTGCGGGCTCGCTTCATTTTCAGCTCCTAGGACATCGTCGCCACGATGCGCTAGGCCGAACATAAGGTGCCGCTCCCGGTCAAACCAGGCCAACTGACTGGCAAAGTAACAAGCAAAGTCGGCCCGACCCCGGCGGGGGGCTACTTCTTGGCGATATCTCTCGCGGTTGCGAAGGCGAGACCGACGGCCGCGGTGATAACGGCCCGCGTGATCGTCGGCCCGTGATCATTACCGAACTTCTCAGCGGAGTGGGTAACGGTTCTCATCGCGGCTTCAAAGCCGTCGTTGAAGCCGCCAGCGCCAGTCGCGGCCCGATAGGTTCCGTTGGTCAGTCCTGCGACGACAGCCACCGGCGTCGAGGCGACGGCTGCCGTGGTTGCCCAGAATTCGTTGTCTGCCACGAGCCCATAGTACGACCGATAACGGACTGTCCAGGAGCCCGTCTAACCGCAACGTAGTCCCGCGGTTGTCGTAGGAACGACAGCTCCGGGACTACGTTGCGGTTGGACTTCTGCTCGCGGCGGGGCCGCGCTCCTCGGCCGCTCTGGCGAGCTCGGCTCCCTCGAGCCCGGGCAAGCTCGTCGGCCCCGCCCGCTTCCCGCGGGCATCCCAACTACAGCGTCGCGCCTTTGCTGTCGTTGGGACTACAGCAGAGGCGCGACGCTGTAGTCCGACGCGTGGCGTTACACTGGCGACATGCGTAGCTTCGTGGTTCTTGGTTGGTGGCCGTCTTAGGACGGCTGTCTGCGCTAGGCACGATGCGGGCCGTCCGGCTGGACGGCCCTTTCTCATGCGCGCGAACGGGTCGCACCAGCGAACGAGCCCTCGGTCAGATCACAATCCGAAGGAGCTTCCCGTGACCCACACCTCCGCCGCCACCCGCCAGGGCCCGCCTGAGTCCGACTCGCTCCGGGCCAGCATCAGGCGCAGCCGCGAACTAGAAGCAATGATCGCCGCCGACGCCTCGCAGTTCACCGTGCTGACCGGGGACCGGCCGACCGGGCCGCTGCATCTCGGCCACTACTTCGGCACGCTCGCGAACCGGGTCAGGCTGCAGCGGGCGGGGGCGCGGCTATTCGTCCTCGTCGCCGACTACCAGGTGCTGACCGACCGCGACGTCGCCGACCGGCTGGCCGATCACGTACTCGGCCTCGTCGCGGACTACCTGGCGATCGGCATCGACCCGGCGACGGCGACGATCTTCGCGCACAGCGCCGTCCCGGCCTTGAACCAGCTGATGCTGCCGTTCCTCTCGCTCGTCTCGGTCACCGAACTACAGCGCAACCCGACGGTGAAGGAGGAGATCAAGCTGTCCCGGCAGGCCGGGGTGAGCGGGCTGATGCTCACCTATCCGGTGCACCAGGCCGCCGACATCTTGTTCGGCAAGGCCAACCTGGTGCCGGTCGGCAAGGACCAGTTGCCGCACGTGCAGGTCGCGCGGATGGTCGCCCGGCGCTTCAACGAGCGCTACGGGGCGGGGGCTGAGGTCTTTCCGGTTCCGGACGCCTTGCTCTCGCCGGCGCCGAACCTGCTCGGCACCGATGGCCAGAAGATGTCGAAGAGCCGGGCCAACTCCATCGCGCTGTCGGCGACTGCCGACGAGACCGCCAGGCTGGTCCGGCGGGCCAGGACCGACGCGATCAGGGACATCAGCTACGAGCCTGCCTGCAGGCCCGAGGTGTCGAGCCTGGTGCTGCTCGCGGCGTTGTGCCAGGGCCGCGAGCCTGCGCCGGTCGCGGCCGAGATCGGCGCGGGCGGCTCGGCTGAGCTCAAGCGGGTCGTCACCGAGTCGGTCAACGAGTTCCTGCGGCCGGTCAGGGCCAAGCGGGCCGAGCTGATCGCCGACCGGCGCTACCTCGGCGAGGTGCTCACGGCCGGGAACGCCAGGGCGCAGGCGATCGCCGGCCACACCCTGGCCGAGGTAGCGGCGGCGATGGGCACGACGTACGGGGTCAGGTCGTGACGGCCGGCTCGCCAGCGGGGTCGGCCGGGCGCAGCACCTTCAGCGGGTGCCTGCCGTCCACGTAGCCGAGGAACGGCGGGTAGATGTTGTAGCCGAGTAGCTCGGCGAGCCGGTCGGGAAGCTGGCTGGCGATCTCGCGGGGCACGGCCAGGCAGTGGTTCTCTTGCGGGCGCAACCAGGCCGAGGCGTACTCGAGGATCACGCCGAGCCTGGGCCGGTCGGTCTGGTTAGCGCCGCCGCCGTGCCAAAGGCTGCCGAGGTAGAACATCGCCGAGCCTGGGCTAATCGTGGCGATCGCGACCTCGTCCGCCTCGGTCGGGCGCCGGTCAGGTTCCCAGCGATGGCTGCCGGGGATGAACCTGGTCGCGCCGTTGCGCTCGGTGAAGGGGTCGAGCGGCCACATCGTGTTGACCACGACCGGCGGATGCGGCTTTGGGAGCGGGTAGATCGAGTCGTCGCAGTGCAGGATCTGTGCCTTCTCCCCAGGCCCGATCCTGATCCCGACCGGGGCGCTGAGCTGGTAGTAGCCGAGGATCTCGGCAAGCACCCCGAGCAGCAGGGGATCCGTCGCGGCAGCGTCGAACGTCCTGGTCTTGGCGAACAGCGCGTAGACCCGCTGGGTGGAGAACCCCTCGAAGGCGTTGCGACCGGTCCTGGTCGCGGCCAGCACCCGGTCCAGGTCGGCCCGCGCGGCCGCGACGTCGGAGTCCGGCATGAGCCCGGAGACGACGACGTACCCGTCGTCGGCCAGTCGCCCGGCGACCTCGGCGGCCGTGCAGGTCGCGGCCGGCAGGACGGGCGTCACCGGACGACCGACAGGCGCCGGCCCGCGGCCGGGGGCTCACCGGTGAGTTTGCGCTTGCCCACCCGGCGGGTCAGGTGATCGGCCAGGTGGGCGCGCATCGCCCACCTCGCCCGGGCCGAGAAGATCGTGCCGATGCTGATCGCTGAGAGGATCGACAGGATCGAGCCGGCCGAGCCGACGGACAGGATCGAACCGGCCGAGCCGATCGACAGGATCGAACCAGCGGACCCGATCGACAAGATGGACCCGGCCGAGCCGATCGACAGGATCGAACCAGCGGACCCGATCGACAGGATCGAGCCGGCCGAGCCAATCGGTGAAGGTGCGCTACCTGCTGGTCCCATATCAGCATTCTCGCAAGTCTGGCAGGGCAGCACCAGCGCGGCCCGGACGACGACCAGCCTCAACGCAGGTGAACAACAGGTAGCCGACGACCGATCAGCCGACAGCTACCGGGCGCCCGCCGACCGGCCTGCCTGAACCAGTCTCACTGGATGTGGTCATTACCTGCCATTGAGTTACCGCTCACTCAGTCGAGGGTAGTTTCCACCCCATCGCGACCATCCGAAATGCTGTAAGTTGGGGCAGGTGCACCGAATGCAGAATGGCCGGACAACTCTGGACAGCACTGCCGCTCTGGACAGCACTGCCACTCTGGACAGCACTGCCACTCTGAACGACGGCGCTCCGCTCGCCAGCCACGCCCTGGCGCCCCTCGCCCGGCCGCGCGGCGTGTTCCAGCGGGCCGGCGAACGCCCCGCCGGCCGTCGCGCCCGGCGGAACTGGCAGGCCTGGCGTCGCGTCGTGATCGTCGCCGCGATCCTGATCGGCGCCTTCGCCCTCGGCATGGTCGGCGGCGCCCTCAGCACCCACCTCTGAGCCCAGCAAATCAGGAAACCCGTACTATGATCACGACCTGGCGGGACTTAGTACACCGCCCCTCTCCGACTATGCTCAATGAGCTATGACCGCTCAGGCGAACGCCGCGCAGGCACTCCGCCAGGTCGCGTTCCAGCTGGAGCGGGCGAGCGCGCCCACGTACCGGGTGCGGGCCTTCCGCCGCGCCGCCCAGGCGGTCGGCGACCTCAGCCCCGCCGACTTTGACCGCAGGCTCGCCTCGGGCACGCTCACCGAACTCTCCGGCATCGGCCCGGCCACGGCGGCCGTCATCACCCAGGCCGCGGCCGGCGAGCAGCCCGAGTACCTGGCCAGGCTCATGGTGCAAGCGCCGCCGCCGGTCCCTCACACAGGACTTCGCGCCGCCCTGCGGGGCGACTGCCACACTCACTCCGACGCGTCCGACGGCGGCAGCCCGGCCCTGGAGATGGCCGAGGCGGCCAGGAACCTCGGGCATGAGTGGATCGCGCTGACCGACCACTCGCCCCGACTGACCGTGGCCAACGGGCTGTCGGCGGAACGCCTGATCGCGCAGCTTGACCTAGTAGTCGAGATCAACGCCGAGCTAGGCAAATTTTGCCTCCTTACCGGTATTGAAGTGGACATCCTGTCCGACGGCGGCCTGGATCAGCGCCCTGACCTGCTGGAACGACTCGATCTCGTAGTGGCCAGCGTGCATTCGGAACTGCGGATGCCCGCCGCCGAGATGACCAGGCGGATGGTCGCCGCGGTGTCGAACCCGCACGTCGACGTGCTTGGGCACTGCACCGGCCGGATGGTCATGGGGTCGCGCACCAGGCCCGAGTCCCAGTTCGACGCGGTCACGGTGTTCACCGCCTGCCGGGACCACGGGGTCGCGGTCGAGATCAACTGCCGTCCCGAGCGGCAGGATCCGCCAGACCGGTTGCTGGCGCTGGCGGCCGAGCTTGGCTGCGTGTTCGCGATCGACACCGACGCGCACGCGCCTGGCCAGCTCGACTGGCTGCAGAACGGCTGCGACCGGGCCGAGGCGGCCGGGATCACGGCCGACCGGATCATCAACGCCCAGCCCGCCGACCGGGTCGCCCGGCGGACCACCCGGTGAGCGGGCCAGGGTCATGCCGCTGATCGTCGGAACCTCGGGCTGGCAGTACAAGCACTGGGGGCGTTCGTTCTACCCGCCCGACGTGCCGCAGCGGCGCTGGCTCGAGTTCTACGCGACCCAGTTCGCCTCGGTGGAGAACGACGGCACGTTCTACCGGCTGCCGACGCGCGAGACCTTCGCGACCTGGCGGGCCAGGACGCCGGACGGGTTCATCATGGCGATCAAGGCCAGCCGGTACCTGACCCACGTCAAGCGGCTCAATGACCCGGCCGGGCCGGTGGCCAAGCTGGTGGAGGCGGCCGCCGGCCTCGGGCCGCGACTCGGACCCGTGCTGCTGCAACTGCCCCCGACATTGCAGGCGGACGCGCCGAGGCTGGCCGCCTGCCTGGCCGAGTTCGGACGGGCGGCCAGTCCCAGCGGCCGCGGCCCGATTCAGGTGGCGGTGGAGCCGCGGCATCCGTCTTGGTGGACCGACGAGACGCGGCAGGTGCTCGCGGCCCATAACGCGGCGCTGTGCTGGGCCGACCGGAAGGCCGAGCCGGTCACGCCGCTCTGGCGGACGGCCGACTGGGGCTACATCAGGTTCCACGAGGGCGTCGCGTACCCGTGGCCGGCCTACGGGCGGGCCGAACTGCGCCGGTGGCTGGGCCGGCTGCGCGAGACCTGGCCCGATGACGAGGCCAGTGTTTACGCCTACTTCAACAACGACCAGGCCGGCGCGGCGCTCACGGACGCCGAGGCGCTCATCGCCCTCGCCCGCGAGAAGGGCTACGCCGTCGCCGAGCCATCAGCGCCGACTCTAGGAATGGCACCGGGCGATCGGGCAACCGATTAGCGCTCGTGGGCGTCCTTCCCGTGGGAGGCACGATGACCAGGAACACGCTCGGGATCGGACTCGCCGGCGCCACGGCGGTCATGCTGTTCGGCTACCTCGGACTGCCCGCCGCCGCCACGACCGGGCGGGCGGCCACGACGGCAGCGACCGCCACGACGACGGCGACAGCCACGACGACGGCCGCGAGCCCGGCCCAGGGCTACTCGCCGCTGACCGGCCTGACCCTGGGCAACGTGCCCAAACTCGGCGGGGCGTGGGTCGATCACCTGGAGGGGGCCACCACGACCAGGGCCCAGGAGGGCACCCCGGTCGCGGTCGGCGGCCGGCTCTACGTGCAGACCGCCCAAGGCGACGTCTTCGCCATCAACGGCGCGACCGGCCAGGTGATCTGGGAGTACAAGTCCGGCTTCGCCGGCAAGGAACGCGGCGTTGCCGTCGCTGGCGGCCGGGTCTTCGCCGCGCTCGGCGGCGAGCACATCGTCGCGCTTAGCCAGCAGACCGGGACGCTGGCCTGGCAGGCCCAGGTCGGCACGCCCGGCCAGGACACGGCCGCCAACGGCGCTGGCACCCCGTGGACGGCCTACGAAGGCGGGTTCGTGCTGGTCGGAACCCAGAATGGCGGCGGCTCTGGCATGCGGGGCCACCTGTATGCCCTGAACGCCTCGAACGGCAAGGTTGCCTGGACGTTCGCCGGCACGGCCGGCCCAGGACAGCCCGGTCATAGCACCTGGAAGGGCACTTCATGGAAGCTCGGCGGCGGCGACGTCTGGATGGCGCCAGCGATCGACGCCAAGCTGGGGCTGATCTATCTCGCGGTCGCGAACCCGGAGCCGCGCGTGTCCGGGGCGGCCAGGGCCGGCGATGACCTGTACACGAACTCACTCGTCGCGCTCAACGCCCGCACCGGCAAGCTGACCTGGTACTTCCAGTCCGTGCACCACGACCTGTGGGACTACGACAACACGATGACCCCGGTCATCGCCACCGTCCGCTACCCGAGCGGCCCGAAGACGGTCGTCATCTACGGCAGCAAGACCGCCTGGCTGTACTACCTCAACGCCGCGACCGGCAAGCCCGTGATCAAGGTGACCGAGCGGAAGGTGCCGCAGCTCGCGTCGCAGGCCACGGCGCCGACCCAGCCGATCCCGGCGGGCGACTCGCTGGTCCCGACCTGCCCGCAGTCCACCGGCCCGACCAGGCCCATCCCTGACTACAAGAGCGGTTGCGAGTTCACGCCCTACCTGAGCGCGCCGGTCCTCGTCACCCCCGGCGGCGACGGCGGCGCGAACTGGGCGCCGATGTCCTACGACCCGAAGACCGGGCTGCTGTACGTGCCGGCCGCCGAGGTCGACTTCGCCTACAGCGACGGGCTCCCCTACGGCCAGCCCACCTTCTACAAGCCCAACGGGGAGTTCTACGGCGGGGTAGTCGACGCCATCAACCCCAAGACCAACAAGATTGCCTGGCAGCGGACCACGCCCTTCGGGCTGGCCAACGGAGACGGGATCTTGACCACGTCGACCGGCCTATTGTTCGAAGGCGCGCCCAACGGTACCTTCTCCGCGCGGAACGCCAGTTCGGGCGCGACCGCGTGGACCTGGCAGACCGGCGCGGGCATCGCGACCACGCCGGTCACCTATAAGGTCAACGGCGTCCAGTACGTCGCCGTCTTCGCGGGCGGCAACAGCACCTACACCTTCGGTGCCCCCGACCAGGCCTACGGCGACAACCTCTGGGCGTTCCGCCTCGGCGGCAAGCTGTCGCAGGCGAGCCCGCCGGCCCCGATCTCGAACCGGGTACCCGTGCCAGGACCGACGGTCGCGGGCACCGCGGCCGACGACACCGTCGTGCTTGGCCAGACCTGGGACGCGAAGACCGGAGCCCCCACCGGGACGGAGGACCTGGCCAGCGAGAACGCGATGGCGCCGGCGGTCATGACCGTCCCGAACAAGACCACCGTGACGTTCGAGAACCCGAAGAGCAACAGCCACGACCATTGCGCGGAGTCATTCTTCGACCCGGCGTCGTTCAAGGTCGGCCCGCTCGCTCCTGGGCAGTCAGGCACGGTGACGTTCGAGACGCCGGGTGCGTACTTCTACAACGACTGCGCGGGATTCCCCTGGAACACCGGCGAGATCATCGTGACCCCGGCCGGCCCTTGACGGGGCTGGTCAGACCTGGGCGCCCTGCCCCTCCCAGAAGGGCGCCCGCAACTGGCGCTTGAGGATCTTGCCTGACCCGGTGCGAGGCAGCTCTTCGGTGAACTCGACCGAGCGCGGGGTCTTGTAGCCGGCCAGGTGCTCGCGGGAGAAGGCCACGACGTCCTGCTCGGTCAGCGTCTCCCCAGGCGCCACGACGATCGTCGCGTGCACGAGCTCGCCCCACTCATCCGACGGGATGCCGAACACGGCCACGTCGTAGATCGCCGGATGCTGCTCAAGCGCCGCCTCGATCTCGGCCGGGTAGATGTTCATCCCGCCCGAGATGATCATGTCGTTCTTGCGGTCGCAGATGTAGTAGTAGCCCTCGTCGTCGCGGTAGGCGATGTCGCCGACGGTGTGCCACTCGCCCCGGCTCGCGGCCTGGTAGCTGTCGGCCTGCTTGTAGTACTCGTTGAACACCCCGCCGGACCTGACGAACAACTCGCCTGGATGGTCGGGCCCGATGCCGGTCACCTCGCTGCCGTCAGCGTCGACCAGCATGAGCTCGTTGTACGGGGCCGGCTTGCCGCACGAGCCCGGCTTGCGGAGCTGGTCCTTGGGCTCAAGGACGCAGTTCACGCCGAGCTCGGTGGAGCCGTAGATCTCCCAGAGCGAGTCGTCGGGGAAGTCGGCCAGGTAGGCCTGCTTGAGCGCGAAGCTCCACGGGGCCGCGTTCGCGAGCATCCGCTTCATGGAGGTCTTGTCGTACTTGGCCTTGATCTCAGCAGGCAGCGCGCAGATCATCCGCACCAGCGCCGGCGCGGAGAAGGTCGAGCTCACCTTGTACTTGTCCACGAGCCGCAGCCAGTCCTCCGCGTCGAACCGGCGCTGCAGGATGACGCTCTGGCCGAAGACCTGGGCGATCAGCATGAACGACCCAGGGCCGCTGTGGTACAGCGGGCCCGAGGTGATGTAGACGTCGTCGGGCTGATAGCCGATCAGCGTGACCAGCCCGATCACGACCGACTCGTCCCTGGTGTGGCGGACCGCGCCCTTGGGCTTGCCGGTCGTGCCCGAGGTATAGATCATCGTGGCGCCGCCGACCCCGGCCTGCACGTCCGGCGGCGGATCGGCCGGGGCGCTGGCGACGACGTCCTCGCCGAGCATGCCAGCAGGGGCCCGGCCGCCGAAGACGAGCACGTGCTCGAGCGACCGCTGCTCAGGCTCGCCGCCGGGCGTGAGCGGCGAGCCGGGCGCGCCGATCAGGTGCGCGTACTCGGCGTCGACGTAGGCGATGCGCGCGTCGGAGTGGGCGACGATGTACCTGGCCTCCTGCGCGGTCAGCCGGTAGTTCAGCGGGACCGAGGTCGCGCCGATCTTCCTGGTCGCGTTCATGCAGGCGACGACCTGCGGCGAGTTCGGGCCGCACCAGATCACCTTGTTCCCGGGCCCGGCCCCGAGCGAGGCCAGCGCGTTCGCGAGCCGGTTCGACTCGGCCTCGAGGTCGGCGTAGCTCCACGACACGATCGGGCCGTCCGGCCGGTCGTCGATCACGGCCAGCTTGTCCGGCTGGCTCGCCGCGTACGCAGTCAAGATGTCGGGCATTCGCCTAAGTCCTCCCCGGTGTCACGCCGCACGGGCCCGGTACCACGCGCCGGCGGGCTGAGCACTAGCTTGTCGCCTTCAGCCCCAGTTGTCACCACCGTCCCCGCCTCGAGCCGCATACAAGACGGCCGGGTCGCGATCTTCGCTGATCCGCGACCCGGCCGTTCGGGCCCCCCAGCCCGCAAGTCCCCGCGCCTAGTACCCCAGCCTGCCGAGGAGCCGCTGCCGGCCCAGCCGGCGGACGATGCCTCCGAAGACGGTCAGAATGATGCCGAACGTCAAGAAGATGCCTGAGCTCGTCGGGATCACCTGGGCTGAGCAGTTCGAGCCGCAGATCGAGTACAGCCCGCCGCCGACCGGCACCAGGATCGCGCCGAGCACCGCGCTGCCGAGCAGGAACAGCCCGGCCGCGACCATGAAGCCGCCGAGGAGCGCCACCAGGAGCCGCCCGATCGAGCCCCGGCCGCCGGTCACGGCGTTGAACGCGGCTCCAGGGCCACCGCTGTAGCCGGGCACCGTCCCGACTCCTGGCATGCCCTGGGGTGCGGCGGGGTTGAACGACACCCCGTCAGCCGCCGTCGGTCCGCCGAAGCTGCCGCCGAATCCGCCCGGTCCGCCGTATCCGCCCGGCCCGCCAAAGCCACCACCAGACCCGCCGATGCCGCCCGCCGTGACGATCGGGGCAATGTTGCCATAGCCGCCACGGCGCCGGCTGGAGAAGTACCGGCGCACCGAGGCCAGCGCCATCAGCAGGAAGAGCACGAAGCAGACGCCTTCCAGGTAGAGATGCCACGACCCCTTGCTCACCTTGAACGACGTGGCCGCGCCCGCTCCCCCGCTCGCCCCAGCTGCCCCTGCGGGCGGGTTGGTCGCGCCGGTGAAGTTCGCCCCGGCAAGCTTGGCGCCGTTGAACTTCGCCCCGGTCAAGGTCGCGGCGGAGAAGTTGGCGCCGGTCAGGGTCGCCTTGCTGAAGTTGGCATTCTGCCCCTGGACCTCCTCCAGCGTCGCGTTGGCAAGGTCGGCCCCCGTAAGGTTAGTCTTCGTCATCGTCGCCTGGGTGAGGTCGGCCGACCGCAGGTCAGCTCCCGCCAGGTCGGCGCCGCTCAGCGTCACCTGGCCGAGCTTGGCCCCGGCCAGGTCAGCACCGGCCAGGTCAGCACCGGTCATCGTCGCCTGGATCAGGTTGGCGTTGGCCAGGTTGGCGCCCTTCAGGTTGGCGTAAGACAGGTCGAACTGCACCAGGCTGAGCCCGCTGAGGTTCGCCCCGGCCAGGTCCGCGCACCCCAGCCCAGTCCCTTCATAGCCAGCCAGTTGCGCCGCCGTGATCCGCTTGCCTGCCAGCTTCGCCCCTGACCCCGGAGCGCAATGGCCGGCGGGCGCCGCGTCGGCGACCCCCGCCATGGTCAGGGTCGCCGCCGTGGCCGCGCCCATGACGCCGAGCGTCAGCACGCTGGCGGCCAGGCCCGAGCGCAGCCAGCGCCGGTAAAAACTCATACCCCGCATTGAGGGCTCCTCATTGAATTGCCCGCCTAGCGGGACTCTTTCCGAATCGGGATTCAGAATAAGCAGCCGGCTAATCGCCCCGATAGCGGTACGCGCGAGGTATAGACCCGAACGGGACTAAGAAGAGACTCCACCGGGAGCAAAGCGCCGCAATAACTCAGCCAGAACTCGGCTAAGCGGCCTGGATCTGCCCGTTCTCGATGATCAGCACGCGGTCGGCGAGGTCCATCAGGGCCCGGTCGTGGGTGGTCGCGATCGCGGTGATGCCCTCGCCGTGCACGATGGCGCGGATCAGCGCCATGATCTGCCGCGCGGTCTGCGAGTCGAGTTGGCCGGTCGGCTCGTCGGCCAGCAGCAGCCCGGCGTTGTTCGCCAGGGCCCGCGCGATCCCGACTCGCTGCTGCTCGCCGCCGGACAGCTCGTGCGGGCGCTTGCGGCCGTAGCCGGCCAGCCCGACCAGCTCAAGCAGCGCCCCGACCCGCTTCTCCCGCGTGGCCGGGTCCATCCGGGCCAGCCGCATCGGCACCCCCACGTTCTCTGCCGCCGACAGCATCGGCAGCAACGCGAACGACTGGAACACCAGCGACACTTGCTCCCGGCGCAGCCGCAACTGCTCGTCCCTGCTCATCGCGGTCACCTCGAGCCCGCCAACCCACGCCTGCCCCGAGGTCGGCTGGTCAAGCCCGGCCAGCAGGTTCAGCAGCGTCGTCTTCCCCGAGCCCGATCGCCCGCAGACCGCGACTAGTTCGCCCTGGTTGACCGTGATCGAGACCCCGCGCAGCGCGTGCACCGCCGCCTGGCCGTGCCCGAACGTGCGTACCAGCGAGTCGGTCCGCACGGCCGCAGGGCCTTGCCCGGGCGACTGCTCAAGGGCTTTATTTGCTGCAAAAAAACCAGAGCTCACCGGGCCTCCCGAGTACTTGCCGCCTGGCGATCTGGCCACACGCCGACGTGGTCGGGCTCGAGCGCGAGCCTGACTCGGCTCTTCAGGTCGAGCGCCGCGATGAAATCGACGGGCAATTGCAGCCGCCCGGCCCGGTCGAGCACCGAGTACTCCTGCGACTGGCGCTCGGCTTCTCCGTCGGCGTTCGTCGCCGTCGTGCGCAGCACCTCGGTGCTGATCCGGCCGTCCCTGATCGCGATCGTGCGGTTCACCTGCTCGGATACCGAGGCGTCGTGGGTCACGACCAGCATCGTCACGCCGGTCTCGGCGTTGGCCAGCCGCAGCGCCGCGAATACCTCGTCGGCGCTCTGGGTGTCGAGCTCGCCCGTCGGCTCGTCGGCCAGGACGACGCTCGGTGAATTGGCGAGCGCGACCCCGATCGCGACCCGTTGCTGCTGGCCGCCGGACAGCGCGCTGACCAGCCGGTCCGCGGGCTGCTCGAGGCCGAGCAGCCTCAGCAGCGAGCGGGCCCTGGCCGCGCGCTGGCCGCGGCCGAGCCTGGCCAGCTCCATCGGCAGCATGACGTTCTCGGCCGCGGTGAGCTGGCCGAGCAGGTTCCGGCCGGTCTGCTGCCACAAGAACCCGACCGTCGAGCGCCGGTAAGACAGCCTTTCCTTGCCCTTCATGGTCAGCAAGTCGTGCCCGGCCACGATCGCCTTGCCCCCGGTCGGGAGGTCGAGCCCGGCGAGGATGTTCAGCAGCGTGGACTTGCCGCTGCCGGAGGCGCCGACCAGCGCGGTCAGCTCGCCCGGCTGCACGAGCAGGTCAAGGCCCTGCAGCGCCTGGGTCTCGACCCCGGCGACCGAATAGATCCGCACCAGCCGGTCGCAGGCGATCATCGCCTCGGTGGCTTGCTCCCGCGCCCGCTCGGCCGAGATCGCCTGCTGGCGGGCGATGAGGTCGTCGATGCCTGTCATGTCTGGCCAGCCTCCTGCAGACGTAGGGCCGCTCCGATCTCGCGCTGCCAGGACGTGAGCCCGTCGGCCGCGAGGAACGCCAGCGCGAGCGCCGCCGCCACCGCGATCGGGATGACGAGCGCTGGCCAGGTCGGCTCGAGCGTGACCGGCACGGCGCCGCCGGTGAACACGTCCAGGCCAAGCACTGGCCCCAGCAGCACGGCCAGCAGCCAGGCCGACGCCGCCGCTCCGATCGCGGCGACCGCGAGCAGCGGCAGCGCGTCGGTGAGGCCGAGCGTCAGCGCCTGCGCCCTGGTCATGCCGAGGGCCGCGAGCCTGGTCAGCATCGCCGCCCGGCTCCTGGCCGAGCTGGCGAGCGCGAACGCGATGGCGAGCAGCCCGAGCAGGGCGGCTGCGAGCGCGCCCCGCACGTACAGGGACTCGGACAACCGCAGCGCCGGGGACGTGGTGAGCTGGCTCAGCACCTGGCTGCGGACCGTGGTCACGCAGCCGGGCGGGAACACGCGGGCGATGGTGGCCCGCAGCTGGGCCAGGTCGATCGCCGGCCCGGTGAGCAGGACCGTGGTCGGGGGCGGGATCGAGGGGAGCCGGGAGGCGGCCCACTGGGGCAGCACCAGGTAGCTGCCGCCCGCGGGCATGGCCGGGGTGTCGGTGACCGTCCCGATGATCTTGACCGGCAGGTTCAGGCCGCCGTCTTCGAGCACTGGCCTGGCGTCGCCGACCTCGGCCCTGACGTCGGGCGTGACGAGGACCGGCACCGGGCCTCGAGACGCTGAGCGGGGCCTGGCCAGGGCGGCGGCCGGGAAGCCGGTCCATGGGGTCTGGGCCGACAGGGCTCCGTAAGAGCCGGGGTCGACGACCGCGAGTCCGAGCGGCGGGCTGGTCTTGCCCTTGATGCCGAGGTTCACCGCCAGCGTGCCGGTGCTCGACGCGGTGTAGGCGGCCGTGGCCTGCTCGACTCCGCTGACCCGGCGAAGGGCCGCGAGCTGGGCCTGGGTCACTCCCGTGAGCCTGGCCCCGGTCAGTCCGGGCACCGCGACAGCCGCGTCGGCGCCGACGTTCGCCCACGACGCCGCGACCTGCCCGGCGGACACCGCCGACGTCACCATCACGGCGAACGCGACCAGGGTGAGCGCGAGCATCAGGGTCAGCGCCGGCCCGATCGAGCCGGCCCGTGCTCGCGCCGCCCGGTTGAGCCCGACCGCCCCGACCGGGCCCTTCGTGCTCGCCGTGATCGCGGCGACCCCGCGCAGCGGCCCCCGGTACGCCCGGTTGACGATCAGCCCCACCGCCGCCGCGACCAGCACCGCGCTGGCGCTGAGGTAGGTATCGGTGCTCGGCGTGGCCGCGCCCCGCAGCCGCAGGTCAATGACGGCGGCGGCCGCGACGACCACGACGAGCAGCTCACCGACCAGGCGGCGCAGCCTCGGCCTGGCCGCGACCGCGTCGTCGGACCGCCCGTCGCTGGCCTGGCGTCGCGGCCGGGCGCTGAGCAGGGCCAGGACCGGTACGGCGCCCACCGCGACGACGATGGTCGAGGCGCCGAGCACCAGGCCGACCTGGTCGCCGCCAGCCGGGAGCCAGGCGACGGCGGCCAGGATTCCGGCCGCGATCACCGGCAGCGTGATCAGGGCCGATCTCGTGAGCGTCAGCGCGGCGACCTGGCGCAGGCTGGCGCCGCGGACCCGGACCAGGGTCAGCTCGGGCCGGTAGGCCTCGACGGCCAGTTCCGAGGCGATCACCAGCAGCAGCGCGCCCGCCGCGAACAGGCCGACGAGCAGCAGCGAGTCGGTCCCCGCGACCCCTTGCCACTGGGCGTCGAACGCCGAGAGTCCCTGGGCGAGCCCGGAACTGACCGTCGTGCTGGTCAGGTAGCTGATGTTCAGCTCGGCCTCGTCATTCCTCGGCGCCGCCGAGGTCGAGAAGTCGGCCAAGGCGGACTCGAGCCTGCGCACCTCGGCCGCGGTCAGGCTCGACCGCAGCGGGAAGAACCACGAGAGCTGCTCGCTCTTGCCCTCGTAGGCGGTGGCAAGGCCGCGCAGCTCGCCCGGGCCGATGAAGACGCCGCCGAACCAGTAGGCCGAGTTCGGGCCGGTTCCGCTTTGCAGGGACGGCGCGTTGATCGCCGGATCGACCTGCCAGAACGAGGACTGCGGGGCCAGCGGCCTGACGATGCCGGTGACCTTCGCCACGATCGGGGGATCGCCGCCAACGGCCGGGGCGAGGTCGAGCACCGAGCCAGGGCGGAGGCTGAACCTGGCCGCGGTCGCCGTGGTCACCGCTACCGTGAACGTCACCTGGCCGCGGTGGCCGTGGCGGCCTGGCGTGATCCTGGCCTGGCCGCTCGGCAGCGATCCGGTGACCAAGGCGGTGCGGTCGCGCAGGGCGGCCCGGTAGCTGACCTCGATGACCGGCGGCAGGTCGGCCTTGGCCGATGGGGCCGGGTTGGTCACCGCCAGCGGCGGCATGGTGGCACCGGTCCAGTTCTGGCCTTCCTGGAAGTCCTGAGGGCGGGGCAGGCCCTTCGCGAGGAGGTTGTCGAGGCCGGTGAAGTCGGCCGCGGGGAGCACGCCCGTCTGCGGCCAGGCCTCCAGGTCGGCCGAGACCAGCACGCCGGAGTCGGCGGCGGGCAATTGCCGCAGTGCCTGCCTGACCGCCGTGTTATCGGCCGAGACGACGGCCCGCGCGCCGCCGACGGAGATGAAAGCGACGACGAGGGCGACGCCGGCCAGGACCAGGGCCGGGATGATCCCGGCCTCGCCAAGTACTCGCCGCCTTAGCCTCACGCCTCCTCCTCGAGCCTGATCCGCGCGGCTCCGCTGCGCCGGCCCGGCATCCAAATGGTGATCGCGAGGGTGGGGAGGATGGCCATGGCGACGGCGATGACGGCGGCCAGCAGCCAGGGAACCTGGACCGCGACCGGGGGCACTGGCCTGGCCGCCTCCGGGGTGAGGGTCACGGCCGGGATGATCAGCTCGGACAGGACGGCGCCGAAGAGCAGGCCGATGGCGCTCGGGGCGATCGCGGTCAGGCCCTGCTCGAGCCCGAGCAGGCGAGCGACCTGGCGGGGCGGCATGCCGAGGGCGTCAAGCAGCGCCACGTCGCGGCTCCGCTCGGCCGAGGTCGCGACGCTGACCAGCATCCCGATGATGGCCAGCAGCACGGCCGCGATGGCGAAGGCCAGCAGCGCCTGCTGGGAGCCGAGCGAGAGCGGGTCGGCCAGCAGCGCGTGGATGAGCTGGGCCCGGCTCGTCGTCGACGTGCCAGGAGGCAAGCCGCGCAAGGTGACGGGCCCGGCGGTCTTCAGCCACCACTCGGTAATGTTCTCCGGCTGGGCCCCCGCCGCCTGCAGCAAGTCGCTGAGCGCGCGCTGGTCGACGAGCACTCCCGGGCTGCCGTTGGTGATGGTCGGCAGCTGCGGCAGCACGGCGAGCAGGGTGATCGGCACGGTCGTGCCGTCGACGCTGGTGACCAGGCGCTGGCCGACCCGCGTCCCCGTCGCGGCGAGGAAGCTGCGGGTCACGACCGCGGGCAGGGGGCGGTCCATGCCCTGATAGTCGTCCGACACTGAGATCGCCGCCTGGCCGAGCGGCTGGAACAGGCCACCGTGGCCAAGGCCCTGATTGAAGACGACAAGCACGGCCCCGCTGGCGGCCGCCCGCGCACTGATCACCGAAGGCGACTGGGTGCCAGGATTCTGCAACGTAGCCGACACCAGGCTGAACCCGGCCGGGGCGAGCTGGACCGGAGTGCCGGTGCGGCTGTCCGCTGTCGACAGCGCGAACCCGGCCGAAAGCGAGAGCGTGTCGGCCGACCGGGCGCTGCCGGGCGTGGTGAACTGCAGCTCGAAGCCGGTGACCCGCAGGGGGTAGTCCGCCCGGTTGCCAGGTGCGAGCGTGGCAGTGAGCGTGCGCGGCCTTCCGTTGGCTGGCAGTTGCCCGACCGGCAGCACGTAGCCGATCCCGGCCGCGTCGGTGACCTGGACAAGCAGTACCGGCTCGGCGACCGCGCCGCCTTTCAGCTTCGCGGTCAGCCTGAGCGCGGCCGGCGTGCCCGGCAGCAGCACGCCATCGTCGCCGACGGCCGCCGCCATCGTGTGCAGCTCGCTGCGGCTCGGACCAGCTGCGGACGGCGGGATCACCGTCATGGCCGATGAGGTGTCGAGGGCCAGCAAGGTGCCGAGGTTGCCGTCGGGCAAGCTGATCGTCGCCCGCACCGCCGGCGTGCTCGCAGTCACCCCGTCCGCCCGCGTGATGCTGGTGACCTCGTCAAGCGGGAGCGCGGCGGCGGGCGGGATGGTGACCCTGGTGTCCGCGCCAGCCTGGAAGCTGGCCTGCGCCTGCACAGAACCGTGCCAGCTGTCCCGCTGGGCCAGCGCCATCACGGCGGCGGCGACCGCGAGCACGCCGACCAGGGTCGGGCCGGCCTGGCGCAGCGTGCGCCTGCTGATCTGCCAGGCCGCGACCGGAACGACCAGGCCGCGGCTGCGGGCGGCGACCCGATCGCCGAGCCGGGCCGCGACCGGGAGCAGCCGCAGCGTGAGCAGCGCCCCGGCGACGAGCGCGAGGACGGGGGCGGCCAGCAGGATCGGGTCGGCCGACAGGCTGCCGCCGCCAGGGCCGGCCGAGACCGGGCCTGATGAGCGGACGAGCTGCCAGCACGCGGCGGCCGCGAGCGCGACGACGGCCAGGTCGGCCTGGGCGAAGACCGCGGTCGCTACTGATCGCTGACGGCCCTGGCTGGCCCGGCGGCGCAACGGTGACGGCGGCGGTGCCAGCCAGGGCAGCGCCACCACGGCGACGCTGCCGAGCGTCACCGCGAGCCCGGCCAGCCAGGCGGAGCTGACCGCGCCCGAGGTGAGCGCGGGCGGGCTGACCGTGACCGAGCGCAGCGCCGATCGCAGCAGCGCCGTCGCCAGCCAGGCGCCGAGCACCGGGCCGATGACCGCGGCCGGGACGGCCACGATCACCGCATCGGTGACGGCGCGACTTGCCAGCTGCGTCCGAGACGCCCCGCGCGCGGCCAGCAGGGCCGCCTCGGCCGCCCGCCGCTGGGCCAGCAACCTTACCGCCAGCGCCAGCGTGGCTCCGGCGACCACGAGCAGGGTCAGCAGGCCGGCCAGCAGCTCGGTGCGGGCGACGACGAGGCCGGTCGCCAGCGCCGCGAACTCGGCTGGCAGGTCGGTGGTGACGATCGCGGCCGAGAGCGTGACCGAGTTCTGCAGCGCGTCAAGGCGCCCGCCGATGGCCTTGCCGGTCGCGGCGAGCCCGCTGCTGCCCAGCTGCCCGAACGCCGGGCGGCCCAGCCAGGTCGCCGCCCTCACGGTGTAGCGGCTTCCGGCCGCCGCCGCGCTGGTCACCAGCGGCCCGGCCGTCTCGAGCCCGCTCGACAGGTGCAAGGGAGCCTGGCCCATCGGGTCGAGCATCCAGTACTTGCTCGCCGGGCCCAGCGGGGTGAATATGCCGGTGACCAGTACTCGGACCGGTTTTCCCGAGATCGCGTCCCGCAGGGTTGCCCGGTCGCCGACGGCGAGGTTGAGTGCCCGCGCGGCCGTGGCTGACAGGCAAGCGTCCACCGTGGGCGCGGCCGGTTCGCTGCCGCCGCAGGTACCGCTGACGAGGCGGACATGCCCGGCCAGGCCGGGCAGCGAGACGAGCTGGGTCTCGAGCTTGGTGAGCCGGCCGTGCGGCCCGGCCAAGCGCATCGTGCCCGACTGCAGGCTCTGCTCGATGGCGACCGTCAGGCCGACCGGGCCCGAGCTGGGCCCCCTCATGGCGCTGGCGACCACCTCGTCGGCCCGGCGGACCGGAACACCGGAAAGCGGCGCGGCGACGACGATCTGCGAACCAGGATCCTTGGTGAGCTCGGTCCGCACTGAGATGACGGTGACGGCGCTCAGAAAAGCAGCCGCCGCGGCCGTGAAGGCAGACGTGATCAAGGCGGTCGCGGTGACGGCGACGAAGGCCCACTTGTGGGTACTCACATGACGGAGCGTCCGGGGCGGCAACCGCATCGTCCGTCCCCTTTCACCACACCGCTTCAGCCATGGTACGGCTGTGATTAAAGAGAAAGACAAGAGCCGACTTATGAAAGAAATCCTTTCGTAACGCCCCGGTTACTATTAAGCCCAGGCTTAAAGATCGCCGCTGATGTCGGCTCCTCCAGCGTGCCTTGGCAGCCAGTCCGCCAGCGCCAGCACCTCCCGCTTCGTCGTCCCGATACTGCGGGTCTCGGCCATCCGCCGCACCGGGTCACGATCCGAGGGCACCCGGATCACCGATCAGCCTGCGCAGTCCGAAGCGGCCCCGGACGCGGCGCATCAGGCGCCGCGCATCAGGCGCCGCGCATCGGCATCGGGCGCCGCGCAAGGGCATCGCGCGCGGCGCAAGGGCATCGCGCGCGGCGCAAGGGCGGCGGCGCGGTCGCATGTCACGGAGCGACTCGCCGGCACAGAGAGGCTCCCGGCACGGGGACATGCCCGGCCCGACAGTCGGCAGCCCCGGCACGGGGCAGCCCCCGGCACAGGGCAGCCCCCGGCACAGAGAGGCTCCCGACATAAAGAGCCCATGTGCCGGCAACTCCTGGCACAGGGCAGCCGTCCGGCGCGAGCAGCCCCTGCACTTCCCGTGCAGGCAGGACGTGGACAGGTAGACCCTGGCACAGGGCAGCCGTCCGGCGCGAGCAGCCCCTGGCACACGGCGATCGGCGAGGTCCAGGTTGGCCGTCTTGCCCGCATGGCCGCTTCTCGGCGCGCCCGGAAAAGATCTTGCTGATTTCCAGCGGCGCTACCAAGATCTTGTGATTCTCATGGTCTAGGGGCCAGTGATAATAACAAGATCATGACCTCAAGCCCAAAGATCCTCCGACATCTTCCGGTGCAAACGATTGCGCCGATTGCGGGCCGGCGTAGTTCAGTTAAAACAACTCCAGCCGGACCGACCAAGCCTCACCGAGCCGCACGACCCCGCCCTTGCCCACTGCCAGGCCCCACCCGACTCCCTCCACCAGCCCACCCCCCGACAAATCGCCCAAACCCCTTGACCAGCCCGCCCTCCCGACCAAGCCGTCAAAGAACAAGGCGACATCTCCCGGCAATCCGATCCCGGGCCATCCGATCCCGGGCCATCCGATCCCGGGCGCGCATAGAGCCTGCCAGCGCAGCCCTCGCCGCGCGGTGGCCTCGCCGCTATACTGTTTGGCAGCGCGCACCAGGGCGCCTCCCGTCCGCGGCAAGTACCGAGTGCACCTGGATCCCCTTGGCAAATGCGTAGCCTTGCGCGGCTTCCTGTCGCACCCGGCCGCAGCGGACCCGGGTGGCGATGGAGAACCTCATGGTGAACAAGGCTGTGGCCGACCACGCGAACAGGCCCGACTCCGAGACCGTGCCCGCACCCAAGGCACTGCCCGACAATGCCGATCTCGCCCAGCTCAGGGCCCAGGCCAAGGAGCTGAGGCGCGCGTACGCGGGCGGCAACCCGGCCGCCCAGGCCCAGGTCAGGGCCATCCTTCCCGCCGCCAAGGCCGAAATCCAGCTCAGGGACGCCCAGCTCGTGATCGCGCGCGAGCACGGCTTTGACGGCTGGCGCGACCTCACGGCCGCAGTCGTGACCCAGCAAGCCGGCGGCCGTGACCTGAACCGCTGGTTCGGCGTCGAGCTCAACAACGGAACCTGGGACCTGATCGACAACGGCCTGTCCGAGCAAAGCCCGCCCGCGGAGCAGGAGCAGGCACTCTACGCCGCCTATGCCTCCACCTACCACTGGATGCAGGCCGGCACTGTCGCCAATCACGGCCGCGGTGAGTACCTGATCGCGACCGTGGCGGTGGTCACCGGGCTGCTCGACGTGGCCGACCGCCACGCCCGTCGCTGCGCGGAACTGATCGCCGAGCACCCAGCGGCCTTCACCGACTGGGACCGCGCCTTCGCCGCCGAGGTCGCGGCGCGGATAGCTGCCAGGAGGGGCAGCAAGGACGCGGGGCAGCTCAAGGCCGAGGCCCAGCGCCTGGCCGAGGCCGTCGAGATCGCAGGAGAACGCCAGGTCTGCCTTGACCGCCTGGCCGCACCGCCCTGGTAAACACCGCTAGGCCAATGGCTGGCCGGTGCCGCACCGAGCACCGGCCAGCCCCAGGGCTAGCCGTAGATCTCCTCAAGCCCGATCAGGGCAAGCTGCTGGCTCTGGCTCCGGGGCGATTTCAGCTCCTCGGTGAACCCGGCGGCGGAATAGCATGCAAGCACGCAGTCCGAGGTGTCGAAGCTCGCCGACAGCAGGTCGCGCGCTCGGCCGAGCCTCTCGATATGCTGCCCGCCCATCACCTCACCCCACTTGACCTCGCCTAGCGACAGAAGTCGTCGTGGCCGTCCGGGTGCCGCTGGCGCCAGCACCGCCACGTCGATCTCGATCTGGGTCCGGTTCGCCGCGTCGTTCACGACGCCCGAGCCCACCTCGCCGACTGGCGCACCGAACAGCCCGGTCCCATCAGTCCCGCCCGTCCTCGCGAAGTCCCGGCAGACCGTCTCGAAGTGCGGACCGACGACCTGGCTCAGGAAGGCTGGCCGCTGATCCCGCCACACTGCCTCGGCCTGCCCTGACTCAAGCCGAGACCATTGCGGTCGCATGATCCCCTCGTAGAAGTTGATCAAAGGCATGGTGATCCGGTACGTCCACCGCCCGGCCCTGAAGACATCCGGTTCCTTGGCGACGAGGCCACAGTCCTCGAGCACGTTGAGCGGATGGGTCAGGTCGGACGATTTCCGGCCGACGAAATTCGCGATACCGCCGTTGGTGCGATGACCCGCCGCGATCGCGCCGAGGGCAGAGTGATAGATCGCCGGATCCCGGATCTCGGCTTCCTCGGCCAGCAGGTACCGTGCTTCGCGAAACAACGGGGACTGCGGATTAAGGACTGTGCGCTTCACCCAGGCATCAAAGTCGCGCGGGTCCTCGGGAGAGTCGTAGGCCACGAACTCTCTCCGGTAGGCCGGAGTGCCGCCGACGACGGAGTGCAGTAGCACCGCCAGTCTCGGGTCATCGGCGCCCCAGAACCTCGCAGCGTCCCGGTAGCCGAAGGGATGGACGATCAGTTCCAGGCTGGCTCGGCCGCGCAACGGCGCTGACCCGGCAAGCAACCGACCCATGACCGACATGGCTGAGCCGCACAGCAGCAACCTGGCCATGCTGTGCTGCCCCGACCCGCCCGGACCTAGCTCGCGCTGAATGACGGACGGCAGCGACGGGCTAGCCTTGACGAGGAACGGCAATTCGTCGATCGCCACCACTTTGGGCTCGTCCCTGACGGCGGAAAGCAGCAGGCTGATCGCGTCACCCCAGTCTTGAAAGGGGCGATCGACCGGGACTCCCTGGCGTATCAGGCTGGCGGCGAAGGCCCTGAGGCTTACCGCCTCGGTCTCTTCCAGCGACGGGAGGTAATGCCGCCGGTGGTCGAGGTGAGCGCTTCGAGCAGGAAGCTCTTGCCCTGGCGGTGCCGACCGCTGACAACTCCGAGCAGCGCACCCCGGTGGGCATGAGAGGCGAACCTCGTGAGTCCAGCCCACTCGCGATCCCGGTCGAAGACCTGAACAGGCTTCGGCGTCACTGAACCCATTGAAATCGGTCGCCACGTGCCCGGGAGCGGCGCGGCTGAGCCCGTCCGCACCCAAGTCTCCGTGATCAATAAGCGACTCTTGATCCAGGCAAATAGCACCGCGGAATCCGCACACGAATCTCCGATAACCACGAAACCGCTCCACGCTCACCCCGAAACCCGCTCGGCGCCATTAAGGGAGCTCGCGCCGCGCGAGTAATTCCAGGTTGATCACGGAGATCTCGGCCAGAACTGCCTCGACGTGCTGGCCCTGGTCTAAGTACCTCCGCACGGCCGGGGCGAGCGCGCCCGGCACGTAGCGCATGCCCCGCCACCCGCGCCTCGGCGTGAGGTAGGCGTAGGGCCCGTGCGGCTCGCCGGTGGCGCACCGGCAGTCCTCCTTGCCGCACCGGCGAACCTGCTCAACCAGGGAGCCGAGCAGCACCTGCTCAAGGTCGCCTAACGAGGTCACGAGCTCGCGGCGCCGGGACAGCAGGTCAGCCGTTGACAGCTTCAGGAACTCTGACTTATGTGGCATCACCACACAAGACTAACCTTGACAGCCAATCGGACACAATGGATCGTTCGTCTCATAGCTACCTTGTCCTCGCGCGAAGGCAGGTGTGTGCCGCCTTCCTGAACATTCTTCACCACGGCTTATGGCGTTATGGTGCCCGAAGACGTTCTCCGAAAGGTCAGGAACTGTGGTACGGGAAGCGGTAGGTAAACCACGGCATTTTAACTGTGTCGGTATTGGCGTCGGTCCTGCGAACCTAAGCCTGGCTTCCCTCATGCATAGCCATCCGGCTATTACGAACCTCTTCTTAGACAAGAAGGAGAGCTTCGGCTGGCACGACGGCCAGCAGATACCAGGCACGACGATCCAGGTGTCCATGCTCAAGGACCTGGTGAGCCTCTCCGAGCCGACGAACGCCTACTCGTTCCTGGCCTATCTGGTCGAGCACGGCCGCATCTACCATTTCCTGAACGCCCAGTTCGAGTCGGTGCCGAGGGAAGAGTTCCGCAACTACATGGAATGGGCCTGCCGGAAGAACGAGAACATAGCCTTCGGCCACGAGGTGTCCTCCGTCGAGTACACCGGCACCTTCAAGGTCAGCACCCCGTCCATGACCGTGACGGCGGACAACATCGCGGTCGGCGTCGGCGTCCAGCCGAGCGTCCCGCCCGCGGCCCGTCCCCATCTTGGCGACCGGCAGTTCCACGTCAGCGACTACATGACGAAGGCGACCGGGCTTGGCGGCCTGCGGGTCGGCGTCGTCGGTGGCGGCCAGTCGGGCGCCGAGGCGTTCCTCGACCTGATCTCCCGTTCCGGCGCCGATTTACCGCGCCGCGTGGTCTGGATCTCGCGCCGGCCCAACTTCCTGCCACTCGACGACTCACCGTTCACGAATGACTACTACGCGCCGAGTTACTCCGACTACTTCGCCAACCTCGACGCGGCCACCAGGCATGCACTTAACGCGCGGCTCATCCTGACCAGCGACGGGATCTCCGAGTCGACGCTGCGGCTGATCTACCAGCGCATCTACACCCGGCGCTTCATCGACGGCTACGCCGACCTCGTGGCCCTGTATCCGAACCGCACCGTCCTGAGCGTCTCGCGCGCACCGGCCAGGGCCTGGAACCTGGTGCTCGCGCACTCCGAGCACGAGGCGGTGCGGGAGAGCGCCGAACTCGACGTCGTGATCTGGGCGACCGGCTACCGCCCCGCTCCGCTGCGCTTCCTCGCCCCGATCGAGTCGCGACTTGACCGCGACGGCGACGAGTACAAGATCGATGCCAGCTTCGCGGTCCAGTGGGACGGCGCCGCCGAGAACAACATCTTCCTGCAAAATGCCGGGCGCGGTCAGCGCGGCCTGGCGGACTCTAACCTGAGCCTGAACGCCTGGCGCAGCCAGCGCATACTCGACCGGCTCAGGGGCGTCCGCACCGAGCCCCAGTTCGACTCGTTCATCGAGTGGACGACCAAGCCGCAGGCCGGTGACCTGCAGGGCGGCAGGCAATGACCAGCCGCACGGTCGCGGTCGTCGGCGCCGGGATCATCGGCTGCCTGATCGCCAGCGAACTGGCCGCGGCCGACCCCGACACGCAGGTCATCGTGCTTGATCGGGATCTCGTCGGATCGGGCGTCAGCCGCCGGTCGGCGGGCGTGTCACTACCCCAAGGATCGACGCCGAGGAAACGCGGCCTGTCCGCCTTCAGCCACCGCTATTACGCTGACCTGCGAACTCGCCATCCAGCCCTGCCCTGCCGCCCCGTCGGCGCCAGGCTCGTCCTCGAGGGCGCCACCGATCCGGCCGACGTCGGCTACCTGCCCGACGAGACCGCACCGGTCCGAGCCGACAGCCAGGCTCCAGCCGGCGCCCTCGCCGCGGAGATCAAGATCCCGTCTCCGGCCCAGGTATGGCGGCTCGCGGGCTGCCATTACACCGACGTCTATGCCCTCATTCAGCTACTGACCGCGGCCGCCCGGTCACGGGTCCACTTCATCGAGGGCGCCAAGGTGACCGGCCTGACCACCGGCACCGGCGCGGTACGGCTGAGCTGCGCCTCCGGCGACGAGCTCACCGCGGACCAGGTCGTGATCGCGCCTGGACCATGGCTAGCCGCCCCCGCCTGGCGCGACCTGGTCAGCCCGCTCGGCCTGCGGGTCAAGAAGATCGTCGCGATGCACCTCGAGCGCCAGCCCGACCCGGCCGACGAGCTGATCATCTTCGAGCAGGAGGACGCGTTCCTGCTGCCGCTGGCCCAACGGGGCCATTGGCTGTTCAGCTATACCCGCCTTGAGTGGGACGTCGATCCCGATGAGCTCGCGGCCGGCCCCGGCCTGTCGGCCGCCGATGTCGAGGCGGCGCGTGCCTGCCTCCGCCGCTACTCGCCCGCACTGGCGGACGCCATGGTCGCGGGCCGGGTGTGCTGCGACGCCTACAGCCCGGCCGGGGAGCCGGTCGTGTCCGGGCTCGACGAGGCCGGACGGATCGTCTTCGCCGGCGGTGCCAGCGGCTCTGGCTACCGCCTCGCCCCCGGCATCGCCGCCGAGACCGTCGCCTTGCTGCGTGACCGCCCCTCCCCGATCTACAGCGAAGGAGCCACAGATGATCATCAGCGCGTATGACCCTGGCCATCTGCACCGCTCGTTCGGCATCGACCTCGGCGAGGTTGACCTCGGCACCGTGGAGTCCTTCGGCGTCGGCGCCAACTTCGGCCGGGTTCCGCCCGGCCGCCACTCCGATCCGCATCAGCACGACGAGACCGAGACCTTCGTCATCATCTCCGGCACCGGCGACGTCGTGGTCGACGCCAAGCGCACTGCGATCGGCCCGGCGATGGTGCTGCAGTTCGAGCCGTTCGAGACGCACTACCTGGATAACACCGGCGACGCCGACATCCTGTTCGCCACGTTCTACTGGCGGGACTCGCCCCGGGCCGCGAAGAAGGCGCCGCGCCTGGCTCACCGCCGCCGCTTCGGCGACCGCCCCGTGTTCGCGTTCTCCACTCCGCCGACGCCGAACGGCGGGCTCCACATCGGCCACCTGTCCGGCCCCTACCTCGGCACCGACGCGTTCGTCAGGTTCCAGCGGATGAACGGCACCGAGGTCTATCACCTGGCCGCGACCGACGACTTCCAGAGCTACGTCGCCGAGTGCGCCCGGCGCGAGGGCCGCTCCCCGGCCGAGGTCGCGCAGGCTTACGCGACCGAGATCAAGCAGACCCTGGCCGCCATGGACATCCACCCCGACCAGGTCAACCACACCAGCCGCGAGCCCGGTTACCAGCAAGCCCTCCAGGCCTTCTTCACCAGGCTGGTCGACTCAGGCCGCGTGACCAGAGAGGAAGGCGCCGCCCTCTTCGACGGCGAGACCGGCCAGTACCTGTACGAGCCCTACGTCGGAGGCGGCTGCCCCGGCTGCGGAAACGAGACCGGCGGCAACATCTGCGAGGTCTGCGGCGAGCCGAACTTCTGCACCGACCTGATCGACCCGGCCCCGACGATCGGCAGCGCGACCCCGCGCGCCGGCACCATCGTCAGGTACACGCTGCCGCTGCACGAACTGCACGCCGACCTGCTCGAGCATCACAGCGTCGGCCGGGCCCCGGCCAAGGTGCGGGAGCTAGCCCACCGGCTCTTCCGCCGCGGCCACCTGGCCATGGCGCTTACCCACCCGTCGGACTGGGGCGTGCGCCCGGTCCAGGACGACGTGCCCGGCCAGGTCATCTGGGTCTGGATCGAGCTCGCCTTCGGCTTCATCTACGGCATCGAGGCCCTGGGCCGCAAGCTGGGCCGGGACTGGAGCGCCGCCGACCCCCAGGACGACTGGAAGATCGTGCACTTCCTGGGCTACGACAACACCTTCTACCACTCGATCCTGAGCCCGGCCCTGTACAAGGTCGCCAACCCCGCCTGGACGCCCGACGTCGACTACAACGTCAACGAGTTCTACCTGCTCGACGGCGACAAGTTCTCCACCAGCCGCCGGCACGTGATCTGGGGCAAGGACATCCTGACCCCCGACAACGTGGACGCGATCAGGTACTACCTGGCGCTGACCCGCCCGGAGACCCGGCGCACGAACTTCACGCTCGACGCCTACGAGGCGGTCGTGCGCACCACCCTGGTCGGCACCTGGCAGCGCTGGCTAACCGACCTCGGGGCGCGCCTGCAGGATCGTTACGGCGGGGTCGTGCCCGACGCGGGAATCTGGACTCCTGAGCACACGGCTTTCTTGACCCAGCTGCAAAATTGGCTCGGGGTAATCACGGCCGCCCTAGGGCAGGACGGGTTCTCGCTAAATCAAGCCGCCAGGGCACTGGACGGTCTCGTCGCCGACGCGCTGCGGTTCAGCGACTTCGAGGCCGCGACCGCCACCCTGCCGGAGTGGAAGGACGAGGCCCGCACGGCGATCGCACTCGAACTCGCGGCCGCCAAGCTCCTCGCCCACTGCGCCGCCCCGATCATGCCAAGGTTCGCCGCCCGCCTCGGCGACGCCCTCGGCATCGGCGAGCCCACCCAGTGGCCAGAGCTGGTCACCTTGATCCCGCCCGGCACCGAGGTAGCCCTAGCCGCCCGCACCTTCTTCCGCGACCCGGCCGACGACGCGCCAACCGCAGCCGACCAAGCCGAAGCCGCGCCAACCGCAGCCGACCAAGCCGAAGCGGCGCCAACCGCAGCCGCGCAAGCCGAAGCCGAGCAAGCCGGAGCCGAGCTACTGACGTGGCTTTCCAGCGCCGTCACCGAGGCGCTCTCCCTGCCCGAAGGCACAGCCGACCCCGACGCGACTCTGGTCACGCTGGGCAGCACCTCCATGCAGGCGATCGCCCTGCAGTACCAGATCCTTCAGCGCACCGGCAAGGACATCGCGATCGACGACCTCCTCGGCGACCGCACCCTCGCCGACCTGGCCACGACGCTGGCCAAGCCGACCGAGGAGGACGCCGCGGAGGAAGAGGTGGTCGTATGACCCACCTCGACGTGCTCCGCGAGGTCGAGCGCCGCGGCCTCAGCCTGACCCTCGCCGGCGCCGACCTGAAGCTGCAGGGCCCTCGCCAGCAGGTCGACGCCGACCTGGTCGCGCGGATCAGGGCGGCCAAGCCCGAGCTGATCGCGTACCTCACCGCCGCCGAGGCCGCCCGCGAGAACAGCTTCGGCTTGACGCTCCTGCAGCGCGGCTACCTCATCGGCCGCGGCGACTCGATCGAGATCGGCAACGTCGCCAGCCACGTGTACCACGAGTACGACGGCAGCTGGGACGTCGCCAAGCTGGAGTCAGCCCTGCGCCTCGTCGTGGCCAGGCATGGCATGCTGCGCACCTACTTCACCGACGACGGCCGCCAGGTCACCCAGCCCGAGGCCGACGCCAGCATCAGCCTGCTCGACCTCCGCGAAGTCCCTGGGGACCAGCAGCGCGCCAAGCTCGCCGAACTCCGCGAAGAGCGCTCGCACCGCCTCCTTCCGCTCGACCGCGCTCCGATGATCGCGGTCGACGTCACCCTCCTGTCCGCCGACCGCATGCGCTTGCACGTCAGCACCGACGGCCTCGTCCTTGACGGCATCAGCATGTTTATGTTCTTCATCGACTGGCACCGCGCCTACGCCGAGGGAACCCGGCCCCCAGGAGAGGACGTGCCCTTCGCTAGCTACATCGCCGCGCTCGAGGCCGCCCGCACGCAGGCCCCGGCCCGGCGATCTCGCGAGTACTGGCTCGATCGGCTGGACGACCTGTCGCCGCACCCCGGCCTGCCGCTGCGAACCAACCCGTCGGCAATCACGCGCCCAAGGTTCGTCCAGTACGCCGCCAGGCTAGAACCGGCCGGCTGGTCCAGCCTCAAGGCCACCGCGGCGAAGGCCGGCCTGACTCCGACCGCCGTGCTCCTAGCCGCCTACGCCGATACCTTGGCTAGCTGGGGAGCTGGCACCAGGTTCACCCTCACCACCACCGTCGCCAACCGGCCGCCGATCCATCCCGACATCGCCAGCGCCCTCGGCAACTTCTCCTCGACCCTGCTCGTGGAGGTTAACAGCGACCACCGACAAGGCTTCGCCGAGCGAGCCAGAGCCCTTCAGGCCAAGCTTCGCCGCGACCTGGACCACCGCCACTTCTCCGGCATCGAGGTGCTCCGCGAACTGGCCCAGCGGGGCACCGCCGACGCCCGCATGCCGTACACGTTCAACAGCACCATCGGCTACCTCCGCGAGGAGGTCGACGGCTCCGCGGTCGAGCTGTTCGGCCCGGAGGTCTACACCTCCAGCCAGACCCCGCAAGTGTGGCTGAACGCATTCGCGTTCGAGCTGCACGGCGGCGTCGTCATCCAGTTCGACGCGGTCGACGGCCTGTTCCCTGACGGCCTGATCCCGGCGATGATCTCCGGCTACCAGTCCCTGCTCGACCGCCTCGGCAGCGATGAGCTGGCCTGGTCAGCGACGACGTTCGAGCTGCTCCCGGCCGATCAGCGCGCCCGCAGGATCGCCGCCAACGACACCGCGACCGAGCCGAGCGAGGAACTGCTGCCCGAAGCGTTCCTGGCCCAGGCCGCCCGTGACCCCGCCGCCCCCGCCGTGCTGAGCACCGACGGCGAGCTCACCTACTCCGAGCTCACCTACTCCGAGCTCGCCGACCGTGCGCTGCGAGCCGCGGCCTGGCTCCGCGCTCGCGCGGCCGGCCGGGACGAGCTCGTGGCCCTGATCATGCGCCGGGGCCCCGAGCAGGTCGTCGCCATCATGGCCACGATCCTGGCCGGGGCGGCCTACCTGCCGGTCGACGCCAGCCTGCCGCCCGAGCGGATTCGCTACATGCTCAGTGACGGCCAGGTCAGGCTCGCCCTCAGCAACGTCGGCTGGCACGACGAAACGCTGAGCGCGATCAGCACGCTCGACCTGACCACGCCGGCTGGCGGCGAAGCCGCCGACGACAGCGCGGGCAGTCAGGGGCCGGACTGGTCGCCGCTGCCCGGCGCCAACCCCGACGACCTCGCTTACGTGCTGTACACCTCGGGCACGACCGGCGAGCCCAAGGGCGTGATGATCAGCCACCGCAGCGTAGTCAACCTGGTCACCGACTGTAATGAAAGATTCGCCGTGGGCCCCGGCGACCGCTTCATCGGGGTCAGCGCTTTCAACTTCGACTTGTCGGTCTACGACGTCTTCGGAGCACTGTCGGCGGGGGCCGCTATCGTCTTGCCGGAAGCTGATCGAGCCGCTGACCCGGCCCACTGGCTCGACCTATGCGACCGCTTCGGCGTGACGATCTGGAACTCCGTCCCCCAGATCGCCGCCCTCATGGCCGAACAGGCGGCGAACGAGAGGAGCGCCGCAGACGGACCAGCCTTGCGGGCGCTGCGCCTGGTGATGATGAGCGGCGACCGGATACCGCCGCACCTGCCGACCGCGCTCTGGCGCGTCAAGCCGGATCTCATGCTGATGTCGCTTGGCGGTCCCACCGAGACCACCATCTGGAACATCTCGCATCCGATCGACCCGGCGAGGGGCGACAACGACGTCATCCCCTACGGCCGACCCAACCGGAACAACCGCGCCTACGTACTCGACGCCGACAGCCTGGACTGCCCGGACTGGGTGACCGGCGAGATCTGCGCTGCCGGCACTGGCCTGGCCCGTGGCTACTGGGCGGACGAGGCTCGCACGGCCGAGCGCTTCTGGTTCGATACCGGACGCGGGGAGCGCCTGTACCGAACGGGCGACCTCGGCCGGTACCGCTCGGACGGCACCATTGAGATCGCTGGCCGCAGCGACTTCCAGATCAAGGTGAACGGCTACCGGATCGAGGCCGGCGAGGTCGAGACCAGGCTGACCGCCATCGGCGCGGTCAAGCAAGCCGCCGTCGTCAGGCAGGCCGGGGCTCGGGGCGACCGGCTGGTAGCGCACCTGGTCGCGGCTGGCGATGCCAGGCCAACCGAGGACGAGGTCAGGGTCGCGCTGCGCGAGCACCTGCCGGACTACATGACGCCGTCGAGCGTGGTCTGGCACGACAGCCTCCCGCTGACGCCGAACGGGAAGGTGGACCGGGGCAGGCTGGTCGCGCTGGCCCCCGCCGCCGAGCCGGGCGGCCGATCAGGCCCGAGCCGGGGCGCTAGCCCTGGCCAGCATGCCGAGATCGAGAGCCAGCTGATCGACGTCTGGGCATCGGTACTGCGAGTGCCGCCTGAGTCGATCGGCTCCGACAGCGACTTCTACGACCTCGGCGGCGACTCGCTCGCCGGCGCCAGGGTCTTCACCGGCGTCCGCAAGCGCTTCGGCATCAGCATCACGCTTGACCGCCTCTACGAGCTCCGCATTGTCCGCGAGATGGCCGCGCGCATAGCTGACGAGCTGGCCCTAGCCCAAGGCGACGATGCCCCGGCCACGCCCGCGGGAGGTGCCGCGTGAGGTCAGTGATCAATCAGATCGTCTCCCAGCCGCCGCCTCCCGGCCGGACCATGACGTTCGCGACGCTGGGCGGGATCACGTCGGTCCCGCTGGCCGACCTGTATGAGCAGTCGGGGCGGCTCGCGCTCGGCCTGCGCGCGGCCGGCGCCGGCGCCGGGGACCGGATCGGCATCCTGGCGGCCAACCGGATCGAGTGGGTACTGCTCGACCTCGCGGCCCTGCGGCTCGGCGCCGTCACGGCCGGCTTCGAGCCCGCCAAGTTCGACCCCACCCCCGACCTGCTCGACCGCTACGACCTCGCGCTCCTTTTCACCGACATGCCGATGTCCACCGACACCCCGCCGTCGAAGGACACCCCGCCCGCTGCGCAGCAGGGGCACCTTGGAGTCGCCAGAACGACAGCGGAATCCCCCTGCTATCCGGGGTCCACGCCAGCGATCCTTCCGATCTCCGCCGTAACGGACCTGATCGCGACCGCTCAAGAGGACGGCGAGCTGCCGCCGGTGGAGTACGGGCCGCGTGACGTCACCACGATCAAGTTCACCTCGGGCAGCACGGGCACGCCCAAGGGACTCGCCGCCACGGCCGGCAGCATCGACGCCTCGATCGGCGCCGTGCAGCAGATGTTCGGCCATGGCCCCGGCGACAATATCTTCGTGTTCCTGCCGCTGTCGTTGCTTCAGCAGCGGTACTGGGTGTACTCGGCTCTGGCCTTCGGTCACGACGTCACGATCAGCACCTACGAGGCCGCGTTCGCGATGATGCGCCGGGTCGAGCCGACCGTGGTGATGGGCGTGCCGGGATTCTTCGAGACCGCGAAGAAGCACATCGAGTCCAGGGCCGCCGGTGGCGACCGGCGGCCGGCGGCCGAGCGCCTTTTCGGCCCGAGTATCAGGTACCTGTGGACCGGCTCGGCGCCCGCGCGCGCGGACGTGCTGCGCTTCTTCACCGACGTTGGCCTGCCGATCTACGAGGGCTACGGCCTGAACGAGACGTGCATCGTGGCCAAGAACCATCCGGGCGCGCACCGCGAGGGCAGCGTTGGCCAGGTGCTCCCTGGCAAGAAGGTACTGCTCGACGCCGACGGCGTGGTCAGCGTGCACAGCGACAACCCGGTCAACACCCGCTACGAGTACGCCGCGCCCGGCGAGTCGGAGCGGGTGTTCGCCCCCGACGGCACGGTCCGCACCGGGGACCTGGGCTACATCGACGACGACGGCTTCTTGTTCATCCGCGGCCGGGCCGACGACGTGATCGTGCTGGACAACGGCAAGAAGGTCATCGTCAGGCCGCTGGAGGAGTTCCTGAAGGCCAGCCCCGCGATCGAGGAGGCGGTCGTGCTCTGCCCGACCCAGACCCACCTGGTGGCCGTCGTGTCCCCGGCCAGCGACGACGCCGACAAGGGCGCGATCGCCGATCGGCTCGCTGCCTGCAACGCCGCCTTCACCAGGGACGAGCAGATCAAGAACCTGGTGATCGCCGCCGAGCGGTTCAGCATCGCCAATGGCCTGCTGACCTCACAGTTCAAGCCGCGCCGACCGCAGATACTTAAGGCCTATGCCGACCAGCTCGCTGGCTCGCGGTAGCGAAGGAGGCATTCTCCATGGCTTCTGAGCAGATCGCGGACCCCGCTACCAGCACGATCGCCGGCCAGGCCGGGACCGGTCCGCCGCCGGCGCCGGCCGGAGGCGTGCTCGCGAACCGGGACTTCGCGAAGCTGTTCGCGGGCGAGACGATCTCCCAGATCGGCAGCCAGGTCACCCAGTTCACGATGCCGCTGGTCGCGATCATCACGCTGAACGCGTCGGCGTTCCAGGTCGGCATACTCAACGCACTCAAGTTCGTGCCGGTGATCATCGTGGCGATCTTCGCCGGCGTCTGGCTGGACCGCAGGCGCCGGCGGCCGATCATGGTCATGTGCGCGCTCGGCAACGCCCTCTTGATCGGCCTGGTGCCGATCTCCTCGGTGGCCGGCTTCCTGTCAATTGGCTTGCTCTACGTGGTGATCACGCTGTCGGGCTCGCTGACCGTGATCTTCGACGTCGGCGCTCTCTCGTACGTGCCGTTCCTGGTCGACCGCGAGCACCTCACCGAGAGCAACAGCAAGCTCCAGGCCAGCACCGCCTTCGCCGGCGTCGCCGGACCCGGGCTGGCCGGACTCATCGTCGGGCTGATCACGGCGCCGATCACGCTATCCATCGACGCGTTCTCCTACCTGTTCTCCGCGGCCGGCACCTTGTCGATCTCCAAGCGCGAGCCGCTACCCGAGCGCTCCGGCGAGCGCACGTCGATCAGGCAGTCGCTGGCTGAGGGCTTCCGCGCTGTCTACGGCACCAAGCTGCTGCGGATCCTGCTCGGCCAGTCCGCCGTCCTCAACGTCGGGTTCGGCGCGGTCTCGACGATGTTCACGATCTACGGCGTGCGGGTGCTGCACCTCAGTCCGGACAAGCTCGGCATCGCGATCGGATCGCTGGCCGCCGGGGCCCTGTGCGGCGCGCTGCTGGCGGCTAGGGTCCAGCGGGCGCTTGGCATGTCCAAAATGATGGGCCTGGCCATAATCCTGGTCTGCGCCTCGCCGATCCTCCTCCTGATCCCCCGCAATGCCAGCTGGTCCTCGATGGTGTTCCTCATGGCGGCCTGGCTTGGGCACGGGTTCGGGATCTCGATGTGGAACGTGAACACGATCACGCTGCGCCAGGTACTGACGCCGAACCGGCTGCTGGCCCGGATGAACGCGACCTACCGGATGCTGCTCTTCGGCGCGCTGCCGGTCGGGGCGTTCCTGTCCGGCCTGCTCGGCAGCACGCTCGGACTCTGGCACGCGATGCTCATCTCCGTGATCGCGCTTACCCTGCCGATGGCCTGGCTGACGTTCTCGCCGGTCTTCCGGCTCAAGGAAATGCCACAAGGACCGCAGTCCGATGACTGACGGCCGACGAGCGACGGTCTGACAGTAAAGAGATGGACAGCAAGAGAATGGAAAGGGCACATGAACGGCTCGCACTTGCCGTTGCCACCCCACGGCACTGGCGACGAGGCAACGCTGCCCCTCACCTACGGCCAGCAGCAACTCTGGTTCATCGACGAATTCCACCACGGCCTGCCTGCCCACAACCTCCCCTATCAGATCGGACTGCTCGGGCAGCTTGACCTGGCCGCGTTGCGGCGCGCGCTCGATGAGCTCGTGGCCAGGCATCCGGCGCTGCGGACTCGCATGCCGGCCAGCACCGACGGCACTCCGACCGCCGTCATCGACCCGCCAGGACCGGTCCGGCTCGAACTCGCGGACTTCGCGGGGCTCAGCCGCGCGGAAGCGGCGCAGCGACTCAGCCAGCTGGCCGCAACCGACGCGGTGCGGCCATTCCAGCTCGCCAACGCCTGGCCGGTGCGCGCCAGCCTGGTCCGAGTGAGCCCGCGTGAGCACGTCCTCGTGCTTGTGGTCCACCAGCTGGCATTCGACGACGCCTCGTTCGGGATAGGCGTCCGTGACCTCGCCGCGCTCTACGGCGCCGAGGCCGCTGGCCGACCGAGCGCCGGGCTGGCCGCGCTCCCTGCCGCCTTTGCCGACCACACGCTGGCCGAACGGGATCGGCTCGCTGGCCCGGCCGGTGCCGAGCTCGAGGCCTACTGGCGCGACGCGCTCTCCGGGTTCCAGACAGCGCGGTTCCCGACCGACCGGCAGCGCCCGCTGCTGGCCAGCCACGACGGCCAGGTCGAGACGATCATGATCAGCCCGGACACGGTCAGCGCCCTGCGCGCGCTCGCCGAGCGCGAGGGCACCAGCACCGATGTCGTCTTCCTGGCTGCCTTGTACGCGCTGCTGTACCGCTACACCGGCCAGACCGACCTGATAGTCGGCACTCCCGCACCGGGCCGGGACCGGCCGGAGGTCAAAGACCTGATCGGCTACCTGGAGAACCCGCTACCGGTGCGCGTCGAGCTCTCGGGCGACCAGCCGTTCAGCGCCCTGCTTGAGCAGGTTCAAAGGGCCACCGAGGGCGCGCGGGCGCACCAGGATCTCCCGTTCGCCCGGATCGTCGACCGGCTGCTGATCGAGCGCGACCCCGGCCGGTTCCCCGTCTTCCAGACCTGGTTCGCCTATCGCGAGCCAGCCGCCGAGGTGACCGCCGCGGACGTGACCTTCAAGGGCGAGCCGATCGACCTGCTCGCCAGCCGGTACGACATCGGCTTCGAGGCCAGGCCGACCGGCGAGGGACTTCAGATCGCCGCGACCTACACTCCGGCCTTGTTCGACCAGCTGACCGTGCAACGGCTGCTCGGCCACCTGGACGTGCTTCTTGCCAGGGCGACCGCTGACCCGTCCACTCGCCTGACCGCGCTGCCGGTTCTCACCGACGCTGAACTGCACCGCGAGATCAGCGCCTGGAACGACACGGCCAGGGAGTTCCCTCAGGTGTGCATTCACGAGGGATTCGAGGCCCAGGTCGCCGCGACCCCTGACGCCATCGCGGCCGAGTTCGGCGAGCAGCCGGTCAGCTACGCGGACCTGGATCGCCAGGCCAGCCAGATCGCCCAGAAGCTGACCGGCCTCGGGGTCGGGCCGGAGACGCTGGTCGGGGTGTGCATGCAGACCAGCATCACCAGGCTGGCGGCGCTGCTGGGCATCTGGAAGGCCGGCGGTGGCTACGTCCCGCTCGATCCTGGCCTCCCGGCCGAGCGCCTCGCCTACATGATCGCCGACACCGGCATGGCCGTCATCGTGACCGACGACACGAGCGCCGCCAGCCTCCCCCCGGCCCACTCCGCGATCACAGTGTCCCTCACCGCCCAACAACCCGAAATCGGACTATCCGAAATCGGGATATCCGAAGTCGGGCTATCCGAAATCGGGATATCCGAAATCGGGATATCCGAAGTCGGGCTATCCGAGGTCGGGCTATCCGAGGTCGGAGTATCCGAGGTCGGAGTATCCGAAACGGGGATATCCGAAATCGGAGTATCCGCCCGCGACCGCGCTCGGGCTACTCCGGCCACTCCGGCGAACGTGGCCTACGTGATCTACACCTCGGGCTCCACGGGCCAGCCCAAAGGCGTAGTGGTCGAGCACCGGCACGCGATCAACTTCTTGCACGGGATGATCGAGGCCTGGCATATCACCAAGGCCAGCGCCGTACTCTCCTTCGCCGCCTACACCTTCGACGTGTCGGTGATGGACATGTTCATGCCCCTGCTCGCCGGGGCGAAGGTCGTGCTGGCCCCGCCCGAGACGCTGCACTCACCGCCGAGGCTGGCCGCGCTGATCCGGGACGCCAAGGTCACGTTCGCTTGCCTGCCGCCGGCCGTGCTCAGCCTCCTGGTCGGCGAGGACTTCCCTGACCTGGAGACGTTGCTGTCGGCGGGCGAGGAGCTGACCAGCGAGCTGCTGCGCTCGTGGCTGCGGGACGGCCTGGAGATCTACAACGGCTACGGTCCGACCGAGTGCGCGATCGGCTCGACGTTCATGCGGCTCGAGCCGACGACCCCGCTGCCGCCGCCGATCGGCCGGCCCAAGCCCAACTATCAGGCCTACGTGCTCGACGAGCACCTGAACCCGGTCCCGGTCGGCGTCATCGGCGAGCTGCACATCGGCGGCGCGGGCGTGTCGCGGGGCTACCTGAACCAGCCTGACCTGACCGCCGAGCGCTTCATCGCCGACCCGTTCCTGGCCGGCGGGCGGCTGTACAAGACTGGTGACCTGGTCCGGCGCCGTCCGGACGGAACGCTGGTGTTCGCCGGCCGGATCGACCACCAGGTCAAGATCAACGGGCTGCGGGTGGAACTCGGCGAGATCGAGGCCGCCCTGCTCAGCCATCCCGAGGTCGGCCAGGCCGTCGTGATCGTCTCCGAGCAGCCGAGCCAGGGCCAGGGCCTGGGCCAGGGCCCACACCACGGCCGTAAGCAGCTGGCCGGCTACATGCGCCCGGCCCTCGGCCGCCGCCCGCAGGTCGCAGACCTGCGGGCCCACCTGGGCAAGACGCTGCCCGGCTACATGATCCCCAGCTTCTTGCTGGTACTCGACGAGCTGCCGCTGACCGCGAACGGCAAGATCGACAAGAGCGCGCTACCGGCCCCTGGCTCGGTCACGAGCAACGCCGAGCCAGTCCCGCCGCGCACGCTCATCGAGACCGTGCTCGTCGACCTGTACGCCACCATTCTCGGCAACGAGCACGTCGGCGCGGCCGACAGCTTCTTCGACGCCGGAGGGAACTCGCTCCAGGCGTTGCAGCTGATCGCGCAGCTCTACTCGGCCCTCACGGTCGACCTCGACGTGAGCGCGGTGTTCCTGGCCCCGACCGCGCAGCAACTCGCGGCGGTACTGCGGGACAAGCACGGGTTTGACGACGCCGACCTCGACGAGGAGAGCATCGAAGACCTCGAACGGCAATTCGGGTAGCCCCGGCGATGCTGACCGATGCTCAGCGCGCCGCGCTGACCGCGCGCCTGCGGCGAGGCCGGGACGTCAGCCCGGCCGGAATCCCTCGGCGCGACCCCGGCGCGGCGGGCCTGCCCCTGTCGTTCGGCCAGGAGCAGCTCTGGTTCATCGACCGCTTCGCGCCTGGCCAGGGCATGTACAACATCCCGGTCGCGATCTCGGTCAGGGGCGACGTCGCTACTTCGGCCCTGGACCGGGCGGTCGAGGCCCTCGTGGCCAGGCACGAGGCGCTGCGCACCAGGCTCGTCACGGGTACCGGCGGCCGCCCGGTCCAGGTGATCGACCCGCCTGGCCCGGTCCTTGTCCGCGCCGTCGACTTGTCGGCGACAGCCGCTGACCATGACAGCGACGCGGGCGGCAGGCTCCGTGAGTTCATCGACTCCGAGGCGGTCAAGCCGTTCGACCTCGCCGCCGGGCCGTTGCTGCGGGTCAGCTTGATCAAGCTGGCCAAGGGCGAGTACCTGCTGCTGGTTGTTTTGCATCATGTGATTTTCGATGGGTGGTCAGCCGGGATACTGCTGCGTGACCTGGCGGCGCTGTACCGGCACGAGGCCTCAGGCGAGCCGTCCGGGCTTGACGAGCTTACGGTTCAGTTCGCTGACTACGCGCTGTGGGAGCGCGAGCGGCTGCGCGGCCAGGAGCCAGCCGAGCTCGAGCGGTACTGGCGCGAGGTCATGGACGGCTTCGAGACCGTGCCGTTCCCGGCCGACCGGCCCCGGCCAGTGGTCGAGGACTGGGCGGGCGGCCTCGCCGTGCGGACCTGTGCCGCCGGGCTGGCCGAGGGGCTTGCAGAGCTGGGCCGTACGCGGGGGGCGACGTTGTTCGTGACGTTGCTGGCCGGGATGACGGCGCTGCTGCACAGGTACACCGGGCAGGACGACCTGGTCGTCGGCACCGTGGCGGCGAACCGGGGCCGGCCCGAGTTGGCGCCGCTGATCGGGTTCTGCGTCAACACGTTGCCGATCAGGGTCGAGGCATCGGGTGACCCCGCCTTCACCGAGCTGATCGACCAGGTCAAGCAGGCCACGATTGGCGCCTACGCGCACCAGGACCTCCCGTTCGGCCGCCTCGTCGACGTCCTGCAGGTGACTCGCGATCCGGGCCGCGCCCCGGTGTTCCAGATCGCGCTGGCTCAGCTTGAGCGGGACTTCGACGCGATCGAAGCGGCCGGCGCGCGGTTCGGGCTGAGCGACCAGGTCACCGGCATCAACGCGGCCAAGTTCGACCTCAGCTTCACCGCCGAGGCCAGGCCGGACGGGTTGTGGATCGAGTGCTCGTACAAGACGGCCCTGTTCGACCATGAGACGATCGAGCGGTTCCTCGCGCACCTGGAGGTGCTGCTGCACGGGGCGGTCGCCGACCCGGCGGCCCGGCTGTCGCAGCTGCCAGTGCTGACTGACGCGGAGCGGCGCCGTGAACTCGATGACTGGAACGCGACCGCGCGCGACTACCCCATGGCCTGCCTGCACGAGGCGTTCGAGGCCCAGGCTCGGCGCACGCCGTCGGCGATCGCCGCCGAGTTCGAGGACGAGCAGGTCAGCTACGCCGAGCTTGACCGCAGGGCCAGCGAGGTCGGCCGGCTGCTCAGCGAGCAGGACGTCGGGCCCGAGGTCTTGGTCGGCGTCTGCATGCAAGCGAGCCTGGTCCGCCTGGCCGCGCTGCTCGGGATCTTGAAGGCGGGCGGCGGGTACGTTCCCCTTGACCCGGCGCTGCCCGGCGACCGGCTCGCGTACATGATCGCCGACACCGGCATGACCGTGATACTCACCGACAAGCTGAGCGCCGCCGACCTGCCGGACGCCGCCGGGGTCACGGTCCTGACGCTCGCCGAGACCGACCTGAGCGACCCGGCCGCCGCTGCCCGCCCGGCGGCATCCCAGGTGACCCCGGCGAACGTGGCCTACGTGATCTACACGTCGGGGTCGACCGGCCAGCCCAAGGGCGTCGTAATCGAGCATCGCCAGGCCGCCAACTTCGCCTGGAGCATGATCGAGCCGTGGCGGATCGGCCCGGACGACGTCGTGCTCCAGTTCGCGGCCTACACCTTCGACGTGTCGGTCATGGACATGTTCGTGCCGTTGCTGGCCGGGGCCAAGGTGGTGCTCGGCCACGCCGACACCCTCCATAGCCCGCGCCGGCTGGCCGGGCTGATGCGGGACTCGGGCGTCACCTTCGCGTGCCTCCCTCCGGCCGTGCTCAACCTGCTGACCGGCTACGAGTTCCCGGCGCTGCGCACGTTGCTGGCGGCCGGGGAGGAACTGCCTTCCGAGCTCGCGACCCGGTGGGTGCGGCCAGGCCTGACCTTCGTGAACGCCTACGGGCCGACCGAGACCGCGGTGATCGCCACCTACGGCGAGGTCACCGCGGCCACCAAGCTGCCGCCGCCGATCGGCCTGCCCTCGGCCAACTACCAGGCCTACGTCCTTGACTCCGCCCTGCACCCGGTCCCGGTCGGGGTGACCGGCGAGCTGCACATCGGCGGGGCCGGCGTCGCCCGCGGCTACCTGAACCGGCCCGACCTGACCCAGGCGCGCTTCATCCCCGACCCGTTCAGGCCCGGCGGCCGGCTCTACAAGACCGGGGATCTCGTCCGCCGCCGGCCCGACGGCGCGATCGTCTACCTCGGACGCACCGACCATCAGGTCAAGGTCCGCGGCCTGCGGATCGAGCTGGGCGAGATCGAGACGGCGCTCGCGGCCCTTCCGGTCGTCGCCCAGGTCGTCGCCACGGTCACCACCAGCCCGGCCGGCGACAAGCAACTCGTCGCGTACCTCCGCCCGGCTCCCGGTCAGCGCGTGCCCGCTCCGGCCGACCTGCGCGCCCACCTGGCCACCGTCCTGCCCGCCTACATGGTCCCCGCGCAGTTCGTGGTGCTGGCTGACTTCCCCCTTAATTCGAGCGGCAAAATAAACCGCGCCGCCCTGCCCGCTCCTGACGTCGCGGGCCGAGAGCCCGACACCGCGCCTTCGCCCGCCAGCCCGCTCGAGACCAAGCTGGCCGGCTCGTTCAGCACCGTCCTGCAACGGGAGGGGGTCGGCCCGGCCGACGACTTCTTCGACCTCGGCGGCAACTCCCTGCAAGTCATGCAGCTCCTCGACCTCATGACCGAGTACGTGGACGCGCCGCTGTCGCCGGCCATCGTGTTCCTGCACCCGACTGCGCGGCGGCTCGCCGCGCACCTGGGCAGCGCCTCCGCCGCGGCCGCCGGCCCGCTGACGCCGCTCAGCGCCGACACCAGCAGGCCACCGCTGATCCTGATCCACGCCATCGGCGGCACGATCACCGACTACGCACCGCTCGCCGCCGCGCTCGCCGACCGCTACAGCCCCTTAGGCCTGCAAGCCCCCGGGCTCACCAAGCAAGGCAGCACCCCGTCGTCGCTGGCTGACCTGGTGCGGGACTACCTGACGATGATCCGCACGGCCTTCCCGCAGGGTCCGTACCGCCTCGCGGGCTGGTCCATGGGCGGCGTGATCGCCTACGAGCTAGCCCGCCGCCTCCAAGCCGACAACGCCGAGGTCGACCTCCTCGCCCTCCTGGACGCCCCCTTCGCCGTCC
>DATKFV010000177.1:0-22206 GCA_035511035.1 Streptosporangiaceae bacterium
GGCCTCGGTTCACTAGGCGGCCTCGGCTTGCTTGGCGGCCTCGAGCCGGTCCGGCAGCGACTGGCGGACGCGCTCCATCAGGCCGGCGCCCTCGACCGCGAGGTCTACGCGGCGATCGCCAAGGTGCCGACCCCCGCCCTCGACGTCGCGATGCGCAGGCTCTCCAACTCCGCCAACCACTCCCTGCTGTGGCTCGGCATCGCCGGCGGCCTCAGCCTGACCGGCCCGGCGGGCCGCCAGGCGGCGGCCAGGGGTGTGCTCGCCATCGGCGTGACCTCCGCGGTCGTGAACCTGGGGGTCAAGCCGTTCTCGACCCGCCACCGCCCCGACCGCGAGGGCGCAGGCGTTCCCGGCCAGCGCTACGTGGCCATGCCAGCCTCGACCTCGTTCCCGTCCGGTCACTCAGCGTCGGCGTTCGCCTTCGCCACGGCCGTAAGCAGGGACGACCCCTGGCTCGCGATCGCGATCCAGTTCCTGGCCGGGGGCGTCGCCTACTCTCGCGTCCACACCGGCGTGCACTACCCCGGCGACACCATCGCCGGCGCCCTCATCGGCGCCGGCGCCGGCCAGGCCGTCAGCACCCTCTTCGACCGCGCCCTAACCCGCCGCCAGTCATCGCACCTCTGACGAGCAGTCGCCGCCCGCGCCGCGCCCACGCCCGCGCCGCCCCCACGCCCCCACGGGCACATCGCTGTCGCAGAAACGACATCAAAGGTCCACCCAGCGCCTCAGGCCGACTCGCGGCGCGGATCCACCCCCACGTGGTTCCGTGATCATGCGCCGCTTGGGATAGCGGTAATACGCTGGGTTATTACCCGATCAGCTCTCCGTGATGAGGATCGGACCTTGATCACGGAGACCTGCTCGGGGTGATTGAGCCAGGCGGATTTCCGCGATCCTTCGTCGTTCATGATCACGGACGTCCGCAAGCGCTCCGCGAGCCCCGCCAAGTTCCGTGATCATGGCGGGCGACAAGGCTCGCCCCACGCGCTTTCCGTGATCATGATCGACTGGCAGCAGCCGCCCCCGCGCTCTTCCTAGATCATGGCGGGCGGCAAGACTCTGCCCACGCGACTCCCGTGATCACGATCCACTCGCAGAAGCCCCCGCCCACTTTTCCGTGATCACGCCCAACTCTTGATCAGGGAACTTCGCCCGACCCCGCGCCAGATCCCCGAACGCATCAGGGGCACTTTGATGCCGCCAGGGCAGCACCAAAGTGCCCCTGATGCGCCGGGCGTGGGCGCAGGCGCGGGGGGTGAGCCTGGCTGGCCCGCGGCGAAATGGCTCTGGATCACAGCAGGGGCATTTTGATGTTGCGAGAACGACATCGAGTTCCTCGTGCTGCGAGCCGGCCACCGCGAGCCGACCGCCGCCCTGGATGGGGTCAGCCGGCTAGGAGGTCGTCGGCGGCTGAATAGGGGTCGAGCTTGCCTGCCGCGACCTGCTCGGCCAAGTCGTCGAGGCGGGACCCGCCTGGCAGGCCACCGAGGCGGCGCCTGATGTCGGCGACCGCGATCGCAGAGATCTCCTCGCGCGCCCGCGCGAGCCGGCGCTCGGCGCGCTGCCCAGATTCCGCGAGCCAGACCCAGTGCTCCTCCAGCCTGGCCACCAGGTCATCGATCCCCGCACCAGAGGCGGCGGCCGCCAGCACGATCGGCGGCCTCCAGCCTGCCCCGGCCCCCTGCCCGGTCCCCGACATCGCGAGCATGGCTCGCAAGTCCCTGGCCACGTCGCTGGCGCCAGGGCGGTCGTTCTTGTTGACGACGAAGATGTCCGCGATCTCCAGGATGCCGGCCTTGGCGGTCTGGATCGAGTCGCCGAGCCCAGGCGCCATGACCACGATCGTCGTGTCGGCCAGCCCGGCGATCTCCACCTCAGCTTGCCCGACCCCGACGGTCTCGACGCAGACCACGTCGAACCCGGCCGCGTCCAGGATCCGCAACGCCTGGGGCGCCGACCACGACAGCCCGCCCAGGTGCCCGCGGCTCGCCATCGACCTGATGAACACGCCCGAGTCGGTCGCGTGGTCCGCCATCCGCACCCGGTCGCCGAGTAGCGCGCCGCCGGAGAACGGCGACGTCGGATCGACCGCGAGCACCCCGACCCGCAGGCCGGCCGCCCGGTAGGCCCGGACGAGCTGGTCGGTCACGGTCGACTTGCCGACGCCGGGCGCGCCCGTGAGCCCGATGACCCGCGCCTTCCCTGTGTGCGGCGCGACCGCCCGCATCACCGAGCGCAGCTGCTCCGTGCCGTTCTCCACCAGCGAGATCAGCCGGGCCAGTGACCTGGGATCACCGCGCTGGGCGGCGGCGATCAGCTCGTCCGCCCGCGAGTCCGCCACCAGCGTCAGGCGCCGGCCGGCGCGGGCACGCTCAGCAGCAAGGCATCACCCTGCCCGCCGCCGCCGCACAAGGCGGCCGCGCCGAGCCCGCCGCCCCGCCGCTCCAGCTCGTAAATGAGGTGCAGGGCGATCCGCGCGCCCGACATCCCGATCGGGTGGCCGAGCGCGATGGCCCCGCCATTCACGTTGACGATGTCGGGACCAATTCCAAGGTCTCGCATCGACTGGATGGCGACCGCCGCGAACGCCTCATTGATCTCGACCAGGTCCAGGTCGGACACGGACCGACCTGACTTACTCAGCGCCCGCTGGATCGCGCGAGAAGGCTGGCTATGCAAAGAATTGTCAGGGCCGGCGACCACTCCGTGGTCGCCTACTGTCGCGAGCACGGTCGCCCCGGCGGCCCTAGCGGCCGCCTCCGACATCACCACGACCGCGCAGGCCCCGTCCGAGATCTGCGACGCCGAGCCGGCCGTGATCGTGCCGTCGGCGGTGAAGCTCGGCCGCAGCTTGCCAAGGGTCTCGATGGTGGTGTCGGCCCGCACGCCCTCGTCGGTGTCGAAGGTCACCGGGTCGCCCCGCCGCTGCGGCACCGGCACAGGCACGATCTCTTCGGCCAGCAGCCCGTTCTTGATCGCGGCCGCGGCCCGCTCGTGCGACCGGGCCGAGAACTCGTCTTGCTCGGCCCGGCTGATCCCGAGCCTGGTGTTATGCCGCTCGGTCGACTCGCCCATCGACAGGTGATCGAACGCGTCGGTCAGCCCGTCCAGCGCCATCGCGTCGATGAGCGCCGCCGACCCGAACTTGAAGCCCTTCCTTGAGCCGGGCAGCAGGTGCGGGGCGGCGGTCATGGACTCCATCCCGCCCGCCACGACCACGTCGAACTCCCCGGCCCTGATCAGCTGCGCGGCGAGCGCGATCGCGTCCAGGCCGGACAGGCAGACCTTGTTGATGGTGAGCGAGGGCACGGTCATCGGGATGCCGCCCGCGACCGCCGCCTGGCGGGAGGGAATCTGCCCCGCCCCCGCCTGCAGCACCTGGCCCATGATCACGTAGTCGACCTGGTCCCCGCTGACCCCGGCTCGCCCAAGCGCCGCCTTGATCGCGATCCCGCCAAGCTCCGCCCCGCTGAAGTCGCTCAGCGAGCCGAGCAACCGCCCGATCGGCGTCCGAGCGCCACCGGTTATTACCACCTCACCCATGCCTGCAACGATACTTCAGCCCGTCGCCAATCCCCCGCGCCCAGCTCCAGAGACAGCCCGAAATCGGATAATCCGAAATTGGATAATCCGATTTCGGATGGCGGGGAGCGGCGGGGGGCAGGGGCCGGGAGCCGGGAGCCGGTAGCACGGGCCGGGGAGCGGGGCGGTCGGGGCGCGGTCGGGGCGCGGTCGGGGCGCGGTCGGGGGGCGGTCGGGGCGCGGTCGGGGGGTGCCGGGGGGTGCCGGATAATCGCAGGGTTGGCTTGCGCCGGTTGGGCGGTCAGGAGAGAACGCATGCTTACCCGGATCGACCACGTCGGGATCGCTTGCCGTGACCTGGCGGCGAAAGTGGTGTTCTACGAGTCGGTGTTCGGCCTCACGGTGGTCGCCATGGAGACCAACGAGGAGCAGGGCGTCAAGGAGGCGATGCTGGCCGTCACCGACGGCGCGCCGCGTCCCGGGGGGTCGTACGTGCAGCTGCTTGAGCCGCTGCATCCGGACACGCCGGTCGGCAAGTTCCTGGACCGGCGGGGCGAGGGCGTGCACCACGTGGGCTACGGCGTGGCTGACATCAACGCGGCCATGGCGTCGCTTGCCGCGGCCGGGGTCAGGCTGCTCGACAAGCGGCCAAGGCATGGCTCGATGGGGGCCTCGATCGCGTTCGCGCACCCCAGCGATATCGGCGGAGTCCTGACCGAACTGGTCCAATCCGCTGCTGCTGACGCCACCACAAACAGGTAACGGCGGCCCGGCAAGGCGGGCAACTGCAATTAATTCGTGAGCTACGCCACGAGCAGCAGCGAACACGCCACCAACTCCGTAGCGGCGGAGTACGCTGCCAGACACCGGGAAACGTGAAGTGGCCTGCGGGCTGCGACCCTGGTGTCTGGTGGGGGCGCTGCCAGCGTGGCAAGCGGCAGCGTGTCGACTGGCAGCAGGTAAGTCGCGCCGACCACCGATGTCCCGGGCAGACAGGTCCTAGGACGCAAAACCCCCGGCTATCCAGGATTAGGCGACATGCAGCCCGATATCAATGCTCAGCTCGGTACGTTCTTCGATGACGACCAGCCGCCGCGGTTCTCCCAGAAGATGCGCGGATACGACCAGGAAGAGGTCGAGTCGTTCTTCAAGAAGAAGGACGGCGAGCTTCGCGCGCTCCGCGAGAACGAGCAAGCGCTCAAGCAGGAGCTTGCCTACGCGCATCGGCAGATGCAGGAGCAGGAGCGCCCGACCTACTCGGGCCTTGGCTCCAGGATTGAGCAGCTGCTCAGGCTCGCTGAGGAGCAGCGCGACGAGATCCTCCAGGAAGCGAGGACTGAAGCCAGTCAGGTGCTGGCTTCCGCCAAGGTCGACGCGGCCGAACTGCGGGCGGGCGCCGAGAACGAGACCGCCGAGCTGCGTGCCAACGCCAAGCGCGAGACCGACGACCTGCGTGGCTCGGCCGAGCGCGAGGCGGACAGCATCCGCACCACCGCGCGGCGCGAGTCGGACGAGCTGACGTCGACGACCGAGCGCGAGGTCGCCAAGCTGCGGGCGATGGTGGACCACGAGGTCGCCGAGAAGCGCGCCGCCGTCGAGCGTGAGATCGCCAAGCTGCGCACGACGACCGAGCGCGAGGTCGCGCAGATGAAGGCGTCGTCCAAGCGCGAGCGGGACGAGATCCTCACCACGTCCAAGCGCCAGGCCGACGAGATGCGCAGCCAAGCCCAGCGCATCCTGGAAGAGAGCGAAGCCCAGCGGGCTCAGGCCGAGGCCGAGTTCGACATCCAGCTCGCGTCCCGCCGCGAGGAGGCCGAGCGCCAGGAGGCCGAGCGGCTGGCCGCCGCGCAGGCCGCGACCCAGCGGCTGGTCTCCGAGGCCGAGCAGCGCGCGTCGACCGCCGAGCAGCGCGCCAGCAAGGCGAGCGCTCAGGCCGAGCAGACCCGTCGCGACGCCGACGACCACGCCAAGCAGCTGGTCAGCAGCGCCAAGAAGAACGCGGACGACATCCTGGCTCAGGCCAAGGCGCAGGCGGAGCAGTTCCTCGCCGAGGCCAAGGCCGAGGCCGACCGTCACGCCAACGCCGCCCAGCAGCGGGTCGACCAGGCCAACAAGCAGTACGAGACGGTCCAGGCCCACCTGTCCCAGATCAGCCAGCTGCTTGGCCCAGGAGCCGCTGGCCTCGCCAGCGCCGCTGCGGCGGCGCCCGCGCTCCAGGCCGCTCCGGCCCCGGCCCGTGCGGTCGCGGCGGCCCCGGCCAACGGCGGCGGCGGCGTGTCAAGCTCGCGCTCGGCCACGGCGTCGAAGACCGAGCAGAAGCAGGCCAACGGCAAGCCGGCCGACGGCGAAGAGGAGTGGTGGACCGAGTAAGCATCGGCCCAGCTGTGCTGCAAACAGCGGTGCGGAAGGCCCCGGCGCGAAGCGCCGGGGCCTTCCGTTACGAAGCAACAATCAGCTGTGCTCCAACACGCTAGGGACTGATCGTCTGGCCGCCGTCCACGATGATCGTCTGGCCGGTCAGGTACGAGGAGGCGTCGCTGGCCAGGAAGACCGCGGGCCCGGCCATCTCCTCCGGTCGCGCCCAGCGCCTCATCGCGACGGTCGCGACCGTCGCGGGCCCGGCGACCGGGTCGCCCCATAGGTTGCGGTTCAGCTCGGTCGCGGTCCAGCCGGGACATAGCGCGTTCACCCGCACCCCGTCGGCCGCCCACTCCACCGCGAGCGACTTGGTGAGCGAGATCAGGCCGGCCTTGGCCGCGCCGTAGGGGCTGATCAGCGGGGCCGACGCGACCCCGGCCACCGAGGCCACGTTGATCACCGAGCCGGAGCCGCGCTCGAGCAGGTGCGGCGCGAACGCGTGGCACACGTAGACGGCGGAGCTCAGGTTCAGCGTCATCAGCTTGTCCCAGCCGGACAGCCGCAGGTCACGGAAGCCGACCATGAAGTTCGAGCCGCCCGCGTTGTTGATCACGATGTCGACGTGCCCGAGCTGGTCGATCGCGGCGGCGACCGCGGCGACGACGGCCGGCTGGTCGGTCACGTCGGCCGGGATGACCACGGCCTTGCGGCCGGCCGCCTCGACGTCATCGGCGGTGTCGGCGAGGCCCTCGGCGGTCCGCGCCACCAGCGCCACGTCCGCGCCCGCCTGCGCGAGCGCTACTGCCATCACGCGGCCGATGCCGCGCGAGGCCCCGGTGACGAACGCCGTCTTGCCGGTCAGGTCGAATAGGCTCACGGCCGGTCCTTCCACTCGGTGGGAAGCGGCCAGGCACTCGGATTGACCTGCCGCACGATCTCATTCAGCACGATACGGACGTAAGTCTCACCTACCCACAGGTGCTTCGCCTTGGGGACCGCGATCACCTCCGCCTGCGGGACCCGCGCGAACCTGGCCCGCGCGTCGGCCGGCCGCAGGTAGTCGTCCAGCTCGGGGATCAGCGCGACCAGCCGCTTGCCGCTGGCGGCCCACCGGTCAAGCACGGCGTCGCCGGCCCGGTGCAGCGGCGGCGACAGCAGGATCGCCCCCTCCACGCCAGGAAGGTCGCCCCACAGCAGCGCCAGCTCGGTCCCGAACGACCAGCCGACCAGCCAGAGCCTGGGCAGCCCGGCGGCCCGCGCGAACTCGATCGCGGCGGCCACGTCCTTGCCCTCGCCCTGGCCGCCCTCGAACGCGCCGCCGCTGGTGCCGCGCTCCGAACTGGTGCCCCTGGTGTTGAACCTGAGCACGGCGAGGTCGGCCAGCGCGGGCAGCCGGTAGGCGGCCTTGCGCAGCACGTGGCTGTCCATCATGCCGCCCTGGGTCGGCAACGGATGCAGCGTGACCAGCGTCGCGACCGGGTCATGGCCCAGCGGCCGGGCCAGCTCGCCGACCAGGTCGATCCCGTCGCTGGTACGCAGCACGATTTCCTCGCGCCTGGCCGGCAGCACCGTCGCCGCCCGGATCTCGACCGCCTCGCCCGGCCCGGCCGCTTCGGCCGCCTCGGCCGCCCCGGTCACCTCGTCAGTCATCGCTCCCCTTTACCGATAAGATCCTGGCCGCCGTGGCCGTCGCTGCCAGCACGCACTGTGCCAGTGCCTGCGCATCTCCAAGCCTTGCTCATCCGCCGGCCAGACCACGACGTGCGGCGTGCCCGACCAGATCTCCTGGTCACAGCCAGGGCAGCGGTACTGCTTGACCGCCGCCGCGCCGGGCACCGACCTGACCACCCAGTCGCCGTCGGGCCACTCCTGCAGCTGGGGCGGGCCGAGCCGGACCGGCGAGTCTTCATCGTTCTTGGGCTTGGCCGCCTGCGCGCGTCCCGCCCGGCGGGGTCGGCGGGGGACGTCATCAGGAAGGCGGCCTGCCTTCCTCGGGCTCATCGCGACAGTTACCCGTGGTCGCCCGGGGGGCCGGCCAGGGCCAGGCCCGCCTGCGCGTACTGCCGCAGCATCGGCGGCGGCGCGAAGGCCGGGTCGCCGTAGCCCGCGTGCATCGCGTCGAGCACCTCGACCGCCTGCTCGAGGCCGATCTCGACGAGCAGCCGGATCGGCCCGCGGGGATACCCGCAGCCGAGCGTCATGGCCGCGTCGATGTCGGCCGGCGTCGCGTAGCCGTCGGCGACCATCGCGGCGGCGTCGCGCAGGTGCGGGTAGAGCAGCCCGCCCACGAGCAGCCCAGGCCGGTCGGGCGCGAGCACGGCAGTGCGCCCGAGCTTGGCGACGAGCTCGCGGGCCGCGGACAAGGCCCGGGCCGACGTCAGCGGGCTCGGCACCAGCTCGGCGAGCCCCGTGTCCTCAAGCCCGTCGCTGACCAAGTGCAGGCCGACGGTCTCGGCCGCGCGCTGGCCGCTGACGGGGGGATCCGGGGGGTCGTCCCCCCTGGCCGACACCGTGGGACCAGCCGCCGGGTCGATCAGCGTCACCGTGCCGGGAGCAGCCGCGCCATTTGCTGCATCAAAGTCCGATGAGTCAGCCGTGACGGCAGCCGGCTGCTGGTACTCGTAGAACCCGGCCCCGGTCTTGCGGCCGAGCCGGCCCGCGTCGGTCAGCCTGCGCAGCAACGGGGCCGGGGTGCAGCGCGTGCCGCCGAACTCGCGTTGCAGCACCTCGAGGATGGCGAGCGAGGTGTCGAGGCCGATCAGGTCGAGCAAGGCCAGCGGGCCCATCGGCAGCCCGGCCCCCCTGGTCATCGCCAGGTCGATGTCCTCCCGGCTGGCGTAGCCGGTCTCGAGCAGCCTGGCGGCGTGGTTCAGGTACGGCAGCAGCAGCGCGTTGGCGACGAAGCCGACCCGGTCGGTGACCTGGACCGGCGTCTTGCCGAGCCGGCGGGCCAGGTCGCTGACCGCCCGGTCCAGCGAGGCGCCCAGGGTCGCCATGCCCTTGGCCAGGGCTTGCGGGTCCACCTCGACGGCCGTGACCGGGCAGCCGCCGCGCGCGAATACCTCGGCTATCCCGGCGCCCATGGTGCCGAGGCCGATGACGCCAACCGCGTGAATCTCCATATCGAGACATTATCGAGCGAGGCGGCATGAGCCGACGGCCGGGGAAGCGTCCGCGGGCGGCTTGCAGGCATCGCGAGTCAGCATGGCCGTGACTGTCGTAAGGTGTGGCCCGTGCCGGACTATGAGCGGATCGCGAATGAGTTCGGGTTTGGGCGGTTCATCGACGTCAGCGCCCTGTCGGGCGGTGGTGCCGAGGTTATGCGGGTCACCACCAGCAGCGGCGTGTTCGTGCTCAAGCCGGCCGACGATGGCGCCCACCTCGAGCTCGCCGAGGAAGCCGCCCAGGTGCTGGCCAAGGCGGGCCTGCGGCAGGCCGGGCCGCTGCGGACGCTGGCTGGCGGCCTGGTCAGCGACTCCGGGTTTACCGCGGCCGAGCTCCTGCCCGGCGCGCTCTACCTGCGCCCGACTAGGGCCCAGGCCCTCGCGATCATGCGCTACCTCGCCGCTTACCATGTGGCGCTGGCCGACGTCGCCGTGCCGCCCGAGGTAGCGCAGGCCGACACGATCTGGACCAGGGTGACGACCGCGGACTACCTGTTCGGCGAGCTGCCTGGGCTGTTCGACCGGTTCGGGCCGCCAGGCAGCGGCGGGCGCGTGGTCGCGACGGCGCTTGGCCAGGTGGAGAGCTCGCTGTCGCTGATCCGCTCGCTCCCCCGCCAGCTCGTGCACGGCGACGTCGCGCCCGACAACGTGCTCATGGACGGCGACGAGGTCGTGGCCTTCGTCGACTTCACCCCGCACTACCAGCCGGTCGTCTTCGCGGCCGCGACCGCGGTGTACTGGTGCTTCGTGCACGCCCACCCCGAGCCGGACGTGGACGTCATCTGGGCCAGCTTCGACGCGGCCCTTGACCGCTCAGGCCGGCCTGACCGGTCCGCCTTGACCGACGTGGAGCAGGCGGTCTGGCCCTCGATGCTGCTGATGGAGGCATTGCGCAGGCTGGCCACGCCGCTGGCCCTGGCCGCCGAGCGGGGCACCGACGTGCCGCCCAACGCCGGCGCCCGCTACGACGCCGTCGCCGCGCTGATCCAGTCCTGGCCGAGGTTCAGCCAGGCGCGGCGCTAAGCCCCTGGTCCCGCAGCGCTGTCCTGGCGGCCCACAGGCCGCACATGCCGTGCACGCCCGCCCCCGGCGGGGTCGAGGCCGAGCACAGGTACACGTCATCAAGCGGCGTCCGGTACGGGTTCGGCCGCAGCGTCGGCCGGCCGATCGTCTGGCGCACGGTCGCCGCCCCGGCCGTGATGTCGCCGCCCACGTAGCCGGGGTTGTAGTGCTCCATGTCCTTCGCGGTGCGGACCGACCTGGCCTGGATCAGGTCGCGGAAGCCTGGCGCGAACCGCTCGATCTGCCCCTCGATCCGGTCCGCCATGTCGACGTCTGAGCCGGCCGGCACGTGGCAGTAGCCCCAGAGCGTCTGCTTGCCAGCCGGCGCCCGGCTGGGGTCCACCACGCCAGGCTGGGACACGAGGCAGAACGGCTGCTCGGGATGCTGCCCGGCGTTGACCTGCGCCTCGCTGCGGGCCACCTGCGCCAGCGTGCCGCCGACGTGCACGGTCGCCGCCTCCCGGCACGCCTCCGCCCGCCAGGGGACCGGGCCTGACAGCGCCCAGTCGACCTTGCAGACGCCTGGGCCGTAGGCGAAGCGGCGCATCGCCCGCCGGTATCCGGCTGGCAGCCGGTCCCCGGCCAGGCTCAGCAACTGCCTGGGCGTCACGTCAAGCAGCGTGATCCTCGCGGCGGGGAGGTCATCAAGCCGCTCGACCCACTGCCCGGTCGCCACGCTGCCGCCAAGCTCGGCCAGCTCCGCGGTCATCGCCCCGATCAGCCCGGCACTGCCGCCCGCCACCACCGGCCACCCCGTGGTATGCGCCAAGGTCATCAGCGTCAGCGCGAACGCGCCGGTCAGCGGGGCCGACAACGGCCGGAGCGAGTGCCCGGCGACCCCGGCCAGCAGCGCCCGTGCCTGCGGGGTCGCCAGCCGCCCGGCGAGCACGGTCGCGGGCAGCAGGCCCTGCAGCCCGAACCTCGCCGCCGCGACCGGCTGGCCTGGCAGCGACCGCAGCGGCGCGAGCGTGAGCGCCAGGATGGCGTCGCTGTCGCGCACCAGCGGGGCCATCAGGTGCCGGTACGCTTTCGCGCCGGCCCCGAGCAAGCTCGCGGTGTCCTCGACCGACCCGCTGATGGCGCCGGCGGTGCCGTCGTCCAGTGGGTGCGCGACCGCGACCGGCGGCACCAGCAGCCTGACCCCCCGCCCGGCGAGGTCCAGGCTGGCGAAGAACGGCGAGGCGGCGGCCAGGGGATGCACGGCCGAGCACACGTCGTTGAGGAAGCCAGGCAACGTCACCTCGGCGGTCCGGCAGCCTCCACCGGCGTCGGCCGCTCCCTCGATGACGGCGACCTTCAGCCCGGCCCTGGCCAGGGTCAGCGCGCCCGCGAGGCCGTTCGGGCCCGAGCCCACGATTACCGCGTCAGGGACGCTCACTCGTCACCGCCGGCTGCCGAAGACCTGCACATTCTATGCAAATAAACCAGCCGGGCGAGCCCGCCCCGGCGAGCTCAGCCTGCGCTGTCGTCGCCGCCGTGGGCCAGGTCGTGCCAGCTCGACTCCGAGACCTCGACGTCGAATCGCTTCGCTGCCGCGAGGATCCGCTGCCAGGCCTCGTCCCTGTCGGCGTCGCTGACGCCCTCGACCTGGTCGAACCGCGCGATCGCGGTGCGGACGTGGCGGGCGTCGGTCAGCGGTTCCTTGCGCTGCCGCGGAAACGCGAACTCGGAGTCCGCGAGCTTGTCCTTCTCGGCCGTGCTGAGCCCCTCGCTTTCCCTCGGGATGTCCTCGCCGTGCGCCCGCTCGCTTTGCACTTCACGGGCCTTGGCGATGTTCTGCCTGGCGGCATCCTTCTGCTTGGCCGTGGCCATGGCACCTCCTTGGGACCGTCCTCCGCGCGTTCGGTATCCGCGTACCCGGTTTGGGCGCGCGCACTCGCGCCGCCCGTCGGTAGAGTGACGGGCGTGCGACTCGTGATCGCCAGGTGCAGCGTGGACTACGCTGGCCGGCTCAGTGCTCATCTTCCTCTCGCGACCCGCCTCATCATGGTCAAGGCCGATGGCTCGGTCCTCGTGCACAGCGACGGCGGCAGCTACAAGCCGCTGAACTGGATGTCGCCGCCGTGCCGCCTGGCGCAGACCTCGCTCGCCGACTCGCGCGCCGAGTGGGTCGTGACCGGCAAGTCGGGCGAGCAGCTCACCGTGCACATCGAGGAGGTCATCTCCGATACCTCCTATCCCCTGGGCACCGATCCTGGCCTGGTCAAGGACGGCGTCGAGGCCCACCTGCAGGAACTGCTGGCGGCCCAGCCCGAGGTGCTCGGGGATGGCTGGCGCACGGTCAGGCGCGAGTTCCCGACCGCGATCGGCCCGGTCGACATCATGTGCAGGGACGCCCAGGGCATCAGCGTGGCCATCGAGGTGAAGCGGCGCGGCGAGATCGACGGGGTCGAGCAGCTGACCAGGTACCTGGAACTGCTGAACCGGGATCCGTTGCTGGCCCCGGTGCAGGGCGTGTTCGCCGCCCAGGAGATCAAGCCGCAGGCGCGGGTGCTGGCAACCGACCGCGGCATCCGCTGCGTGACCCTCGACTACGAGGCGCTGCGCGGCACCAGGCGCGAGGAGATGACGCTGTTCTGAGCGCGCGGCCTGCTCGTAAGGGCCGCCGCATCGCCGCACTGGCCTGCGTTGTCGCGGTCGCGGTCGTGGCCGGCTGCGGCGCCGGAGGCCGCTCCGGTCCTGGCTCGGATCCTGGCTCAGGCCCGGTCACTTTCCGGGGCGGCGGCACCGCGCCGGTCACGGCGGGGGTGAAGGGCATCGGGTTCAGCGTGCCGGTCTTCCCGTTCCTGCGCCGCCGCGAGCAGTTGGCCTGGCTCAGGGAGTTCAGGGCGCTCGGCATCACCTGGATCAGGATCGACGTCTCGTGGTCCGTTGTGCAGCCGACGCGGGCCCGTTCCTACCACTGGGCGCTGTATGACCGGGCCGTCGCCGAGGCGGACGCCGACGGCATTCACGTGGACGCGCAGGCCGACTACTCCACGCGCTGGGCCAGCGCCAGGGGCTGCAAGGCCGCCGATGACAAGTGCCAGCCGGCCAGCCCCGAGCTGTTCGCGACCTACGCGGCCGCGATCGCCAGGCACTTCGGCTCGGGGATCAGCGCCGAGGAGATCTGGAACGAGCCCAACAACGTCCAGTTCTGGCACCCGGCCCCCGACCCCGCCTTCTACGCCCGCATGCTCAAGGACTCCTACGTCGCCATCAAGGCCGTCGACCCGCGCGTCATCGTCATCTCCGGTGGCCTGGCCCCAGAGACGGACAACGGCACCGACGTCTCGGCGCTGACGTTCCTCCGCGACCTGTACAGGGACGGGGCGAAAGGCTACTTCGACGCCCTCGGCTACCATCCGTACTCGTTCCCGGCCCTGCCCGACCAGTACGAGCACTGGTCGGCCTGGTCCCAGATGGGACAGACGAAGCCAAGCATCCGCTCGATCATGGCCGCGCACGGCGACGCCGCCACCCCGATCTGGATCACCGAGGTCGGCGCGCCGACCGGCGGCGGCGGCGCGACCGCGACCTGCTCGTCCGCGCCGCCGCCGCTGCGGCTGCGCGGTCACGACGATCAGTGCCTGCAGGCCAGGGAGGTCACCGAGGTCGTGCGGAACGAGAAGGCCCTGTCCTGGCTGGGCCCGGCTTTCATCTACACGTTCCAGGACCAGCAGGCCAGCGCGGACGGGCCGCGCGAGTACTTCGGCGTCCGCACCGCCGCCGGGGCGGCCAAGGCAAGCTACACGGCCCTGCGGAACGCCATAGCGGCGAAGGGCTGAAAGGAAGGGCTGACCGCGACGGCCGGACCCGACCGGTGGCCCCGGTCCGGCTCGCGGCCGCGCGCTACGTCACCTTCACCGTGAACCTCGCCGGGGCGTACCCGTTCCTGGTCGCGGTCGCGACGTGGCTGCCCCTGGCCGTGCCCTTCTTGACCGTGAACTTGGCGACGCCCTTGGCGTTGGTCTTGGCGCTGGTGCCGAGGAACTTGACCGTGGCCCCGGCGACCGCGCTCCCTGTGTCGGTCACGGTGAACGTGATCGTGGCCGCCTTGCCGTTGCTGACGCTCGACTTCGAGGCCCTGATGGTCAGGGCGGGCAGCACCTGGGTGTCCCAGTACGCCGGGGTCGAGCCGTTGGCGCTCTGCTGGGCCAGTGCGACCACGTCGAGCGGGCCGGCGCTGCTCTCGGCCTGCAAGCCGTCCAGCTCACCGAGCTTGGGCGGCCCGGCGATGGTCAGGACCGGGCCGAACCTGGTGGCGGCCGCGTTCGTCCGGACGATCCTGATCTTGTTCAGGCCCTCGTCGTACCAGAGCACCCACAGGTGCCCGTCCCGGCCGGACGCGATGGCGGCGTACTGCGCAGATCCTGTGCCCGAGCCCGGCACCACCACGGCCTTGGCCGTGCCGTCGCGCCACAGGTCGATGTGGGCGCAGTTCCTGGTCTTGCTGAGCACGCAGTAGGCCAGGTACTCACCGCCGCCAGCCCTGGCTGCGAACGCGACCGACCGGCCCGGCTGGTTGTTGCCCCCGCCCGTCCCGCCCGAGGACGGCGCCTTGACTTTCGCCGTCGGCGACGGCAGCAGCTTGGCCACCCAGTAGCCCTGGCTGGAGGTGCCCGAGGAGTTGAACCAGGCCGCGTAGATCCCGCCGTCGCTGCCCCGTACGAGCGTGGGCCCGGTCACGTCACCGTCGGCACCGACGCCGAGCGAGAGGTCGGGGCCCTTGCTTGGGATGTTCCCGTCCACGCCGATGTGGTAATCAAGCGCCGTGGTCGCTGACCAGGCCGCGACTGGCGTGCCGTTGGTCTGCGTCGCCGCGCTCGTGTCGGTCAGCGGGACGTGCTCAGACGCCGACATCGAGCCGTTCACCAGCGTCCAGCCGGTGCCGGCGGAACTGCTGGTCGCCGTGTACATCGCGCCGAGGTTGAACGGGCTGCCGCCCTGGTTGTTACCGCCGGCGAAGACCAGCCTGATGCCGCCGCCAGCCGTGGCGACCAGCCTCGGGTAGGCCGAGATGCCGCCCCAGTCCTTGAAGATGGTGCCGGTGTCCAGCAGCTTCGCCTTGCCGCCGACCGTGCTGTAGTGCAGCGAGTACGTGCCGTTCTTGTCGAAGCTCGGCCAGGCGACGTGCAGCCGGCCGTCGCTGGTCCGCAGCAGGCCAGCCGACGCGATGCTGAGCCCGGTGTCCGCGGAGATCTTGGTCCACTTCTGGGCGGGCGATTTGCTGGCTGTCGCCGGGCGGGCCGTGACCGCGGCCTGAGCACCCGACCCGCTCATCCCGGTCAGGGCGAGCGCGGCGGTCGTCAGGGAGAGGGCGGCGAGAGCCGGACTGGCAAGACGGGAAGGGCGGACCAACCGGCGCATCGGCGCTCCTTTCACCCAGTTGGCGCCGAGTGTCTACGAGCAGCGGTGAACAGGTCAATGAGCGGACAAGGAGTCCCAGCAAAATCACAGGAAAGCGACGACGCTATTACGGACTGTCACCACCGTCTCGTGCGGCCACCGGCTCAGGCCGCCTTTAGTCGGCCTCGCGGCTGGGCCCGTCCATCCGGGCGGGCTACTCGGGGCAGGTCTCGTGCACCCAGTCGGACTCACGGCGCTTACGAGCCGGCTGGGCCGCCTCGATGAGATGACCGCACTTCGCGCAGATCCGGCCGGGCGCGTGCGCCTCGTTGTCGCCAGCTGGCCGGTCGGTCGGCGTGGCGTCAAGATGCTCGAGGTCGGCTGTCCTCATGACGCTAAGCCCCTGCTGAAACAACGACATGGCCCTGTCCTTCCCGCCAGCGATACCACCGCGCCATCGCGGGTCATAGCTGCCGCCCACGTCCACTACCCAGTATGACCCCGCCAGTCAAGTAATATCGCCTTGGCCCGTCAGGCGCGGTCAAGCAGTCCCCGGTTGGGCTCGGCGGCCGCGTCGGCGAGTTCGGGGATCTCGATCAGGGTCACGCCCTGTTCCTCGAGCCAGGCCGCTCCCCCGCCCGGCTGGAAGATCGGAGGCTCCCGCCAGGCGATCACGACCCGCCTGATGCCGCTGCGCACGACCAGCTCGGCGCACGGCACCGGCCGGGATGACCTGGACAGGCACGGCTCCAGCGAGCTGTACAGGCAGGCTCCGCTCAGGTCGGAGTGGAAGTCGGCGGCGCGGCGCAGCACGATCTCCTCGGCGTGGTCGTTGTGGTGCTCCTGCCGGGAGAACGCCTTGGCGATCAGCTCCCGGTCCCGGCCGATCAGGATCGCCCCCACGCTGAATGCCGAGTCCGAAGGGGGGCACTGCGACGCGAGCTCGACGGCCACCGTCAGCCAAGCCACATCATCGTCACGTCGCATTACCCGACAGTACCTTGCGCCCGATACGCAATGATTTACTGGCACTGAAGAGTTGCTTCCACGACAGGATGGTGCACGAGCGATGGTCACCACGATGCGCACGTCGGCCGGAACGGGCAAGGTGAAGACGTTCGACTCGCTGAACCCGGCGAACGGGGAGCCGGTCGGCACGTTCCCTGTGTTCGGCGAGCACGAGGTCGCGGAGACCGTCGCCCGCGCGCGGGAGGCCGCGGCCTGGTGGACCGGCCTGCCCGCCAAGGAGCGCCAGCGGCGCCTGCTGGCCTGGAAGTCCTACCTGACCAGGTACATCATGCGGATAGCCGAGCTGGTGCACGCCGAGACCGGCAAGCCGAGAGCGGACGCGCAGCTAGAGGTGCTGCTCGCGGTGGTGCACATCGACTGGGCGGCCAAGAACGCGGCGAAGGTGCTCAGCCCGCGCAAGGTGCGCAGCGGCATCGTCGCGATCAACCAGGTCGCGACCGTCGAGTACCAGCCGCTTGGCGTCGTCGGCGTGATCGGCCCCTGGAACTACCCGGTGTTCACCCCGGTCGGCTCCATCGCCTACGCGCTCGCGGCGGGCAACGCGGTCGTGTTCAAGCCGAGCGAGTTCACCCCCGCCGTCGGCGGCTGGCTGGTCAGCTCGTTCGCCGAGGTGGTGCCCGAGTACCCGGTGCTGCAACTGGTGACCGGGCTCGGCGAGACCGGAAGCTTCCTGGCCAGGAGCGGCGTCGACAAGATCGCGTTCACCGGCTCCACCAAGACGGCCAAGAAGGTGATGGCCGCCTGCGCGGAGAACCTCACCCCGATGGTCGCCGAGTGCGGCGGCAAGGACGCGCTGCTGGTGTCGGCGGACGCCGACCTCGACGCGGCCGCCGACGCCGCCGTCTGGGGCGCGCTGTCCAACGCGGGGCAGACCTGCATTGGCATCGAGCGGATCTACGTGGCCCAGGACATTTACCACACCTTCCTGGAGAAGCTGGCCGAGCGGGTCGCCAACCTGCGTCCCGGCGATGATCGCGAGGCCGACTACGGCCCGATGACCATGCCAGGCCAGATCGAGGTGATCGAGCAGCACATCGCCGACGCGATGGCGTGCGGTGGCCGGGCCGTGGTCGGCGGTCTCGGCAGCATCCGCCGGCCGTACATCGGCCCGGTGATCCTCGCCGACGTGCCCGAGTCCAGCGTCGCGGTCACCGACGAGACGTTCGGGCCGACCATGACCGTCACCCCGGTCACGAACCTCGCCGAAGGAGTCAGGCTCGCGAACGCCGGCCGGTACGGCCTCGGCGGCAGCGTGTTCGCGAAGAACCGCAAGGCCGCGATGGAGACGGCGCGGGCGCTGAACTCCGGCATGACCTCGATCAACTCAGTGATCTCGTTCGCCAGCGTGCCGTCGCTGCCGTTCGGCGGGTCAGGCGAGTCGGGCTTCGGCCGGATTCACGGTGCCGACGGCCTGCGTGAGTTCGCCAAGGCCAAGGCCATCACCAGGCAGCGGATGAAGCCGATGGTGAACCTGACCTCATTCACCAGGACCGATCAGGACATGAAGAAGATCCTGACCCTGGCCAACTTCCTGCACGGCCGCAGATACGGCAGGAAATCATCGAAGGGCTAGCTACCTCGCGGCGAGGGCCAGGTCGGTGGGCTCAAGGGCCGCGAGCGGGGCGCGGCCCGAGATGAGGTCGGCGGCGCGCTCGGCGATCGCGATCGTCGGCGCGTTGGTGTTGCCGCGGGGCACGGTCGGCATGACCGAAGCGTCGACCACGCGCAGTCGGTCCACGCCGCGCACCCGCAGTTCCGTGTCCACGACCCCGGCCAGCCGGCTCGCGTCCACCTGGGAAGATCCGCTCATCGCGCAGGTGCCGACCGGGTGGTAGACGGTGCTCACGTCGCGCCGGACGAAGTCGCGCAGCTCGGCGTCGGTCTGGACCTCAGGGCCGGGCGCTAGCTCGGCCTTGCAGATCCGGCGCATCGGCTTCAGCTCCGCGATCTCCCGCACCATGCCGATCCCGCGGATCAGCGCGGTCAGGTCGTCACGGTCCGACAGGTAGGCGGGGTCGATCAGCGCCTTGTGCCTCGGGTCGGCGCTGCGCAGCGTGATCCGGCCCCTGCTGTGCACGTCGACGAGCGTGACCAGCACCGACATGCCCCGATCGGTCGGGTCGGCCATGCCGCCGTCCCTGAAGGGCACCGGCAGCACGTGCCACTGGATGTCGGGGGCGGGCAGGCCAGGCGTGCTCCGCACGAACCCGCCTGACTGGGCCACGTTGGTCGTCATGGGGCCCGAGTGGGTGAGCTGCCACCGGAACAGGTTCTTCGGCCCGGCCAGCTCGGCCAGGCTCCGCGTGCCCGGAGTGGACCAGAGCGCGGTCACGATCGGATGGTCGGACAGGTTCGCGCCCACGCCAGGGCTGTCGGCCTGCACGATGATGCCGAGCTCACGCAACTGGTCGGCCGGGCCGACGCCGGACAGCATCAGCAGCTGAGGGCTGTTGATGGCGCCGCCGCACAGGATCACCTCAGCCTCGGCCCTGGCCAGGTGCTCGGCGCCCCGGTGCAGGTAACGCACGCCGGTCGCCTCGCCCGCCTCGATGACGACCGAGGTCGCCAGGGCATCGGTCTGGATGGTCAGGTTCGGGCGGTCAGCCGCCGGGTGCAGGTAAGCGTCGGCAGCCGACCAGCGCCGGCCGTCCTTCTGGGTGAGCTGGTAGAAGCCGACCCCCTCCTGGTTCGCGCCGTTGAAGTCGTTATTGGCGACCGCGCCCGAGTTGACGGCGGACTGCACGAACGCGCTCGCTGACGGTGACTTGAACTTGGGGTCGACGACGCTGAGCGGGCCAGCGTCCCCGTGGTAGGCCGACGCCCCGCGCGAGTTGTGCTCAGCCCTGATGAAGTACGGCAAGACATCGTTGTAGCCCCAGCCGTCGCAGCCGTACTCATCGCGCCAGGTGTTGTAGTCATGCTTGTTGCCGCGGATATAGATCATCGCGTTGATCGAGGACGAGCCGCCGACGACCTTGCCGCGCGGCCAGTACACCGACTGGCCGGCCGCCCGGTCCTGCGGCACCGTCCGGTAACCCCAGTCGTAGCCGGTGCCGAACAGCAAGTTGAGGGCGGCCGGGATGTGGATCTCGTCGGCATCGTCGGGCGGTCCAGCCTCAAGCAAGAGCACGCGCACCGACGGGTTCTCGGTGAGCCGCGCGGCCAGCACGCAGCCCGCGCTGCCGGCGCCCACGATCACGTAGTCGTACATTCCGACTCCCACACCCACTACTTCGCTCACCATCGCCGGATATTTGAACCAAACCCTACTAGTTCAGCGACCTACCGGTCATCGTTAGACCAGCCCGAGCCCGGGAGGTCGGCTGGCGGGTCCGGCGGGCATGGCACTGCCCGCACCGATGCTCGCTGTTTGTCGCCGTCCTTCCCTCCGGGACCGCAACGTAGTCGTGGTTGGGCAGGCACGGCCGGGGCGGAGCGGGTGGCGGCTATACGGTAGTGGCATGTCTGATGACCGCGCCGACACTCCCGTCGTCTTGTCGCGTATTTACACCAAGGTTGGCGATGACGGGACGACCGCTCTCGGCGATGGCAGCCGCACCGCCAAGACCGACCTTCGGCTCGCCGCCTACGCCGACGTGGACGAGGCCAACAGCGCTATCGGGGTGGCCGTGACCACGGGCGGGCTGCCGGAGGAGATCGTCGGGCTGCTGGTGACGATCCAGAACGAGCTTTTTGACGTCGGCGCCGACCTGTGCAACCCGGTCACCGCGGAACCGCCGTACCCGCCGCTGCGGATCGACGAGGGCTATGTCACCCGCCTTGAACAGGCCTGCGACCGCTACAACGAGGACCTGCCCACGCTGCGCAGCTTCGTGCTGCCCGGCGGGACCGCGGGCGCGGCGCTGCTGCACGTGGCCAGGACGGTCGTGCGCCGGGCCGAGCGCACCGCGTGGGCCGCTATCGAGGTGCACGGCGACACGATGAACGTGGTGGCCGCGAAGTACCTGAACCGGCTGTCTGACCTGCTGTTCATACTCGGCCGGGTCGCCAACGAGGCGGTCGGTGATGTGCTGTGGAAGCCGGGCGGGCAGCGTTAGGGCTCCGATGGGCGGCTCTCGCTCGCGCGGCTAGCAGGTGCCGCCGAGCCATACCTGCGGGCCGGCTTCCAGCCAGGCCAGCAGCCCGGTCAGCGCGTCCTTGCTGAGGGCGAGGCAGACCGGGTCACTTCCTGCGCCGGTCTCGAAGCGCACCACCACGGTCTGGTCCATGGCCCCACGCGGGCCCTCGATCCTGGCCCCTTCACCGTCGTGCCTGGATACCAGCTGGAGCGCGTGCCGCTCGAAGGCGGCGTCTGGCCGCAGTCCCATGCCGTTGCTGCGGAACCAGTAGAGCTGGTCGGTGCGATAGGCGGCGACGCCCCGCCGCCACCTGTCCTCGCCGTCATGGCGCAGGCTGCACTCGACCGCTCCGCCTGGACGGCGGATCGCCATCAGGCGGATGACCATCGCGGCGATGTAGAGCGAGGGGATCAGGACGGCAGCGATGAGGATCCAGACGATGACCGCCAGATCCGTCTTCAACTGCCCGCGTCCCCCGGCCCTGGTTCAGACTTCTTCGCCTGCGGCCCGGAGTTGGGCCCTGAGGTAGTTCGCGCGGGCCAACTCGGCGCTCTGGCCGGACGAGCCCTGCCCGGACGAGCCCTGACCGGACGAGCCCTGCCCGGAGGAGGCGGACTGGGCCTCGCCGACCGCCGTCTGGAGCTCGGCCCGTACGGTCGCCTTGTCGACATCGGCGCCGAGGATCGCGTCCCTCGCGAGTACGGATACCCGGTCGGCGGCTACCGACAAGAACCCGGTGCCGACCGCCGCCTGGACCCAGCCGCCCGCGGCCGCTTCGGCCGGCAGGATCCGAACCACGCTGCCGGGGGACAAGATCCCTAGTACGGGCGTGTGGCCGGTCAGGATGCCGATCTCGCCATCCAGCGTCTTGGCGACGATCCGGTCGGCCTGGCCGGTCCAGACCTCGCCTTCCGGCACGACCAGCTTCACCTGCAGCGTCACGACTTCTCCAGGTCCTTGGCTTTGCGCTCGACGTCCTCGATGCCGCCGCACATGAAGAAGGCCTGCTCGGGAAAGTGGTCGTACTTGCCCTCGGCGATGGCCTTGAACGAGGAGACCGTCTCATCGAGCGGCACGAACACTCCCGGGATGCCGGTGAACTGCTCAGCGACGTACATCGGGTGGGAGAGGAATCGCTCGATCCGCCTGGCTCGCTGCACCGTCACCTTGTCCTCCTCGGACAACTCATCGACGCCAAGGATCGCGATGATGTCCTGGAGTTCCTTGTAACGCTGCAGGATTCGCTGTACCTCGCGGGCCACGCTGTAGTGCTCTTGCCCAACATACGCCGGGTCGAGGATCCGTGAGCTGGAGTCCAGCGGATCCACGGCCGGGTAGATGCCCTTCTCAGTGATCGCCCGGCTCAGCACCGTGGTGGCGTCCAGGTGCGCGAACACTGTGTGGGGGGCCGGGTCGGTGATGTCGTCGGCCGGCACGTAGATCGCCTGCATGGAGGTGATCGAGTGGCCGCGGGTCGAGGTGATCCGCTCCTGCAGCTGGCCCATCTCGTCGGCCAGGGTCGGCTGGTAGCCCACCGCCGACGGCATCCGGCCGAGCAGGGTGGAGACCTCCGAGCCGGCCTGGGTGAACCGGAAGATGTTGTCGATGAACAGCAGCACGTCCTGCTTCTGCACGTCGCGGAAGTACTCCGCCATCGTCAG
>DATKFV010000178.1:0-8132 GCA_035511035.1 Streptosporangiaceae bacterium
CCAGGTGCTGCCGGCCAGGCTCAGGCAGCGCACGGCCGCCTTGCAGCAGACGACCATGGCGCTGGCCGGGCCAGGCTCGGCGATCGACCCAGGGCTGCTCACGCTGCTCGCCTCGGCCTGCCGTGGCCGCCAGCGGCTTGCGATGCGCTACCGCGACCGCGGCGGCACCGAGTCGGCGCGGCTCATCGAGCCGTACCAGCTGGTAACGGTGGGCTACCGGTGGTACCTGATGGCGTTCGACGCCGGCCGGGACGACTGGCGCACGTTCCGGGTGGACCGGATCAGCGAACCGTCGGTAACCGGCCGGTTCGCGCCGAGGGAGCCACCGGACGCGGCCGAGTTCATCGGGTCGGCGGTCACCACGGCGCCGTACCGGTACCACGCGCGGGTGCTGCTGCACGCCCCGGCGGCCATGCTCGCCGGGCAGGTCACGCCCTCGACCGGCATCCTGACCGAGCTCGGCGAGTACCAGTGCGAACTGCGCACCGGCTCTGACTCCCTGGACTCGATGACGGTGCAGTTGCTCGTGCTCGGAGTCGAGTTCACCGTGCTCGAGCCACCCGAGCTGATCGAGCGAGTCCGCGAGGTGGCTGGCCGGCTGAACCGGGCCGCCGCCCCCGCCGACCCCGGCGGCCCTACACCTGCCGGTCAGGCACCAGGTCAGGGGTGAGCCGGGCGACGGCCTCGGTGATCGCAAGGGCGAGGTGCTGCGGGGTCAGCCCGGCGTCGGCGAGCACCTCGGCCCGCTCGCCGTGCTCGAGGAAGCGCTGCGGCAGGCCGAACGTGCGCACCGGCACGTCCACGTCGTGCTCGCGAAGCAGCCGGGCGACCGCGTCGCCGAAACCGCCGACGATGCCGTTGTCCTCGACGGTGGCGACCAGCCGGTGCTGGGCGGCCGCCTCAGCCAGCGCAGGGTCGAGCGGCTTGACCCAGCGCGGGTCGACGACCGTGACGCTGATACCCTGCCCGGCCAGCCGACCAGCCGCCTCGACCGCGACCGCAGCCATCGGCCCGACCGCGACGAGCAGCACGTCGGCGGCCACCTCGGCGCCGCCATCAGGAAGCACCAGCAGGTCCATGCCGCCGAGGTTGCCCACGGCCTGCAGGTCGTCGGCGACGCTGCCGCGCGGGAACCTGATCGCGGTCGGGCCGTCGCTCACCGCCACCGCCTCGCGCAGCAGCTCCGTGAGTCGCGTGCCGTCCCTGGGCACGGCCACCTTGATGCCGGGCACGAGCTGCAGCAGCGATCCGTCCCACATGCCGTGATGGCTGGCGCCGTCAGGTCCGGTGACCCCGGCCCGGTCGAGCACGAACGTGACCGGGAGCTTGTGCATGGCCACGTCCATCAGGACCTGGTCAAAGGCCCGGTTGAGGAACGTCGCGTAGATCGCGACCACCGGGTGCAGGCCGCCCATGGCGAGGCCGGCCGCGCTGGTGACCGCGTGCTGCTCGGCGATGCCGACGTCGAAGACCCGGTCAGGGTAGGCCTGCGCGAACGCGGCCAGACCGGTCGGGTGCAGCATCGCGGCGGTGATGGCGACCACGTCGGGCCGCCGCGCGCCGATCGCGACGATCTCGTCGGTGAAGACGGCCGTCCAGTCCCGCTTGGCCGGCTTGGCGGCGGTGCCGGCCGGGGCGACCGGAAGCGGCGCTGAGCCGTTCAGGTGCACGGCCGCCCCTGGCTTGACCTGGTGCAGGCAGTCCTCGTCGTTCTCCTCGGCCAGGGCGTAGCCGCGCCCCTTCTGCGTGATCACGTGCACCAGGACCGGCCCGCCGAACTCCTTCGCCCGCGCGAGTGCGTGCTCGACGACCTGCTCGTCGTGGCCGTCGATCGGGCCAAGGTACTTAAGGCCGAGATCCTCGAACAGCACCTGCGGCTGGAGGAAGTCCTTCAGGCCCTTCTTGATGCCGTGCAGCGTCTCGAACAGCGGCGGGCCGACCAGCGGGGTGTTCGACAGGGTCGTCTTGACCAGGTCGAGCACCTGCTCGTAGCGCTGGGAGACGCGGACGGCGGCGAGGTGCTCGGCGAGGCCGCCGATCGTGCGCTGGTAGGACCGGCCGTTGTCGTTGACCACGATCACCACGGGGCGGTCCTTCGCGGCGGCGATATTGTTCAGCGCCTCCCACGCCATGCCGCCAGTGAGCGCGCCATCGCCGATGATCGCGATGACCCTGTGCTGCCTGTCACCCCGCAGCGACATGGCCTTGGCCAGGCCGTCCGCGTAGGACAGGCTGGTCGAGGCGTGCGAGTTCTCGACGAAGTCGTGCTCGGACTCGGCCCGGTTCGGGTAGCCGGAGACGCCGCCCCGCTGGCGCAGCCGCTCGAACCCGGCCGCCCGGCCGGTCAGCAGCTTGTGCACGTACGACTGGTGCCCGGTGTCCCACACGATCTGGTCGGCCGGCGAGTCGAACACCCGGTGCAGCGCGATCGTCAGCTCCACCACGCCAAGGTTCGGGCCCAGGTGACCGCCGTTCCGCGATACCACCTCGATCAGGAACGACCGGATCTCGGCCGCCAGCTCAGGCAGTTCCTCCGGGCTAAGCGCCTTGACATCTCGCGGGTTGCTGACCGAGTCGAGCAATGTCATCTGGTGCGCTCCTCACAGTCGTCGCTGACGACGCCAGTCCTGGCCCGCAGAGGATCCCCGTCGCGCGAGTACCGAACCCAAAGAGTCTATTTCGCGTACGGGGCGCCGCGTGCGGCACGTGGCTGGTTCGCTATGCCAACCTGAACAACTGGTATCTGGCTAACCTAACGGGGCGAGGGTCATGCCTCGTTCCCTGGCCCCTACCCAGACCCACCCTGCCACCCCCGGCACCGACAGGCACGGAGGCACAGATGCGCGGCGTCCCCGCTCGGGTCAAGGCCCTTCCGCTAGCGCTAGCACTGCCGCTGGCGCTGGCGCTCGCACTAGCCGCGACCGTGCTGGCTGGCCCCGGCCAGGACCAGGCTTCGGCCGCGAACCGCACCACCTCGCCGTCATGGAACCTCAAGCTGGCGATCAGGTACTTCCCCTCGGCCGGCAACCACAGCCAGTACGACACCGTGCTCGCGCTGGGACGGACGGCCTGGTTCTTCGGCGGGTCGAACTTCTCCGGCCACGGGGTACCCGAGGTCGAGCAGCGCAGCGGCGGCAAGTGGCACCAGTCCGTGCTGCCGTCCGGCCTGCGCACCTGGATCACCGGCGCCAGCGCGATCTCGCCCGACGACATCTGGGCCGCGACCTACCTCGGCGGCACGGTGCTGAGCTGGAATGGCTCGAAGTGGGTTCGCGAGCCCGGCGGCCGGTGGAACGATAACGCCAGGTTCACCGGGATCGTGGCGTTCTCCCCGAAGAACGTCTGGCTGTTCGGCAGCAAGTCAAGGGGCAGCGCGGGCGCCGGAACGTGGCACCGGTCTGGCACCACCTGGACGGAGGTCAGGGGCGCGGCCGCCGGCATCTACAAGGCCAGCGCAGTGTCGGCGACCGACATGTGGGCCATCGGCGAAGCCAAAGGGACGGTCAGCGCCCTGCTCCGGTACCGCGGAACGACCTGGTCGCGGGTGACCCCGGCCGCCCTCGCCGGGTTCACCTACTCCTACGTGCTGGCACTCGGGGCCTCCAGCGTCTGGGTGGCCGGCTCGGTCGACGGCACGCCGGAACTCGGCCACTATGACGGACGTGGCTGGACAGCGTCGACGATGCCGAGTTCGACGCCCGCGAGCGGGATGTGCCGGGATGGCCGGGGCGGCCTCTGGGCGGTCGCCAACTCCGGCCTGGGCCCGTCCTCGGTCTACGACCGTTCGGCCGGCGGCAAGTGGACGGCCGTCCCTGTCTACCGGAGCTCGGCGAACGAGGTGCTCAGTTGCGCCCTGGTGCCGGGCACGACGGCCGCGTGGGGGGCCGGCAAATCCTCTGTGGACGTGCAGAACGGCTCCGCTGCCGCCGCCTACGGTTACGGCAACGTGCCCTGAGGCTCGGCTGGGGGCGACGACGCAGGCGCCGACACGGGCGAGCCGATCGTCCGAGCGCGGCCGGCCAGCACGCCCGCGGTCAATTGCAGGGCCCCGGCCGCGATCAGCGCCCAGGCGGGCACGGTCCACGCGCCGGTGACCGAGTGCAGCAGCCCGAGCAGCAGCGGCCCCGTGCTTGCCACGAGATAACCGGCCCCCTGGGCGAAGCCCGACAGGGCCGCCGCTGCGTTGCCGTCCGCTGAGCGGGCGGCGAAGAAGAATACCGCCAGCCCAAGGGCCGCCCCCTGGCCGAGCCCGAGCAGCACCACGAACCCGGCCACCACGTCGCCGCGAGTGAAGACGGCGCCGGCGATGCCGATCATGATCGAGCTGGTCGCGGCGACCGCGAGCAATCGCTGGTCGCGCGCCTTGTGCGCCAGCACGGGGACCAGCAGCCCGGTGAGCGCGCCGCCGAGGTTCATCAGCGCGAGCAGGTCGCCGGCCCCGGTCGGGCTGATCCCGTGGTCGCGGAACATGGTCGGGAACCAGGACAGCGTGGCGTAGTAGGACAGGCTCTGCAGCCCCATGAACGCGGTGACCTGCCAGGCCAGGGCGTGCCTGCCCATCGCGACCACGCCGCGCCTGCTGCCACCGCCAACGGCAACGGTGCGGAACCTCAACTGCGGCAGCCAGACGACGGCGGCCACCAGCGCGGGAACCGCCCAGATCCCGAGCGTCAGCCGGACCGGCGCCGTCGATCCTGGCCCGCCCTGCGCGGCGTTGAACAGCGGCACCGCGGTCAGGGCACCGATCACCGATCCGGCGGTGAGCGTGAGCAGGTACAGGCCGATCAGAAGGCCGGCCCGCTCTGGCTGGCGGCGCTTGACCAGGCTCGGCAGCAGCACGTTCAGGAACGCGATCGCGCCACTGGCCAGGATCGTTCCTGGGAAGAGCAGCACGGGAGGGGCGGCGGCGCGCAGCCCGAGCCCGCCCGCGAGCAGCACGAGCGCCAGCCCGAGCACCCGCTCCTCGCCGTACCTCCTGGCTAGCACCGGGGCGACGCCGGAGAACACGCCGAAGCAGAGCACCGGCACCGCGGCCAGCACCGCCAGGGTCGCGGTCGACAGCCCGGCCGACGCGGTCAGCTCAGGGAAGACCGGCGGCAGGCTGGTGATCGCCGCGCGCATGTTGAAGGCGACCGCGAGTATGCCGGCGACCAGCAACGCGCCGCCTGCGGCCCGGGCGCCCGGACTGGCCAGGACGGCATGACCAGCCGGGCTTTTTTGCAGCACATGGGTTTCCGGCACTGGCCCAGGAGAACTGTCGTTACCTTGGCGGCGCGACCTCACGACCGCATCGTCAGTCAGCCGATCGCAGCGAGCGGAGCACGTACTGCATGATCCCGCCGTGCCGGTAATAGTCGGACTCGCCGGGGGTGTCGATCCGCACGACCGCCTTGAACTCCTTGCCGTCGGCCCTGACCGTGACCTCGGACGGCGTCTGGCCTTGGTTGAAGGCGTCGAGCCCGGTGATGTCGAACACCTCGTGGCCGGTCAGGCCGAGGCTGGCCGCGTTCTCGCCCGCCCGGTACTGCAACGGGAGCACGCCCATGCCGATCAGGTTGGATCGGTGGATCCGCTCGAACGACTCGACCAGGACCGCCCGCACGCCGAGCAACGCGGTGCCCTTGGCGGCCCAGTCGCGCGAGGACCCGGTGCCGTACTCCTTGCCGCCGAGCACGACCAGCGGCGTGCCTTCCTCGATATAGCTGCGGGACGCCTCGTAGATCGAGGCCGGGGTGCCTTCGGGCAGCTTGATCGTCTCGCCGCCTTCGGTGCCGGGGGCAAGCTGGTTGCGCAGCCTGATGTTGGCGAACGTGCCCCGGATCATCACCTCGTGGTTGCCGCGCCGGGAGCCGTAGGTGTTGAAGTCGCGCTTGTCGATCCCGTGGCTGGTCAAGTACCTTCCGGCCGGGCTGTCGGCCTTGATCGAGCCGGCCGGTGAGATGTGATCGGTCGTCACCGAGTCGCCGAGCACCGCGAGCACGCGGGCCCCGTGGATGTCCTCGATCGGCTCGGGCTCGGCCGGCATGCCGTCGAAGTACGGCGGCTTGCGGACGTAGGTGGAGCCGGGATCCCAGGCGAAGACCTCCCCGGCGGGCACGTCCAGCGCCTGCCAGCGCTCGTCGCCCTCGAAGACGCTCGCATAGTCGCGGCTGAACATCTCGGGTGCCACGCAGGCGCGCACGACCTCTTCGACCTCAGCCGGGGACGGCCAGATATCAGCCAAGAAGACCGGCTTGCCGTCGGTCCCGGTACCAAGGGCTTCGGTCGTCAGGTCGAGGTCCATGGTGCCAGCCAGCGCGTACGCGACGACAAGGGGCGGCGAGGCCAGGTAGTTCATCTTGACGTCCGGGTTGATCCGGCCCTCGAAGTTCCTGTTGCCTGACAGCACCGAGACCACGGCCAGGTCGCTGTCCGCCACCGCCGCGCTGATCGACTCGGGCAGCGGGCCCGAGTTGCCGATGCAGGTCGTGCAGCCGTAGCCGACCAGGTTGAAGCCGAGCTTATTCAGGTAAGGGGTCAGCTCGGCCCGCTCGTAGTAGTCCATGACCACCTTGGATCCCGGCGCCAGCGTGGTCTTCACCCACGGCTTGCGGGACAGGCCCGCGTTGACCGCGTTCCTGGCGAGGAGAGCGGCCCCGACCATGACGAACGGGTTCGAGGTGTTCGTGCAGGAGGTGATCGCGGCGATCACGACCGAGCCGTGGTCGATCGTGGTCGTCGTGCCGTCGTCCAGGGTCACCTCGGTCCTGGCCGAAGGACGGTCGTCGAAGCCGCCGGAGACCGGGTCAGAGGCCGGGAAGGTGGCTGCGATGCCGTTGTCGAGGCTCGGCTCGTGCACGTAGGCGCCGAGCGCCTCCCTGAACGAGTTCTTGGCATCGGTGAGCGCGACCCGGTCCTGCGGGCGCTTGGGGCCGGCCAGGGACGGGACGACGGTGCCGAGGTCAAGCTGGAGCCGCTGGGAGTACCTGGCGTTCTCGTGCGGGCTTTCGCCGGTGGCCGGCTCGTGCCACAGGCCTTGCTCCTTGGCGTAGGCCTCGACCAGTCCGACTTGCTGCTCGCTGCGCCCGGTCAGCCGCAGGTAGGCGAGGGTCTCGGCGTCGATCGGGAAGATCGCGCAGGTGGAGCCGAACTCCGGGCTCATGTTGCCGATGGTGGCGCGGTTGGCGACCGGGACGGCCGCGACACCCTCGCCGTAGAACTCGACGAACTTGCCGACCACGCCATGCTTGCGGAGCAGTTCGGTGATCGTCAGCACGAGGTCCGTGGCGGTGGCACCGGACGGCAGCTCGCCGGTCAGCTTGAAGCCGACGACGTGCGGGATCAGCATCGAGATCGGCTGGCCGAGCATCGCGGCCTCGGCCTCGATGCCGCCCACCCCCCAGCCAAGCACCCCGAGCCCGTTCTGCATGGTCGTGTGCGAGTCGGTGCCGACGCAGGTGTCGGGGTAGGCGGCGACGCAGGGCTCGCCGCTGCTGTCGCGGGCGTCGGCGGTCATGACCACGCGGGCCAGGTGCTCGATGTTGACCTGGTGCACGATGCCGGTGCCGGGCGGGACGACCCTGAACTGCTGCAGCGCTTGCTGGCCCCAGCGCAGGAAGGCGAACCGCTCGGAGTTGCGCTGGTACTCGAAGTCGACGTTGCGCTCGAAGGCGTCAGCGCGGCCGAAGACGTCGGCGATCACCGAGTGGTCGATCACGAGCTCGGCCGGGACCAGGGGGTTGATCTTCTCTGGGTCGCCGCCGAGGTCGCGCATCGCCTCGCGCATGGTGGCCAGGTCCACGACGGCGGGCACGCCGGTCAGGTCTTGCATGATCACGCGGGCCGGGCTGAACTGGATCTCGGTGTCGGGCTCGGCGGCCGCGTCCCAGCCGGCGAGCGCCGCGATGTGATCATGGGTGACGTTGGCGCCGTCCTCGGTGCGCAGCAGGTTCTCCAGCAAGATCTTCAGGCTGAACGGCAGGTCCGCCGACCCTGGCACCGAGTCGATCCTGAAGATCTGGTAGTTCGTGCCGCCCACCGCGATCGTGCCGCGAGCGCCAAAGCTGTTCTTGATCATCTTGCTGCCTTCCTGCTGCCCGCGCCCGGCCCCGCCGAGCGGCCTGAGCGCTCCAGTGCGCCAGGCGTGGCGTCGC
>DATKFV010000179.1:0-2239 GCA_035511035.1 Streptosporangiaceae bacterium
AGGATCGCGGCGTAGAGCCGGTCGAGCGAGGTGTCAGCTAGCCGCAGCAACGCATCGTTCTGGGTGATCCATTCGTGCACCCGCCCGCGCCGCACGAGCTCGAACCCGGGCGGCCCGTCCCCGGACACGAACAGCAAGGCCAGGTCACGCCGATGCCAGCTGCCCTCGAGGAACGCCCGCGCCCCGATGCAGAACAACGCCGTCGGGTCGGTCTCCCCGGCGGCCCGAGCCTGCGCGACCGCCTGGCTGGCGGCTTTCTCGAGCGCGACCTGATGATCTTGCCAGAGGGCGAGGAACAGCTCGTTCTTGCCGCCGAAGTGGTGGTACAGGCTGCCGACGCTGGAGGAGGCCCGCTCGACCACGTCCGCGATGCTCGCGTTGCTGAACCCCTGCCCGGTGAACACGTCGCGGGCGGCGTCGAGGAGCGCTCGCTGGGTCTGCTTGGTACGCCCCCACTGCCAGGCCGCGCCCGCCTGCTTGCCGGTCAGATCACCGGGCATCTGTCCCCACCGGTCCGTGTCGTGCTAGAACATGATTCCAGAAGGTCATTCTAGTAACCGGACTGGAAAGGACCGTGCTGGCTGGAAGGACCGTGCCGGCTGGAAAGGACCGTGCCGATGGGAATGCTAGACGGGCGCGTCGCGATCGTGACCGGGGCCGGGCGCGGCATCGGCCGGTCGGTGGCCGTGCTCCTTGCCGCGCAGGGTGCCGCCGTCGTGGTCAACGACCTAGGCTCGGCCGTCGACGGCTCGGGCACCGACGCCAGCCCGGCCGGCGAGGTCGTGGCCGAGATCAAGAGCGCCGGCGGCCAGGCGGCCGCCAGCGGCGCCGACGTCTCCGACCACGCCGCCGCGCAAGCCATGATCGAGTCCGCGGTCAGCCAGTTCGGCCGCCTCGACGTGCTGGTCAACGCGGCCGGCATCCTGCGCGACCGGATGATCTTCAACATGTCCGAGCAGGAGTGGGACGACGTGATCAGGGTGCACCTGAAGGGCACCTTCAACACCAGCAAGTTCGCCGCGATCCACTGGCGCGCCCAGCGTGACCCCCAGGCCAGCAACCGCATCATCAACTTCACGTCGGTCTCCGGCCTGCACGGCTCGCCCGGCCAGCCGAACTACGCCGCCGCGAAGATGGGCATCGTCGGCCTCACCTACTCCTGCGCGAACGCGCTGACTCACTACGGCGTCACCGTCAACGCGATCTCGCCGGGCGCGGCGACCCGAATGACCGACTCGGTGCCGACCGAGCGGCGCCGGAGCAGGAGCGCCTCCGACGAGGAGCGCTCGCCGGATAACATCGCGCCGATCGTGGCCTACCTCGCCAGCGACAAGTCCGGCTGGATCAACGGCCGCATCGTGCACACCGCCGGCTACGAGGTCTCCCTGTACAACAACCCCGAGCCGGTCATCAGGATCATCGGCACCGGCCCGTGGCAGCTCGACGACCTCGCCGTCCAGGTCGAGCGCTCGTTCGGCCCGATACTCCGTCGCACGAGCTGATCTTCGAATGACACACCCATCCGCAAATAAACCAGTACCGGTACCCACGCCGGAAACGCAACCGTTCTGGGACGGCTGCGCCGCCGGGGAACTGCGGATCCAGCGCTGTCTCGACTGCGGGGACGCCTATTTTTATCCCCGCCCGGTCTGCCCGGCGTGCGGGTCGACCAAGGTCGAGTGGTTCACCGCCAGCGGCGAGGCGACCTTGTACTCCTACGTGATCAACCACCGCCCGGCCCCTGGCTTCGAGGCCGACGCGCCCTACGCGATCGCCGTGGTCCAGCTCCGCGAGGGACCGCGAATGATGACCAACCTGGTCGGCGTGCCGAACACCCCCGAGGCACTTGAGCTCGACATGCCGCTCCGGGTCACGTTTACCCCTCGCGGCGACATCAGCCTGCCGCTCTTCGAGCCCGCATGACCACGGGCGCGATCATCGCCGGGGGCGCCGAGACCAACGAACTCGGCAAGCTCCCCGGCTACTCCACCCTCGGCCTGCACATCGAGGCCGCGCTGAACGCGGTCAGCGACGCCGGCCTGACCCTGGCGGACATCGACGGCATCGCGACCGTCACCGCGCCAGGGCCGGTCCAGGTCGCGCACGCGCTCGGCATCACGCCCCGCTGGATGGACGGCACCGGGGTCGGCGGCACGTCCTTCCTGCTGCACGTCCGGCACGCGGCGGCCGCGATCGCGGCCGGCCAGGCCAGCACCGTGCTGATCACCCACGGCGAGTC
>DATKFV010000180.1:0-46371 GCA_035511035.1 Streptosporangiaceae bacterium
ACCCCGACAGCCCCGCCAGCCCCGCCCAGACCCCGACAGCCCCCGGCAGCCCCGCCCAGACCCCGACAGCCCCCGGCAGCCCCGCCAAGCCCCGGCCAGCCCTTCGTGATCATGGAAAATCCATGATCACGAGTGATCACAGGGTTATCGCCGGCCCATATATCCGGGATCACGAATTCGACCATGATCACGGACGTCCCGCGCGCAAGCGAGTCTCCGTGATCATGTAGCCGGTCGTGATCACGGAGACTCGCCGGGCCGACCTAGCCAGGAACCGGGCCAGCCCAGCCAGGGACCGGGCCAGCGGAGCCCGGCGTCCCCCCTCAGTAACCCTACGTCGCTCCGCGATCACGGTCGAGGTCAAGATCACGGACGTTCGCCGGGTGGCCGCGAGCGGCCCAGCCGAGGGCCGATCGCCCTGGCGCCACATCGACGACGTCAGGTGGCCGAGCCGAGTTCCTCCACGAGCGCCTCTTCGACTTCGAGCGCCTCTTCGGCCTCCCTAGCCTCGGCGGCGCCCCGGTGCTGGCCGGCGCTGGCGCCCGCGAGCTCGGCGGCCTGGTTCTCCTCGGCGACTCGGAGCAGGCGATGCCCGGTCGACAGGACCACGATCGCGAGGCCGACGCTGACCGCGCCGACGTAGAACGGGATGTGCACGTTCCAGCGCTCGACCATCTTGCCAGCGAAGAACGGGGCGAGCCCGCCGCCGATGAACCGGATGAAGCCGTAGGCCGCGGCCGCGACGCTGCGCTCGACCGGGGCGACGGTCATCACTGCCTGGGTCGTGATCGTGTTGTTGACGCCAATGAAGATGCCGGTCGCGACGACGGCGGCGATCAGCACCGCCTGGTCGTTGACGAACAAGCCGATGATCAGGACGTCGGCGCCGAATAGGGCCAGGTTCGCGTACAAGGTGCGGGCGATGCCGAACCTGGCCTGCAGCCGGGGGGCGCCGAACACCGCGAAGATCGCCACGAGCAACCCCCAGCCAGTGAACGCGATTCCCAGCTTGTGAGTGTCGAGTCGCATCGGGAACGGCGCGTAGCCGAGCACGGTGAAGAACGCCCAGTTGTACAGCAACGCGGTCAGGCCCATGGTCAGCAAGCCCCGGTGCCGCAGCGCCTTGAGCGGGGCGGTGATCGATTGCTTGCGTTCCGGCGGCGGGGTCTTCTTGACCAGCGTGATCGTCGCGATCAGCGCGATTCCCATCAGCGCCGTCACGCCGAAGAACGGGCCCCGCCAGCTGATCCCGCCGAGGATCGACCCGACCAGCGGGCCCATCGCGATGCCGACGCCGAGCGCGGTCTCGTACAGCACGATCGCCCCGGCGAACCCGCCGCTCGCCGAGCCGACGATGACCGCCAGGCTGGTCGCGATGAACAGCGCGTTGCCCAGCCCCCAGCCCGCCCTGAACCCGACGATCTGCCCGATCGTGTGCGACGACCCGGCCAGCGCGCTGAAGATCACGATCAGGACCAGGCCTGCGACCAGCGTCCGCTTGGCCCCGATCCGGCTGCTCACCCAGCCGGTGACCAGCATCGCGACCGCTGTCACGACCAGGTAGCTGGTGAATAGCAGCTCGACCTGGGCCGGGGTCGCGTGCAGCTTCCCGGCCAGTGACGGCAGGATCGGGTCGACCAGGCCGATCCCCATGAACGACACCACGCAAGCGAACGCGACCGCCCACACGGCCCTCGGCTGCTTGAATGGGCTCGCGGCCGGCCCGTGCCCGGGCCCAGCCCGCCGCGCTGGCGTCGGCAAGCCGTCCCGGGCGGCATCACTCACTGTCGTGCTCATGACGTTTCCTGTCTCACTTACCGGCGGCCGAGCTCGCGTGCGTCTCCGCGCCTAGCCGCGCCCGGATGGCCGGCAGTACGGTCGCGAGCGCGTCGCCGAACGCGTCCACTTCGGCCTGCGGAAGACCGCCAAGCAGCTCGGCGATCCGTTCCGCGTTCAGCTCCCGCCGGTGCGCCAGCGCTGCCTTGCCTTCAGTTGTGAGGCTCACCAGCGCGACCCGCCCGTCCGAAGGATCAGAGCCGCGAGTCACTAGGCCACGCTGCTCGAGACGCTGCACCAGCTGCGTCATCGACGGCTGGGACACGCCCTCGGCGGCGGCCAGCACGGTGATCCGCTGCGGCCCCTCGCGCAAGAGCAGGCCGAGCGTCGCGATCGCGGTGAGGCTCAGGTCGCGGTTGCCCGACAGACCGCGAACGACCAGCGATACTAGATCGAGCAGGTTGTTAGCCGACCGGTCTAGGTCCATAGGCTAACTATATAACATGCCTATGTAATTACCAAGACCTTGAGGCCAGCAAAACTTTCCTGGGCCCCGCGACTCGCTGGGCGGCAACCAACTCCGTCTGGGGCTACTCGCCGGGCCACCGCGCGGCTACCGCACCGCGCACAGGAGGCGGTTGTCCCCGCGTTGCCATAGGGTTCCGATCTCGGCGAAGCCAGCGGCGCGGAGCGCATCGACGTGGGTGGCGAGCAAGCCCGATGGGGAGCCGTGGTGGTCCGAGGTTGGCGGCCTTTGCTCGCGCTCGGCCATCAGTGCGGCCAGCGCCGGGTCGGACTCGGCCGCCGTCCACCAGGCTCTCCAGTCTTCGGGGTGGCCGTGGGGGGCGCGACGGTGTTCCTCCCGCTCGTTGAGTGCCTGGCCGAGCCTGACCAGAGTCGGCGCCGCCGCCTCGTCTTCCCTGAGGTGGTCTCCGTTGAGTAGCACCCCGCCGGGGCGCAGGATCTGGGCTAGCTCCGCATAGAGGGAGGCGAGAGCGTCGGGGTGCAGCCAGTGCAGGGCGGTGGTGCTGACGGCGGCGTCGGCGGGGCGGTCCAGGCCGAGGGCGGCCGACCAGCCGGGCTTGGCTAGGTCGGCTTCGACGAAGCTCAGGGAGCCGGTCACTCCCGCCCACGCCGCACACAACCCTCCGAGATCATGAACGCGGTCGTGATCACGGACATCTACTCCCTGGAATCCGCATACGCGTTTCCGCGAAGGCCGCGTCCTCGTGGGGGTGTGCTGAAGGATCTTGGAGAGTTAGCCGAAGAAGATCTCCGCTTCGGCGTAGCGCTCCGGGGGGACCAGCTTCAATTCGCTGACTGCTTCAGCGATCGGGACCTGGACGATCTCGGTGCCGCGGAGGGCGACCATGACCCCGGACTCGCCGTTGGCGACCGCGCGGATCGCGTGGATGCCGAATCTCGTGGCGAGGACGCGGTCGTAGGCGGTCGGGGTACCGCCGCGCTGGATGTGGCCGAGCACGGTGGCGCGGGCCTCCTTGCCGGTGCGGCGCTCGATCTCCTGGGCCAGCATCTGGCCGACGCCGCCGAGGCGGGCGTGGCCGAAGGCATCCAGCTTGTCGTCGTCGACCTGGGTGGACTCCTTCGGGTGGGCGCCCTCGGCGACGACCACGATCGGGGCGTACCTGGTCTGGAAGCGGTGCTGCACGTAGTCGCAGACCTCTTCGATGTCGAAGGGGCGCTCGGGGATCAGGATCACGTTGGCGCCGCCCGCGATGCCGGCGTGCAGCGCGATCCAGCCAGCGTTGCGGCCCATGACCTCGACGATCAGCGCCCGGTGGTGGCTCTCGGCGGTCGTGTGCAGCCGGTCGATCGCCTCCATCGCGATGTTGACCGCGGTGTCGAAGCCGAACGTGTAGTCGGTCGCGCCGAGGTCGTTGTCGATCGTCTTCGGGACGCCGACGACCGTGAGGCCGGCCTGTGCCAGCTTGCTGGCGACGCCGAGGGTGTCCTCGCCGCCGATCGCGATCAGGGCGTCGACCCCGAGGCTGGCCAGGTTCTCCCTGATCCGGTCAAGGCCGGTCTTGCCGTCCATGGTCGCCTTGTCGGACAGCGGGTTCGTGCGGGACGACCCGAGGATCGTGCCGCCCCGCGGCAGAATGCCGCGCACGGCCTGGATGTCGAGCGGCTGGGTATCGGCGTCAAGCGGTCCGCGCCAGCCATCCCTGAACCCGACGAACTCAAAGCCATGATCGGCTATGCCGGTGCGGACGACCGCGCGGATCACTGCGTTCAAGCCCGGGCAGTCTCCGCCGCCCGTGAGGACTCCGACTCGCATCCAGATTTCCTTCCATCATGCGGACTCGATTTAGGTACGAGTTCTCCGACAGTGTGTGTTCGCCCGTCACACTAGTGCCCATGAGCGTCCTCGCGATCGATGCCGGCACTACCGGGGTAACAGCGCTTATTGTCGCCGCCGACGGCAGTGCGACGAGCCGCGGTTACTCGGAGTTCAGTCAGTATTTCCCTGAGCCTGGCTGGGTCGAGCAGTCGCCGCAGGACATCTGGGAGGCGACGCTCGCGGCCTGCCAGCAAGCGCTCGACGCGGCGGGTACGGATGGCGCCGAGCCGGTGAGCTGCGTTGGGATCACGAACCAGCGGGAGACGGCGGTGCTGTGGGATCGCCGCAGCCTGGTCGCTCCCCACCGCGCGATTGTCTGGCAGGACCGGCGGACCGCGCGGATCTGCGCGGAACTGCGCGACGCCGGGCACGAGGAGCGGGTCGCCGAGCTGACCGGGCTGCGGCTCGATCCTTACTTCACGGCGACGAAACTGACCTGGCTGTCGAGGCACGCCCCGCAGGTGTGGGCGGGCGTCCTTGACGGGTCAGTCGCGGTCGGGACGGTCGACTCTTACCTGGTCGCGCGGCTGACCTCGGGGGCGCGGCACGTCAGCGACGCGTCCAACGCGAGCCGGACGTTGCTGTTCGACATCGATTCGGGTCAGTGGTCCGGCGAGCTGTGTGAGTTGTTCGGGGTACCGGCGAGCGGGCTGCCGACGGTGGTCCCATCGACGGCCGTACTCGGGCAGACCGATCCCTCGGCGTTCCTCGGCTTGTCCGTGCCGATCGCCGGGATGGCCGGGGACCAGCAGGCGGCGCTGTTCGGGCAGGCTTGCTTCGCCCCTGGGGCGTCCAAGTGCACCTACGGGACCGGCTCGTTCGTGCTGACCAATACCGGGTCGCAGATCATCAGGTCAGGGGCCGGGCTGCTGTCGACGGTGGCCTGGATGGACGCCGGCGGCTCGCTGACCTACGCGCTGGAAGGCGCCGTGTTCGTGACCGGGGCGGCGGTCCAGTGGCTGCGGGACGGGCTGGAGATCATCGACAGCGCGGCCGACAGCGAGGAACTGGCGCGGTCGGTCGACGACTCGGCCGGGGTCGTGTTCGTGCCGGCGCTGACCGGCCTTGGCGCGCCGGACTGGGATCCGGACGCGCGCGGGACCATCTTCGGGATTACCCGCGGGGTCACGCGGGCGCACCTGGCCAGGGCGACGCTTGAGGCGATCGCGTTCGAGGTGCGCGACGTGGTCGACGTGATGAGCGCCGAGGCGGACGGCGGCTTCGCGGGTTCCGGAGGCTCTGGGGGCTCTGGGGGCTCTGGGGGCTCCGGGGGCTCCGGGGGCTCGCCGGTGCTGCGGGTGGACGGCGGGGCGGCGGCGAACGACTTGCTGATGCAACTCCAGGCCGATCAGCTGCAACGGCCGGTCGAGCGGCCGGTCGTGGCCGAGACGACGGCGCTGGGCGCGGCCTTCCTGGCCGGGCTGGCTACCGGTTACTGGTCATCGACCGACGAGCTCGCGGCTACCTGGCTGCTCGATCGCCGGTTCGATCCAGGTTCGCGGGACGACGCCGCGCACCGGCGCTGGCGCGAGGCGGTCGGCCGGTCACTCGGCTGGGCCAAGATCGAGTAAATCCTGGCCGCTACTGGGCGACCGCTTCGGGAGGATCGGCGGTCGCGGCGGTCGCGGCGGCAGGATCCCGCGATACCTTGACGGCGACCGTGACCACCTTGCCCGCACCGTCGAGCTCGCCGTCCTGACCGGCGTCTACCTCGTCGTCGGGCTCCTCGTCAGGTTCGGGGGCGGCCGCGCTGGGGCCAGGGCCATGGCCTAGGCCGTGCCCGCGCAGCGGCGACTGGACGCGGGTCTTGTGCCGCTGGGCGTACTCGTCGACGTACTCCTGGCCGGAGAGCTTCATGATCTCGTAGATGATCTCGTCGGTCACGGCCCGCAACACGATCCGGTCGTTCTCCATGCCGTAGTAGCGGGAGAACTCAAGCGGCGGGCCGAACCGGACCCCTGGCCTGACCTCGAGCCGGGGCGCGATCCGTCCCGGCGGCTGGAACTCGAAGCCGCCGATCATCGCGCACGGGATCACGGGAACGCGGGCCTCGAGCGCGAGCCTCGCCACGCCGGTCTTGCCGCGGAAGAGACGTCCGTCGGGAGTGCGGGTGCCTTCTGGGTAGATACCGAGCAGGTTCCCGCTCGCCAGCACGCGCAGGCCAGTGGCCAGGGAGCGCTCGCCCGCCGCACCGCCTGAGCGGTCGACCGGGATCCCCCCGACGCCGCTGAAGAAGAGCCGGCTGAACAGGCCCTTGATGCCGGGGCCGGTGAAGTACTCGGACTTGGCCAGGAAGACGACCTTGCGCGGCAACGGAAGCGGCGCGAAGAAGTGATCGGAGAACGAGAGATGGTTGCTGGCGATGATGGCCGGGCCGGTCCTGGGCACGTACTGCGTCCCCTCCGCCCAAGGGCGGAACAGCAGCCGCAAGATCGGGGCCAGGATCGCCTTGACCACCCAGTAGAACATCCTCCCATGATTCCACGCCGGGACCTTCATGCGAACCCTCGACGAGCGAACCCCGCCTGGTTCACGAGAGTCGGCGACCTCAGCGCTTCCTCAGAACCCCTCATAACCGGTGATCTGCCACCACATAACTCCGGCCGGCATGCGACGATTCGGGGATACCTAGTAACTACCGTCCTGGAAGGAACAGATCATGCCAGTGCTGCCAGGCGCGGAAGCGTTCAGCCACGCAGGCGGCCGGACCGGGGTCTTGCTCTGCCACGGCTTCACCGGCTCGCCGCAGTCGTTGCGTCCCTGGGCCGAGTACCTGGCGGAGGCGGGGCTCACCGTGAGCCTGCCGAGGCTGCCAGGGCACGGCACCACCTGGCAGGAGATGAACCGGACCCGCTGGGAGGACTGGTACGCCGAGGTCGACCGCGCGCTCGACGAATTGCGGGCGGACACCGACGAGATCTTCGTGATGGGCTTGTCGATGGGTGGCTGCCTCGCGCTGCGGCTCGCCGAGTTGCACGGGCCCGCGGTCAGCGGGCTGGTCCTGGTGAATCCATCGGTCACAGCCGAGACAAAGCTCTTCCTGCTAGCGCCAGCCCTGAAGTTGCTCGTACCCTCACTAAAGGGAATAGCAAGCGACATCAAGAAGCCAGGCGTCGCCGAAGTCGGCTACGACCGTGTACCGGTCAAGGCGGCCGCCACGCTACCAGGGTTGTGGAAAGTGACCACTCGTCACCTCGATCAGGTCAGCCAGCCGGTGCTCGTCTACCGCAGCGCGGTCGACCACGTCACCGGTCCGGCCAACGTCGAGATCCTGCGCCGGGCATTGCCAGCTAACCAGCTTGAGGTCAGGGAGTGTCCGGAAAGCTACCACGTCGCGACGCTCGATAACGATGCCGACGCGATCTTCACGGGAAGCTTGGATTTCGTTCGTTCCCACAGCCATGCGGGAAAGGAATGACAGGATGGATCGCGATGGAAACACGCCGCTGGCTGGTTAGACGCGATCGGGCAACGATGCGGGGGGCACCGTGGGGCGCGACGTAGGCAGGGACGAAGGCCGCGATCAGGCGACCTGGCGGGATCTGGTTGCCCGGCTTGAGCTCCCGGCGCCGATAGACCCGGCTGACACACCCTGGCCAGACCGCGAGAACCTGACCGCGAAAAGCGGGCCCGTGGCGACCGCGCCGGACGACCTGGACGGTCCGGGTCGGGCGGATGGAGTCGGCGCTTCTGATGGGCTCGGTGTTTCCGATGGGCTCGGTGGCCCGGAGGCGCTCGGCGGTTCCGATGGAGCCGCCGGCCCGGAGGCGCTCGGTGGCCCGGATGCGCCGGCCAGGCGAGGAAAGCACCGTAGTCCCGGCGAGGATCTTGACGGCACCGACCCGCAAGCGACCTCGGCCAGCGCCAGTGCCGCGAACGAGGCTGACGGCAGCGGGCCCGGCACCTGCACGGACGACGATGACCAGGGCGAGACGGGCACCGAGGGCAACGACCCAGGCAGCAAGCCTCGCCATGGAAAGAAACCAGCCGCAAATAGGAGCCGGGTAATCCGGCCCGCCGGGTTCACCAGGTTTTGCGGACCCGGTTCTGAGCTGACGTCAGGGGCTGGTCAATCCTGCCCAGAGGCGATCGAGTCCGGCGCCGACGCCGCTGCCTTCGGCTTTGACGCGGCTGACGCCGACAGCGACGACGGACCAGGCCAAGGAAGCGGACCTAGGACCAGAAGCGCAACGAGCGACCCAAGCGGGACAACGCCAGCGGGCCCACGCGACTACGGCGTCGCCGACCCCGACGACTTCGTCGACGACGAGTTCGACGACCGCTACGTCCCGCCGCCCGTGCCACCCCAGCCCAAGCTCGACCCCGTGGCCAAGGGTGCCTGGATCGCGCTGTTCGGCGGGCCCGGCTATTTGCTGGTCGCGACGCTGCTCAACTGGCAACTGGCTGGCTGGACCGAACTGGCCGCCGTCACTGCCTTCATCGTCGGCTTCATCGTCCTCGTCTTCCGCCTAGGCGACGGCCCCTCCAAGCGCGACGGCCCCGACCAAGGTGCCGTCGTCTAGCCACCATTCCCCGTCACCATCCGATTTCGGATTATCCATTTTCGGGATATCCGATCTCGGGCTACCCGATCTCGGACTACCCGATCTCGGACTACCCGATCTCGGATCATCCGGGATCGGGCCAACCGGGCTCGGCCCGATCCCCGCCCTCCGGACTATCCGAACTCGGGCTATCCGAACTCGGGCTATCCGAACTCGGGCTGTACGTTCTCGGGCTAACCGGACTTTGCGCGCTTCCCCGTAGGGACCCCGAACTGGCCCGGCCGAAGGAAGGGCCTCTGTATCATGATCATTTGTACTATGATCAACAACAAATGAACATAGTACTAGATACCTGATATAACGCTGATCATTATGTCCATGTTTAGAGTGATTCAGAGCACGGCAAACCGTACTATGATCATCCCGCAGGGGAGCTTGATACTGATTACCCAGTTGACCTTGATGCCTTCTCGGCCAAATTCGGTCTCTAGGAAAGATCTTGAGATTCCAACCGGTCTATAGTCCGGAAGAATAACTAGATCTTGCCCATCAGCCGGAAAGGCTTCGAGGTCATTTCGAAGGGCTCTAAGGGCGTGCTTGCGGGGCGAGTTACCTGAGCCTGGCTAGGTCGGCGGCGCCGATGAGGCCGGCCTCGGGGCCGAGTTCGGCGAGCAGGATCTCGGCGTGGGGTCTGAACTGGCGGCCGGTGAGGCCGTCGTCGAAGGCGGCCCGCACCCGGGCAAGGAACAAGTCACCGGCCTCGGATACGCCACCGCCGAGCACGAAGCAACTCGGGTCGAGTATCGCTGCGAGGTCAGCGAGCCCGCCGCCAAGCCAGCCGCCAATGATCTCGTAGCAGCGCAACGCGGCTGCATCGCCCTCGCGAGCCGCCGTCCTCACCTCAAGGCCGGAGATACCTTCCGCATAGCCGCCCGCTAGCTGCAGCAACCGGACAGCCGCCTTCGGTGAGCGCCGGGCAAACTCGCGGGCCTCGGCGACCAGCGCGCTTCCGCTCGCGTACTGTTCCCAGCAGCCACGGTTGCCGCAGCCGCACAGGCGGCCGTCAGGCACGACGCGGTAGTGACCGGGCTCGCCCGCCATTCCCCAGCGGCCCCGGTACAACTGGCCGTTGAGCACGATGCCGGCTCCGATCCCGGTGCCGATCGTGATCAGGATGACGTGATCGTGACCACGGCCCGCGCCCATCTTGGTCTCGGCCCAGGCGGCCGCGTTCGCGTCGTTCTCGATGATGACGGGTTTGCCGGTGCGCTCCTCGACCTGGCGGGCCACGGCTTCGTCGCGCCAGGCGAGGTTCGGCGCAAACATGACCGCTGACTTACTCTCCTCGACGAAGCCAGCGGCGCCGATCCCAACCGCCTCGACGTCATGGCGGGCAAGCAGCTCGCGAACGGCGTCGCTGAGCACATCGATGGTGGCTGACGGGTCGGCGGCCGGAGTCGGCCGCTTCACCATCTCAACGATCTTGCCCTTCTCATCGACAACGCCAGCGGCGATCTTGGTCCCGCCGACATCAACTCCGATGGTCAGGGTCATTCTCAGGCTCGCTCTCGTCAGTCCCGCTCTCGTCAGCCCCATGATCGCTGGTCTGCTCGCCGGCTGCTTCATCGGGCCGGTAGAAGGACCCGTCCAGCCAGTGGCTGGCGGCGCTCGGCTGCTCGCTGAGCGTGCCTGGGTGAGCCTGGTCGGCACCGGGCTGCTCGGCACTGGGCTGCTCGATGACCGGACTGACGTGATCGGCAGAGGCCGGCTCGTCGGGGACGGTACCTGGCTCGTCCGCACTGGCGTGCTCGTCAGTGACCGTCGAGGGTTGACCGGCGACACCGGGCTGACCGGAGTAGGCACCGGGCTCATCGAAGTGGGCAGCGGGCTGATCAGAGTGGGCAGCGGGCTCATCGGAGTGGGCAGCGGGCTCATCGGAGTGGGCAGGGGGCTCATCGGAGTGGGCAGCGGGCAGATCGCTCGGCGGGACGACCTCAGCGGCAGCGGACCAGGGCTGACCGACCGCAGCAGCAGGCTCGCCGAAGACGGCACCGGGCTGAGCGCTCGGCTGATCGCTCGGCGGGACGACTTCGTCGGACGCCGGCCGGGGCTGATCGGCGGTTGCGCTCGCCTGGCCGACTTCGGCGCTTGAATCGTCTGAGACCGGTGGGGGCTGATCAGCGACGGGGGTCGCCTCGTCGGCCACAGGTTCTGGTTCGTCGGAGGTCGGCACTGGCTCGTCGTCGGCGTCCGAATGGTCAGGAGCATCCGACTGGTCAGCGGCATTGGCCCGGTCGCTTGCCGGGCTGGGCTCGGCGGCGGTCGTGGTGGGCTCTGGGGTCGTCGTGCCGTTGGCCGACTTGGGCGTGTCGGCGTCAGCCGGACGATTGCCGAGAATCGACTCGAGACCAGCGAGGGCGCCGCGGGCCGCGCCGACCAGGAAGTCAGCCGCGCCTGCCCAGTCCGGGCCCGCCTGGGTCGGCTGGCCCTGCTGGCCCGATTGGCCCGCCTGGGCTGGCTGATCCGCCGGACCCGGCGCGGCGGCGGCAGCAGTCGAGGCTTTTGACCCGGCACTGCCGCTGGCTCCGGCTGCGGTCCGCGTGGCATCGCTGGTTGGCCTCGTCCCGCGGCCAGCCGACTGAGCCTGGGCTTGCGCCATCCGGCGGGCCGCGCGGCAGATCGGGCACCATGCGCACTCGGGCGGCTGGTCGACGGCATCGGGCGGCTCGGTGGTCGCGGTCGCCCAGACGTCGGCGGGCTCGCCGCGCTCCCCCCGAAGCGACTTGCCCACTTGCCGTACCTGGTCCTTGACCTGGCCGCTTAGCTCGTCGCGCATGCTCTTGGCGCTCTGCTTAATCAGCCAGCGCTGCACGTCGGTGGCCAGATCGGCGGCCCGGCGCTCCCAGGAGCTAGCCGACCCCGACCCCGACCCCGACCCCGGCTGCGACCCGCCAGCCGACCCAGCCTGGGCCCTAGAACCCGACCGATCTTGACCCGACCGATCTTGACCCGACCGATCTTGACCCGACCGGTCTTGACCCGACCCGGCTCCCTGACCTGTCGATGCCGGCCCCTGACCCGGTGAGGTCTGGTCAGTCCCGGCTGACGACTCGCTCACGCGCCACCACCACTCCCGCCAGCCACTTGCTTGGCCCGCCCTCGCAACCCTTTGAGCGCCGTATCGATGATCGTCTTCTCCGCGCGCCGCTTCATCAGCCCGATCATCGGCACCGCTAGCCCGACCGCCAGCTCATAGGTGACGTCGGTCCCGTCGGCAGCTTCCTTAAGCAGGTAAGCGCCCGACATGTCGGAGATCATGGTGCCGCGCTCGGCGAGTTCCCATCTGACCTCGTCGTCGCCCTGCCAGCGGTAGCCGAGCACATAGCTGTCCCTGATGATCCCGGCGTCCAGGGTGAACCGCACCTGGGCCGGACGGCCGTCCGAGCCGACCTGCACCACCTCCGCCGCCTTGATCCCCGAAGCCCAGTCGGGATACGCCGCGAAGTCAGTGATCACCGCCATGATGACCGACTTCGGCGCGTCGATGGTCATCGTCGAAGACGTCTTATCGGCCATGTCGCTGAGCGTACCGCTCCGCCGACCTTTCCTGGTCAACCGCTACGTTCGGTTACCACTCCAGCACATAGGGGGTTCCGCTTGCCCTGAAGTGGCCGACGTTGACGCACTGGGTCCGCCCGATCACGACGCTGGAGACCAGGGGCTGGTGGACGTGCCCGAACAGCAGGTAGCGCGGCTGGGTTCGGCGCACGGCGTCGAGCAGCGCCTGGCTGCCTCGCTCCATCCGCTCGGCCACCGTGTCGAAGAGCAGTTCAGGGATGTCGGGCGGGACGTGCGCGCAGAGCACGTCGACCTCGCCCACGGCTTGCACCTTGGCCGCGAAGACGTCGTCGTCGATCTCGTTGGGGGTGCGGTAGACGGTGCGCAGCCCGCCGCCGACGAAACCGAAGGTCAGGTCGCCGATCTCGGCCCGCTGCCCGTCGAGTACCTGGTGCCCGGCGCGCAGGTGATCGGCCCACATCCGGGGAATGTCGACGTTGCCATAGGTCAGGTACGCCGGGGTGGGCATGGCATCGAACAGCTCGGCGTACTGCGCCGTCACCGCCGCATTGATGATGGTCGCGGGATCGCCGCCGACCGAGGCCCACAAGCGCGAGGAGAACTCGCGCGCCTTGTCGAACTCCTGCGCCGTCCGCAGGGTGATGAACTCGGCCGCGGCCTCGGCGCCGAACATGTCAGCGAAGATGCCCTGGGAATGGTCGGCGTAGTCGAGGAAAAGCAGCAGGTCACCCAGGCAGATCAGCGCGTCAGCGCCATCCCCGGCCCGGCGCAGGGCGTCGCTTCGGCCGTGCACATCGCTGACCACGTGGAGCCGCATTGACCCACAGTATGCAGAGCTCCGCTAGGTCAGCCAGACGACCCCGGCGTTCTCGGGCAAGCGGGCCAGACCACCGAAGGTGCGCCGCCAATGATCCGGGGTAACGTCCTACTACGGCCGGTCAGCGGCCGGTTCAAAGGAGGCAGGTCAATTGCGTGAGTTCAGCATCCCGGTCCTAGTGGACATCTCAGCGCGGGCAACGCTCACCGACGTCGTGTTCGACACCGCCGGGAACGCGCCTGACCAGGTGATGCTGCGTAAGCAAGACGCCGATGGCGGCTGGGCCGACGTGCCGGCCAGGCAATTCGGCGAGGAGGTCACCGCGCTCGCCAAGGGGCTCATCGCCAGCGGCATCGGCGCGGGCGACCGGGTCGGGCTCATGTCGCGCACCAGCTACGCCTGGACCCTCATCGACTACGCGATCTGGTCGGTGGGTGCGGTCACCGTGCCGGTCTACGAGACGTCGTCCGCCGAGCAGGTCCAGTGGATACTGTCCGACTCAGGCGCGGTCGCCGTCTTCGCCGAGACTCCGCCGCACGCGGCGACGATCGACGGCGTCAAGTCGGCCCTGCCCGACCTCGCCAGCGTCTGGCAGCTCGAGGCCGGCTCCGGCCTGGCCGGCGTGACGACGGCGGGCACGCAGGTCAGCGACGAGCAGCTAGCCGAGCGGCGCAGCGCCAGGGCCGCCGACGACCTGGCGACGATCATCTATACCTCGGGCACCACCGGCAGGCCCAAGGGCTGCGAGCTCACGCACAAGAACCTGCTGGCAGGGGCTCGCAACGCGGTCCAGGGAGCGCTCGCCGAGCTGTTCGACCTCTCCGGCAGCTCGACCCTGCTGTTCCTGCCGCTGGCCCACTCGTTCGCCAGGATCATCCAGGTCGGCTGCCTGGAGTCAGGCGCGGTCCTCATGCACTGGCCCGACGCGTCGACGGTCGCCAAGGGATTGCCGCAGACCAGCCCGACCTTCCTGCTCGCCGTGCCCAGGGTCTTCGAGAAGGTCTACAACTCGGCCCAGCAGCAGGCCTCGGCCAGCGATGCCAAGAAGAAGATCTTCGCCGCCGCGGCCGAGACCGCGATCGCCTACAGCCGCTCCCTGCCAGGCGAGGGCGAAGGTGACGCCGAGATAGGCGGGCCGGGCCTGGGCCTGCGAATCAGGCGCGCGCTGTTCGACCGCCTCGTCTACGGCAAGCTCAGGGCCGCCGTCGGCGGCCGGGTGAAGTTCGCCGTCTCCGGCGGCGCGCCGCTCGGCGACCGGCTCGGGCACTTCTTCAGGGGCGCGGGCATCACCGTGCTCGAAGGCTACGGGCTCACCGAGACCTCAGCGGCCGCGGTCGTCAACCGGCCGAACCGCAACCGCATCGGCACCGTGGGCCAGCCACTGCCTGGCGTCAGCGTGCGCATCGCCGACGACGGCGAGATCCTGCTGAAGGGCCCGATCGTGTTCCGCGGCTACTGGCGTAACCAGGCCGCCACCGACGAGGTGCTTGACGCCGATGGCTGGTTCATGACCGGCGACATCGGGGCGCTCGACGACGCCGGGTTCCTGAGCGTGACCGGCAGGAAGAAGGAACTGATCGTCACCGCGGGCGGCAAGAACGTCGCCCCGGCGGTACTCGAGGACCGGCTGCGCGCCCACCTGCTGATCAGCCAGACCATGGTCGTAGGCGACAACCGCCCGTTCATCGCCTGCCTGGTGACGATCGACACCGAGGCGCTTGACCACTGGAAGCAGCAGCACGGCAAGTCGGCCAATGCGACGGTCGCTGACCTGGCGAACGATCCCGACCTGATCGCCGAGGTCCAGGCCGCGGTCGATGACGCCAACAAAGCCGTGTCCAGGGCTGAGTCGATCCGCAAATTTGTCATATTGGGGTCTGACTTCACCGAGGCCAACGGGCAGCTGACCCCTTCGCTCAAGGTGAAGCGCAACGTCGTGGCCAAGGACTACGCCGCCGAGATCGAAGCCCTCTACACCAAGTGAGCCGTCCGGCGACCAGGCGCTAGGGCGCGCCTTCGGCGAGGAGCTCGGCCAGTCGCCGGGACACGATGTCCCAGCGCCACTCGGTGTCGACCCAGGCCAGGCCCTTGTCCCCGATGGCGGCCGCCGCCTGCGGGTCGGCCAGCAGGGTCACCATCCGGTCGGCGAGATCAGCGACGTCTCGGCCAGCCACGACGTACCCGGTCTCCCCCGGCAAGATGGCGTCCGGCGCGCCGCCCGAGTCGCCGCCGATGACCGGCAGGCCCGTCGCCGATGCCTCCAGGTAGACGATGCCGAGGCCCTCCACGTCGAGGCCGCCCCGCCGGGTGCGGCACGGCATCGCGAACACGTTGCCCGCGTCGTAGTAGGCGGGCAGTTCGTCCCACGGCACCGCGCCGGCGAAGACCACCGAACCGGCCACGCCGGTCCGTCGCGCCAGCCGCCGGACCTTCGGCCCGTACGGACCGTCCCCGACGATCAGCAGCACCGGATCTGGCTGAGGGCCGACGCCCGCGGCCTGCTTCCGCATCCCGGCGAGCACCAGCGGCCAGGCCTTGATCAGCGTGTCCTGGCCCTTGCGGGGCACGATCCGCGAGACGCAGACCACGACCGGCACCCGCGGCCCGATGCCGAGCCGCTCCCTGACCGCCGCCCCGCCCGCGCCGGGGCGGAACTTCTGGTTGTCGACTCCAGGCGCCAGCCTGGCCAGCTTGGCCGCCCCCGCGGCCGACATGGCCCTGGCCAGCCTGATCCTGAAGTACTCGCCGAGGTAGGTCACGACGTCGGCCTGGTCGGCGATCCGGCGCAGCAAGGCCCGCGCGACCGGCAGCGCCGCCCAGCCGGCCTCGTGCCCGTGGGTCAGCGCGACGATCCGCTTCGCGCCCGCCCGGCGCAGTCCCGGCGCCAGCAAGCCGAGCGGCGCGGCGGCGCCGAACAGCACCGTGTCGCAGCCATGCTCGGCGAGGATCGCCCGAGCCCTGCGGGCGACCCCCGGCACCGGCAGCATGAGCCTGGTCCGGTGGCGCACCACCGCGAACGGCTGCCTGGCGTCGAACTCGGCCGCCTCCGGCCAGGCCGGAGCGTAGACGACCACCTCGTCGGCTGGCATCCCGCTCGCGAGCGAGTGCACGAAAGACTGGATGCCGCCACGGCGCGGCGGGAAGTCGTTGGTGACGATCAAGACCTTAGGCATGACGATCGCTACCCTATCCAGCGAGCACCGCAGCATTCGCCAGGGAGGCTACGGCTTGACCGCACCGTCCAGTTCCTGCAGGTACCAGCCTGATAGGGGCACATGCTCCACGTACTCCCCAGGCACGGGGGCGTCAATCAGGTAGCCCCCGCCGACATACATCCCGACGTGGGAGTTGCCGGCGAACCCGAGGATGTCTCCGGGTTGCAGGTACTCGGTGGTGAAGGCGCCGGACGACGTGTGCAGGGAGACCGGCGGCAGGTCAGCCATCTGGTCGTAGCTGACTCTCGGTATCGAGACGCCCGCCGACGCCCAGGCCTCCATCATCAGGCCAGAGCAGTCGAAGCCGGGATCGTTGCACGGACCGGTGCCACCGTAGTAGTACGGGCAGCCGATCTGCTCGTAGGCGAACTTGACGGCCTGATCGGCCTGGGTGCCTACCGGGCCGGTGTACTTGCCGCCACCGCCCGAGCCGCCACCGCCCGAGCCGCCGCTGCCGGTGCCGCCACCAGGCGCGACCTTGGTCCTCTGCACCGGGGTAAGGCTGGTCAGCAGGCTCTCTTCCTGGCCCTGCAAGGCCTTCAGGGTGCCCAGCCGCTTGCCGAGCGATCCCTTGAGCGCCAGGATTCCCATCCTGGTGCGGCTCGCCTGCTGCTGCGCCGACAGCAGCTGGTGACTGGCCTGCAGGTACTGATTGACCTGGGCGCTGTCGACGGCGGAAAGCTCGCCGAGTATCGAGGATTCGTCGAGCACGGTCTGCGGCGAGCCAGAGGTGAGCAGCGCGAGCGGCGAGGTGATGCCGCCCTGCTCGTAGGCGACGGCGGCGATCCGGTCGATCTCGAGCCGCATGGCGTCGAACGTCGCGCGGTACCGCTTGGTCTCGCGGTCCAGCAGGCCCAGCCGCTCGTTGGCCAGGCTGAGCTGCTGTAGCACCTCGTCGTACTGCTGGCCGAGCACGCTTAGCTTGGAGTTGATGACAGACAACTCGTGCTGGACCTGGGCGATGGAAGGCTGAGGCAGCGCCCCGGCGGGTGCACTACCGGTGACGACCAGGGCGATGGCGCTGCCGAGGCTGGCGGTAAGCGCGCAACCGCGGATGATCACTCTGCGAACTGACAGCGAGCCGTGCACGCGTCGGACAGCTCCTTCTCCCACGCTCGCCTGTCGAATTGGCTTAAGGGCCTGGCCGTGGCGACCGCCAGTCGGTGCTGACTTCGGGGTCAGTCCGAAACGCCGCGCGGATGATCCTGTCGCTGCCGTTCACACCGGCAAACGACCGCCCGCGGGCTCCCTGTTCACCTGCTGGCCCGGGACCGGGCCACGAACTCGACAGTCACCAATCGCCGCCGCCATGCGGGCGGCTGCCAAGCGATCGGCTCGATGCCTGACATTAGTAAAGCCAGGGCACTACATTCAACCACTTCGCGAACTCTTGCATATCCCTATCGCCGATTCGGTCATGAGCCGGCGAGTCGGCTGGCGTTCACCGGCTACTGTCAGTGCCGGGCCGTAGCGTGATCGCGTGAGCATCCACCTCCGCTTCGGCCGACTGCGCAGGCCGGTCCGGCTGTCCGCCCGGCTGAGGCTGATCAGGCGAGCCAAGCCGGCCGGGACCGCTCGCCCGTCGGCGGCCCAGCTGAGCCACTCGGGCCACGCGGGCCACCCGGCCAGGCTCGTGATCGACGCCGACGTGGTCGTTGTCGACGTCGAGACGACTGGCTGGCTGGCGGACGCGGCGGGCATCACCGAGATCGGCGCCGTCAGGCTCTCCGGCGGCGAGCCGGTCGCCGAGTTCTCCGCGCTGGTGAACCCGGGAAAGCCGATCCCGCCTGACATCACCAGGCTGACCGGGATCACTGACGACATGGTCGCGGGCGCGCCGGTCATCGCCGAGGTGCTGCCGCGATTCCTTGACTTCGCCCGCGGTAGCGTCATCGTCGCGCACAACGCGCCTTTCGACCTCGGCTTCCTGACCACGGCCTGCGACGACTGCCGCATCCCCTGGCCGCCGAGCGCCGTGCTCGACACCGCCGTGCTCGCGCGCCTGGTGCTGCGGCCTGGTGAGGTCACCGACCACAAGCTGACCACGCTCGCGGCCCACTTCGGCACGACGGCCGCGCCCCATCACCGTGCCCTCGCCGACGCGAAGGCGACCGCTGGCGTCCTCGCCAGCCTGCTCGCCCTCGTCGCCACGGGCCGCCCCCGCACAGGCATCGAGACGGCGACCGACAGGACCACCAGCCTCGCCGACCGTGCCCTCGCTTCCTAGCCGGTACGATTCGGCCCAGCCGGGCGCGGGCCCCGGAGAGACGGGAGGCGGCCATGGTCACCGCGATTGTCCTGATCAAGTCCGATGTCGCGCGCATTCCGCAGACGGCCGAGGCCATCGCGCAGATCGACGAGGTCAGCGAGGTCTACTCGGTCACCGGTGAGTTCGACCTGGTCGCCATGGTCAGGGTCCGCAGCCACGAGGATCTCGCCGACGTCATACCGGGAATGCTGAACCGGGTTCCCGGCGTGACCCACACCGAGACGCACATCGCGTTCCGCGCCTACTCCCGGCACGACCTCGACGCCGCGTTCTCGATCGGCTACCCAGAGGCGCAGTCCTAGGCCGGCCCCGCACCGCCCGCAGCGAGCGCACCGCCCGCAGCGAGCGCACCGCCCGCCGCGAGCGGCCCGTCCACGCTACGAACCGCCTCGCAGCCGCTGGCTAGCCTGGATCCAGCGGTCAAGCAACGCCTGCGCGGCCCGGCTGTCAACCGCCTCCGCCGCCCTCGCGTAGCCCTCGGCGAGGGCACCAGCCAGCCCGGCCGTGCCCGACGCCCCGGCCGCGCCCGACGCCCCCGCCGCGCCGGCGTCAGCGACCAGCGCCGCCGCCGCGTTGAGCAGGACGGTCTCCCGCACCGGTCCCTGCTCCCCCGCCAGCACCGCGCGGACGACCCCGGCATTGCGGGCCGCGTCACCGCCCCGCAAGTCCTCAGGCTGGCACCGCGGGATCCCGATCTCGGCGGGATCGAACCTGGTCGCCGCCACCGCGCCGTCGGCCACGACCCAGACCGTCGATGGCCCGGTCGTGGTCAGCTCGTCGAGCCCGTCGTCACCGTGGAACACCAGCCCCGAGCAGCCGCGCTCGGCCAGCACCCCGGCCAGCACGCCGCCCATCCGCGGGTCAGCCACCCCGATCGCCTGCGCCTGCGGCCGAGCCGGGTTGGCGAGCGGACCGAGGAAGTTGAACACGGTCGGCACGCCGAGCTCGCGGCGCGGCACCGAGGTGTGCCGCAGCGCGGGGTGATACAGCGCGGCGAACAAGAAGACCACGCCGGTCTCCTGCATCAGCTTCTCGGTCGCGGCCGGCGGCAGGTCGATGACCACGCCAAGCTCCTCGAGCACGTCGGCGGTGCCGCAGGCCGACGAGGCCGCGCGGTTGCCGTGCTTGACCATCCGCGCGCCCGCCGCGGCCGCCACGATCGTGCCCATCGTGGAGATGTTGACGGTCCTCGCCTGGTCGCCCCCGGTGCCGACCAGGTCGACGAGGCGGCCGGGGATGACCAGCGGCGCCGCGTGGTCGAGCATCGCCTGCGCCATGCCGCCGACCTCGGCCGGGGACTCGCCCTTCATCCGCATGGCGACCCCGAAGCCGGCGATCTGGGCGGGCGTGGCCGCGCCCTCCATGATCTCGTTCATCGCCCACGCCGCCGACCGCGCGGGCAACTGCTCACCCCTGATCAGCTGGCTGATCAGGCCAGGCCACGTGACCGTTGGTTCCATCGTCTGTCCTTATAGGCAGCAAATTTGCCGAGGCTGGTCAGGCCGTCGCCGCTCGCGCGTCGACGGCCCGCTGGCGCATGAGCCCAGCCAGTGCCTCCGCCAGTGCCGAGGGATCGATCGGGTGGCTCACCACGGCCTCAGCGCGCGACCAGGTGGCCAGCCAGCCGTCATCGGCCCGGCCGATGATCAGCAGCACCGGCGGGCAGTTGAACACCTCGTCCTTGGCCTGCCGACAGACGCCCATGCCGCCCGAGGGCTGCGCCTCGCCGTCAAGCACCATGACGTCGGCCCCCCCGGCGTCGAGCAGCCTGATCAGCGCGGGGTGGGTCGCCACTTCGATGATCTCGGCCTCGGGCACATCGGGGGCCGGACGCTTGCCGATGGCGAGCCGCACCCGCGCGCGGGTGTCCGCGTCATGGCTATACACGACAACTTTCATAACTGGATGCTACCGACCTAGGGGGTCGCGGCGCGTACGCCTACCGAGTGTCGTAATAATGGGCGCGTGACGACAGCACAAGACGCGAGCGTGATTCCGCGCACGCCCGCGAGCAGGCCCAACTTGGTCAGTGTCGGGACGATCGTCTGGTTGTCATCCGAGCTGATGTTCTTCGCCGCCCTGTTCGCGATGTACTTCACCATCAAATCGGTGGATACCGGGCTCGGGTTGAAGTGGCCAGACGCGCATCTGGACTATCCCCTCGCCACCACCAACACCGTCGTGCTGATCCTGTCCAGCGTGACCTGCCAGCTCGGGGTGTTCGCAGTCGAGCGCGGGCAGATCAGGCGGCTCGGCCGGATCTGGAACGTGCGCCAGTGGGGCCTGCGCGAGTGGTACGTGCTCTCGTTCTTCATGGGCCTGTACTTCGTCTGCGGCCAGGGCTTCGAGTACCTTGACCTGATCTTCAAGCAGCACCTGACGCTGTCTTCGAGCGCTTACGGGTCAGTGTTCTTCCTCACGACCGGGTTCCACGGGCTGCACGTGACCGGCGGCCTGATCGCGTTCCTGTTCCTGCTCGGGCGGACCTACGCGGCGAAGCGGTTCACCCACGAACAGCAGATCAGCGCCATCGTCGTGTCTTACTACTGGCACTTCGTCGACGTGGTGTGGATTGGCTTGTTCACCACCATTTACCTGCTACCGCTAACCGGGAAATAGGGGCCGCAGTGACACCGATGAGCGCGCGACGACGGCACCCTTTGGCGGGCTACGCCGTCGTCCTGTTCGCCCTGCTCCTGACGGGCATCGTCTACGCGGTCGTCAGCCAGGCCGGCGACGCCTCGGCTTCGCCGGCCAAGGTCACGCCGTCCGCTCTGGTCCAGGAGGGCAAGGCCATCTTCAGCGTGACCTGCGCCGCCTGCCACGGCGACTTCGGCCAGGGCACGCCAGGAGTGGCGCCGAGCCTCATCGGCGTCGGCGCGGCCGCGGTCAACTTCCAGACCAGCACCGGCCGCATGCCGGCCAAGGAGCCAGGCGCCGAGAACGACCGCAAGACCCCCGAGCTTGACCCGCAGCAGATCGCGGCCGTCTCGGCCTACATCGAGTCACTCGGCGGCGGGCCCTCCGTCCCGACCGCGACGCAGGTCAGCCAGCGGGGCGCCAACGTCGGCTTCGGCCAGCAGCTGTTCGTGGCCGACTGCGCGCAGTGCCACAACTTCGACGGCGCCGGCGGCGCGCTGACCTACGGCAAGTTCGCGCCGCCGCTGACCAAGTCGACGCCGACCCAGATCTACGAGGCCATGCTGACCGGGCCTGAGGCGATGCCGGTCTTCAATGACACGACGATCACCCCGCAGGAGAAGCGCGACATCATCGCGTACGTCGTGCAGAGCAGGGAGGAGCCGAACCCCGGCGGCTTCAGCCTGGGCCGGGTCGGGCCGGTCACCGAGGGCCTGGTGGCCTTCCTTGGCCTGCTCCTCTTCATGGTGTTCGCGGCCATGTGGATCACCGCGAAGCACAGGAACACTCCACAGGAAGACTCCAATGAGTGACGCGCACGCCGGGCCCACCCCCGGCGATCCAGAAGAAGGCCAGGTGAGCGGCCCGCAGGCCGAGACCGGGGACGAGCCGCCTGGTGTACCGCGCCGGGTGATCGGCACCCCGTCGCCCGCGCAGGCTCGCATGCTGCTCGCCGAGACAGCTCCAGGCTCGACCGCCGGCCTTCCGGTGCAGCGGCCGCGGGAGCTGCCCGCTGACCCGCAGGACCTGCGGGCGGCCAAGACGGCCGAGAAGGTCGTCGCCGCGTGCTTCATGATCGCGGGCCTGGCCGGCTGCGCGTTCATCGCGAGCTACTTCATCTTCCAGGTGCACTCGGTCGTCGGCGTGCAGCACTCGAACCTGGCCCTCGGCCTGTCCATGGGCCTCACGTTCTTGTTCATGGGCATCGGCACGGTGATCTGGGTCAGGCAGCTGATGCCGGTCGTGGAGATCACTGAGCAGCGGCACCCGTTGCGGTCCGATGAGGCGGACCGGGAGGCGTTCGCCGAGACCTTCGCCGAGGGCGCGGAGGCCAGCCAGTTCGTCAAGCGGCCGATCCTGCGCCGTACCCTGATCGCCGCGACCGTGCCAGTCGCGGTCGCGCCGATCGTGCTGCTGCGCGATCTCGGCCCGCTGCCGGGCAAAAGCCTGGACCACACGGTCTGGCGCAAGGGCATGCGGCTGCTCAACTACGGCGCCAACACCCCGATCAGGCCGGGCGACTTCAGCTCCCCCGGCGGGATGATCACCGTGGTTCCCGACGGCTTCCAGAACAACTTCGACGCCCTGGCCAAGGCCGCCTGCATCATCATCAAGTTCGGACCCGACCAGGTCGTCTACACCGACCACCCGTACCCGGTGACCGGCTACACGGTGAAGAACTGGACCGTCGACAACATCGTCTGCTACTCGAAGATCTGCACCCACGTCGGCTGCCCGGCGGCGCTGTACGAGGAGACCACGCACCACATCCTGTGCCCGTGCCACCAGTCGACCTTCGACGCGACCCGCGGCGCGAAAGTGATCTTCGGCCCGGCGACCAGGCCGCTGCCGCAGCTGCCGATGACCGTGGACGCGGACGGCTACCTGGTGGCCAGGAGCGACTTCACCGAACCAGTGGGCCCGAGTTTCTGGGAGCGGGGCAATTCGACATGAGCATCGATAAGGCGCTGTCCGGCACTGGCACCTGGCTGGACGAGAGGTTCCACGGCGCCAAGGGCCTGCGGACGTTCCTCCGCAAGATCTTCCCCGATCACTGGACCTTCATGCTCGGCGAGATCGCGCTGTACACCTTCATCATCTTGCTGCTGTCCGGCACGTTCCTGGCGCTGTTCTTCAAGCCGAGCATGACCGACGTCGTCTACCACGGCTCGTACATCAGGCTCGACGGCGTGCACATGAGCGAGGCGTACGCGTCCACGCTCAACATCAGCTTCGACGTCCGCGGCGGCCTGCTGATCAGGCAGATCCACCACTGGGCGGCTGACCTGTTCGTCGCGGCGATCCTCGCCCACATGCTGCGGATCTTCTTCACCGGCGCCTACCGCAAGCCCCGTGAGGTCAACTGGCTGATCGGCCTGGTGCTGTTCACGCTGGCGCTGCTCGAGGGCCTCTTCGGCTACTCGCTGCCCGACGACCTGCTGTCTGGCGCTGGGCTGCGGATCACCCAGGGGGTACTGCAGTCGATCCCGATCGTCGGTACCTACCTGTCGTTCTTCCTGTTCGGCGGGCAGTATCCGGGCACCGACATCATCCCGCGAATGTACATCCTGCACGTGCTGCTGATCCCTGGCCTGTTGCTGGCGCTGATCGGCGCGCACCTGTTCATCATGTTCCACCAGAAACACAGCCAGATGCCCGGCAAGGGCCACACCAACACGAACGTGGTCGGCGCCCCGATGTACCCGTACTTCATGGCCAAGACCGGCGCGTTCTTCTTCTTCACGTTCGCGATCTGTGCCCTCGCGGCCACGTTCGCCCAGATCAACCCGATCTGGCTGTACGGTCCCTACAATCCGCTGGCCATCTCGGCCGGCTCGCAGCCCGACTTCTACATGGGCTTCCTCGAAGGCTCGTTGCGGATCATGCCCGCCTGGCAGTGGGTGGTATTCGGGCACACGTTCGCGTTCAACGTGTTCATCCCTGCCCTGTTGCCGCTCGGCCTGATCATGACCGCCGCGGGCGTGTGGCCATTCCTTGAGGCGTGGATCACCGGGGACAAGCGCGAGCACCACGTCAACCAGCGCCCGCGCAACGCTCCGACCAGGACCGGGCTCGGGATCGCCGCGATCAGCTTCTACGGCGTGCTGTGGCTCGAGGGCTCGAATGACGTGCTCGCCGACCACTTCAACGTGCCGCTCTACACGATCACCTGGATCGCCAGGTTCGCCGTCTTCATCGTGCCGATCCTGGCTTACGTCATCACCAAGCGAATCTGCCTGGGCCTGCAGCGCAAGGATCTGCACCTGCTCGAGCACGGCGTGGAGACTGGCATCATCAGGCAGCTGCCGTCCGGCGAGTTCATCGAGGAGACCAGGCCGCTCAGCGAGGATGAAGTCGCCGCGATCGACCGGTCCGCACCGCTGGCGCTGGCACCAGGTGCGGAAAGCCCTGGTGCGGAAAGCACAGAAGAAACAGAAGAAGACGTGCCGGCTCCTGGAATGCGCGGCAGCCTCGGCAAGGTGAAGGCGAGGCTCAACAAGCTCGTGAACGAGAGCGTGCCGATGAACGGTCACGCGAACGGGCACGAACCGAACGGCCATGGTACGAACGGTCACGCCGTCAGCGCCGCTGAGGAGCACGCCGCGATCGGCGCTGGCACCGACGGCACGAGCGAGTCCAAGGAAAGCTAACGCCGAAGCTAACGCCGCCCGGCTAGACACCCGCTAGTACAGCACCCCTCTAGACAGCTCCGAGAAGGCCCCAGGCTCGCCAAGAGCCTGGGGCCTTCAGTCGGTTCAGGGCCTTTGGCTAATAAGGGTCTTTAGCTCGTTGAGTCCGGCCAGAGCGGAGCCGGGATGTCAATGCCAAGCGAGTTGCCCCAGGAGTTGCGGTAGGCGACCTCGTGGGCCGGGCGCCTCGCGGCCACTCCCCACTTGCCGGTCGGATAACCGAACGAGACGCAGCACGCCATCTGCCAGCCCTTGTCGGCGGGCACGCCGAGGATCTGGAGCGTCTCCGCCGGATGGAAGTGCCCGAGGATCGTGGTCAGGGCGCTGCCGACCCCCTGCGCCCGCGCCGCCAGCTGAGCGCTCCACACCGCCGGGAAGATGGAGCCGCCGCTCGCGTCGTTCCTGGTGAACGCGATCAGGTAGAGCGGGACCGCTTCGAAGTGGTCGGCGAGGTGCTGGCTGGACCTGACGATGCGCAGCAGGGAGGCGCTCGCCGGATCGTCAGGGTTCTCGTTCGCGTGCGCGATCCGCTCGGCGTACGCGGTCGCCCACAGCTGCGCCATCGCGTCCCGGTACAGCGGCCCGAGCTTGGCCTTCACTGCTGAGTCATCGACCAGCATGAATCGCCAGTTCTGGGTGTTGCCGCCGCTCGGGGCGCGGATCGCGGCGTCAATGATCCGCGCCTGGACGTCATCAGGGATCGGGTCAGGGCGGACCCTGCGCATCGCCCTGGTCGTGTACAGCGCCTCGTAAATGTCCATACCCGCCACCTTCTCACCCTGGGCGGGACGATCCCGCCTCAGTGAGCGTAGCGACCGCGGTAATACTCGAACACGAAGCCGATCACGCTGAGCAGGATGGCCAGCAGACCGATGAGGAACAGCCACCACCCGACCGCGACGCCAACCGCGGCCAGCGCGCCCGACAGGCCCACGAACAGGGGCCACCAGCTGTGCGGGCTGAAGAACCCGAGCTCGCCGGTTCCCTGCTCGACCTCGGCCTGCGGATCGTCCTCTGGCCTGGTCGGCAGCCTCCGGCCGGTGAACAGCACGTAGAAGCCGATCAGGAAGGCAAGTCCCACCGCCAGGGCGAGCGCCGTGGCGCCAGTCGGCTCGTGCGACAGGTACCAGTAGAAGATGTCAGCCACGCCGAAGAAGATCGCGCAGCCAAGGAATAGCCAGCCCTCGACTCTCATGCCAGCACCCCTGCCAATCCGAGCTTTCCGTTATTCCTGGTCAATGGCTGGTTCCTACGCCGATGGCCTGCTTGCGATCCTCTGGATCCCGGCCGCCCCTGATCTCAGGATGGTGCAGGTCGAAGGCGGGCCGCTCGGACCTGATCCTCGGGATCGAGGTGAAGTTATGCCGGGGCGGCGGGCACGAAGTCGCCCATTCGAGTGAATTGCTGAATCCCCACGGGTCGTCGACGGTGACCTTCTCGCCGTGCTTCCAGGTCTTGTACACGTTGTAGAAGAAGAACAGGTTGGACACGCCAAGTACGAACGCGCCGATCGTGGAGACCTGGTTCAGCGTCGTCGCCAGGTGCGGCAAGAACGCGTAGTTCGCCGTGCGCCTCGGCTGGCCCATGAGGCCCAGCCAGTGCTGCACGAGGAACGTCATGTTGAAGCCAATGAAGACGAACCAGAAATGCCAGACACCGAGCCGGTTGTCGAGCATCTTGCCGGTCCACTTGGGCCACCAGAAATAGAATCCGCCGAACATGCAGAACACCACCGTGCCGAACAGCACGTAGTGGAAGTGCGCGACCACGAAATAAGTGTCGCTGACCGCGAAGTCCAGTGGCGGCGAGGCCAGGATGACCCCGGTGAGCCCGCCGAACAGGAAGACGATCATGAAGCCGAGAATGAATAGCATCGGCGTCTCGAGCGTCAGCTGCCCGCGCCAGATGGTGCCGAGCCAGTTGAAGAACTTCACGCCGGTGGGAATGGCGATGAGGTAAGTCATGAACGAGAAGAACGGCAGCAGCACCGCGCCGGTGGTGAACATGTGGTGCGCCCACACCGTCATTGACAGGCCGGCGATCGCGATGGTCGCGGCGACCAGTCCCTTGTAGCCAAAGAGCGGCTTACGGCTGAATACGGGCAGGACCTCGGTGGCGATGCCGAAGAACGGCAACGCCACGATATAGACCTCGGGATGGCCGAAGAACCAGAACAAGTGCTGCCACAAGATGGCTCCGCCACTTGAGCTGTTGAATACCTGCGCGCCGAACTTCCTGTCGATCTCGAGCACGAGCAGCGCCGCCGCGAGCACGGGGAAGGCGAGCAGCACCAGGATCGAGGTAAGCAGCGCGTTCCAGGTGAAGATCGGCATGCGGAACATCGTCATGCCGGGTGCCCGCATGCAGAAGATCGTGGTCACGAAGTTGACCCCGGACAGGATCGTGCCGAGGCCTGAGAGCGTCAGGCCCATGATCCACATGTCCGGGCCGAGCCCCGGTGAGTAGAGCGAGCTGGTCAGCGGTGAGTACGCGTACCAGCCGAACGCGGCCGCGCCGCCCGGGGTCAGGAAGCTGAACAGCAGGATCAGCCCGCCGAACAGGAACATGTAGTAGCTGAGCAAGTTCAGCCTCGGGAAGGCCACATCAGGTGAGCCAATTTGCAGCGGCATGATCTCGTTCGCGAAGCCGACGAACAGCGGCGTGGCGAACAGCAGCAGCATGATCGTGCCGTGCATGGTGAAAAGCTCGTTGTACTGCTGGTCAGAGACCAGCGTGTTGTTGGGCTCGAACAGCTGGCTCCGGATGATCAGCGCCATCAGGCCGCCGACCAGGAAGAAGCAGAACGACGTGATCAGGTACAGGTGACCGATGATCTTGTGGTCGGTCGAGCTGAGCCAGTCGGCCAGGATCGAGCCCTTGCGGTAGCCGGTCGGCGACGCGGCCCCGTACGCTCCGGCTCCGTACGTCGCGCTCTGCTCGCTCGTGGCGGGTACTGCGGTCACTGAACACCCCCGGAAGAGCTCTGGAGCGCCTGCTGTTTATGTATCCACGTCCGGAACTGGGCGGGCGTCACGATCCTGATCGTGAAGAGCATGCGGCTGTGATAGACGCCGCACAACTCGGTACATCGCCCGATCCACTGGCCCGTCTTGATCGCGGTGATCGCGAAGTGGTTGGCGAAGCCGGGCACGACGTCGCGCTTGAAGTCAAAGGGAACCACGTCGAAGGCGTGGATCACGTCGATCGAGGTCAGGTTGAACTGCACCGTCTCGTGCTCAGGGATCACAAGCAGCGGCAGGTGCTGCACCGTCGCCGTCGGGCTCCACATCGCGCCCGTCTGCGTCACGATCGGCTGGGCGCTGTTCCCCGTGATGTGGTACTGCGGGTACTGGAACTCCCAACTCCACTGGAAGCCCGTCACGTTGACGACGACCTGCGGATTCTTGGGCAGCTTGTCGATGTAGTTCTCGTCCCGCGCGGTGAAGTAGAACAGCACGCCGACCATGATGAACGGCAGCACCGTGTACATGATCTCGATCGGCAGGTTGTAGCGCACTTGCTCAGGCAGCTTGTCGACGTTGGCGCGCTTGCGGTGGAAGATGATCGTCCAGAGGATGCCGCCCCAGACGACGATCCCTACCGCCCAGGCGGCGATCCACGAACCCTGCCACATGGCCAGCGTGACCTGGGCTTGCTTCGTGATCGGCGCGGCCAGCCCCATCCGCGTGAACGCGTTGGACGTGCAGCCGGTGGTCACGGTGACCAGCCCCACCAGCAGGACGGACAGCGGCACCCAGCGCCGTGACCGTCGCCTGCTTCCCGGCTGGCGTGCGATTTCGTGTCCCGCCTCGCGCGCGGCCTGCGCTCCCCGCTGGCGGGTGGCTTCGTTACCCCGCTGACATGGGGTACTGCGATCCGAACTCACAGATTGCCTTCCCAGTGGCGTCTGCCGACTTCCCGAGCAGGTTGATTGCCTGTCCTACAGGCTGTCGTGCAAACAGTACAACGCCACCTAGGGTGGCCGCCCGCTACCCCCGCCAGAATGGCGGGCTCACCCAAATCGCTTCGCCCGAACGCGGTGCGTAAGGTCGGGGTCATGGCATATTTCGATGCCGCCTCGGCGGAGCCGCTCGCGCCGGCCGCCAGGATCGCCTTGCTCGCGGCCCTCGACGAGGGCTGGGCCGACCCCATCAGGCTGCACCGAGAGGGCCGTCGCGCCGCCCTGCTGCTCGACCAGGCTCGCGAGCAAGTCGCTGGCGTGCTGGGCTGCCGGGCCGACGAGGTGGCGTTCACGAGTTCAGGAACCCAGGCCGGCCACCTGGCCGTGCTCGGTGCCGTGCAGGCCCGCCTGACGCCGGCCAGGGGCCCTGGCCACATCGTGACCAGCGCGGTCGAGCATTCGAGCGTCCTGAACGCGGTCGCCCGAGCGGAGGACGCGGGCAGCGCGGTCACGATCGCTGGCGTCGGGGCGGACGGGCGGGTCGACGCCGGCGAGTTCAGCGCCGCCGTGCGTCGTGACCGCACCGTGCTCGCGTGCCTGCAGTCGGCCAATCACGAGGTCGGCACCATCCAGCCGGCCGGCGAGGTCGCCGCCGTGTGCCAGGAGGCCCGCGTTCCGCTCTTCGTCGACGCGGCGGCCAGCGCCGGACGGCTGCCGGTGCCGGACGGCTGGTCGCTGCTGGCCGCCAGCGGCCACAAGTGGGGTGGGCCTCCGGGGGTCGGCGTGCTGGTCGTGCGCAAGAACGTGCGCTGGAAGTCACCGCTGCCGGCCGACAGCAGGGAAGGCCACCGGGTGCCAGGCTTCCCGAACGTGCCGGCCATCGTCGCGGCCGCGGCTGCTCTCGAGGCGGCCTACGCTGGCCGGGCCGCGACCGACGCCGCGCTGCGCGAGCTCACCGACCGGATCAGGGACCGGCTGCCCGCGCTCGTGCCTGACTGCGTCGTGCACGGCGATCGCGCCCTGGCGCTGCCGCACATCGTGGCGTTCTCCTGCTTGTACGTCGACGGCGAGGCCCTGGTGTCCGAGCTTGACAGGGCCGGGTTCGCGGTGTCGTCCGGCAGTTCCTGCGCCTCCGACACCCAGCAGCCCAGTCACGTGCTCGCCGCCATGGGCGCGCTTACGCACGGGAACGTCAGGGTTTCGCTGCCGCCCGGCACGACCGCTGCGTCGGTATCGGAGTTCCTCGCCGTCGTCCCCGGTATCGTGAGCCGATTGCGCGGTTCGGCCGGCCGGCTGACCGAGCATAAACCTGACGGAGGTGACCGGTGACGTCCTCGCGCGACGCGCAGCGGCCTTGGGCCGCTGCGCCGCCCTCGCTCCGGATTGACGCGCTCGGCAAGAAGTGCCCGCTGCCGATCATCATGCTGGCTGAGCGAATTGGCGAGGTCCCGATCGGCAATGTCGTCGAGGTGCTCGCCGATGACCCCGCGACCAGGACCGACGTGCCGGCCTGGTGCGGCCTGAAGTCCCACGAGTTCGTCGGCGCGACGGACCTCGGGACGGACCTGGTGCCGACGCCGGGCTGGGCGTTCCGGATCAGGCGCAGCTACTAACGGCGCTTGCCGTCCTTGGCCTCGACCTGGTCACCTGGCCTGGTCACCTGGCCTGGCCACCTGGCCTGGCCGGGATCGTCGGCCCGGTCACCTGGCCTGGTCGGGATCGTCGGCCTGGCCGGCCGACCTGGCGCCGGCGCTCGGCTCCACGGCCGCGAACCTGGCGGCGAACCTCGGATCGTCTTCCCACCACAGCTTGCGCCGGGCCTGAGCGGGCGGCGCGGCCGGCGCGGGTCGCGCGTCGCCCGGCGCGGCCGGCCCTGGTTCCCCGTCGAGCCCGGCCGGACGGGCCTGCCCGGCCCCTGGCCCGGTCGCTGCGCTGGTCTCGGCGGCCACGGCGGTGCTGGCTGGCACTTCCTGTAGCCCGGCGAATTCCTCGGCGTCAAGCTGGGCGTCGATCGTGCGCGCATCCGACTCGTCTTCCCTGACCATCGCGATCAGGATGGCCGCGAGGAAAGGCAGCCCGATCACATCGCCGAAGACCCACAAGGTGCCGCCGCCGATCACCTGATCGGAGGCCAGCGTCGGGCCCCACGGCCAGCCGACCGCGTGGTAGTAACTGCCAGCGATGAGCGTGCGGTCGGCGATCACGGCCAGGCCGAGCGCGGCATCGCCGACGACCTCGGCGGCCGTGACCCACAGCGCGATCATGTACGGGTACTGCCTGGGCACGGGGTCGACCCGCAGCAGCGTCCAGAAGAACACGAGCCCTGGCAGCAACAGCGCCAGGTAGGTCAGCTCGCGAACGACGGCGCTATGGAAGCCGGCCGCGTACCAGGGCGAGAAGTACACCACGAACGGAGTGACCGCGAGCACGAACGCGGTGATCGCGGGAAACGTCACCAGGCGCGCGACCCGGCCGGTCACGATCGACTCGATCCGCGGGCCAAGCCGGGGCGAGGCCGCGATCAGCAGCGACAGCGGCCGCCCGAGCATCACGAACAGCGGGATGCCGAGCAGGAAAAGGACGGTCTGGAACGACCGGATATAGAACAGCACCCGGCTGTAGGTCGCCAGGAACGAGCACGTGGCGATGAACGCCAGCCCGATCCCGCCCAGGTAGAAGGCGATCATGCGCCCGGCCGGCCACCGGCCGCCCCCCTGGCGCACCCGGCGGACCCCGAACGCGTAGCTGGCCGCGACGACCAGCAGCCCGCCCAGCGCGAATGGGTCGATCGACCATTGCGTCAAGGCCCGCAGCGGAACGAGCCGCGGCGGCCCGTGATAACCAGACGCCACAAGACCGTAGTGGGCCATGGCAATCTCGACGGTCATGCAGTTACGCTACCAACCGCCCGCTCCGCTTCCTTCAGGCCGTCCGGCCACCGATGCTGGCCCAGCGAGGCTGGCCGCGGTGCACGATAGAAACATGACCGTAGCGAACGGATACCAGATCGCCGGGCTGCATCACATCCAGCTCGCGATCCCAGCCGGCCAGGAAGCGGCCTGTCGTGAGTTCTGGGGCGGGTTGCTCGGCCTGACCGAACTCGAGAAGCCACCTGTGCTCGCCGCCAGGGGCGGCTGCTGGTTCGGCGGAGGCGGAATTGAGGTGCACCTCGGGGTCGAGGCGGACTTCAGCCCGGCCCGCAAGGCTCACCCGGGCATCCTGGTCGCCGGCCTAGCCGAGCTGGCCACCCGCCTTGAGGCCGGCGGTGCCACGGTGATCTGGGACGACGCGCTGGCCGACTACGACCGGTTCCACACCTACGACCCCTTCGGCAACCGCCTGGAATTCCTCCAGCCGACGACCACCCCGCATTGAGCACGCCCCCGACCCGCACGCACCCCCGACCCACACGCGGGCCCGACCCGCACGCACCCCCCGACCCACACGCGGCCCCGACCCGAACGCGGCCCCCGGCCCCCCGTCGAACGCATCAAGGGCACTTTGGTGCTGCTCACGCGGCATCAAAGTGCCCCTGATGCGTTCTGGGATCGGGGTGCGGCGTCGAGTGGACTTCCGTAGCAGTCAATAGGTGGGACGTGATCAAGCAAGCGGGTGGACAGGATCCCGCCGCCCACCATGACGGAACTTGGCCGGGCTCGCGGAACCCGTCCGGACTTCCGCGATCATGAACGAGGAGGGATCGCGGAAGTCCGCGTGACCTAATCACTCCGAGCAGGTCTCCGTGATCAAGGTCCGATCTTCATCACGGAGATCCGATCGAGTGATAACCCAGCGTATTACCGGTATCCCAGGCGGGACATGATCGCGGAACCGCGCAGGGGGTGCGTCCGCGCCGCAAGCAGGTGCGTCCGCGCCGCAATCAGGGGTGCGTCCGCGCTGCAAGCAGGTGCGTCCGCGCCGCAAGCGGCCGGGCCACCGAGGCAACCCCCTGTCGACCAGGGAGGCGCCCGCCGCTCGCGGGCCGCCGCTCGCGGGCCGCTCAGTCCGCCAGGTGGCGGCCGATCTCCTCGGCGGCGTCGCCGCCGTAGGCAGCGGCAATGCGCGCCTTCAGCCGCTCCGACCGCAGCTCATACTCCTGCGGGCCGGTGCTCTCGAGCGCGTGGACAGCGACGATGTTGCCGAGCTGGGCCGCGCGTTCCAGGCCAAGCCCCCACGAGATGGCGGCCAGGAACCCTGACCTGAACGCGTCGCCGGCCCCGGTCGGCTCCTCCGGCTCGACGCCGGGCACCGCCTGGACCATGATCGGCTCCTGCCCGGCCCGGTCGACCCGCGCTCCCCGGCCGCCGAGCGTCGTGACCCGCACGCCTACCTGCTCGGCCAGTTCGGCCGGGCTCCAGCCGGTCTTGTGCTCGGTGAGAGTGGCCTCGTACTCGTTGCAGAACAGGTACTTGGCGCCCGCGATCAAGGTCCTGACTTGCTCGCCGCCGAGCCTGGCTAGCTGCCAGGACGTGTCCGCCGCGAACGGGATGCTGGCGGCGACGCACTGCTTGGTGAACGCCAGCATCGCGTCAGGGTCGCTGGCCCCGATGAGCACGACATCGACCTGGCCGGCCAGTTCGCCCAGGTCGATGTTCCGATCCTCGGTCATCGCGCCTGGGTAGAACGAGGCGATCTGGTTCATGTCGACATCGGTCGTGCCCACGAACCTCGCCGTGTGCTGGTTAGCCGACTCCCGCACCCCGGCCGTGTCGACCCCGTGCCGCTCCAGCCAGTCGCGGTACTCACCGAAGTCGCTGCCGGCCGTCCCCACCAGCAACGGCCGCAGGCCAAGGCAACCGAGGCCGAAGGCGATATTCGCGGCGACCCCGCCGCGCTTGATCACCAGCGTGTCGACCAGGAACGAGAGCGCGATCTTGTCCAGCTTGTCGGGCATGAGCTGGTCGACGAACTTGCCGGGAAATGTCATCAGGTGATCAGTCGCGATCGACCCGGTCACTGCTATTCGCACGGCGGTCCTTCTGACGAGACGGAACCGCTAGTGAGCCCAAGCCATGACGGCATGTGACTGGCCTGGCGGCACGAGAGCTTGCCCATAACCACACGAGAAGACTAGGCCAGGTTACCGCGCCGGTCCTCGCCCACGGCCGGCTGGTCCAAGGCGAAATCGGCCTAGTGGAACGAGTCTCCGCATGCGCATGAGCCCGTGGCGTTCGGGTTATCGATGGTAAAGCCCTGCTTCTCGATCGTGTCCACGAAGTCGATCGTCGCGCCGGTCAGGTAAGGGCCGCTCATCTTGTCGGTGACTACCTCGACCCCGCTGAACGAGCTGACGATGTCACCGTCCATCTCGCGCTCATCGAAGTACAGCTGGTAGCGCAGGCCAGAACAGCCACCAGGCTGCACGGCGATCCGCAGCCGAAGGTCGTCGCGGCCCTCCTGGGCCAGCAACGTGCTGACCTTGGTAGCTGCCACCTCGGTCAGGATGATGCCCTGCGCCGTCACTTCGTTCTGAACTGTCATCTGGTTAGCTCCCGCAGTAAAGGACCGCGCCCTGCGCGGCTAGCTTCGCACCCTCCAACCATATGCCCAGCGCGCGCATTCCTCAGCCCCCGAACCCCCGTGCCGCCACCCTGTGCCGTGACCCCTGAGCCGACCCCTGAGCCGTCACTCCGAACCGTCACCCCGGCATCATCCCGACGCCCCACTGCGTGAACTCAGGGGAAACGAACAGCGTATCCTCTCCGTATCGTCAGAACGACGATAAGTATGCTATCGTCAGATCGACGATAAGTTTCGGGTGAACGGGTGAAGCAGGGGGCGGCACATGGCAAGCTCAGCGAGCCAGCTGACGATGCAGCGGCCAGAGGCGCACGGCACCAGCTCCAGCGAGATCTCCGGTCATCCAGGCCGCTCGCTCCCCCTGCTGGTCCTAGCCGGAGGCCCGGCCGCTGACCCGCACTCCGAGCGCGGCGTGTCCTGCCCGGGCGAACTGCCCGCCCAGTCCGATCCGGCCCTGGTCCGGCGGGCCGAGCAGGCGAGGGCCAGACTCGGCGACCGCGCCTTCATACTTGGCCATCACTACCAGCGAGACGAGGTCATCAGGTTCGCCGACGTGACCGGCGACTCGTTCAAGCTGGCCAAGGACGCGGCCGCGATGCCAGGAGCCGAGTACATCGTGTTCTGCGGCGTGCACTTCATGGCCGAGTCGGCCGACATCCTCACCTCGGACCGCCAGCGGGTCATCCTGCCCGACCTCGCGGCCGGCTGCTCGATGGCCGACATGGCCACCTATAACCAGGTCGAGGAGTGCTGGGAGACGCTGGAGGACATCGGCATCGCCGATATGGTCGTCCCGGTTACCTACATGAACTCCTCCGCCGACATCAAGGCGTTCACCGGCCGCCACGGCGGCACCGTCTGCACCTCGTCCAACGCCGAGCGCGCCTTGCGCTGGGCCCTGGAGCAGGGCACGAAGGTGCTGTTCCTTCCCGACCAGCACCTTGGCAGGAACACCGCGGTGCTTGACCTCGGGATGAGCCTCGACGACTGCGTGGTGTGGAACCCCCGGCGCCCCTACGGCGGTAACGACCCTGACGCCCTCCGCCGGGCCACCATGATCTTGTGGAAGGGCCACTGCTCAGTGCATGGCCGGTTCACCGCCGAGAACGTGACCGACGTCCGGCGCCGGGTACCCGGCGTCAACGTGATCGTCCATCCCGAATGCGTGCACGACGTGGTGCTCGCCGCCGACCAGATTGGCTCGACCGAGAAGATCATCGCCACGATCGAGCAGGCGCCGGCCGGCTCGGCCTGGGCCGTCGGCACGGAGCTGAACCTGGTCCAGCGGCTCGCCCACGACAATCCCGACAAGACGATCGTCTTCCTCGACAAGACCGTCTGCTACTGCTCCACGATGAACAGGATCGACCTGCCGCACCTCGTCTGGGCCATGGAGTCGCTGGCCGACGGCCACGTCGTGAACCAGATCACGGTCGACCCGCAGACGGCCGGCCAGGCCAGGACCGCCCTCAACCAGATGCTCGCCCTCCCCTAGCTAGAGGCCGGCGGCCAAAAGGCGCGGCCCGAACGCTCCTAGAGGCCGGGCGCTCCCCATAGCGCGAACCACCGGCCTAGCTCGGGCTCGATCTTCAGGTCATCGCCGAGCACCCCGCGAACCCGCAGTTCGGTCGCGTTGTCCCTGCGCTGCCCCGACCGGGGCGCGAACGGGTAGAACGTGCCGCGCTTGTACAGGTACACGAGCCCCAGCGGTCCCTGCGAGTCGCGGAACGCCAAGACCGTGCACAGCAGATGCGGCCCGAACCCGGCTTCCTCAAGCGACGAGTTCACCGCGTGCAGGTCGGTGACCAGGCCCTCGATGTCGTCAGCGGAGTGCGTCACCACGACCCAGGTGTAGCCAAAGGAGTCAGCGCTGACCTTGACCGGGGCCTTGTTCTCCCCCATCGCCAGCAGTTCGGTCACGTCCTTCTCGACCTCAGAGAAGGCCTTGCCTTCGACCGAACTGAAGCACACCGAGCCGACGCCGGTCGGCAGGAAGTCAGTCGCGGCCTCGAGCGTGATCGCCGCGGCGGGCAGCGCGAACAACTGGTCGAGATTAGGCGGCACCGGCTTGGTCCGGCCGAGCAGCACATCCATGAGTCCCACGGTCGGTTACCCCTGCCGGCTCAGTTCCTTGGAGATCTTGTCGAGCTGCGCTAGCCGCTTCTCGAGCGTCGGGTGCGTCGAGAAGACGTTCGACAGGCTCATCCCGCCGCCCCGCGGCGACAAGGCCGGCGCGAAGTAGAACGCGTTCAGCGGCTCGGCCGCGCGAAGGTCCCTGGTCGGGATCCGCGACATGTCGCCGGTCACCTTGACCAAGGCGCTGGCCAGCGCGGACGGCTGCCCGGTGAGAAGGGCTCCTGACCGGTCCGCCGACAGCTCCCGGTACCTGGAAAGCAGCCTGATCAGCAGGAAGCTGACCGCGTAGACCACGATTCCCACCAGCATGACACCGAACACGACAAAAGCCGTGTTCTGGTTGCCGCCCCCGCCGCCCCGCCCGCGTCCGCGACCGCCGCCCCCGCCGAACAGCTCAGAGTAGAACGCGAACCGCACCAGCAGGCCCGCCACGATGCCGAGGAACGACGCGATCGTCATGACCGCGACGTCCTTGTGCGCGACGTGCGACATCTCGTGCGCGAGCACGCCTTCGAGTTCACTGGGATCGAGCCGGTTCAGCAGGCCCTGAGTCACGCAGATGACCGCGACCTTGCTGCTCCGCCCGGTCGCGAACGCGTTCGGCAGGTCCGTCGGCGCGATCGCGACCCTGGGCTTGGGCATGTCAGCGAGCGCGCAGATCCGGTCGATGACCCCGTGCAGCTCAGGTGCTTGCTGCGGGGTGACCTCACGTGCCCCTGCGGTCGCCAGCGCGATCTTGTCCGACCAGTAGAACGAAGCGAACGAGACCCCGACCGCGATCAGCACGGCGAAGAAGATGATGCCGCTGTCGCCGACGTTCGTGTAGTGGGCCAGCAACAAAACGATAGCGAGTATGAACGCGGTGAAGACCAGGCCGAGCAGGAATATGGTCGCGCCCATCCGCGCGATCAGCCCCCGGTCGGTCGCGTAGCGGGTCCTAGCCATCGGCGCCGCCTCCGTTTCTTCCAGCAACCGAAAGACCTACTTACTTCATTACATCTGAAGGCAGACGATGCTTCGGCCGGCCTCCACCCGGTCTCGGCGGCCAGGTATCGGCGCAGCCGCGCCCCTGATCTGGTAACTGATGATCGCGTCCCCGAAGTTCCGCCCCGCCCAGCCTGCGGCGGCCCGCCTGAGTCCGCGACTCCCCCAAACCCCGAAATTCAGGCCATGCAAATAAACCAGTCCCCCGACTGCCGGCCCCCAAGGCCGCCACATCCCCGCACACGCGAAACCGCGGGCAGGAAAGCTACTCAGTGCTTCCTGCCCGCGGCCCGGTGAGCCACGCCTTCCTAGCTCAGCCTGGTATCAGGCCGCCTTCCGCGAGCAGCTCGTGCACTTCCTCAATCGTCGCGCCCTCGCCCGGCAGGATCAGGTCAGATGCCTCGATCGCGTCGTGCGGCAAGGGCTCGCCAAGCTCCCTCGCCTTCTCAAGCAACGCGTGCAGCGCCGAGTGAAAGGCAGCCTCGTCGTGGCTTTCCACGGCCGCCTCAAGGTCAGCGTCCAGGTGGGTGAGCTGGTCGGCCGCGCCTTCCGGCAGCCGCAACTGGCCTTCACCCATGATCCTGATGATCATTGGGCCTCCCCGGCGGTCGGCTGCTGAGCAGGGAAGCTCGCGGCCCCAGCGGCCCCGGCGGCCCCGCCTGGGACCGCGTCGTTGACCGCGCCGCTGCCGGCGATCTGCTTGGGAGCGGCGCCTCCGGACAGCTCGGCCTTCATCCTGGCCAGTTCGTTGTCAACGCTGCCGCCCGCGCCCATCCGGTCAAGCTCGGCCTGGATGTCGTCGGATGGCGTGCCACCGAGCGCGTCGCTGAGCGCGCCCGAGGCCATCAGCTCGTCGATCGCCCCGGCCCTGGCCTGCATCTGCGCGGTCTTGTCCTCAGCCCGCTGGATGGCGAGGCCCACGTCGCTCATCTCTTCCGAGATGCCGGTGAAGACCTCGTTGATCCTGGTGGTGGCTTCCGCCGCGGTGTAGGTGGCCTTGATGGTCTCCTTCCGCACCCGGAACGCGTCAACCTTGGCCTGGAGCCGCTGACTGGCGGCGGTCAGCTTCTCCTCCTCGCCCTGGAGCGTGGCGTACTGCGTCTGCAAGTCGGTGAGCTGCTGGGCGACGTTGGCCTTGCGGGTAAGCGCCTCCCTGGCCAGATCCTCGCGGCCGGCCGCGAGAGCGTCGCGCGCCTGGCGCTCCAGCTTGTCGGAGGTCTGCTGCACCTGGTTCATCTGCAACTCAACCCGCTTGCGGGAGGTAGCGACGTCGGCTACTCCGCGACGCACCTTTTGCAGCAGTTCAAGCTGGGTTTGGTACGAATAGTCCAGGGTCTCCCGGGGATCTTCATACTTGTCAAGCGCCTTATTCGCCTTGGCCCGGAAGATCGTCGAAACCCGCTTCATCACGCCCATAAGCGCGGCCCATCCCCTCATCCTGTCTTCCGCCGCAGCACCGGGGCTGGCGCCGTCAGCGACCGCTGTTCGCGGCAACGGAGTGCAGTAGCGGAGCACTTCCGCAGATGCCGGATTCCCAGCCTATGGCCTACTGGCAACCGCGTCATCATTGCAGCTGCGCCAATGCACCCTACCTGCTGAGAGTGAGCCGCTTGCGCCGCACGCCACTACTGATGTTCTGGGTGGTTCGTCCGGCCGTGCCGGTAGGCTGTGACGGTGTTGCGACGACGTTCAAGCAGTGCGACGGCCACTCCCGATGCCGATGCGGCGGCCCAGGTGGCCGATCAGCCAGTCAAGCAGGCTGGCAAGGGCAAGCCGACCCCTAAGCGCAGCGAGGTAGAGCGGGCCAGGCGCCAGCCCTACGCGGCTCCGCCCGCCGACAAGGCCGGCCGCAAGGCCGCAGGCGCGCAGGACCGCGATCGTCGCCGGGCCGAGCAGCAGCGGCGCACGGAAGCGATGAAGCGGGGCGAGGAATGGGCGATCCCGCCGAGGGACAAGGGCGCGGTCAAGGCCCTGGCGAGGGACTACGTCGACTCGCGCCGGTTCATCGTCAGCGAGTACATCCTGTTCGCCGTCTTCCTTCTTATCTTTGTCATATTCGCGCTCGGCTCGCATAAGAACTCAGAGCTCGTGCTCTACATCGAGCTTGCCATCGTGGCGGTGATCGCGATCGAGAGCCTGTACCACAGGACCAGGTTCTCCAGCGCCGCCAAAAGGCTTTTGCCTGGCCAGAGCACCAAGGGCATGACCTGGTACATCACGAAACGCATCCTGCGGCTGCGGGCGTCGAGGATCCCGCCAGCCCGGGTGAGCAGGGGCGCGGAGATCTAGGGCGATTCCCGCCCAACTGGCGCGGTGTCCCGGTCAGCGATGAAGGTGGGTAGATGGAATTCCGTCATCTGGGCCGCAGCGGCCTGAAAGTCAGCGAGATCGCCTACGGCAACTGGATCACGCACGGCTCCCAGGTCGCCGAGGACGCGGCCAGGGCCTGCGTGGCCGCGGCTCTCGACGAGGGCATCACCACGTTCGACACCGCTGATGCCTACGCGAACACCGCGGCCGAGTCCGTGCTCGGCCGGGCCCTGCACGGGGTCAGGCGCGAGTCGCTGGAGATCTGCACGAAGGTCTACTGGCCGACCGGACCTGGCCAGAACGACCGGGGCCTGTCCCGCAAGCACATCGTGGAGTCGGCGAACGCTTCGCTGCGACGGCTGCGCACCGACTACATCGACCTGTACCAGGCCCACAGGTACGACCACGCCACCCCGCTCGAGGAGACCTTGCGGGCGTTCGACGACCTGGTGCGCCAGGGCAAGGTGCTCTACATCGGCGTCTCCGAGTGGCGAGCCGAGGAGATCGCCGCCGCGCTGCGGATCGCTGACCAGCTCGGCTTGCACCGGATCGTCTCGAACCAGCCTCAGTACAACATGATCTGGCGGGTGATCGAGGCCGAGGTCATTCCGCTGTGCGAGCGGGAAGGCATCGGCCAGGTCATCTGGTCGCCGATCGCCCAGGGCGTGCTGACCGGCAAGTACCTGCCCGGTGCCGAGCCTCCGGCCGGATCGAGGGCCACCGACGCCCAGGGCTCAAGGTTCATCAGCGACTTGCTCACCGACGAGGTGCTCACCGCCGTGCAGCGGCTCCGCCCGGTGGCTGATGACGCCGGGCTGTCCTTGTCGCAGCTCGCGGTCGCCTGGACCCTGCAGAACCCGGCCGTGAGCGCGGCCATCATCGGCGCGACCAAGCCGGAGCACGTGCACGAGAACGTGAAGGCGTCCGGGGTCAAGCTCGACCCCGCCCTGATGGCCAGGATCGACGAGATCATGGGCCTGGTGGTCGTCTCCGACCCGGCGCAGACCCAGAGCCCGCCCGAGCGTCCCTAGCGCCGCCGCCACCGGGCCGCGACGCGACCGCGAGCCTTAATCCTGAGGGTGCAGGCTCATCGGGCCGTACTGGCGGCGGCTGTCCTCCATCAGGCTGACCTGGTCGACGCCGGAGTCGAGCAGGCTGCGCCAGTGCTCGCCCAGCCAGGACTCGGCGTCGCCCTGGCTGCCGAAGCTCTCCCTGGGCAAGCCGCGAGCGGGCGCCGGGCTGCCATCTTCCTTCTCGTACTGCCACGTCCAGGTCATGGCTGAAGGTTATGGCCGGCGCCCAGGCCACCACCACTCGCACCGCCCGTATCCGGTGTCGTCAGCGCGCCAGTAGCACGGTGTCACCAGCGCGATGGCGGGGTAGCTCTCACCCGGAGGTAAGCCGAAGGTGGCGTCACTTGACCGGAATTAGGCCCGATCATGGACTCTCCCCTGCGAACACGACCAGGTAGCGCAGCGAAACTGTTAAGTTCTAATCCTCAAGCCTCGTGCGGCGGATCCCCACGTCCGCCTAGATCGACCCAGCAGATCAAGGTGGTGGACGACATTGGCGCGCGTTGTCGTCATTGGTGACCTCATGACCGACACCGTCGCTCACGCGATGCTGCCACTGGCGAAGGCCAGCGATACGCCGGCGACGGTCACCATGCATGGCGGTGGCTCCGGCGCGAACATCGCGGCGTGGCTGGCGGTCGACGGGACCGAGGTCGCGTTCGTCGGGCGGCGGGGGGCCGACATCGCCGGCCGTAACCGGGACATGGAACTCATGGGCTACGGCGTCGACGCCAGGCTCGTGATGGACCCTGAGCGCCCGACCGGTACCTGCGTTGTCATGGTCACCCACAAGGGCGACCAGACCATGCTCTCCGACCCCGGCGCGAACGCCGCGCTGTCCCCCGACGACCTGCCCAAAGACCTGTTCACCCCCGGCTGCCACTTGCACGTGTCTGGCTACACGCTGCTCAACTCCGGCTCCCGGCAGGCCACCCTCGCCGCGATCTCCATGGCCAGGCGGGCCGGGATGACGATCTCCGTCGATGGCGCCTCGTCCGCGCCGCTCGAGCGGGTCGGGGCCGAGCCGTTCCTGCAGATGACCAACGGCGCCACGCTCCTGTTCGTCAACGCCGACCAGGGCCGGGTGCTCACCGGCCGGGCCGAGCCCGAGCAGGCCGCCCGAGTGCTCAACGCCTGGTACCCGCACGTCGTGATGAAACTCTCCGACGCCGGCGCCCTCTTCTACGCCAACGGACGCCCCGACCCGGTCCGCGTCTCCGCGCCCCCGGTCGAGCGCGTCGTCGACCGCACCGGCGCCGGCGACGCCTTCTGCGCCGGCTTCCTCCCGGCCTGGCTCGACAAGAAGCCCCCACACGAGGCCCTCACCAGCGGCTGCCGCCTAGCCGCCATGGCCCTGGGCCTAGTGGGCGCCCGCCCGCTCCTCTAACCACCCGCCCCCCTGTTAGCGCGACCAGCCAGACCCCGAATCCCTCCGTGATCACCCCCAAGCCGTGATCGCGGAGACTCGCGGACGCCGGTGAGCCCCCGAAGCTCTCCGTGATCATGTCCGCGTTCTTGATCTCGGTAATCCGAACGGGTGATCACGCTCGGGACTCCCGTGATCATGAAAAACGCATGATCACGGACACTTTGCGGGTGCGCCGTCAGCCTGCTGAACTACCGCGATCATGGAACCCACCATGATCGCGGTAGTACGTGCGCGTGAGCCGACCGCCATACTTGGCGGCGTGAGCGATTACCTCCAGCGACTGTTCTCACTCCACGACCGGGTAGCAGTGGTCACCGGCGGCAGTTCAGGCATAGGCAAGGCCATGGCCAGGGCCCTGGCCGGTGCCGGCGCCAAGATCGTGCTCGTGGCCCGCCAGGCGGCCGCTCTCGACGACACGGTAGCCGAACTTACCTCGGCCGGAGCCCAGGCAGCGCGGGTCTGCGCCGACCTCGGTGAACCCGCCGACATCACCCGCGCTGCCCAGGAGTTGCCAGCTCACTTCGGCGAACCCGACATCTTGGTGAACGCGGCCGCGATCAACTTGCGCCCGCCGCTCCCGCAGTTGACGACGGCCGACTGGGACCGCACGATCGCGGTGAACCTCACGGCCCCGTTCCTGCTTGGTCAGCGATTCGGTCCGGGCATGGCCGAGCGCGGCTGGGGCCGGATCATCAACGTCGCCTCTCAGCAAGCTTTCCGCGCCTTCGCCGACAGCGGCGCCTACGGCGCCTCCAAAGGTGGTCTGACGTCGCTGACCCGATCCCAAGGCGAGGCGTGGTCGAGCTCGGGCGTGTGCTGCAACGTCATCGTCCCTGGCTTCGTCCCGACCCCGATGAACCAGCGGATCGCCTCGGACCCGGTCATCTCGGCCGCCCTGGCCGCCCGCACCATGATCGGCCGCAACGGTGCGGCGTCTGACTTTGAAGGTGCCGTCATCTTCCTCGCGAGCCGCGCCAGCGACTACGTGACCGGCACCGCCATCTTCGTCGACGGCGGCTTCTCGGCCACCTGAACGTCAGCCGAGGTAAGGGCATCCGGCCCGGCCTCCGCGTACTTCCCGCCGAGGTGAGTCCCAGGCGGCGCGGCATGCGGGGCACATGTCGGCCCGACACGGCAGAATGTCCGCATGGCACCACGGCGTTCCGCGACCACCCCGCCTCCCGAGGACTTCGAGGAGAACATCGTCGACATCGACGTCACCGACGAGATGCGCGGCAGTTACCTCGAGTACGCGTACTCGGTGATCTACCAGCGCGCCCTGCCGGACGCGCGCGACGGGCTCAAGCCGGTGCAGCGCCGGATCCTCTACCAGATGGCAGAGATGGGCCTGCGGCCCGACCGCCCGCACGTCAAGTGCGCCCGCGTCGTCGGCGAGGTGATGGGGCGCTTGCATCCGCACGGCGACGGCGCCATCTACGACGCGCTGGTGAGGATGGCCCAGCCATTCGCGATGCGGCTGCCGCTAGTCGACGGTCACGGCAACTTCGGCTCGCTCGGCGGCGACGATGCCCCGGCCGCCATGCGCTACACCGAGGCCCGCCTGGCCCCGCCGGCGCTGGAGATGACCGCGTCCCTGGACGAGGACACGGTCGACTTCATCCCGAACTACGACGGCACCGAGACCCAGCCTGAGGTGCTCCCGTCCGGCCTGCCGAACTTGCTGGTGAACGGAGCGGCAGGGATCGCCGTCGGCATGGCGACGAACATGGCGCCGCACAACCTGGGCGAGGTCGTGACCGCCGCCCGGCACCTGATCGCGAACCCGGACGCCACCCTCGACGAGCTGATGCGCTTCGTCCCCGGCCCCGACCTGCCGACTGGCGGCAAGATCATCGGCCTCGATGGCATCAGGGAGGCCTACGAGACCGGCCGCGGCATCTTCCGCACCCGCGCGGCGGCCAGGGTCGAGCAGGTCACCCCGCGCCGGACCGGCATCGTGGTGACCGAGCTTCCCTACGGCGTCGGCCCCGAGAAGGTCATCGCCAGGATCAAGGATCTCGTCCAGGCCAAGAAGCTGAATGGCATCGCCGACCTGAAGGACCTGACCGACCGGCATCACGGCCTGCGGCTGGTGATCGAGGTGCGCAGCGGCTTCCATCCCGAGGCGGTGCTCGAGGAGCTTTACCGGCTCACCCCGATGGAAGACACCTTCGGCATCAACAACGTGGCCCTGGTCGACGGCCAGCCCCGCGTGCTCGGCCTGCGCGAGTTGCTGGAGATCTACGTCAATCACCGGCTCGAGGTCGTCAGGCGCCGGACCGAGTTCCGCAGGAACAAGCGCGAGGACCGCCTGCACCTGGTCGACGGCATCATCATCGCGCTGCTCAACATCGACGAAGTGATCCAGGTCATCAGGACCAGCGACGATGCCGCCGCCGCCAAAGAGCGCCTGATGAGCGTCTTCGACCTGTCCCAGATCCAGGCGCAGTACATCCTCGACACCCCGCTGCGCCGGCTGACCAGGTACGACAAGCTCGAGCTCGAGCGCGAGCAGGAGTCGCTCACCGCCGAGATCGCCGAGCTGACCGCGATCCTCGACTCTGACGAGAAGCTCCGCGAACTCGTCTCGTCCGAGCTCGCGCAGGTCGCCGAGAAGTACGGCACTCCTCGCCGCACGGTGCTGCTCGAAGCGAGCGGCGCCACGAGGACGGCCGCGGTCCCGCTTGAGGTCGCCGACGACCCGTGCACCGTGCTGTTGTCGTCCGCAGGCCTGCTAGCCCGCACTGCCGCCCCCAAGCCACCCGGTCAGCAGGAGCTGATCGAGGACGACCACCAGCAGCAAATAAGCTCCCAGGGCCACTCCGGCCGGAAGCCAGCGCCCGGCGCCAGGTCAACCGAGCCGCGTTCGGCCCACGACGTCATCACCTCTGCCGTGCGGACCACGGCGCGAGGAACGATCGGCGTGCTGACCTCGCACGGAAGGCTCATCAGGCTCGGGGTACTCGAACTGCCCGCCCTGCCGCCGACCGCCCACTCGCCAGGGCTTTCTGGCGGCGCTCCAGTCTCTGAGTTCGTCGCGACCGACCGCGGCGAAACGGTGGTCGCGATCGTGGCCGCCGACGCCGCTGGCGCGGGCCTGGCCATCGGCACTGCCCAGGGCATCGTCAAGCGGGTCACGCCGGACTACCCGCAGAACTCGACCGAGTTCGAGGTGATCGCCCTGAAGGACGGCGACCGAGTGACCGGAGCGGTCCAGCTCGACAGCGAGGACCAGGACCTGGCCTTCATCACCAGCGACGGGCAGCTGCTCAGGTTCGGCGCATCGTCAGTACGGCCTCAAGGCCGGGCCGCCGCCGGCATGGCGGGAATCAGGCTGGCCCCCCGCGCGTCCGTGATCTGGTTCGGCGCGGTGCAACCCGATGACGGCCCAGTTCAGGCTGGCTCAGCCGCGGCTGGCTCGGCCGCGACCGAACCAGTGGTAGTGACAGTGGCAGGCAGCGCGGGCGCACTACCAGGCACGATGGCCGCCAGCGTCAAGGTCACCCCTTACCGGGAGTATCCCCCGAAGGGCCGGGCCACCGGCGGCGTCCGCTGCCACCGCTTCCTCAAGGGCGAGGACGTGCTAGTCCTGGCCTGGGCCGGCCCGGGACCAGCCAGGGCCGCCACCGCCGCTGGCACCCCAGTGCCGCTCCCCGCGCCGCTGGGCCGCCGCGACGGCTCAGGCGAGCGAGTCCGCGACCCCATAGCCGCCGTCGGCGGCGCCGCCCCGACCACCTAACGCGAGCCGCTCCCCACCCGAGCGCCCCGGGATCTGGTCGTTGTCCTGGGCCGACAGCGCGGTCCGACCCCAGGACCAGCTCAAGCACGCCCTAGGACCGCCCCGCCCATGGCGCCTTCCCTGGCTTCCCTGCAGGTAGTGGGAGATCTTGGAGACTTTTCACGTCACATGCCAAGATCTTGTTATCCCCCCGGATCATAGACCGGTAAAAATAACAAGATCTTGATATGCAAACGATTACTGGAAAGAAACCCGGGTGCGAGCGCGGAGCGCGGCAGTCCGAACGGGGGCGCGGCGGAGCGAGCGGGCGGCGCGGCGGAGCCAGCACGGGACGCGGCCGTGCGAGCGCCGGGCGCGGCGGAGCCAGCACGGGACGCGGCCGTGCGAGCGCCGGGCGCGGCGGAGCCAGCACGGGACGCGGCCGTGC
>DATKFV010000181.1:0-5407 GCA_035511035.1 Streptosporangiaceae bacterium
GCAGTGGAGGTGCCTGGTGCGGGGATGGTTTTTGCGCGATCTATGGCTCGGCCGGGCGGAAAGCGCCGAGTGGCAGGAGATCAATGACCAGCTGATCGAGCTCAGCTTCTGGCGGCGGCTGCGGCGGCGGCTGTCGAGAAGAGGGCAAGCTGGCGGGCCGTAGGAACGGCGGACCAGGTCATGCCCAGAACTCGTCCACGGAATACAGGTCGTTGTGATAAGTCCAGGCCTCGGTCACCTTGCCGTCACGGACGTGGAAGACCTGGATGGCGCTGATTTCCAGTTGCCTGCCCGCCCGCTCGGCGCGGGTCGTATGCAGCGCGACGACCTGGTTGTCGTTGCCGATTACGTCGTGCAGCTCGATGCGGTGCGTGCCGCCGGAGAGCTGGGCCAGCCGGCCGAACATCTCAGCCACCTTGGCCGAACCTTGATGATCGCCAGCGACAGGGCCCTTGCCGGGGAAATGCCAGCAGATGTCCTCGGCAAAATACTGCTCCTTTAACGCGCCGATGTCGCCTCGGCCGAAAGTCGCGAATGCCGCGCGGACCAGATCTTCGTCCGGATGTGCCATTTGAGCTCCTTAAATCAACGGTCACATCATCGTGCTGGCCACCCGGCAGACCGTCAAGCCCGGCCCGGGAACAGCGTCAGGTAAATGGCGCCATCGGGGATGGGACGAGCAGTCGCCGAGTCGTCTCCAGACCCCAGGCGTCGAGCCCGGCCAGGCCGTCGCCGGATCCGCGGACGCCGCCGAACCGCTGCACGGTCGCGGCCCAGTCCTCCCGCCGCTCCACCCCTGGCCTGACCATCAGGCAGTCAGGATCGTTCACCCAGAAGCGGCCGTGCTGCCAGGCCCGAGCCACGGTGTTGCGGGTCGCGGCCAGCTGGGAGGGCATCGATGGATTACCGTCGGGCGGCTCGTACGTGGCGGCAATGTCGGGGCCGACCCGCATCGCGTCGACCAGGCCGACCGAAGGCAGGATCGGCGCGCCGCAGCAGAGCAGCAGCGGCTGCGGCCCGATCGCGGACCGGATCAGCGCCAGCGCATGGCGGTAGGCTTCCACGCCGGTCACTGGCTCGTGCCGGTCGCCCTCGACGGCGCCCGCGTAAGCAAAGTCGATCTTGAAGTAGTCGACTCCCCAGTTTCGCATCTCCTGCAGGACGCCGGTGAGATAGCTCGCCGCCGCCGGATGCGTCAGGTCCAGGGCCGTGCACTCCTGCCTGACGACGTTCCCGGCGAACACGGGCTCGCCGCTGCGCTGGTCGCGCACCAGCCAGTCCGGGTGGGCGGCCAACAGCGCGCTGGCGCGGCCGACGAGCATCGGCGCGATCCAGATCCCGGCCCGCCGGCCCGAGGCGCGGATCCGCGCTACCAGGCCGGGCAGGTCATCGAACCGGCCTGACGGCGCCAGCCAGTCGCCGGGCGCCGCCTGGTAGCCGTCATCGATCTGAACCACCGCTACGTCCAGGTCGGCCGTGTCCATCGCGGCCAGGTTCGTCACGATGTCGTGCGTAGTGACCGCGCCGTAGTACTGGTACCAGGAGCACCACAGGGGCGGGATCGGCCGCAGGCGGTCGGCGGTGACGCCCGCCAGGGCCGCGAATCCCTCTGCCCACCGGCTGAGCGACCCGGTCAGGCTCCCCGGCCCGGCGTCGCTGATGTGAGCGACCGGGCCGTCGGCGGACACCAGGAGGGAGCCGTTACGCATCCTGGCCTCGATGACAGGGACGCGGCGATCCGCGTCCAAGGCACCGAACACCTCGACCGGGTTCCCATTGCCTGGGTCGACGGCGAGCAGGCCACTGCCCCGGTGCACGCCGGCCGGGGGCACCGCGGCGTACTGGCAGTCGATGACGACCGATTCCGGCGCGGTCACCCGGTGGGGCGCTTGCGACACCGGCAGGACGCCGGCGACGCTCCAGGACTGCCAGCCTTCCGCATAGATGCTGGCCCGGTCAGGATCGAGCGGAAAGCTGGTGATCTCATCCTGGCTGCCGTCGCCAGGCCGCATCATCGCGGGCCGCCGAGCTGGCCGTGCCTTCCGGCGATCATCATGGCCCGGCCCCGGTCGCGTGGCCGGCTGCGATGCCCTCGCCGGGCGAGTCGCCGTAGAGCCAGCACCGCGCCAGGTGATCGTCCGCGACCGGCAGATCGCTGGGATGCCGGGCACAGATATCCATCGCGAACGGGCAGCGAGATCGGAATCGGCAGCCGCCGGCGCTCACCGTCTCGCGGTGCTCCGCTGTGCGCGCGGCGCGGGCCGACTGCCGTTCGGCCCGCGCGGCTTCCAGCGAGGCGCGCGTGGCCGCCGGGTTCGGCGCCGCGTTGGCCAGGATCTGGGTGTAGGGGTGCGAAGGGTTGAGTATCACCTGGTCGCTGGGGCCGCGCTCGACGATCTCACCCTGGTACATCACCATGATCTCGGACGAGAAGTGCCTGGCGGTCGCCAGGTCGTGGGTGACGTAGAGCAGCGCCAGGTTGCGGTCGCGCTTCAGCCGGTCGAGCAGGTTCAGGATCTCCAGCCGGATCGACACGTCGAGCATCGACACCGGTTCGTCGGCCAGCAGCACGTCGGGACCGGTGGCCAGCGCCCGGGCGATGGCGACGCGCTGCCGCTGCCCGCCCGACAACTCATGCGGGTGCTTGGCGGCGATCTCCTCCGGCGGCGTGAGGTTGACCGAGCGCAGCAGGTCATGGACCGCTTCGTCGAGCGCGGCGCCGCGCGGGTGCCCCGGTCGTAGCAGCAGCGGCCGGACGACGTGGTGCCGGACGGTGTGCATCGGGTTGAGCGAGGCGAACGGGTCCTGGAACACCATCTGCACCTTGTGCCGGTATGACCGGAGGGCCGAGCCGTGCCGGCCGGCCGGCTCGCCGTTGAGCAGGATCTCGCCGGACTTGCGTTTGACCAGCTGGCCCACCGCACGGACGACCGTCGACTTGCCGCTGCCGCTCTCGCCTACCAGAGCCAGCGTCTGCCCCTCGTTGAGCGCGAAGGAGAGCGTGTCCACCGCCCGGAACTTCGCGGCACCACGCTGGCCGAACTCCACGGTCAGGTTCCGGACTTCAAGGACGCTCACCGCTCACTCCCTGCACTGTCAGCGGCGATCGGGTCGGCGGCCGCGCCGCTCAGCTCGGCCGGCGGACCATCTGGCCGGTAACGCGGATCGTGCAGGTGGCAGGCCGCGTACCGATCTTCGTCCCGCACCTGCCCGTCGCCCTGAGCGGCCACCGGCGCCGCGATGTGACTGAGCCCTGGATGGACATCAAGGCACGGACCGAACCCGTAATCACATCGCGGCTGGAACGGGCATCCGGGGAAGTCGTTCCGCAGGTCAGGGGGTACGCCGGGAACGCCGCGCAACTCACGCCGGGCGCCGCGCATGTCAGGGAATGAGCGCAGCAGCCCGAGCGTGTACGGGTGCGCAGGGTAGACCGCGATCTGTTCAGAAGGCGAGTACTCCACGACTTCGCCCGCGTACATCACAGCGAGCCGGTCGCTGACCTCAAGCAGCAAGGACAGGTCGTGGGTAATGAAGATGACGCTGAACCCGAGCTGCGCACGGAGCCGCTCGATCTCGTCGAGGATCTCGCGCTGCACGACGACGTCAAGCGCCGTCGTCGGCTCGTCCATGATCACGATTTCCGGCTCCAGCGCGAGCGCCATTGCGATCATCACTCGCTGCCGCATGCCCCCGGATAGCTCGTGGGCGAACCCATGGATCCGGCCAGGGTCAATCCCGACCATGTCGAGCAGGTCGCGGGACCGATCGCGGCGCTGCGCCCGGCTCATCTCCGGCCGGTGCGCGGCGAAGATGTCATCGAACTGCCTGGCCAGGCTGCTGACCGGGTTGAGCGCGTTCATCGCACTCTGGAAGACCATCGCGATCTTGTTCCACCGGAGCTCGCGCAGGTCATCGGCGCTCAGCGTCATGATGTCCACGCCGCCGCCGTCGCGCGGGAAGAACGTGACGGAACCACCGGTCAGCTCGGCAGGCGGCTTGAGCATCCGGGTGAGCGCATAGGCGAGCGTGGTCTTGCCACAGCCGCTCTCCCCGGCGATGCCGAGCACCTCGCCGCGCCGCAGCTCGATGGTGACGCCACGGACGGCCCTGGTCGGGCGCCGCCCGGCGTACTCGACACAGACGTCATCGGCTCGCAGGACGACGTCATCCGCCGCGGCACCGAGATCCCGCCCGGTCACGATCCGCCCGCCGTCGGCCGGGTCAGGACCGAACGGGCGCGGTACACCCGCAGCCGTGGGTTGAGCAGCTCGTCGAGACTGAAGTTGATCAGCGCGAGCCCCATGCCGAAGAGTGCTATGCAGGCGCCAGGCGGAATGAACCACCACCAGGCGCCGCTGGAGAGCGCTTCGGCGTTGTAGGCGATATTGAGCATGTTCCCCCAGGTCAACAGGGTCGGATCACCTAGGCCGATGAACGCGAACGTGGCCTGGGTGAGGATGGCGAAGACCATGGCGAAGAGCAGGTTGGACACGATGACGGGTAGCTCGTTCGGCAAGACCTCGACGAACACGATCCGCCAGGTGCGCTCGCCCGATGCGCGGGCGGCGAGGATGTACTCGCGGTTGCGCACCGACAGCGTCTGCGCCCGCAGCACCCTGGCGCTTGCGGCCCAGCTCGTCAGGGCGATGATCACGATCAGCGACACCAGGCTGTTCGCCTTCGCGAACGCCAGGATGACGATGACCAGCGGCAGCGTCGGGATCACCAGGACGACGTTGGACAGCAGCGACAGCGCTTCGTCCACGAATCCGCCCACGTAGCCGCCGGTGATGCCGATGACGATCGCGATGACCGTCGCCAGCACGCCAGCGCCGACCCCGATCTCCAGCGACGCGCGGGCGCTTACGACGAGCTGAGAGAAGACATCCTGCCCGATGGAGGTCGTGCCGAGCCAGTGCGCGGCCGACGGCGGCGAGTAGATCGCCGTGCTGATCGCGTTCGGATCCTGCACGAAGAACGGCCCGATCACGCCGAGCAGGATAAAGAAGCCCACGATGGCCAGGCCGGCGACGAGCCTGGGTGAGCGGGCCCCGACGCGAAGCTTGGAGACCAGGCCCTCGGACGTGGCCGGGTCCATGGCGCCAGGGCCGGTGCCGGTAGTCACGACATCGATGGTGCTCACCGCGACAGCCTCGTTCGCGGGTCGATAAAGCCGTGCAGCAGGTCGACCAGCAGATTGGCGCCGAGGACGGCTAGCGTGATCACCAGGAAGATCCCTTGCATCAGCGGGTAGTCATCGTTGCCGACCGCGGTCACCAGCTGATAGCCGATCCCGGGGTAGGAGAACACGTACTCCAGTGCGATCGCGCCGCTGACCACGAAGCCAAGGGAGATCGCGAAGCCGGAGACGCTGGGCAGCACGGCATTGCGGGCCGCATAGCCG
>DATKFV010000182.1:0-28205 GCA_035511035.1 Streptosporangiaceae bacterium
GGGGAGGTCCCACATCGGATAGCCCGAGGTCGGATGGCCAGAGGTCGGGTAGCCCGGAATCGGGTAATCCCACATCGGATAGCCCGAGGTCGGATGGCCAGAGGTCGGGTAGTCCGAGATCGGGTAGCCCGAGATCGGGTAGTCCGAGATCGGGTAGTCCGAGGTCGGGTAGTCCGAGGTCGGATCATCTGGCACTCACGGGCTCGGAAACGGGTCATTCGCTGCCGGGCACCCGGATCAGACACTCCCACTTCGGATAATCCGAAAATGGATAATCCCAGATCGGAGTGGATGGGCTGAGGCCGGTGGAGTGTCGCAGCGCGGGGCCGCCTGGGCGGCGCCTAATCTCGACGTAGCCGCGCAAGGCTCCGTGATCAAGGTTCACTCGTGATCACGGTAGAAGCATGTGCTATCACCTGGGCAAACTACCGTGATCATGGATTTTTCATGATCACGGTAGAAGCGCGCGCGGCCGTTCCACCACGCGGGTTCCGTGATCGCTGCTGTTCCTTGATCGTGGAAGTTTGGGGTGCGGGCTACTCGGAGCAGCAGGCTGCGGCAGTCAGATCGACCATGATCACGGAGCATTCTAGGCGGGACCGGCGGTTAAGTTTGGGCTCGCCGACAGGACTCAGCCTTATCACCGAGTCCAAGCCACTCGTTTCAGGGTCAACGGGCCCGCGAGCGCTAGCTCGGGACGAGCGCTAACTCGGGACGAGGCAGGGTTCTGCTGCTGCGTTCTGGTGCTGGGCTAGCGCTTGGGCGAGTGGGTGGTGGCGTGGCGGGTCGCGGCGGGCTGGCTCGAGGCTTGGGCTGCTGGGTTCGACGACGCGGGGGCCGGGCCAGGCTTGGTGGCCGAGACACTGGCTGATGACCAGATCGTGCACTGGCCAAGCTGGATCATCAGCGCGCAGTGGGGCGCGCCGGCGATCGGCACGTTCGCGTTGGCCGGAGCCGGGGCGGGCTGGTACGTCACTGCCTGGGACGTGCGGATGTCATGCGGGGTCAACTGCGTGTCGCTCAGGTGGAGCGCGTCGACCATGTAAATGACGGCCGCGGCGCAGGCGATGATGCCGAGCATCATGATCGAGAGCACCGCTCTCGCGCGCCTCGTGCGGAGCACCTGGGTGACGCCTGGCTGGCCGAACGCGGCGAGCTTGGCGGCCAGCCGGGGATCGTCAGCGGCGAGCATGCGCTCCATCTCTTCGAGAATGCGCTGCTCATCCATCGGAAGCGCCATCTGTCACCTCCACCGCCGCTGTCCCGCTGGCGGCCAATCCGGCGGGACTGCTCCTAACTATCCCCAGTTGGAAGATTTTTTACCTGCCCATCACCAAGACTAAGCGCGACCATACCCAAGTTGAAAGATTCGAATATATGTTCTATCCTGGTCACCGTGCGATGGGACGGACTGCGACTACACGATCAGGCCTCGGAACAGGTAACGAAGCCTGGTCCTGACCAGTTCAGCTCGCCCGGCGCTGATCCTGGCGGGCCCGTCGGCCCCGCCGGCCTCGTCCAGGCGCCGCTCTTCGGGCGCGACGCGGTGGCCAGGACATTCGACACGCCCGGCTTCCGCGGGATGACTTTCTACGAGCTGCACGCGAGATCGATTATCAACAAAGTTCCGGAAAAATCGCGGATGCCGTTTCGCTGGACCATCAATCCGTACCGGGGCTGCGGCCACGCCTGCGTCTACTGCTTCGCCAGGAGCACGCACTCCTATCTCGACCTCGACACCGGCCTGGACTTCAACTCGAAGATCATCGTCAAGGTGAACGCCGCCGATCTGGCGAGAAAGGAACTGGCCAGGCCCAGCTGGACGGGCGAGCACGTCGCCATGGGCACGAACGTGGACTGCTACCAGCGAGCCGAGGGCCGGTACCAGCTCATGCCCGGCATCATCGCGGCTCTCCGCGACGCGGCCAACCCTTTCTCCATCCTTACCAAGGGCACCCTGCTGCTGCGCGACCTCGACCTGATCGCCGACGCGGCGCAGGTCACGAGCGTGGCGCTGAACGTGTCGGTCGGCTTCACCGACGCCGGCCTCTCCTCGTCGGTCGAGCCAGGCACCCCCACCCCGCAGCGCCGCCTCGACATGTGCGCGGCGATCAATGACCGGGGCCTGCGCTGCGGCGTGCTTATGGGGCCGGTACTCCCTTACTTGTCCGACTCGCCGGACCAGCTTGACCAGACGGTACGGCAGATCGCCCAGTCCGACGCCGCCAGCGTCACCCCGATCGTGCTGCACCTGCGGCCAGGAGCGCGCGAGTGGTACCAGGCCTGGCTGAGCCAGAACCATCCCGACCTGGTCGATCGTTACCGGCGTCTGTACGGCAACGGCGCCTACGCCCGCAAGGAGTACCAGCAGCGAATCTCGGCGACCGTGCGCGAGCTAGCTGCCAAGCACGGCGTCGGCCGGGCCGCTCCGGCCGACGCCCGCCGCATCAGCGCCCCTCGCGCCCGCCCGGCTGCCGACGCTCCCGTCCTTCCAAGCAACGGCACCGAGGGCACGACCGGCGTCCAGCTGGCCTTCATCTAGGCCGCCCGCGCCGCCCGCGCTGGGCGAGCGCTGCTTTCGGCCTGGCCATTCACCTGGCGGCTGCCGGGCCTTAACCCGGACGTGGCCTGAACCCGTGTGAAAAGAAGCACAAGCACGCACGTACAGTTGATTTTCGTGGGCGCTCAGTACGACGAAGCGGCCAGCCGGGCTCCTGGCCGACTGGTGGTCCGGTCTGTCCCTGTGGCCGATCCAGGCGATCTGATCAGCAGGCTGCCGGGGCCGAAGACGCTGGCCTGGGTCAGGCGGGGCGACGGGCTCGTCGGCTGGGGCACGGCGGCCAGCATCACGCTCCCCGCCGGGCACGACCGGTTCGCCGCAGGCGAGAAGTGGCTGCGCGAGATGTTCGATGCGGCTCAGGTGCGCGACGAGGTCCAGGTGCCCGGCTCTGGCCCGGTCGCGTTCGGCAGCTTTACCTTCGACCCGACCTCGGACGGCTCGGTGCTGGTCATCCCCCGCGCCGTACTCGGCCGGGCGGGCGGGCAGAGCTGGCTGACCACCATCGGCACTGAGCCAGAGTCAGCTGCCGACCTAGGCGGCACCAGCGAGGAGAACCCCGGCCAAGAGGACGCCGACCAGGACGACTGGCCCCGCGACCCGCACGGGCCCGAGTCGCCGCTGCCGTTGCCGCTGCCGCTGCCGCGAGTCGCTCCGACCAGCCTGCGCTGGTCCGACGGGCAGCTGACCGCGCCGCAGTGGGAGCGGGCGGTCGCCACCGCCGTCGACGCGATCAGGGACGGCCAGCTGAGCAAGGTGGTGCTCGCGCTCGAGCTCAACGTGACCGCGGCGGAAGACATTGACTCGCGGGTGCTGCTGGCCCGGCTGGCCGACCGTTACCCTGACTGCTATACCTTCTCCTGCGCCGGCCAGCTCGGCGCGACTCCTGAGCTGTACATCTCCAGGACCGGGCGCCAGATCTACTCGCTCGTGCTGGCCGGGACCGTGCCGAGAGGCGGCACCGCCGAGCAGGACGAGGCGCTCGGCCAAGAGCTGCTGTCAAGCGCCAAGGACCAGAACGAGCACCAGTACGCCGTCGCCGACGTGCGGACCGCGCTCCGGCCGCTGTGCGCGGGCCTGCGGATCGACGAGCGACCGTTCCTGCTGCGGCTCGCGAACGTGCAGCACCTCGCGACCGAAGTGCACGGCGAGCTGGTCGACGGCGAGGCCGCGAAGTACACGGCGCTCGCGCTCGCCGGCGCCGTGCACCCCACCGCGGCCGTGTGCGGAACCCCGACCGAGACCGCGCTCGAGCTCATCAGGGAGCTCGAGGGCATGGACAGGGCGCGCTACAGCGGCCCGGTCGGCTGGGTGGACGCGAAGGGTAACGGAGAGTGGGGCATCGCGCTGCGCTGCGGCGAGATCTCAGGCCGGCACGCCCGGCTCATCGCCGGGTGCGGGATCGTCGCCGGCTCCGTGCCCGAGGTCGAGCTAGCCGAGGCCCTCTCGAAGATCTGGCCCATGCGCTACGCCCTCGAAGGCTGACCGCAGGACCGAGGCAGCACGGCCATGGGAACCCGGCCCAGAACCGGCCTCGATGGCCTATTTTCAGCCTGAACGAAACCATGGGTCACAGAGTGATGTCGATGGTCACAGGCCGATTGCGGTTGCATAAATGCTCGCGACCGCTTCCCGCTGCGAGGTAGACAGGGCCCGGCATTGCGTGTACTCACGGAAGGTGACCACGGATACGCCTGTGCCCTGTGCCAGGCTAGAAGGAGTCTGCTCATGACACGTCGTTCCCAGCGAATTGCCGTCATGGCGATCGCTAGCCTGGCGGCGGCCGGGCTAGCCGCCTGCAGCAGTTCGTCCAACAGCAACAGCAGCAGCAACAACTCGGCGTCGGCGAATACGCCGGTCTCCGGCGGGACGCTGCGGCTGGTTGCCGCTTCTGGGCCAGACCACATCGACACAGTGCCTGCGTACTACACCGCGGACTACATACTCGAGCGTGCGTACACCCGGCAGCTGCTGACTTATCCCACCGTGCCCGACCCGTCCCTGACCTCGCCGGGCTGGAAGACTGACACCACGCCGGTCGCCGACATCGCGACCGAGGTGCCGAACACGACCAACGGCGGCATCTCCGCCAACGGCCTGACCTACACGTTCCACATCAAGAAGGGCGTGGACTGGAACACCACTCCGGCCCGCCAGGTCACCGCGGATGACTTCATCCGCGAGTACAAGGCCTTCTGCAACCCGGCCCCTGGCGGCTTCGTGGGCAACCTGTCCTACTACAGCTCGACCATCAAGGGCCTGCTGCAGTACTGCAACGCCGAGACCGCTTACTTCTCCAACACGAAGAAGCACCCGGTCACCGCGGCAGACATCGCCGGCTTCCAGAACTCGCACAACATTCCTGGCCTAGTCGCGGTCAGCCCGCTGGAGTTGCAGTTCCACCTGATCAAGCCGGCGAGCGACTTCCTGTACATGATGGCCATGCCGTTCGCTTCCGCGCGGCCGGTTGAGTACGACGCGTACCTGCCGAACAGCCTCCAGTTGGACCAGCACACGATCTCGGACGGCCCGTACCAGATCACGTCCTACATCCCGGGCAAGTCGATCACCTTCATGAAGAACCCGGCCTGGAAGCAGGCGACCGACACGGTCCGGCACCAGTACGTCAACGAGATCACCCTCACTGACGGCGTCACCTCGGCCCAGACCCAGCTCGCGGGCGAGCAGGCTGGCAAGACCGGCACCTACGACCTGGTGGACGACACCGCGCTTGAGCCGACCGCCATCCCCGGCCTCATCGCCGACCACGACCCGAAGTTCAAGATCTGGCCGTGGAGCTCGATGCTGCCGTACATCGTGTTCAACCTGCGCAGCCCGAACGAGGGCGGTGCGATGGGTAACCTGCTCGTCCGCCAGGCGGTCGAGTACGGCGTGAGCAAGATCGCGGTGCAGAAGGCCGAAGGCGGTCCTGACGTCGCCCAGATCCTCAACAACCCGATCCCGATCGGCAACGTCGGCTACACGCCGGGCAACATGTACCCGGACCAGAATGGCGCCGGCAACATCCCGATGTGCAAGAAGCTCCTGACCAAGGCCGGCTACCCGCACGGCCTGTCGGTGACCTACCTGTACTCGAACGACTCGGTCAACACCAGGATCGAGGCCGCGATCGCGGCGAGCCTGGCTCCTTGCGGCATCACCCTCAAGGGCAAGCCTGAGCCCGGCTCGAGCTTCTTCGTCGACCTCGGCAACTCGCCGGTCAACAACAAGGCCGGCACCTGGGACATGGGCCAGCCTGGCTGGATCCCCGACTGGTTCGGCAACAACGGCCGCACTATCCTCGACCCGCTGTTCCGTACCCGCTGCGTGGTCAACACCAACAACTACGGCTGCTGGAACAACACGGCCTTCGACAACCTGATCGACAGTGCCGAGAGCGCGACCAGCGCGACAACGGCGGCGTCGGACTGGGCAGCAGCGGCCAAGAGCGTCATGGCGAACGCGGTCATCGTGCCGCTCTGTGACGGGCTGGCGCCGTTCTACTCGAGCGCTCGCGTCCACAACAAGGGGTCGTCGGCGATCATCTACGCGCCGAACATCGGCGGGCCTGACATCACCAACGTCTGGCTCAACCCGAACAAGCCCTAAGTCAGCTAGCACTCGGTGAATTAGTACAAGTGGGTCCGGCTGGGTATGCGGAACGTATGCCCGGCCGGACCCACAGCTATATTTCGATACTCTCAGTTATGATCTATATCGGGTGGCCGGGTCTATTTGCGCTGCCAGAACCCGCTAATCTGGGCTCCGTCGCGGCGGTCAACCTGCGGAGGAACATATGAGCCTGCTCGAGGTGACCGACCTGCGGGTCAGTTTCCCGACAGCTGACGGCGTGGTACAGGCCGTACGTGGCGTGTCATTTAGCGTTGAACATGGCAAGACCCTCGGGATCGTCGGCGAGTCAGGCAGCGGCAAGACCGTGCTGACCCAGACGCTGCTTGGCCTCACGCCAGGCGGCCGGGTCTCCGGCTCGGCCATGTTCGAGGGCAAGAACCTGGTCGGCCTTTCCTCGCGCGAGCTGCAGAAGATCCGTGGCAAGGAGATCTCCGTGATCTTCCAGGATCCGCTGACCAGCCTGCATCCGCTGTACAAGGTGGGCTGGCAGATCGCCGAGATGATCAGGGCCCACGACAAGTCGACCAGCAAGGCCCAGGCGATTGAGCGGGCGACCGAGCTACTCGGGTACGTCGGCATCCCCAGGCCGCGCGAGCGGGTCAACGACTACCCGCACCAGTTCTCAGGCGGCATGCGTCAGCGGGCCATGATCGCGATGGCGATCTCGCTGAGCCCCAAGTTGATCATCGCCGACGAGCCGACCACCGCCCTGGACGCGACCGTCCAGGCCCAGATACTCGACCTGCTGCTGCGGCTGCAGCAGGAGTCGGACACGGCCCTGCTCATGATCACGCACGACCTCGGCGTCGTCGCCGACATCGCCGACAACGTCATGGTGATGTACGCCGGGCGGGCCGCCGAGAAGGCTACTAAGCGTGACATCTTCTACGAGCCGCACCACCCCTACACCAAGGGCCTGCTCGAGTCCATCCCGAACAGCTCGGCGGCGGCCGGCACCCGGCTCAAGCCGATCACCGGCCAGCCTCCCAGCCTGATCAACCTGCCACCGGGGTGTGCGTTCCATCCGCGCTGCGCCTATGTCATGGACCGGTGCCTGGCCGAGCAGCCGCCGTTGATCCCGGTCGGCGATGCCGGCGAGCACAGGTCAGCCTGCTTCCTGCCGACCGCGGCGATCGGTCTCAGCGACGACGCGGAGGCGCTGCGCAAGCGCACGGTCGAGATGGGCCGCTCCGACGAGGCGGCGAAGGTGGCCGAGGCGATCGCCGCGGCGCCGGAATCACAAGGAAGCGTGATCGCATGACCGACTCGTTCGCCATGCAGGCAGGCGGAGGCTTCTCCGGCGGGGCCGACTACGGTGACGACACCCTCGTCCGGGTAGACAACCTGGTCAAGTACTTCCCGATCAAAGGCAACGGCATTATCGGCCGCACCGTCACTCACGTCCAGGCGGTCGACGGCGTGTCGCTGTCGATCAAGCGCGGCCAGACGCTCGGCCTCGTCGGCGAGACCGGGTGCGGCAAGTCGACGCTGGCCCGGTGCATCGCGGGGCTAATCCCGATCACCCGCGGCAAGGTCTACTTCGAGGGCGAGGACATCACGAACCTGCCCAGGGCCAAGATGCGGCCCTACCGCAGGCAGATCCAGATGATCTTCCAGGATCCGTACGGAGCGCTCAACCCGCGCCGCCGGGTCGGCTCGATCATCGGGGATCCGTTCGCCATCCATAACACGGCGACGGGCAACGAGCGCAAGCGCGCCGTCCAGGACCTGATGGAGCGGGTGGGCCTCAACCCCGAGCACTACAACCGGTTCCCGGCCGAGTTCTCCGGCGGCCAGCGGCAGCGGATCGGCGTCGCGCGGGCGCTGGCGCTGCGACCCAAGCTGATCATCTGCGACGAGCCAGTGTCGGCGCTTGACGTGTCGATCCAGGCGCAGGTGCTGAACTTGCTCGCCGACCTGCAGGACGACTTCGGGCTGTCCTACCTGTTCATCGCCCACGACCTCGAGGTTGTCCGGCACGTCAGCAACGCGGTCACGGTCATGTACCTGGGCCGCGTCGCCGAGCAGGGACCAGGTGACCAGGTGTACGGCCACTCCAGGCACCCCTACTCAGTCGCGCTGCTGTCGGCGGCGCCGGCCGCCGACCCTGACGCCGCCGCCAAGCGGCAGCGGATTATCCTGACCGGCGACGTGCCATCGCCGATCAACCCTCCACCCGGATGCCGATTCCATCCCCGGTGCCCCAAGGCCCAAGACCTGTGCGGCACCGCCGAGCCCGTCCTTGAGACCAAGGCGGGCGACCCGAGCACCCACCTGACCGCCTGCCACTACCCGGTCGAGGCGGGCGAGAATCTGGCCGCGGCAGGCCTGAGGGAGCAGCCATGAGCATTACCGAAGTCTCTTTTCAGGCTTCGCAGATCAGTGACGCCCCAGTCACCGCCATCCAGGGCCGCAGCCAATGGCAACTGACCTGGCGCCGACTCCGCAGTGACCGGGTCGCGGTGGCGTCGGTGGTCGTCATCATCTTGATGATCCTGTTCGCAATTTGCGCGCCGCTGATCGCCCTCGCGACCGGGCACCCGGTCGACACCGCGTACACGGCAACGGGCGAGAACGCCTTCGGCAACCCGGTCGGGCCAGGAGTGCACGGCTTCATACTCGGCACCGACGAGATCGGCCGAGACCTGCTGGTCAGGATCGCCTACGGCGCCAGGATCTCGCTGTTCGTCGGGTTGCTGACGACCGCGATCGCGACCGTCGCCGGCGTCACGCTCGGGCTGGTGGCCGGCTACTTCGGCGGCGTCGTCGACGCGATACTCGCCCGGTTCTTCGACGCCGCGCTGGCCTTCCCCTACATCGTGCTGGCGCTGGCTCTCGCCTCGGTGTTCCACCCGAGCCTGACGATCGTGATCGGCGTGATCGCGTTCTTCTCCTGGGCCGGGATCTCCAGGATCGTGCGCGGCCAGACCCTCTCGCTCAAGGAGAAGGAGTACATCGAGGCGGCCAAGTCACTGGGCGCGGGCCCCTGGCGGATCATGTTCATCGACATCCTGCCGAACCTGCTCGGCCCGGTGCTGGTGCTGGCCACGCTCTACATCCCGACCGCAGTCACCTTCGAGGCCACGCTGTCCTTCCTTGGCATCGGCATCCCTGAGCCGGCTCCGAGCTGGGGCAACATCCTGTCCGAGGCTCAGGCCTTCTATCATGTGGCCTGGTGGTATGTGGTCTTCCCCTCGCTGGCGCTGCTGATCACGACGCTGGCCTTCAACCTGCTCGGCGACGGCATCAGGGACGCCATCGACCCCAGGACCGAGCGGATCTTCGCTGGCAGCAAGGCCGCCCGTCAGCGCCGCAAGCGGGGTCGGCGCGGCAACGGCGGTCACGGCCTCGACGACGCGATCCTGGTCGGCGAGCAGGCCGACCTGACCGATGACCAGCCGTACCCGGCTGGCGGCGTCCCTGGCCTGGAGGGCTGAGCACATGAACATGCTGCGGTTCCTCATCAGGCGCATCCTCACCGGCATCCTGGTGCTCTGGCTGGTCGCGACCGGCACCTTCTTCCTGTTCTTCACCGCCATCCCCGTGCAGTCGGTCGCCCGCAACCTGGCCGGCCGCGCCGCGTCCCCCGCCGTGCTACAGGAGACGATCAGGTACTACGGCCTGAACGATCCGATCCTCGTCCAGTACTGGCACTTCCTTGACAAGCTCCTGCACGGCAACCTGGGCGTCTCGTTCTACTCCCAGGAGAACGTCACCACGATCATCCATCAGGACCTTCCGCCCACGATCTCAGTCGTCATCGGCGGCGTGCTGCTCTGGCTGATCGTCGGGCTCGCGGTCGGCATCCTCAGCGCGACCCGGGCCCGTAGCTTCTTCGACCGCATCGCCACGGTCGGCGTGCTGGCCGGCGTCTCGGCTCCGACCTTCGTGGTCGGCGAGCTGCTGATCATCTTCGTGTTCGTGCAGCTTCAGGATCACGGGATCTCGTTCATCACCACCGGCTATAACCCGATCACGGCCGGCTTCGTCCCCTGGCTCGGCTGCATGATCCTGCCCTGGATCACGCTGGCGATCGTCCAGGCCGCTGTCTACACCCGGCTGTCGCGCGGCTCGCTGCTCGACACCCTCGGCGAGGACTTCATCAGGACCGCGCGGTCCAAGGGCCTGACCGAGCGCCGAGTGCTGTTCCGCCACGCGGTGCGCTCCGCGATGACCCCGGTCGTGTCACAGCTGGGCATCGACGTCGGCGGCCTGCTTGGCGGTGTCATCGTGGTCGAGCAGGTGTTCGGCCTGCACGGCCTGGGCTTCCAGGTCGTGTCCGCGATCTCTCAGGGCGATCAGCCGACCGTGATCGGGTTCGTGATCATAGCCTCGGTCTTCGTGGTGGTCGCGAACATCGTCGTCGACATGTCCTACGCCCTGCTCGACCCGAGGGTCAGGATCAGCTAGCCCAACCGGGCCAGCGCAGCTCCAGCCGCCCCGGTCAGCGCCGTGCGCAACGCGGCCTGACCGGGGCGCTGCGTTCTCAGCTCGGCCAGCATCAGGCCCCGCCCGTGGCCGCCAGCGGTGATCGCGGCCAGGTCGGCCGGGCCCTCGATCCGCAGGTATGGCAGCCGGGCCAGCGTCGCCAGCCGCTCCAGGTCGGTCCCGTGGGGCGTGCCGAACACCCGCTCGAACGGGCCGGGGTAGGCCGCCTGCTCAAGCATCGAGAAGATGCCGCCGCCGTCGTTGTTGGCAACGACCAGGCACAGGTCGGGGCGGGGCTCATGCGGGCCAAGGATCAGGCCGGGCGCATCGTGCAGCAGCGCCAGGTCGCCGAGCAGCGCGACCGCTTGGCCGCCACCCGCCGACTGGTGCGCGAGCGCCGCGCCGATGGCCGATGAGACCAGCCCGTCGATGCCGCTGGCGCCCCGGCTGGCCACGATCCGCACGCCAGACCGCGGCCGCAGGTGCTGGTCGAGATCCCTGATCGGCAGGCTGGACGCGGCCCACAGCAGCGCGCCGTCCGGCAGCTGAGCCGCCAGGTCACGGGCCAGCCTGGGCTCGCTCATGGCCTCTTGCGCGTCGAGCAGCTCGTCGACCGCCGACCGGACGGCCGCGTCGGCATCCAGCCACGAGCCGAGCCACGGCGCCGCGACCCGCTGGCCGACCAGCCTGACCTGCTCGGCCACGTCGGTCGCGGTCCGGGCCGGGTCGGACCACCGGGCTGGGCCCTGGGCTAGCACCACGTGCCGGTTCGCGCCCTCCGCCCGCAACAGCGCCGTCTGGCCCCGCGAGAGCCCAGGCCGGCCGGCGCAGACGATGACGTCGGGCCGGTGCCCGGCCAGGAATCCTGGATCGCCGATCAGGTACTGATAGGCCGACAACGCGTTCGGGCCGGTCCGCGCGTTCGATGACGGCTCGGCCAGCACCGGCCAGCCCGCGTCGGCCGCGAGGTGCAGGAGCGGTGCCGGGTCATAGTCGCCGTCGCCCCCGACGATCAGCCCGCGCGGCGTCCAGCCGATCTCGGCCACCGAGGCGAATCGAGTCCAGGGCTGGTCACCAGCCCGCCCGCCGAGCCCGGCGCCCTCCCCCGAGTCGCCCGGCTCCCCCGATTCCGCTGTTGGCACCAGCGGCTCCCGCAGCGGCACGTTCAGGTGCACCGGCCCGGCCGTTCCCCCGGCCGCCCCCGACGCCACCCCCCAGGCCCGTGCCGCCGCCGACCGCCAGTACCCCGGCTGCGGCTCCGCCTCAGGCACGCCAAGCTCACAGAACCACCGCACCGCCGAGCCGTAGAGCTTGAGCTGGTCGATCGTCTGGTTGGCCCCGGTGCCGCGCAGCTCTGGCGGTCGGTCAGCGGTCAGCACCAGCAACGGCACGGCTGACTCGTCGGCCTCGATGACGGCCGCGTGGAAGTGCGCGGCCGCGGTCCCCGACGTGCAGACGATCACGACCGGGTGCCGGCTCACCTTGGCCAGCCCGATGGCGGTGAAGGCCGCGCTCCGCTCGTCGATCCGCACGCTCAGCCGCAGGTCGCCAAGCTCGGCCCGGCGGAAGAGCTCCATCGCCAGCGGCGCGCTGCGCGATCCGGGCGCGAGCACGGCGTCGGTGAGCCCGCACCTGATCAGCTCGTCGACTAGCGTCGCCGCGAGCGCGGTCGACGGGTTCATCGCCGGACCGCGAGCCCGCCGGCCGTCTCGTGGGCCGGCCGTCCCGACCGGCCGGTCACAAGAATGCCGCCGCTGCCAGTGCCCGCGTGCGCCACGGCTGCGGGTCACATTCCCACTGGTGTATTTGCTGCAAATCAACCAGCGCGGGCCGGACTGGCAGCCTTCCGTCCACTGGCACCAGGGGATCGGCCGTGACGTCCCCGGTCAGCAGGCTCATCGTGGCCAGGCCGCAATCGTAGGCGAGCTCGGGCAGGGCGGCCGCGAGTGCCACCCCGGCCGCGAGCCCGACCGAGGACTCGACCGCGCTCGATACCACGACCGGCAGGCCGCAGGCTTCGGCGACGCGCAGCGCGGCCCTGACGCCGCCGAGCGGCGCGACCTTGATCACGACGATGTCGGCGGCGCCCGCCGCGCTGACCTTGAGCGGATCCTCCGCCTTGCGGATGGACTCGTCGGCCGCGAGCGGCACGTCGGTGCGCCGGCGCAGCGCCGCCAGCTCGTCCAGCGTCGCGCACGGCTGCTCGGCGTACTCGAGCCCGTAGTCGGCCAGCTGCTTCAGCATCCGCGCGGCCTGGTCCACGTCCCAGGCGCCGTTGGCGTCGACCCTGATCCTGCCTGCTGGCCCGAGCGCGTCGCGGACCGCCGCCACGCGCTCAATGTCGTCTGAAGGGCGCTGCCCTGGCTCGGCGACCTTCACCTTGGCCGTGCGGCAACCGGAGCTGGCCACGATGTCATGCGCCGCCTGGGGCCCGACGGCGGGCACGGTGACATTGACGCCGATCGCTGCCCGCAGCGGCGCTGGCGGCTCGACCGTGGCCGACTCGATCGCGCTCGCCAGCCACCGGGAGCTCTCGGCCGGACCGTACTCGGCGAACGGGGAGAACTCGCCCCAGCCCGCCGGTCCCTCCAGCAGCGCGCCCTCACGCACCGTGATGCCACGGAACCGGTTCCGCATCGGGATCGCGAACGCGCGCAACGTCGGCAGCAGGTCAGTCAGCCTGTCGGTCACTATTCCTCCGGGATTCACGCCGCCGATCCGCCGATTAACCTTACGACCGTGCCTCCTCGCCCGCTCCACGCGGTCCTGCTGCCCGAGATCCCGCTTGCCCTGCTGGCGGCGGCGCTCGACGGCAGCGGGCCCGCGTTGCTTCCGCTCGATCCTGGGTTGCCGCCCGCCCGGCTCGCCGAACTGCTCGGCGCGTTCGCGCCGTCGGCGATCGTGACCCAGGACGGGGTTGAGTCCTTGCCTGCTGGTGATCGGCAGGGGCTCGCCGAGGACGTCGCGGTGGTGCTGGGGACGTCGGGCTCGACCGGGGTGCCGAAGGGGGCCGAGATCACGGCGAGCGCGTTGCTGGCGTCGGCCCGGGCGTCGCTGGGGCGGATCGGGGGCGATGGCGGCGGGCGATGGCTGTGCTGCTTGCCGACGCATCACATCTCCGGGCTCGGGGTGCTGGTGCGCTCGCTGGTGACCGGCACGGAGCCGCTCGTGGTCGACCGGGTGGACGCGTCGGTCATCGCTGGCTGCGACTGCGACTACGTGTCGCTGGTGCCGACGCAGCTTGGCCGGTTGCTCGCGGCCGGGGCGCCGCTCGACCGGTTCCTGGCGATCCTGCTTGGCGGGGCGGCGATCCCCGGTGAGCTGCTGGCGGCGGCCGCAGCCGCCGGGGCGCGGGTAGTGACCACGTACGGGATGACCGAGACCTGCGGCGGTTGCGTCTACGACGGCGTGCCGCTCGATGGGGTGGAGGTCGGCAACGATCAGGACGGGCGGATCCGGATCCGGGGGCCCGTGCTGTTCTCCAGGTACCGGCTGGCGCCGGCGCTGACCAGGGATTGCCTGCGGGATGGCTGGTTCACGACCTCGGACCTGGGCGGCCTCGGTGCGGACGGGCGGCTGTCGCTGCGCGGCCGGGCCGACGACGTGATCAACACGGGCGGGGAGAAGGTGGTTCCCGCCGAAGTCGAAGCCGTGCTCCGGCGCTGCGAAGGAGTCGCCGACGTGGCCGTCGTCGGCGTACCCGACCCCGACTGGGGCGAGCAAGTCGTCGCCATCGTCGTCCCGGCCGTGATCGCGAGCGATGGCAGCGTTGCCGCACCGAACCTCGGTGTCACCCAGGCTCCCCGCACCACGCCAGCCCGGCGCACCACCCGAGGCCCCGGCCCCGGCGCGGTCGTGAATCCCGGCCCCGGCGCGGCCGAGAATCCCGGCCCCGGCGTGGTCGTGAATGCCGGCCCCGGCGCGCCCTCGCCGCCCGGCGCGCCCCCGCCTGCCGGTGCGCCGACGCTGGAACGACTCAGCGCGGCCGTCCGCGCGACCCTGCCGCGCTACGCGGCGCCCCGCCGAGTGGTGTACATCGACCAGCTCCCGATGCTCGCCTCGGGCAAGCCCGACCGCCTCCGGCTGCGGGACATCGCCAGCTCCGAGGCCTGAACACGCTCCGCCCAACCGTTGAAAACTCTCCCCGATCCGAAAACTCTCCCCCGAGACGACGCTCATCAGAAGATCTTGTTATTCTTCCGGTCTATAGGCCGGTGAAAATAACAGGATCTTGGTCTTGCCCGGCAGAGTCGTCAAGATCTTTTGTTGCAATCGATTGTAGATCGACGGGAACGACGCCAAGCTTCAACTACCAAGGCCGACCCGGCCCCGACGAGGCTGCGCAGGCCTTGAACCCGCCAAGACCAGCCTCGAACTCACCGAGAACACCCCCTGACTCCCGAAACCAGGCACAGGCGTACCAGCACCAAACCCGAAGAGTCACCAGGACCGTACGCACCGGGACGGAGCTCACCCGAACCGAGCACACCCGAACCGAGCACACCCGAACCGAGCACACCCGAACCGAGCACACCGGAACCGAGCACACCCGAACCGAGCACACCGGAACCGAGCGCAGAGCAGCCGAAACCAGGCCCGGAGACGCGAAAACCTGCGCTCTAGCGCAGGTTTCTCGGGCACGCTACCGCCGCGCGGGAAACAAACGAGGCCGTCACGCGTTATAGCTATGGCCCGCACTGCACAATACCAAGCGACGCAAATCTTGGACAGTGCCAGTTTTGAGTCGAGCTTTGCAGCGGCGAGGCGGGTGCGTGGAGCCGATGCGCACATGAACGGAGGTGTCACATGCCGAAGAACGCGAGCACGCTGTCCAAGCCCAGCGCGAGCAAGTCCGCCGCCCACGAGGTGGATGAGCTGATCCGGCGCGGGCGCCGCCAGGGTCACCTGAGCCTGCCTGAGCTCAGGACCGCATTCGAGCAGGCCGGCGTCGCGCCGACGCGCGCCCGCTCGATTCTGCGCGAGCTTTCCGATGACGGCGTGAAGCTAAGCGAGCAGCCAGGCGACGATCCCGCCCGCGAGCCAGCCGTCGCAGATCATCCTGAAGTGGAGCATGCCGACGTGACTCACGCCAAGACCGAGCTAGCCGAGGCCCAGTTTGGCGAGCTTGACGAGACCGAACTTGACGACGCGGCCGAGATCGACGACGGCGACCTGAACGCGCTGCTGGCGCAGGACTCCGACGATGACGAGAGCACGGACGACGACGGGGCGCAGGACGAGCCCGAGGCGGGCCCGGCGACGCTGACGAACGCGCGCACGGCGCGGAAGGCCCCAAGTGCCCAGGCGGCCCCCGCCGCCGCGGCGGAGCCGGTCGCCACCGCCGACGATGACGGCGGCGAGATCGACCTGGACGACCAGACCTCGGTGATGGGCGACTCGGTGCACACGTACCTGAAGTCGATCGGCCGGACCAGCTTGCTGACCGCCGAGCAGGAGGTGGACCTGGCCAAGCGGATCGAGGCCGGCCTGTTCGCCGAGCACAAGCTCGAGTCAGAGACCGGGCTCTCGGCCGACTACCGCGCCGGCCTTGAGGCCGTCGCCGAGGACGGGCGCCGGGCCAAGGCGCACATGCTCGAGGCGAACTTGCGGCTCGTGGTGTCGGTCGCCAAGAAGTACAGCGACCGCGGCCTGTCCCTGCTCGATGTCGTGCAGGAGGGGAACCTGGGCCTGATCAGGGCGGTCGAGAAGTTCGACTACACCAAGGGGTACAAGTTCTCGACCTACGCGATGTGGTGGATCCGCCAGGCGATCCAGCGCGGCTTCGCCGACTCGGCTCGCACCATCCGCCTTCCCGTGCACGTGCTCGAGATGCTGAGCAAGCTCAGCCGGGTCGAGCGGGACATGCACCAGCGCCTGGGCCGCGAGCCGACCCCTGAGGAGCTGGCCGTGGAGCTTGACCGGACGCCGGACCAGATCGAGGAGCTGCTGCGCACCAGCAGGCAGCCGATCAGCCTGGACTCCACGATCGGCGAGGACGGCGAGACCTCGATCGGCGACCTGATCGAGGACGTGGACGCGCCCGAGGCCTCCGAGCTGGTCGACCGCCAGCTGATGGCCGAACAGCTCAGGCACGCGCTGGACGCCCTCACCCCGCGCGAGGCGACGATCATGGCGATGCGGTTCGGCCTGTACGACGGGAACCCGCACACGCTCGACGAGATCGGCAAGGCGCTCGGCCTCACCAGGGAGCGGATCCGCCAGCTCGAGAAGCAGTCGCTGTCCAAGCTGCGGCACCCGAGCCGGGCTCAGCCACTGCTCGAGTACGCGGTCTGACCTGCCGGTCACCTGACTAGGCAAAGCAGCGGCGACCCCTGGCCCGACCTCCCGCCGGGCCGGGGGTCGCCGCCTTTGCGTCCCTCAGTCCGGCTGGACGGCGGGGCCCGCTCGCTCGGCCCGCTCCGCCGACCAGAGCGCCGCGACCGCCGCCGCCGCGATCGCCGCCTGCGCGAACCCGGCTTTCGCGGCCGCCGCCCGGCGAGCCGGGTCGAGCACGTTCCGGCCGATTGCCCGCACCGCCGCCCGGTCAGGCTTGATCAGCACGACGCTGCTGCCCTGGCCGGTGAGCTGCCGCACTTGGCTGGCGGCGCTCGGGATCACCCCGAAACCGACCGTCAGCGGCGCGATGACCACGACCTGCCGGTACCCCAAGGCGAGATCGATGTTCGCGGCCGATCGCATGCCGCCGTCCATGTAGCGCTTGCCGCCGATGGTGACCGGCGGCCAGATCCCCGGCACCGCGCAGCTGGCGCCAACCGCGTCGATCAGATCGACCCCGCTGGCGGCGTCGAACACGGTGAAGTCACCGCTGGCGGTATCCACCGCGGTGAGCTTGAGCTGGCCGACCGGCCATTCCGTGATCGGGACGCCGTCCTCGAAGACCTTCCGCCGCACGGCCTCGGGCTCGGTCCTTGCCGTCAGCGCCAGCTTGCCGACCCGCCGCCGCGCGAGCACCGGATTCCTGGTGAACGTCATCGCGGTGAAGTACCGCAGCAGGATCCGCCCGGCCATCTTGGCCACGACCTCGCTGTCCCGCACCGGCGCGGTCTGAGTCTGGTACAGGTCAGCCAGGCTCAGACCCGAACGCACGTCGACGCCGACGACCGAGCCAGCCGACGTGCCGACGACCAGGTCAGCCTGGGTAAGGTCGATGCCGCGCTCGGCCAGCCCGGCGAGGACCCCGATCTCCCAGGCGATCCCGGTGACCCCGCCACCGCCCAGCACTAGAGCTTTGTCCGCCATACTCCTCTTTATACCTCTTCCAGGCCGCGGCGCCTGTCACTCTGGCGACGCGACCGGCGAGTCGCCGCCGCAGGGGGTACATTGCCCCGGTGGACGTTCACGTAGAGGTACTCAGCGAGGTCACCGACGAGGTCGTCGAGACGTTCGGGCGGTTGCTGCCGCAGCTGTCAAGCACGGCCGGCAAGCTCGACCGCCAAGCCCTTGAGGCCATCGTGGCCGCCCCGGCCAGCACGATCCTGATCGCCAGGATCGGCGAGCACATCGCGGGGACGCTGACCCTGGCGACCTTCCCCATCCCGACCGGCGTCCGCGCCTGGATCGAGGACGTGGTCGTGGACGAGGCCGCGCGGGGCCAGCGGGTCGCGACAGCGCTGATCGAGGAGGCCATCAGCCTGGCCAGGCGGGCCGGCGCCAGGACCGTCGACCTCACCTCCCGGCCGTCCAGGGTCTCGGCCGGCGTGCTGTACGAGCGCGTCGGCTTCGAGCAGCGCGAGACCCGCATGTACAGGTACAAGCTGGCCTAGCGCCTAGCCCGCCTAGCCACCTAGCTCGGCGACAGCCTCGAGCAGCCTGCTCACGTCGGACTCGTCGTTGTAGTGCACCAGGCCGGCCCGCACGGCGCAGCCGCTGTCGCGGATGCCGAGCACGCCGGTGAGCTCCCAGGCGTAGTTGTGGCCGTTCCACACGTTGATCCGCCGCTTCGCCAGGTGCGCGGCGACCTGCGCCGGGCTGTACCCGGCCAGAGTGAAGTAGGCGGTCGCGGTCCGCCTCGCCGCCTTGCTGTAGGTGGTGACGTGCCCCATCGCGTCGAGGCCGCCGAGCAGGACCGCGAACAGCGCCTGCTCGTGCGCCTCCGCGGCCGCCATGGAGGTCAGCAGCCGCTCCCGCCTGGTCCCGCTCACCGCGTCGTCGAGCGCCGCCAGATGGTCGACGGCCGCGGTGACCCCGGCCAGGTCAGCGTACGCGGGCGTGCCGAGCTCGAACCGCTCAGGCACTTCGTCCGGCGACGGCACGAGCTTGTCAGGCCGGAGCGACCCGAGCAGCTCAGGCGCCGCTATGACGGCGCCGATGTGCGGGCCCGACCACTTGTACGCGCTCGTCGCGTAGAAATCGGCTCCGAGCGCGGCCACGTCGACCGGCCCGTGCGGCGTCGCGTGCACCCCGTCGACGTAGCTGAGCGCCCCGGCCGCCCGGGCCTGCGCGGTGATCGCGAGCACGTCCGGCCTGGTGCCGATCACGTTGCTGGCCGCGGTGACCGCGACCAGCCTGGTCCGCTCGGTCAGCAAGTCGGCGTACTGCGCCGCCGGCAGCTCGCCAGTGACCGGGTCAGGGTCAGCCCACCGCACCACCACGCTGGCCCGCGCCGCGGCCTGGACCCACGGCCGCACGTTGGCGTCGTGATCAAGCCTGGACACGATGACCTCGTCACCGGGCGCCCAGGTGTCCGCCAGCGCGGCCGCCATCCGGTAAGTCAGGGTCGTCATGTTCGGCCCGAGCACCACCCCGGCCGGGTCGCCGCCGACGAGGTCGGCGATCGCCTGGCGGCAGCCCGACGTGATCTCGACCGCCCGCGCGCTCGCCGGGAACGCCCCGCCCGCGTTCGAGAGCCCGGCCTCGTAGGCACCGCCGATCGCGCCGATCACGGCCGCGGGCAGCTGCGTGCCGGCGGCGCCGTCCAGGTACGCGTAGCCGTCAGCGAGGGCCGGATAGCTGGCGCGGATACTCGAGATCGAAAAACCCATGGCGCGTGACCCCTTCCCCCGGTGACAAACGTGCAGGCGAGCGACGATGACCGCCTCTAGGCTGCAAAAAGACCTATCCCGGCACCATCCTCGCATGCTGGTGAGGATGTCCCGCAGCCCCCCAGGCGGCCAGGATCGGCGTCCGGCCGGATCGAAGTGGACGCCCTAGTCGATCCGGCCGGCCGATCGAAGTACCGCCCGCCACGGGTCGGCGTCGGCCACGACCGGCCGGTGCGCCACTCCGCCCAGCCAGCCGGCCAGCACCGCCTCGGGGTCGGCGGGCCGGTAGGGCCGGCCAAGCGCGGTCGCCAGGTCCCATGCGTGCACCTGCCATTCCACCAGCGCCGCCCCGCCCATCCCGGCCACCGTGATGACCCGCCCACGGTAGCTGTGATGCGGCAGCGGGAGCAGCGGGAGCAGCCTGCTCGTGTACCTGGCCGCCGACTCGGCGAAGGCCGCGATGTGCTCGGCTGGCGGCACGTCCGGCAGGGCCGCCAGTTCGGCCGCGTTCTGCCTGGCCAGCTTGCGGGCGATGGTGTCGGCCGGCGCGCCGGTCGCCATGAGCCTGGTGAGCCGGCTCACCGGGGCGTCGTCGAGGTACTCGTGGTAGTCGTCGGTCACGCACCGCAGGTGCGCGGCGATGTCGGCGGCCCGCCACTCCGGGCACGGCGTCGGCGCGTTCCAGCTGGCATCGGTGAAGCACGCGGCCAGTTCCACGATGGCGTCGATCGCCTGCTGGTAAGCCGCTGGCGGCCGCGCTGTGGCACCTAGCGCCTGCGGCGCGGCACCAAGCGCGTGCGGCGCGGCGGCAAGCTCCTCCCAGGAGTCACGCAGTTCCACTGGCAACCCTCCCCTGCGCGCACCTTTGGGTTCGCCTGGCCCGCCATTGCACCCCTAAGAACCAACTTGATGCGCTTCGCCAGAGTGCCAGATCTCACGTCGCCCGCGCCACTCGCACGCGGCCAGAAAACAAGGTGACAGTTAACAAGCCGTCCGGTTACTATCCGGCAAGTGGCCACCATGGATGCTGAAGACTGCGCGAGCATCCAGGAAGAGCCCGAGGCCCGGGCGCCGGCATCTTCTCTGAAGCCCGTCTCGCAAATACCCGTGCCGCAAACACCTGTGCCGCAGACGCCGATCCAGGCGCTGTGGCGGCTGCGGGAGTACCTGCGGCCGTACTACCGCCAGCTTGTGGTCATGTTGGTCGCGGCGCTGATCTCGACCGGCACCGAGATCGCCATCCCGCTGCTGGCCAAGGCGGCGATCGACGGCCCGATCGCGGCCGCCGCCACGGTGGCGATCGGGCAGCCGCACAAGTTCGGCGTGCTGATCGTGATCGGCATCGCGGCCTTCGCCCTCGGCGCCATCGACGTCCTGTTCAACGCTGTCAGGCGCTGGATCCAGGCGAACGCCGTCGTCGGGCTCGAGCAGTCCATGCGCGATGACCTATACCACCAGCTGCAGCTGCTCGAGCCAGGCTTTCACGATTCCTGGCAGTCCGGCCAGCTGTTGTCGCGGGCGACCACCGACCTGTCGGCGATCAGGCGGTTCTCTGGCTTCGGCGTCATCTTCCTGATCACCAGCGTGGTCAGCTTCATCGTCATCGTCGTGCTACTGATCGGGCTCAACCCGCTGCTCGGCGTGCTGACGGCGGCCGTCTTCGCCCCCGTGTCCGCGCTTTGCCTGCGATTCGAGCGCCGCTACCGCGTCCTGTCCAGGCGCGTCCAGGACCAGCAGGACGACCTGGCGACCAACGTGGAGGAGGCCGCCGCCGGCATCCGGGTGGTCAAGGCCCTTGGCCGCAGGGAAGAGGCAGCAGCGACCCACACCGGCCTGGCCGTGATCGTGTACCGGACCCAGGTCAGCAAGGCGAAGCTACGCGGGGCCTTCTGGGCTGGCCTTGACCTGGTCCCGAACCTGGCGATCGGCCTGATCCTGCTGCTCGGCGCCTTCGCCGTGGCCGAAGGCGAGCTGACGACCGGCGGCCTGGTCGCGTTCGTCGCGCTGGTCCTGCAGCTCGTCTGGCCGATCGAGGCGCTCGGCTACATCCTGGCGCTCGGCCAGGAAGCCGCGACGGCCGCGCAGCGGGTCTACGAGATCCTCGACACGCCGCCCACGATCACCAGCCCGCCCGAGCCTGCGCCAGAGGCGGCCGCCGCCTCGCCGGCCGTGCCGCAGCAACGCAGCGACCGCGAGGACGGCCGCCGGTCCGGTGCCGAGTCCGGCCGGCTGGTGCTTGACCACGTCGGCTTCAGCTACCCTGGCGCCACCCGCCCCGTCTTGCGCGACGTGTCGCTTGAGCTGGAGCCGGGCGAGACCGTCGCGCTAGTCGGGGCGACCGGGTCGGGCAAGACGACCCTGCTGAACCTGATCGTGCGCCTCGCCGACCCCACCGCGGGCACGATCAGGGTGGACGGCACCGAGATCAGGGAACTGCCGCTGCCGGTCCTGCGCACGTCGATCGCCTGCGCGTTCGAGGATCCGACGTTGTTCTCGGTCAGCGTGCGCGAGAACGTGACGCTGGGCCGGCCCGACGCCACCGACGATGAGGTGCAGGCCGCGCTGGATGCCGCCCAGGCCGGATTCGTCGCCGACCTGCCATGGGGCCTGGACACGAGGATCGGCGAGCAGGGCATGTCGCTGTCCGGTGGCCAGCGCCAGCGGATCGCCCTGGCCAGGGCTATCCTGGCCCGTCCGACCGTGCTGCTGCTCGATGACCCGCTGTCGGCGCTTGACGTGCACACCGAGGCCAAGGTGACCCACGCCCTCGGCCAGGTGCTCGCCCACGCGACCGCTCTGGTGGTAGCGCACCGGCCGTCTACCGTCGCGCTGGCCGACCGGGTCGCGATCATGGAGGGCGGCGAGATCATCGCCACCGGGACGCATCACGACCTGCTGGCGACGAGCCCGCACTATCAGCACCTGATGAGCACCGACGCGCCGACGGGAGCGCAGGAGCAGAGCGGAGTCTGGCGATGACCCAGGTCGTCACCCAGGACTGGCGCGGCATCGCGGCCGAGGACATCGACGAGCTGCCCAAGGGCGTGTCGCTGCTGCTTCGCCGCCGCAGCCGGGCGTTGCTCGCCGACCTGCTTCGGCCGCACCGCCGGACCGTGGTCACGATCGCGATCTCGATCCTGGTATTCAACCTCGCCGTCCTCGCCGGCCCCTGGCTGGTCGGCGTGGCGATTGACCGCATCCCCGCCTTCGTCGCCACCAAGAACCCGGTGCCGATCATCACGATCGTGATCGCCTTCGGCCTGACCGTCGTCGTGCAGGCGCTCACGAACGCCTGGTTCATCGCCGCGATCGGCCAGATGGGCGGCGACGTCGTGCTCGAGCTGCGCCAGCGGCTGTTCCTGCACTTCCAGTGGCTTCCGGTGGCGTTCCACGAGCGGTACACCTCGGGCCGGGTGATCTCGCGGCAGGTCTCCGACATCGACTCCATTTCCGAGCTGTTCGACGAGGGCCTGGACTCGCTGGTCAGCGCCGCGTTCTCGATGGTGTTCGTGGGCACGGGGATGCTGCTGCTCGACTGGCCGCTGGCGCTGCCCGTGCTCGCCGGGTTCGTGCCGCTCTGCTTCCTGAGCGCCTGGTTCCGGCGCGAGTCGGTGGTCGCCTACCGGCGCACCAGGGAGACGATCGCCCTGGTCATCGTGCATTTCGTGGAGACGTTCAACGGCATAAGGGCGGTGCAGACGTTCCGCCGCGAGCCGAGGAACGAGCAGATCTTCGGCGGCCTCAACGCCGACTTCAGCGCCGCGACGAAGCGGTCCATGCGCCTGATGGCGCTGTTCTTCCCCGGCGTCACCCTGGTCGGGAATCTCGCGATCGGCGTGGTGCTGCTGTACGGCGGCGTGCGCGTGATCGACCACGCGATGCAGATCGGCGTGCTCGTGACGTTCTTGCTGTACCTGCGGCGCTTCTTCGAGCCGCTCCAGGACGTGTCGCAGTTCTACAGCACGTTCCAGTCCGCCGCCGCGGGCCTTGAGAAGATCTCCGGCGTGCTGGACGAGCCGCCAGCGGTCCCCGAGCCAGCCGACCCGGTCCCCCTTCCCGCGCGGCCGGCCGGGTCAGGGGCCGGGCGCGAGCTGGCCCTGGCCCACGTCAGGTTCGCCTACCGGGACGCGATCGTGCTGCCCGACCTCGACCTCGTCATCCCGGCCGGCCAGAAGGTCGCGCTGGTCGGCGCGACCGGGGCGGGGAAGACGACGATCGCCCGGCTGCTCGCCCGGTTCTATGACCCTGGCAGCGGCCAGGTGCTGCTGGACGGCGTCGACCTGCGCGACCTCGCCGACGCCGACTTGCGCCACGAGATCGTGCTCATCACCCAGGAGAACTTCCTGTTCAGCGCGACGATCGCGGAGAACATCGCGCTCGGCAAGCCGACCGCTGACCGGGCCGAGATCGTCGCGGCCGCTCACGCGGTCGGCGCGGAGCCCTTCATCGAGGCCCTGCCGCACGGCTACGACACCCAGGTCGGCAAGCGCGGCGGCCGCCTGTCGGCAGGCCAGCGCCAGCTGATCTCCTTCGCAAGGGCCTTCATCGCCGCCCCCAGCGTCCTGCTGCTCGATGAGGCCACGTCGCTGCTCGACCTGCCGAGCGAGCGGACCGTGCAGCAGGCACTGGAGACCGTGCTCACCGGCCGGACGGCCGTGATCATCGCGCACCGGCTCTCCACGGTCAGGATCGCCGACCGGGTGATCGTACTCGACGAGGGCCAGGTCATCGAGGACGGCTCGCCTGACGAGCTACTCCTCACCGGCGGAGACTTCGCCGACCTCCACGAACGCTGGCAAACCAGCCTAGCCTGACCACCCCAACCCGCCGCTCACCCAACCCCGCCGCCCGCCGAGCCCGCCGGCACCCGACACCCGCCGGCACCCCCGACTCCCACCGGCACCCCGGCCCCGTACTCCCCCGCCGACACCCGTACCGCTCCCCGGCACCGCGATGCTCCGTGATCATGAAAATCCCATGATCACGGGTCATCGGTCGAGTTATCACGCGGCGGGTTACCGAGATCGTCAAGTTTCCTTGATCGCGGAAGATCGCGGTCGCCTTCGGACGTCCGTGATCAAGGAAGTCAGCGTGATCATGGACGATCAGTAGCGCGTGGGCGCGGTCCTGCGCTCAGCGAGCTGGTGTTCCGCTAAGCTGGCGGCCGTGATCGTGGGACGTAAGCAGGCTAGCGCGGACGCGCAGACGCAATACCTGGCAGATGTTGCGCTTGCCGCGAACTTTGATGATCTTCTCCTGGCCGCCAAGGCCGCCGAAGGTGAGTTCAGGTCGGCTCAGGCGGCGAACGGGCCGCTGGCGCAGCAGTACGACCTTGCCAAGCGGCTGGACGCGGTCCTGACTGACGTGATGCGGTCGGCGTTCGCCGCCGTGCGGGCGGAGATCGGGCCGCGGGGCTACGACGACCGCATCTACACGCGGAAGGCGATGGCGACTCCGGTCGTGCACGCGCTGAACATCGAGGCTGAGCGGCTACTGACGCTGCGCGAGACGCACCGCCTGTCCGGCATCCCGGCCATCCCTGGCGGCGTCGGCCTGCGTCCCGAAGCAGCCTCTGCGCCAGCCGCGCACTGATCTCGCGATCGTAAGCAGAGAGTTTGCGTATCAGGGACGCACAGCTGTGCGTCCTGCGTTGTAACGAGTAGTAGTGGTGTGCTAGCCCAGGGTCAGTCTGGACTATCAGGAAATCTACAAAGAGCCGGCTCCAAAACCATCCCAATGTGCCATGTTGGCGCAGGCAGCGGACCTGGCAGATTAGATTGTGATGATCAACACAACCCCCGAATTGATCAGGAGGCGCGGAATGTGCCCGCACACGCCCTCGTGTCCGGCCGCAAGCGACCCGGACCACGAGGCGGCTCGTACCCTTATCAGCCACCCCGAGCAAGGCTGGAGCTTGCTCTGCAACGGCATCGTCGTATTCGAGGACACCGGTGAACTGCTCCCAGGCGGAGCTGTCGTCGCTCCGCACCGGCCAACAGACATAGTGATGACCGTCCCGGTACTGCCGGGCCCGGCCACGCTGGCTAGCTAGCCGCAGGGATCCTGTCCGCCAGGAAGGACGCCACGGCGGCCCTGATCGCCTCTGGGCGCCGGGACAGCGAGTGCGTCTCCCCTGGCAGAACGACCAGGCGGGCCGCGTCGCCTGGTTTAGGTACCCCAAACGGATCGCTCTCGCCGTTAATGACGAGCACAGGAACCCCAGCGGAACGCAGTTCCCCCACTCGTGACTTGTCTGGCTGCCCGGCCTTGCCGGGCGGATGCAGCGGAAAAGCGAGCGCGATCACCGCGCAAGCGCCCGCCGCCAGTGCCGTCCGGCACGCGACCCGCGCCCCGTTGCTACGACCGCCCTGCACCAGCGGCACCGGCCCGAGCCAGCCCCGCAGCGCGGCGATGACCTCAAGCCAGGCCGCGTCCTGCCGCGCCGCCGAACCCGGCGCCCTCGCCCCGGCCACCCGGTACGGCTGCAGCACTCGCGCCACCGCCCCACCAGCCTCAAGACCGGCCTGCCGCGCCGCGAGCAGATCAGCACCATCGTTCCCGCCGCCGGCCCCGTGCGTCAGCGCCAGCAGGAACCGCGGCTCGGCGACATCGTCCAACTCAACCTGGGCCGTCCCAGCCCCAGTCCCGATCTCCATGTCCAGCAGACTAAGCCCGCCCCCGCCGCCTCCTCCCCCCGGTCCGCTCCCACACCTGACCCACCCCAGCGTTTCTCCGTGATCATGTCCGGGCCGTGGTCGCGAAGGTTTGCGGGGTTGGATGAGCCCCGCAATTCTCCGTGATCCGCCTTGATCTACGGAGAAATACACAGATCACGAGGATTCCATGATCTGATCACGGCAAGCTGGATACGTCGACGGCTTCTAGCTGACCCGAGGCGAAGTTGCCCACCAGCAAAGTCCGGCCGCCTGGCACAAGTGCCATCTCCCGAGGGAACAACCCGGCAGGCACGTAGCCGAGCAGGGCCGGGCGGCCGGTGAGCGCGGCGGCCACGTTGATCACGGCCAGGCTGGCCGTGGCCCCTGACGTATCGAACCGGTTCGAGTCGGCCACCACGATCCTGGTGCCGTTCCGCACCAGGGCGAGCCCCACCGGCGCCTCACCGACCGGGACGTCGGCGATCAGCGCCTTCGCCGGATCTGAGATCAGCCTGGCCGCCGAGAACCCGAGCAGCGCGTCGCTGGACCGGGCAGTCACCCACACGACCGACCCGTCGGCCGAGGTGATCACCCGGACCGGCTCGCCCCCGGCCCGCACGGTCGCTACCACTGACTTGGCGGGATCGAGCTCAGCCTTGCTGATGCTGGCGACGGTGAGGGTGCCGATGGCACCCATCGGTTTACCGGGACAGGTCGAGGTCGTGCTCGCGGCCTCGCTGGTGAAGTAGAGCCAGCGCCCGTTCGGCGAGACCGCCATCCCGACCACCGCCTCGGCGGCGGGAATGAAACCGACGAAGTCGGCCGGGCCGAATCCCCTGGTCAACGCCAGTTGCAGGTTGTAGACCGCGATGGCCTGCCCGTACTCGATGCTGACGAACGCAAACTTGCCATCGGCCGAGACGGCTGCCTCGATCGCTCCGGCGCCGTGGCGCGGTCCGGTCAGATGGCCGACCAGCGCGTCCGGCTGCTCTTGCTCGGCCTTGGCCACACTGATCACGTCCGCGCCGACGCCACCATCAGCGACCAGCAGGTACTTGCCGTCTGGAGTCAGGCTGACGCCCAGGCCCCTCTTGGGCGGCAACTTCCCGACAAGCCGAAGGCTCAGTGCTCCGGTGTTACGGAACACCTCAATCCCTGACCAGCCCGCGACGAGATCCCACCGGCCGCCAGGCGCGGCCGCGACCCCGAACGGGCCGGTTGTTTTTGTCATGCTGAACTTGACGTTTTTCAGCGGAGAGGCCGCAGCTATGGCGTCACTGCAGGTCGGTGAGGGTAGCGCCGGACGCGCGGCGAGCAGCTTCGCCATCCGACCGCTTTCCGCGGGAACCGCCGACTCCTTTTTCGCCGCTCTCCCGTGAGCCGAATGCTCGGCTGAGCCGCTTCCGCTAGCCGAGCAGGCCGCGACCAGCACGCACAGCGCGACGACTATAGCGACGGCCATTCTTTTGCCCATAAGCACAGATTACTTCTATTCCGGCGACGAGATCTTGGCATTTTAACTGGTCCATATTCCGTAAGAATGCCAAGATCTTGGTCTGAGCGAGCCTGACACGAGTTGCGCGAACCAAGGCCGCCAAGCCCCGAGGCCGAGGCCGGAGGCCGGATCCTCAGCCGCCAGCACACCAGCCGCTGACAGACGATCATGAACTGCGCCCGCCCGCTCCCACCAGCGCGAGCACCACCACACCCGCCCACACCAGCCCCGCTGACCAGCCGATTCAGGTGGGAACGACCTCAATGGTTCGTGTCCCGCGTCGCCGGCCAGGCCGGCATGACAGCGAAAGGCATGGCGACATCGCAGATCTGCTGGTCTGCCGCTGCGAAGAGCGGCTCGGCATCTGGCCGGTAGACCTCTCTGGGGGCTCCGGCTTGCCTGCGGCCGGGGGCGGATACCCAGCGCGCCAGCTG
>DATKFV010000183.1:0-30006 GCA_035511035.1 Streptosporangiaceae bacterium
GGAGAAGGAGAGGCCGAGCGCTAGCTCCGCGCGGCCGAGCGCTAGCTCCGCGCGGCCGAGCGCTAGCTCCGCGCGGCCGAGCGCTAGCTCCGCGCGGCCGAGCGCTAGCCAGTGATAACCGCACCCGTCACGGCGGGGGCACCTAGCTGTCGTTCCCGCGGCAGCTAGGTGCCCCCGTCTCCCTTGTCCGCGGCCGGTTTGTCGGCGGCCGGTTTGCCCGCGGCCGGTTTGCCCGCGGCCGGCGACGGCCGCCCGACAAACGGCCAGGGACGCGAGACAGGCATAATGGACATGATGGATGGCGTCGCCGGGTGGACATCACGAAAATGGATTATCCGATAATGGATAATCCGAAACCGACGTTTCTGCGGGCGGCGCGCCTTCGGGGGCGGGGGCTACGTCGTCTGAGCTAGTTTCGGCCGCGAGCGGACCGGTGCGCCGCCATCGGCTGGCCGGCGTCTCGGCGCGGGTCGGCGTCACCGCGATCTTCTTCGTGAACGGGTTCCTGTTCGCGTCGTGGACCGCGCACATCCCGCACGTCAAGGAGTTCCTGAGGCTCAGCGACGGCTCCCTTGGCATCGCGCTGCTCGGCGCTCCGGTCGGGTCGGTAGTGGCGATGCTGATCGTGGCCAGGCTGATGCCCAGGCTCGGCAGCAGGCTGATCGTGCGGGTCACGCTTGTCGGTTATTGCCTGGCCGGGCCGCTGGTCGGGCTCGCCGGGTCGACGGCCGCCTTGTTCGGGACGCTGGTGCTCTGGGGGGCGTTCCAGGGCACGCTCGACGTGTCGATGAACACGCAGGCGATCACCGTCGAACGACACGCGCGGCGCGCCCTCATGCCGGGATTCCACGGAACCTGGAGCATCGGGTCGTTCGCCGGTGCTGCGATCGGCGCGGTCGGAGTGGCGATCGGGCTCTCGCTGAGCGACCAGCTGCTGCTGCTCGCCGCGCCCTGCCTGCTCGTCGGCGGGTGGCTCACGATCGGCATGCTCCCTGACGCCCATCCCCGGGGCGCACAGCACTCAGGGCTGGCTCAGCAGCACATCGCGCGGAGCGTGCGGGTGACGATCATCGTGCTCGGCGCGATCGCCGTCGCCGACATGTTGTGCGAAGGAGCCGCCGCCGACTGGGCGGCGGTGTTCCTGCACACCTCACTAGGGGCAACGCCCGCGATCGCGGCGCTCGGGTTCACCGCCTACCTGCTCGCCATGGTGGTCGTGCGGCTCGCGGGCAACCAGCTCCTGAGCCGGTTCGCCGCCCGCTGGCTGCTTCCGGCCTTGGCGGTGCTCGCGACCGTCCTGTTCGGCCTCGGCCTCGCGGTCGCAGACGTGCCGCTCGTCCTGATCGGGTTCGCCGGCCTCGGTGCCGGGCTGGGCACCGTCATCCCGGTCGTCTTCAGCGCCGCCGGCCGAGTGCCGGGCATCAACGCCGGCACCGCCGTGACCCTCGTGTCGGCCTGCGGCTGGGCCGGATTCATGTGCGGACCGGTCGTGATCGGGCAATTGGCGAACGCTACGTCGCTGCGGCTCGCGCTCGTGCTGGTCCCGGTGCTGACCGCCGTGATCGCCGTGTCCACCGCGGCCTGCCGGGCCCTGCGGGCGGTAGGACCCGCGCAGGACGACTGACCGAGGCGGACACGGCGACTGGCTCACATCTCGATGGCGACCTCTTGCTCGTCACCTTCACCTCGGACGCGCTCGGCCGCGCCAGATCTGCCCTCGCCGAGCAGCACCCAGGCTCCGACCGCCACCGCGGTGAACAACGCGGCCTCGGTGACGAACATGATCCCGAACGCGCGCGCCGGATCCTGGCCGGCCGCGCTGAGGTAGAGCGAGCCGATGCTGGCGACGCCGAGCGCGAGCGCGGCCTGCTGCACGGTCACCAGGATGCCGCTGCCGATGCCCGACAGCCGGTGCGGTACATCGGCGAGCACGATCCTGAACAGCGTCACGAGCGTGACCGCCTGCGCGAACCCGCCGACGATCAGCTCGGGCGACATCGAGAACGTCCCGATGTGCGGCCATTGGCTGATCACCTGGACGGCCAGCGCGACCAGCGCCACGGCCTCGGCCGCCATGGCCAGGCTGATCGTCCGGCCGCCGAACCGGGCGACCAGCTTCGGAGCCAGCAGCGAGCCGGCGAGGAACGCGACCGTCATGGGCGCTAGCGCGATCCCCGACCGGAGCGGTGAGTAGTGTAGGCCGTCCTGCACGGCGAGCGCGAACACGAACATGAACGCGCCGAACCCGCAGAAGAACGGGATCGCGAGCACCAGGCCGCGCCACATCGACGGCAGCCTGACCAGCGAGGGCGCGATCAGCGGCGCCCCGCCTCGCTGCTCGATCCTGCGCTCCACGTAGACGGCCGCCGCGGCCGCGACCGGAGCGAGCGCGAACAGCAGCCAGGTCCAGGCCGGCCAGCCAAGCGCCCGGCCCTCCGTCAGAGGTACCAGCAAGGCAACCATCGTGATGCCAAGCAGCATCGTGCCCAGGCGGTCGACCCCAGCCGGATCGGGCGACTTGGTCGCGGGCAGGAAGCGGCGGGACAAGGCCAGCACGGCCACGCCGACCGGGACGTTGACCAGGAAGATCGGGCGCCAGGACAAGCCGACGATGTTGGCCTGCACGAGCGCGCCGCCGAACAGCTGGCCGACCGAGGCGGCGATGCCGCCCATGGCCGCGTAGAGGCTGATCGCCCGGCCGCGCCGCGGCCCGTCGAGCGTGGCATGGATGGTGGCGAGCACCTGCGGCTGGCTCATGGCCGCCGACAAGCCCTGCAGCACCCGGAGCGCGACGAGCGCACCGATGCTGGGCGCGATGCCGCACAGCAGCGAGCTGACCGTGAACCCGGCGACGCCCATGATGAAGAGCCGCCGCCTGCCGATCGCGTCGCCGAGCCGGCCGCCCACGACGAGCATGAGCGCGTAGGCGACGCCATAGCCGGCCACGACGAGCTGGAGCATCGGCGCCGAGGCGTGCAGCGTGGCATCCATTGTCGGCAGGGCGACGTTAACTATGAAGAAGTCGAGAAGCGGAAGGAACCCTCCGCACAGCAGGATGACCAGCCCGGTGAGCCCGAGCGTGTGCCTGGATGGCTGGTGGGCGCCGATCCTGCTTGCGGAGTCCCCAGCTGAGGCACCCGCAGGCAGGTTCGGGTGACGTTCTAGTTGCACGGTCATGAGACCATCATCGGAGAGAATTTAGCCTAGTACCAGAGGTCAGTTTATCCAGGTATAAAGACCACCAGGCAACCCGCGTTCGCCTAAGTCATGGCCAAGCACCGCGACGCTCCCGTCAGGCTGGCCGGTACCGCCTTACCCGCCCCACGAACTACCGTGATCACCCACGTCCGGGTGATCACGGAGACCTGTTAGGGGCCTGACTAGGTCTGGGTGGCCGTGCGTAGTTCCGTAATCATCCACGTCCGGTGATCACGGAGGTTCGCTGTGTCAGGGGTCGGCCGATCATCCGTGATCACGATTCGGGACGTGATCACGGAAACCCGCTCGGCGCGGGACTGGGCTGAGGAAACCCGCTCGGCGCGGGACTGGGCTGATAGGGATCCTGGAGGATTGGGGTGCGACTGCTGGCCGACCAACGGGCTCGTCGTGCCTAGAAGGGCTCGTTGTAGCCGGCGATCCAGTGGAGGCGGAGCCAGACGGTCACCGAGAGCCAGGCGCCGGTCAGTTCGAGCAGGCCAAGGACTACGAGCAAGCCGCCGCCGACGATGGCGATCGATCGGCCGTGCCTGCGGGCGAAGCCGAACAGGCGGAGCGCGCGGTCGGCGGCCAGGGCGACGATCAGGAACGGGATGCCAAGGCCGAGGCTGTATACGAAGGCGAGGAAGGCACCGCGGACGGCGGTGCCCGAGGTGAAGCCCAAGGCCAGTACCGCTTGGAGGGTCGGGCCGATGCAGGGGGTCCAGCCAAGGCCGAACATGATCCCGAGTAGCGGGGCTCCGATCAGGCCGGCGCGGGGGCGGAAGGAGGGCTTGAGGATCCGCCCGGCGAACGTGAAGCGCTCGAAGGCGCCCGCCAGCATCAGCCCGAGCAGCACGGTCAGGCCGCCGAGCACTCTCGTGATCACTTGCTGGTGGGCGAGCAGGACGTCACCGAGTTCGCCGAAGGCGAGCCCGTAGGTGGCGAACAACGCGGAGAACCCGAGCACGAACAGCGCACAGCCGGCCAGCGTCCGGCTCCGGCTCCGGCGCGCAACGGCGATCCCGGTGGTTCTGGCTGCTCGGGTGGCCACTCGCGTCGCCACTTGGCCGGCTTGAGCCGCACCGACAGGGTCGTCCTCACCCTGCGCCGCCTCCGCGTCAGACTCCTCGCGGGCGGCGATGTCGGTTCCGGACATGCCGGTGACGTAGGAGAGGTAACCAGGAACGAGCGGCAGGCAGCATGGAGAAAGGAACGTGATCAGCCCTGCGGCCAGAGCGACAGGCACCGCCAGGATCAGCGGCCCGGACGCCTCCAGGGTTCCGACGCTCACGAAGCCTCCCTGCGCGTTCAGCACCTGCCGCGTTCAGCCAGCAACGCCATCACCCTAGCCGAGAGCCACCACCCAGGCGATGCGACCGCTGTTGACGAATCTCGGCCACGCAATAACCTGGTACTCGTCCAAGGGTTATCCGGGTATCCGCCAGAGGGGCGCTGGAGGCGCCCCGAGCGGCGCCGGAGGCGCCCAGGAGGCGAAAGGGAGCACGACGAGGTGATCAGATGACGGCGCAGGCCACCGAGGAACTCGCCACCTGGCCGGCCGCATCAGCGGCCAGCGATGAGATCAGGCGCGCCGAGCTCGCCGCGTTCCTGCGCAGCCGCCGGGAGCGGATCTCACCTCAGCAGGTCGGCGTGTCGCCGCTCGGCCGCCGCCGGACGCCCGGCCTTCGCCGCGAGGAAGTGGCGCAGCTGGCCGGCGTTGGCGTCACCTGGTACACCTGGCTTGAGCAGGGCCGCGACATCAAGGTCTCCGATCAGGTACTCGAGGCCATCGCGCGCACGCTGATGCTCGACCGGGACGAGCACGCCCACTTGTTCAGCCTCGCTGGCTCGGCCGACCCGCAGCAGATCACCGCCGAGTGCGCCGCGGTGCCGCCCCAGCTTCGGCGGATGCTGACGCAGCTCGAGCCGTTCCCAGCCAGCGTCGTCAACGCCAAATACGACCTGCTCGCCTACAACCGCACCTACGCCCGCCTCTTCGACGACCTCGACGCCGTGCCGCGCCAGGACCGCAACTGCATGTGGCTCTGCTTCACCGACCCGGCCTGGCGCAAGGCGCTGCTCGACTGGGAGGACGCCGCGACCAGGATGGTGGCGAACCTGCGCTGGCTGATGGCCGACCACGTGGCCGAGCCGAGCTGGAAGTCGCTGGTCAAGCGGCTCCGGGCAGCCTCACCCGAGTTCGCCGAGCTGTGGGAGCGGCATGAGGTGCGCAGCATCGAGAACAAGACCAAGCACGTCCGCAACCCGCTCGTGGGCGAGCTCCGCCTGGACGTGATGAACACCTGGCTGAGCCCGCACCCAGGAACCAGGCTGCACGTCTACTCACCGGCGGACGAGACCACCGAGCAGCGACTGCACGAACTGGCAGCGATAATCCGCGGCCCGGCCTAGGCCGGGCCGCAGGCCAGCCCGGCCCAGGTCAGCCCAGGTCAGCGGAGCTCGTCGGTACCCGCCTCGGGGCTGCCGAGCGGGTCATCATCGTCCGCATCGGGACCGCCGAGCAGGTCAGACTCGGTCGACTCAGGTCCGCCGAGCAAGTCGTTCTCGTCCGGCTTCGACCCGCCCAACAGATCATGCTCATCAGGCTCAGGCCCGCCCAACAAGTCACGAGGTTGATCACTCATCTGATCGCTCCCTGTTTCTCGGCTCCATGTTTTTCGGCTCCATGTTCTCGCCAGAGAAGTCCCTACCCGCGACCGCGCACCACTGCACGCGAGGCGCACCGGTATCCTGAACATGGCAGACCGCAGCAACGTGGCTCGGCGCGTTTGCTGACCCAGTTTGTCGGTCATTGCCGCGTCGGCGAGTTACAGTCGGCCTGATCCGGGCGGTGCGTATCACGAGCCGAAGCACAGCGCCTTGACCGAACATGTCAATCCAGCAGGACAGCTAGGAAACATGAGCCAATTCGAAGCGCCTAAAACTGTCTACAATTTCAGCGCCGGACCAGGCGCATTGCCTAAGCCCGTCCTGCGCAAAGCCGCGGATGAGATGCTCGACTGGCACGGCTCCGGCATGAGCGTGATGGAGATGAGCCATCGCGGCAAGGACTTCATCGGCATCGCAGCTGATGCCGAGGCGAGGCTGCGCGATCTCATGCGAATCCCCGACAACTACCGGGTGCTGTTCCTCCAGGGCGGCGCGACCGGCCAGTTCGCCGCCGTCGCGGCCAACCTGTCCACCGCGACCGGGGTGGCCGACTACGTGATCACCGGGCAGTGGGGGCAGAGGGCCTACGCCGAGGCCAGCAAGTACCTGGACCGGATCAACGTCGCCGCCAGGTCCGACCCGCATACCTACGTGCCGCCCCGCGATGACTGGCAACTGTCGGCCAACGCCGGCTACGTCCACATCACCCTGAACGAGACGGTCAACGGCGTGGTCTTCGATGACGTCCCCGACACGGGCGACGTCCCGCTCGTCGCCGACGTGAGCTCGATCATCTTGAGCGAGCCGATCGACGTGACGAAGTTCGGCGCCATGTACGCGGGCGCGCAGAAGAACATCGGCCCGGCCGGGCTCACCGTGGTGGTCGTGCGCGAGGACCTGCTGGCCAGGACCAGGCCGCGCACCCCGGCGGTATGGGACTGGTACGAGATGGCGAAGTCGGACTCCATGCTGAACACGCCGCCGACCTACGCCCTCTACATCGCTGGCCTGGTGTTCGAGTGGCTGGAAGGCGAGGGCGGCGTGCCCTCGATGGCGGAGGTGAACCGGCGCAAGGCCGAGAAGCTCTACGCGGCGATCGACAGCTCGGCCCTGTTCGCCAACCCGGTCGCGCGGCCCAACCGGTCGCGCATGAACGTGCCGTTCACGGTCGCCGACCCAGACCTGGAGAAGGCCTTCCTGGCTGAGGCCGGGTCGGAGGGAATGGTGAACCTGACCGGGCACCGCAGCGTTGGCGGCGTCCGGGCCAGCCTGTACAACGCGATGCCGGAGGCCGGCGTCGACACCCTGGTGGAATTCATGAAGGAGTTCGAAAACCGGCATGGCTAAGTTCAATGTGAAGACCTACGACGCGATCTCGCCGGTCGGCCTGGACCGGTTCAGCGGCGATTACAGCGTGGGCTCCGATGTGGACCGGCCCGATGCCATCATGCTCAGGTCCTTCAGCCTCCACGCCGCGCCGATCGACGACGCCGTCATCGCGATCGGGCGGGCCGGAGCCGGGGTGAACAACATCCCGGTCGACGCGCTGGCCGAGCGCGGCGTGGTGGTGTTCAACGCGCCCGGCGCCAACGCCAACTCGGTCAAGGAACTGGTGGTAGCCGGGCTGCTGCTGGCCGCGCGTAACCTGCCCGCCGCCCTTGCCTACGCCAGGGAACTGCCGCGCGACGACATCCAGAAGGCCGCCGAGAGGGGCAAGAAGCAGTTCGCCGGGCTTGAGCTCGCGGGCAGCACGCTCGGCGTGATCGGGCTTGGCGCGATCGGCCACCGGGTCGCGAACACCGCGATCGACCTCGGGATGCGGGTGCTCGGCTACGACCCGGCCGCGTCAGCGCAGCACACCTCGCAGCTGTCGGCCCAGGTCCACCTGGTGAACAACATCGACAGGCTGCTGGCCGAGTGCGACTACGTGACCCTGCACGTACCGCTCATTGACGACACCAGGGAGCTGCTCAGCGCGGCCAGGATCGCCATGATGCGCCCCGGTGCCGTGCTGCTCAACTTCGCCAGGGACGAGCTCGTCGACGAGCGGGCCCTCATCGCCGCGCTGGACGCCGGCGAGCTGCGCGGCTACGTGACCGACTTCCCCAACGAGACGACGTACCACCACGACAAGGTGGTCGTCCTGCCGCACCTGGGCGCGAGCACGAGCAGCGCCGAGGACAACAGCGCCATCATGGTGGCCGACGAACTGCAGGACTTCCTCGAGAACGGCAACATCAGGTACTCAGTGAACTTCCCGGCCGTGTCACTACCGCGCCGCGGCTACACCAGGCTGACGCTGGCCCATAAGAACTCACCGGGTGTCATCGCGCAATTCTCGCGGGTGGTCAGCAGCGCCGGCCTCAACATCGTCGAGCTGATCAACGACTGCCTCGGCGACTACGCCTACTCGATCATGGAGCTGGACACGCGGGAGCTGCCTGGCCGCGTGGTCCAGGATCTTGAAGCCATGCCCGAGCTGCTCAGGCTGCGAATACTCGGCGAGTAAACCCCAACTTGGAATAAAGTGCCACCGTGGTGAGGCCGAGGCAGGTCATTGACGAGTCTTTCCAGCGGCTGAAGACCCATTGGATCGCCGCGGTCTTGCTGACCGCCGGACTCGCCCTGCGGGTCGTCACGCTGGCCGCCTATCACCCGGCGATCCTTTACACCGACACGCTGAAGTACCTGTACGGCGCCTGGTCCGGGGCCGACCCGCTCGGCTACGCGGTGATACTCAAGGCCATCCTGCTGATCGGCGACCTCGGCCTGGTCGCGCTGGTCCAGCACCTGCTCGGGCTCGCGATCGCGATCGCGATCTACGCGCTGCTGGTGCGGCGCGGCCTGCCGCGCTGGCTGGCCGCGCTCGCCATGGCCCCGGTGCTGTTCGACGGCTACCAGCTCCAGATGGAGCAGATGATCATGCCCGATGTCTGGTTCGAGGCATTGGTAGTGGCCGGCCTGGTCGTCCTGCTCTGGCGGCCCGAGCCCCCGGTATGGGCGTTCGCGGTCAGCGGGCTGATCTTCGGCACCTCGGCGACGGTCAGGCAGATCGGAGAGATCCTGGTGCTGCCCGCCCTGCTCTACGTCGCGGCCGCGACCGCGACGCGGCGGCAGGCGATGCGGGGCGCGATCGCGCTGCTGGTCACCTTCGCCTTCCCGATCCTGCTGTACAGCAGCGTCTCCTACGCCCAGACCGGCCGCTTCCAGCTCTCCGACGAGGGCAGCATCGCTGGCCGGCTAGCCCAGAACGTCGACTGCGCCACGATCGTGCTGCCCAGCGACGAGCGGCCGCTGTGCCCGACCCCGGCCGAGCAGGGCCGGGGAGCGGACTGGCTTGAGCACTCGAGCCAGTCCCCGCTGAAGAGCGCGAAGATACCGGCCGGACTGACCAGGGGCCAGGTCATCAGCGCCTTCGACTCAGCGGTCGAGCAGCAGCAGTCGCTCAGGATCGTGGCCAGCATCCTGCGGGACTCGGTCCGCATCTTCGCCGTGACCAAGACGGCGCTGCCCGGCGTCACGCCGATCTCGCGCTGGCAGTTCCAGACCAGCTTCCCCGTCTATCCCCCGGAGATCACGGTCGCGCCCGGCCACAGGATCATCCTCGGCATCCAGGTCACGACGGCCAAGCCATTCAGCTACCGGCCGCTCGACTCCGCCTACGGCGGCAAGGCTCAGGTGAACCGGCCGCTCGCGGCGTTCCTGCGGTCCTACCAGCTGCACGGCGGCTATACCCCGGGCCCGCTGCTCCTGCTGTTCGCGCTCGCGGGCCTCGCCGGGTCAGGGCTCGCGTTCGCCGGGCGCCGGTTCAGCGGCGAGGTGAAGGAACTTGCCCTGGCTTGCCTGCTGTTCTCCACCTCCGTGATCGGAGTGCTGCTGATCTCCGACATGTTCGAGTTCTCCTGGCGCTATCAGCTTCCCGCCCTCGTGCTGCTGCCGCCAGCGGGCGCACTCGGCCTCTGGGCACTCTGGCGCACCGCGGCCCGGCGCCCGGACAAGCCCGCGCCGGCGCCGGCCGCGACCGCCCCGCCCGCCGCGCCCGAGCCGTCGCGCGTCTGAGCCCTCGCGGGTCCGAGCCCTCGCGTGTCTGGTCCGCGCGTATTAATGTGAAGTGCTCGCACCAGACGGAGGATGTCGATGACCCGACCGGCCAGGACGGGCATCCGCGCGGATGTGCGCGTCCGGTTCCCGCCCGAGCTCGCCGAGGTGATCAAGCCCGAGCTGCCGAGCCTGACCGAGGAGATCATCGCCGAGGTCAGGCGGGCGATCCCTGAGTACGCCCGCCCGATGAACGGGCCTTACGGCCGGGTGCTGCGGATGGGCGTCGGCCAGGCGCTGGCGACCTTCGTCGAGCTGATCACCGACCCCGACGCCGCCCACGACCACCGCGACGAGGTCTGCCGCAAGCTCGGCGAGTACGAGGCGGCCGAGGGCCGGAGCCTGGACAGCCTGCAGGCCGCGTACCGGATCGGGGCGCACGTCGCCTGGCGCCGCGCGGTCGAGCTGGGGGCCAGGTACAGCCTGTCGTCCAAGGTCATGTCGCAGCTCGCCGACTCGGTGTTCGGCTACATCGATGACCTCGCGTCGTTGTCGACCGACGGCTACCTGCGGGCCAAGGCGAGGTCGTCGGCGTCGCAGGACGAATGGCGGGAGCGGATGCTGCGGCTGATCCTCGAGCAGCCCGCGGTGCCGAGGCGCGCGATCGGCGACCTCGCCGACCTGGTCGGCTGGACGCTGCCCAAGCAGGTCACGATGGTCGCGGTGCAGCCGCCGGGGAGCCAGGCGCTGGCCTCGTTCAAGCCGATGGCGCTCCCGGCCGACACGCTCGCCGACTTCAAGGCGGCCGAGCCGCACCTGCTGCTTCCCGGCGAGGTCGACGCGGACCAGCGGACCGCGCTGGAAGCGGCGCTAGCCGGACGCCCAGCGGCAGTCGGGATCAAGGTGCCGCTGGCCGAGGCGGCCGAGTCGCTGCACTGGGCCAGGCAAGCGCTAGCGCTGAGCCGGAATGGCGTGATCACGGGCACGAAACTGATCTTCTGCGAGGATCACCTGCTCACGCTCTGGCTCTCCGAAGGGCGGCTGCTCAACCAGCTAGCCCGGCAGCAGTTCGCCGCACTGTCCACGCTGTCGCAGCGGCAGCAACGCCGCCTCACCGACACCCTCGGCGCCTGGCTGGAGACCGGAGGGAAGGCCGCGGACGTGGCCGAGCGGCTGAACGTGCACCCGCAGACCGTCAGGTACCGGATGCGGATACTCGAACGGGTACTCGGCGGGCAGTTGCATGACCCCGATGCCAGGTTCGCGATGGAGCTCGTGCTGCGCGCGCGCAGGCTGCAGGAGGAGACGTCCCGCCGGCCCCAGGCGGTCGAATCCGAGGCATCGTTACCTGATGCCGGGTGAGGGCGCCACTGGAAACGGCGGCGTCGACTCCCCCGTGATCCGGTACCGGCCCCACAGATCAGGCTCAGCCAGCTCGCACGGGCACGCGCCGGTCCCTGTCTCCAGCACGCCCGCCGCCTTGGCCCCGGCGAGCCGTTCATCGAGGGCGTCATGCGCGGCGACCCGGCCGTACCAGTGGTAGCGCCCGTCAATCGGCTCGAAATGGCCCCGCAACTGCACGTGCACGTCGAAGCGCTCGCTGTCGACCACCAGGCAAGCCGGGCCGGTGTAGCCGTCATCGGCGCCCGGCTCGCTCACGACCGCCTCCCGCTCACGACGGGCAGCGGCTGGTCAGGCTCGATCGTGATGCCCGCCTCGCGCAGGATCCCGGTCAGCGCGGCCCAGACCAGCTGGGTGACATAGGCGACGACGTGGGACCGGCTCATCGACCGCCGTTGCAGCCACCATTCCCCGGTCGACTGCACCAGGCCGGTCACGCCGTAGGCCCAAGGCTCGGCGGCGCCTGAGTCGAGCCCGAACAGCCGCAAGTAGTCGCCGATCACCGCGGTCAGCGCGATGGCGACGGCCTCCTTGCCCGGGTGCACGGGCGGCTGCCCTTCGCCGGCCTGCTCGAAGTCCCGCCGCGCGATCAGCCAGTACAGGTTCGGGTGCTCGTCGATCACCGCGAAGTACGCTTCGACCGCGCCGGCGACTCGCTCGAGCACGGGGCCGTCCGTGTTGATCGCGGGCAGCAGCCTTTCCAGCAGGAACTGCGAGCCCCGCTCGGCCAGCGCGGCGACAAGCTCGGCCTTGTCGCTGAAGTAGCGGTAAAGGACCGGCTTGGAGACGCGCGCCTCCGCCGCGACCGCCTCCATCGGCAGGTCGGGCCCGCCGGCGTCGAGCACGCGAAGGGCCGCGTCCACGAACTGGCGGCGCCGCTCGTCGCGATGCGCGCTCCACCGGTCCCTGCGGGCATCAGGGCCCGACTTGACAGATCCGCTCATGGTGGATGATGCTACCAGAAGTAACTGTTACCGCAAGTCGCACCTTCTTTGCAGGGTGCGGAAAGGTCACGCCGTGACGACGACCGAATCTGAGCGAATCGCCGATCGCCTGCTCCGTTCCACCGCGGCCAAAGGCTATGACCCCGACGTGGACATCGACTGGGAAGCACCGTTGGTCAACGGGCTTGGGTATGTACTGCCGCATCGCTGTTCGATCTACGGAACGGACATTTATGCAAATTTGACCGAGGCCCAGCGACTCGAGCTAGGCAAGCACGAGGTCGTGAGCGTGGCTTCCACCGGGATCTTCCTCGAGTCGGTCCTGATGCGAATGCTGGCCAAGCTGGCCTACTGGGGTGACCCGTGCAGCAGGCACGTCCAGTACGGGCTCGCCGAACTGGGCGAGGAGACGCGGCACACGATCATGTTCGCGCGGATGATCGAGCGACTCGGCACGCCCGCGTACCTGCCGCCCCGGATCATCGTCAGGCTCGGCGGGATCCTGGTGAACATCGCCCGCGGGCCCTCGCTATGGGGCGCGATCCTGATCGGCGAGGAGATCATCGACCGGCTGCAGCGCGAGATCGTCGCCGACGACTCCATCCAGCCGCTGGTCAGGATGGTCAGCCGGATCCACATCGTCGAGGAGGCGCGGCACGTCGGGTTCGCCCGGGCCGAGCTGGCCCGCAGCGTGGCGACGACCTCCAGGCTCGGGCTCGCCTATCACCGTTTCGTGCTCGCACGGATCGCCTTTGTCTTCTCCCGGATCCTGATCAATCCGAAGGTCTATTCGGCGGTCGGCCTTGACCCGCGCCAGGCCCGCCGGGCCGCGCTGGCCAACCCGCACTACCGGGCCACGCTGAAGTACGGGGGCGAGAAGCTCGTCGCGTTCCTATCGCAGGCAGGCCTGATCGGCCGGCCCGGCTCGTTCCTGTGGCGCCGGTCATTCCTGGTCGACTGACTTCTTCGGCGAAAACGCTGAAATAGAACGTTTGTCGGGACAGCGGAGTTCCGGCGCTCAGCTGGGAAAAGTCTTAAAAGGCACTGGGATCAGGCGCCCGGCCCTTGCGGCCGGCCCTTGCGCTGGGGCAGCATCGCAGGGCGGGCATCAGGCGGGTAACGGCACGCCGCGATGCCGACCGAAGGGAGATCACTGTGAGTGACGGGAATGAATCCCGAATGCGTGGCCGGCCTCGCTGGCTGCGCGCACGCGGTCTTACCGCGGGATTCGCTAGCGTGGCCGCGGCGACGGCGTTCCTGGCGACAGCCGGAGCGGCGCACGCGACGCCGGGGATAGCCCCGGTTGGGCTGGCCGGCATCGTGCCGAGCGGCGCCGCGCGGATCGGGGGCGTCGCTAGCACCACCAGGATTCATGTCGATGTCGTGCTCAACCCGACCAATGCCGCTGGCCTCCGCCAGTACGCCACCCAGGTGGCGACACCTGGATCGGCCATGTACCACCGCTACCTCAAGCGCGGCCAGTTCGCCAGGCTCTTCGGCGCCAGCAGCGCGACCATTGACAACGTGCTTTCGGGGCTGCGCGCGCTTGGCCTGCACCCAGGCGCTGTCGCCTCCGATCACCTCAGCGTCCCGGTGACCGCCACCGCCGCGCAGATTTCCAGCGCCTTCGGGGTCACGCTGGCCAGCTACCGGCTGAACGGCCGGACCGGGTTCTCCAATACCGACGCCCCGAGGCTGCCCGCCTCGATCGCGGCGTCGATCGAGGACATCATCGGCCTTGACACCCTGACCACGCAGCATTCCTTCGCGACCGCGCCGAGCAAGGCGTCGGTGAAGGTCACCCACACCAAGAACGCCCACCCGGCGGGCGAGCCGACCGGAGGACCGCAGCCGTGCACCGATGCCACCGAGGAGTCGGAGGACACTGGCGCGTTCACCGCTGACGAACTCGCTTACGCCTATGAGTTCTCCGACCTGTATATGGCGGGCGACTTCGGCAAGGGCCAGACGGTCGGCATCGTCGAGTTCGGCGAGCCCGACTCACCGTCCGACATCGCCGCCTACCAGAGCTGCTACGGCACCCACGTGAAGGTCAGCTACACCAAGGTCGACGGCTTCCACCAGACCGGTCCCGGCGAGGGCGAGGCCGCGCTCGACATCGAGACCGTGGCGGGCATGGCGCCCGGCGTGGCCATCGACGTCTACCAGGCCCCGAACACCGGCACCTCGCCTTACGACGTCTACAAGGACATCGTGGACCAGGACAAGGTCAGCGTCGTGTCCGAGTCCTACGGCCTGTGCGAGCACTACCAGGACGTCAAGGCGGTCAACGCGGTCACCGTGCTGTACGAGCAGGCGGCCGTGCAGGGCCAGACGATCGTGGCCTCCTCAGGAGACCAGGGTTCAGAGGGCTGCCTGGACAACGACGGAGTCAAGAAGCGGCTCAGCGTCAACTTCCCGGCCAGCGACCCGCTCGTGCTTGGCGTCGGCGGCACCACGCTGTTCGACCTGGAGCCGCGCCCGGGTGAGGCGGTATGGAACGAGCGCGCCATCGGGGCAGGCGCCAGTGGCGGCGGCAAGTCCACGCTGTTCGCTGAGCCCGGCTTCCAGAAGTCGTTCGGCGTCAAGGCCAGCGTCCGCGAGGTGCCGGACGTGTCGGCCGACGCCGACCCTGAGACTGGCTACGTGTACGTCCACGGCGGCGCGTTCGGCGCGATCGGCGGTACCAGCGCGGCGGCGCCGCTATGGGCGTCGCTGCTGGCGCTGATCGACGCCGACTGCCCGTCGTCGCCGCTCGGCTGGGTCAACCCGCTGATCTACTACGCGGCCTCGCCGCACGTGAAGGCCGTCGTGATCGACGACATCCCGAAGGTCAGCGGCTCGCTGAACAACAACGACTACACCGGTGACGGCGGCGGCCATTACGCGGTGACGACGGGCTATGACATGGGGACTGGTCTCGGCTCGCCGATCGCCGGCGCCCTCGCCAGCACCGCGTGCAGCCTCAACGCCGAGGCTAAGGGCTACTGGCTGGCCACCGCCAATGGCCACGTCTACGCCGAGAACGCGCCGTTCCACGGCTCGCTGGCCGGCAAGCACCTGTCGTCGCCCGTGGTCGCGATCGCGGCCGACCCGAACACCGACGGCTACTGGCTGGTGACCTCGAAGGGCGCCGTGTCGGCCTTCGACGCTTCGCCCAAGGGCTCGGTCAAGGGCGGCAGCGGCATCGTCGGGATCGCCTCTGATGCCAGTGGCTCCGGCTACTGGGTCGTCACCTCCGGCGGTCACGTGTACTCCTTCGGCGCGCCGTCCCGCGGCTCGGTCCATCACCCGTCAGGCAAGGTGGTCGGGATCGCGACCGACTCTGCCACGAACGGCTACTGGGTCGTGACCAGCACTGGTCACGTCTACGCCTTCCACGCCAAGGGCTTCGCGCACAAGAAGCTCTCCGGCGTGACCGGCATCGCGTCGAGCGCGCACAAGCAGGGCTACTGGCTGACTACGTCGAGCGGGCACGTGTACGGCTTCGGCTTCTCGGCCCTCGGCTCGATGCCAGCGAACGTCGGCAAGGTCATCGGCATCGCCGGTGACGGCGGACCGCTGGGCGGCTACTGGCTCGCCACCTCGACCGGGCACGTCGGCGCCTTCGACGCCGACTTCCACGGCGACCACCCAGGGTCAGGCACGGTCGGCATCGCCGGCTCCCGCTAACACCCGCTAACCCGCTAACAAAAGGGGGCCGCGCCACCGCAAGGTGGCGCGGCCCCTTCACGTCGTCGCCGGCTCGACGATGTCCTTCCACCAGTCCTCGCCGCAGTAGCGGCGCGGCACCGGGGGCTGCTCGGGAACAGCCACGTCATGGCGGATCAGGAAGTCGGCGAACCACCGCGGCTCGGCCAGGATCTGGTCGTAGATCCAGGAGTAGCCGTTGTGCTGGCGCAGTTCGGCCTCCGCCGCCTCCTCCCCGAGCAACTCGGCCAGGCTCTGGTACTCGAGCGTGCACACGATCAGGTGCAGCCAGGTCGATTCGGCGTCCCGGCCGCCGGTAGGCGGCGGGGGCGGATCCGGCCAGCGCTTGCTCGCCTCAGTGGTGGCGGCGTCCAGGCCAGGGCCTTGCACCCAGTGCAGCTGCTCATGCAGGAAGGTAGTCAGCGCGCATTCTGGCCGACGGGTCAGCAGCTCAGGACAGATCATCAGCGGATGGCTGACCCCGCCCCTGATCTGCCCGTTCACCAGCACCAGGTCGGTGCACAGCCAGCGGCGCACGTCGTAGGTGGCGAGCACGGCCAGCAGGGCATCCGCCCCGGCCTGCTCGTCCTCGGTGCCGTTCAGCGGCCGGACGTCGACCGCCTCGGCGGGAAGCTCAGGCGGCAGGCCGTCCGGCCAGTCCTCGCCCGGCTCGCCGAGCGCCGCCAGGCAGGCCCGGCACCGGCCCAGGTGCGGCAGGTAGTGCGCATCCCAGGCCTGGTCAAGGCGAAGCAGCCCTTCGTCGTCCCGGCCGCAGGCGATCGCCTGGCCCGCGGTGGCGGCGTGCAGCAGCACCCGGCCGCTCGTCATCGGATAAATCTCACCCTGGAATGGCTCGGAGATCGTCCGCAGGTCGACGATCTCCTCCGCGCATGTCAGCCCGTCCACGACCATTTCCTACCCCGACCGCTCCACTCGCCTACCATGCCAAGGTGGACATCACCAGCCCGGCGAACCCGAGGGTCAAGCACCTCGTGGCCTTGCGGCGGCGCCGGGTCAGGGACGATGACCAGGTTACGGTCGTCGAGGGATACTCAGAACTTGAGCTGGCGCTCGCCGCCGGGGTGCGCCCGATCGAGCTGTACTACTGTCCGGGCCTCATCGGCGCCGGCGAGGCGGCGCTGACCGACCGCGCGGCCCGGGCCGGAGCCGACCTGGTGACGGTCAGCCCTGAGGTGTTCAGGAAGATCGCCTACCGCGAGTCGCCGGACGGCTGGCTCGCCATCGTGCCGGCCGTACTGGCCGAGCTGGCGGCCGTGCACCTGCCCGCCAACCCGCTCGTGCTGATCTGCCAGGGGGTCGAGAAGCCAGGCAACCTGGGCGCGATCCTCCGCACGGCCGACGCGGCCGGGGTCGCCGCCGTCATCGCGACCGAGCCTGGCACCGACTGGGGTAACCCGAACGTGATCAGGGCGAGCAAGGGCACGGTGTTCAGCGTGCCGGTCGCGACTAGTACGTCCGCGCAGGTCATGACCTGGCTAGCGGACCACGGGCTGTCGGTGGTGGCCACCACCCCGGACGCGGGCACCCTGCTCGGCCAGGCCGAGCTGCGCGGACCGACCGCGATCGCGGTCGGATCGGAGAAAGATGGCCTTTCATCGGAGTGGCTCGAGCGCGCGGACCGATGCGTCCGCATTCCGATGTTCGGGCGCGCCGACTCATTGAACGTCGCGACCAGCGCGGCCATCGCGTGCTACGAGGCAGTTCGACAGCGAATGGAGCCTGCAAGTGGAGCCTGAGAACGAGCTTGACCTCGCCACCGGCGACATCGTTCTCGCCAAGACGGGCGAGGACCAATCCGGCTGGGCCAGGGTCGCCATCGTGATCAAGCCCGCGGATCTCGGCGTAAGCCGACCTGGGCCCCCGGTCGTGCTGACAGCCGACGCGCGGGTCGGCGAGCTCGGATCCGCGCTGCGCTCGTTCCACGATGATGACCTGGTCATTGTCGCCGGGCCGCCCGAGCGGCCCGATGAGCTGCTCGACCAGCTCAGGAGCGCCATCGCGACCGACGCTGAGGCCGCGGACCAGGCCGGCGCCGCGCTGATCGACGACCTTGGCGGCGCGAGGATCAGGTCAGTGCGTCCCGAGGTGATGGGCGAAGGCCGGTCCCGCCAGCTGTCGCGCTTTCTCGCCACCGCGCGAACCGAGACGGCCCTGTCGTACCGGCGCTGCCCGTGGGGCGACCCGATGCCCTGCCAGCACAGCCTGGGCCGGCCCAGGTGACGCAGGACGGCCCGGTCTGGTCACGACCGCGCGAGCTCGGCAGCGGCGGGGCAGGACTGGCTTCGCTCGGCCAGGGACCGGTCGCGATCCTGGCCGGCTTCGACCTCACCACGGTCGTGCTGCTGAGCACGTCGGGCGGCGGCGGGGCGCTGCATCAGGCCGCGATCGCCTGCTTCGGGGCATCGGCGGCGCTGTTCATCCTGGCCATGACCTTCATCACCACTGCCGAGGACTTCACGGCCACCCCCGATGACCGGATGATGTACGCCCCCGAGGCTCGGGTGTCCGCCGGCGCGCTCGAAGCCGAACGCGGCGACCAGTGGCAGGACGAGAACCTGCTCTCGATCTACTACAACTACCGGGTCACCCCGACGGTGACCTTCGCCGTCATAGGCACCCTCGCCGGGCTGGTGCTCGTGCTGCTCGGGCACGACCGCCGGATCGGACCTGACGTCGCCGCCGGCGCCACGACCCTGGTCGGGCTCATCTACCTGACCGATTGGCTCAAGCGGGGCGGCACCTGGTGGCTGTTCCCGCGGCCGGTCCTGACCCCGCCCGGGCAGAAACAGCGCCGGACCAACCCGTTCAAGGCGCTCGGGAACCGACGCCGGATCCGGCTGCAGGTCGTGCGGCCGACGATGGCGTTCCAGATGACCTCCGAAGGCTATGAGGCCATGTCCGCTGAGTTCGCGGAGGCGGCGCCTGCGCCGGACCCTGGCGGGGCGGAGCCAACCGGACCGGCGGCCTCAGAAGACCTTGAGCCCGGCCAGGAGAGCGGGGCTTAGCTCGGCGCTGCTCGCGTCGATCCGCGCGGCGCTCCAGTCAGCTCGCTGGGTCACCGCCGCGACGAACGCGCGCGCGTCCAGGCTGACCTCGCCAAGCGGCTCACCCGAGCCGAGCTCGATGGCGCGGCCGCCGGGTCCGCTGATGATGAAGGCGACACGGCCGGGCAGCCCGGCGACCAGGTCGGCGTTCTGCTGCGGCAGCGCCGCCTCCACCCAGTCGAGCGTCGGCGCGAGCCGCAGCTCATCCGACGGCGGCGGGTCAGCGGTCAGCGGCCCGCGCGGCGCGAACAAATCCATCCTGACGTGCACGTAGTGGTCGAAGCTGTAGGCCGCCGGCACCATGTCCGCCTGGTAGGTGCCAAGGTCACCGAGCGGTATCTCGAAGCTCTGCCCGCCCAGGCTGTCCAGCACCGGCAGGGCGGCCGCGCTGACCGACTCGTAGTCGGCGAGCACCTCGGCCGCGCTCATCGAGCGCCGCTTCTCCACGTAGGCGTCCTGGGCCCGCTCGGTCGGCAGCCCGGTGCCGTCAGGAAGCTTGCTGGGGTCGACGACCAGCCAGAACAGGGCGCCCATGTGCGAGACCACGTCCTGCACGGTCCACCCGGGACAGCCGCTCTCGGCCTGCCAGTCAGCGTCAGTCAGGTCCGAGCAAATCGCGAGCAAGGCGGTCCGGTCAGCTTCGAGTGAATCGGTCGCGCTGGTCACCGCAGACCTCCGGGTGAGTAACGTTCACTGTAGATAGTATCCCTAGGTGAGATAGTAAAACTATATGAGCTTGGAGCATGTTGCACAAGGTGGCGGCCAGCGGCTACACAGATGGGGTGTCAGCACAACCGCCGTCGCTGCGAGCCGAACAGGTGGCCCAGACCAGGGCCGCCCTGGTCGCGGCGGGCCGGCTGCTGTTCGGGCGGGACGGGTTCGCGGCGACCTCGGTCGAGGATCTCGCCCGCGCGGCGAGGGTCACCACGGGGGCGCTGTACCATCACTTCCCGACCAAGACCAAGCTGTTCGAGGCCGTCTTCGAGGCCGCCCACGCCGAGCTGATGGCGGCGTCGGCGCAGGCCGCCGTCAGCGCCCCCGACGAGCTCGAGTTCCTGATCCGCGGCTTCGACGCGTTCCTCGACGCGATCCTGGCGCCCGACTTGCAGCGCATCGTCATCATCGACGCCCCGGCCGTGCTCGGCCTGGCCCGCTTCACCGAGCTGGACGAGCGCTACGCCGCCACCGCCGTCGTCGAGTCGCTCGAAGCCGCCACCAGGTCGGGCCTGCTGCGGGTCGACGACTCAGAGACCCTCGCCCGCCTGCTGTTCGGCGCGGTGACGCGGGGAGCGATGCTGATCGCCAATTCGGCCAACCCGGTCGCCACCAAGGACGCGGTAGCTAAGACCCTCCGCGCCATGCTCGCCGGCTTCGAACCCGGCTAGTCCCAGGAGCCCGGCGAGGGGATCTTCCGCGATCACGCTCGGACCCGCGAGCACCACCACCCCGCACACTGCCGACCTTCCGCGATCACGCTCGGACCCGCGAGCACCACCACCACGGACACTGCCGACCTTCCGCGATCACGCTCGGACCCGTGATCACGGTAACTTCGAAGTACCTCTGATCCTCCGCGATCATGGAAATCCGGTGATCACGGCAGTTCGACCGGGGGATCACGCTGCTCGTTACCGTGATCATCATGCGGGGCGTGATCACGGAACCGAGCGCGGCGGAGCAGGCCAGCGAGGACGACCAGGGTGACGGCGGCGGCGACTAGGGTCCAGATCCTCGCGAAGTCGGTGATGGCGGTGATTCCGGTGAGCTGACCGGTGCTGAAGGCGCAGGCGGCGTACATGCCGACCGGGAAGACCGTCGCCCAGCGGCGGACGTCGTAGCCAAGCCTCGGGCGGGCTAGCTCGGCGATGATGAGGACGACGAGCCAGGCCATCGCCAGGCACCAGAGCGCAAGCGTGACGTCGACTAGCTCGTCGTGCGTGGCGGTCGCCACGCCGAGCCCACCCACGCCGAGCCCACCCACGCCGAGCACCGCCGCGCTCGCCGTGATCTTGCCGAGAGCCAGGGTCGAGATGGCGAGCGCGCCCCCGGCGACCCACTGGTCGCCCACGCCAGCGGCGATCTCGTGCAGGTTGAACTGGCGAGCGATGACGGCGTAGCTGACCAGGCCGGCCAGGCTCGCCAGCCCGGCGAACGCCAGCAGCCAGCGGGCATGGTAGCTGGCCGCCACGGTGGCGGCGAGCACAGCGATGCCCTGGAGAGCCACGCTCAGCACGAACGACGTCCCGGTCGCCGGGCGGATCCAGTGCCGCAGCACCGGAACGGCGAGAAACGCGAAGCTCGTGGCCGCGAGGCCGAGCAAGGTGGCCGGGACCAGATTGTCCCCTTGCGCCGCGAACCGGGCGCCAAGCACCGCCGTGCCCGCGACGCTCCCGAGGATCGCGACCGATCTCGGCTCGGTGCGCAGGCGGTCAGCGGAGCTGAGCAGCCGCAGTACGAGCACCAGCCAGACCGCGACCGCGAACCAGAGCAGGATCGCCGAGGCGATCGGCTGGCCGATGCTCAGCAGGTCGATGCTGACGATGCCGCAGCCCATCACGACCGTCCAGGAACCCGGCGGTATCCGCGTCAGCGAGCGCGCCAGCCGTGCCGACATGACGGGCACGATACCTCCGGCGCCAGCCAGGCCGCGCACAGCAAGAGGGGCCAGCCGTAAGGCTGGCCCCTCCCGATCGAGAGTTATTTGCTGCTATTTGATTGTGTACTTGTACGGGATGCCGGTCAGCTCGTCGGCGCCTTGCTGACCGAATGGCGGGACGTTGGTCAGGAAGTCATCGATGTACAGCGTGCCGATGACCTCGGTGCCCGACGAGCCCGACGGGGTGATGGTCACGTTGACCGTGGCCGTCTGACCCGGGTTGATGACGACCGGCGAGAACGTCGTCGCCGGGTTGATCGAGGCCGGCTCAAGGTCGCCGGTGCTCGAGGTCACCGAGTTGTCGAACGCGAGGGTAGTGACCTGCATCGTCATGCTGACCGTGCCGGCCGGAGCGCCGGCCGGGTAGGGACCGATCTCGGACGGCGTGGCGAACCAGAAGCCGTTCGTCAGCGTGCCCGCCGGCGTGGTGTACGACCCGCTGGCCGAGGTACCGATGCTGCTGACCAGGTCAGGGTCGCCCTGGTTAGCGCCGTAGTCGAACTCGATCGGCAGGCTCGCCGTCGCCGCGACCGCGACGCTGGTGCTGTGGGTCGGCATGAACCACACCGGCGAGCCGACGACCAGCGGCAGGGCTAGCCCGGTGGCCTGGCTGAACGGGGCGAGCGCGAGCGTCGTCGCCGAGTTCAGCCTCGGGTCGACGAAGAAGTCCTCCGCCTGCGTGCCCTTGTTGGTGATCTTGACTGGGATGGTGACCGGGGTACCCGCTGCCAGCATGGTGTGCGCGCTGTCGGGCAGGCCGGCCGCGGTGACCTTGACGTTGTTGAACGCGAGGTCACCGTGGAAGGGCTGCGACACCTCGTCACCGACGACCGGCTCGGCGAAGTCGATGACCAGCGTCCAGATGCCGGAGATCGGGTTGTCCGCGTAGGCGGTCAGCGACGTGCCCTGGCTGCCATTGATGGAGTTCTGGCCGTAGCCGCCGACGTTGCCGTCCGGGTCGATCAGGTAGGCGCCGACCGGGTCGCCGGCGTCGTTGGTGAGGCTGACGTTGGCGGTGATGTTGTGGTCGGAGTTGTGGACCTTGAACTCGTAGTAATCGACCTGGCCCTCACCGTTCGGCCGGCCGTTGCCGCCGGTCAGCGTGCCGTGGAAGTAGCCGAAGCCGTTGCCGTTGAAGGTGACGTAGGACCGCAGCGTGACCGGGATCGTCGTGGTGTCGCCCGAGGACGAGCTGAACACGATCGAACCCGACTTGTCGCCCGGGTCAACCGGCGTCGTCTCGTGGATGTGGATGACCTTGCTCTGGCCAGGGGCCAGCGTCACGCTCGACGGTGACGCCGAGCCGAAGCCGGTGTACTTCTGGGTCGCGATCCGCCACGGCACGGTGCCGTTGGTGCCGCCGTCGGCGGCGACATCACCGAAGATCACCCCGGTCCAGGTGCCCGCGGCCGGGTCGACCACGTCGACGTTGCCGTAGTTGCCGACGCCCTGCGGTAGCGAGTGCGCGGCCAGCTGGCCGGACGGGGTGATCAGGATCAGCCTGACCCTGGAGTTGTTGCCGTTGCCCGGGTTGCCTGGGTAGGCGATGGACCCGTCGAGCCGGTTCATGCCGGGCGCGACGTTGAAGGTGAAGGTTCCGTAGTTGTTCGCCAGGCCCTGGTAGTTGGCGAACTGAGGGCTGCTGGTGTCGCTGAGCGTGACGCTGCCTGTCTGCACGTCCTGGTCAGCGCCGATCGCCCGGCCGCTGATGTGAACGGTCTGTGAGGTCGAGCCTGAGTTCGTGATCGTGGTGTGGAAGCCGACGGTGGAGTCGGGAGCGGTCACGTCGTTGAACTGAGTGCTCGACTTGAGCAGCGTGGCGCCGGTCGGGCTCGGGCTGCCGTCCGGGGTCGAGATCGACTCGGCCAGCTGGACTGCGCGGTAGCTGTTCAGCAGGCCAGCGCCCTGCTCGTTCGCCGGGGCGCCGAGGTCGGTCGCGGTGCTGACCAGGATCTGCTTGACCAGCGCCGGGGTCGGGGTGGCGCCGCCGTGGGTCTGGCGGTACGCCTGGATCACCAGCGCCGCCGCACCAGCGACGAACGGCGAGGACTCGCTCGTGCCGCCGCTCTCCTCGATGTCAGAGGACTGGCCCTGGAAGTTGACGCAGCCGGCGAAGACCGGGCTGGCGTCGCAGGAGGCGAAGCTCAGGTCACCGGGGGCGACGAGGTCAATGGTGCCGCCGGTTTCGTTGTAGCCGCCCGAGCTGAGCGAGCTGATGTTGTCGTTCAGCCAGCCGTTCGGGGCGAAGTAATCGGCACCCGCGTAGTTGGTCTGGGCGTAGAACCTGAAGTCGGTCGACGCGCCGACCGAGATCACGTTCGGGTCAGTCGCGGGCGAGCCGATCGTGTTCGTCGACCCGGCGTCACCGCTGGAGACGGTGACCACCACGCCGGCCGCGACCGCCGCGTCGTTGAACTGCTTGGTCACGTCGAGGGCGGTGATGTCGGGGAACGGGTTCGAGCCGAACGACTCGTTCAGCACGTTCACGTGGTCGGTCTCGACCGCGTAGTTGATCGCCTGGAGGAAGTTCGACTCGGTCGTGTCCTCGAAGGTGCCGAACACGTCGAGGCCGACCATGCTGGAGCCAGGGGCCACGCCCTCGATCCTGATGTTGCAGGCGGTCGGGTCGGCCTGGGCCGAGAAGCCGTTCACGTTGTAGGTGTGCAGGCCCTGGCCGGCGATCGTGTTCGAGTCGAGGAACGCCTCGTCGCCGCTGGTCGGCTGGCCGGGGCCGTCGCCGGTGAAGTCCTGGTAGTCGACGAACGCCGAGGTGTTGTTGGCCCGGATGAAGTTGATGTTGTTCGGGTCCACGCCGTCAGCGATCCAGGCGACCTTCACCCCGGCCCCGGTGATGCCAAGCGACCTGGCGGTCGGCTGGCTTGGGTTATCGGAGTCGGTGTTGGTCAGCGACAGGCCCTCGGGGTCAAGCTGCGGGGTGGTGTCTGAGCAGGTGCCCGGGGGCTGAGTGTAGGTGACCGCCGGGTTGTCGGTGTGCTTGCCGCGGCGCGTGAGCGTCGCCTTCGCTGACGTCGCTGGCGCGGCGGCGAGCGGGTTAGGCCCGTGAATGGTGACGTCAGGGATGACTTCCTTGACCGAGGGATCAGCCTTCAGGTAGGCGACCTCGCCCTTTGACACCGTCGCCGCCATCGAGTCGACCAGGGTGTAGGACTTGACGTGGGTGGCGTGCACCTGGTGCAACTCGGCCAGCAGTGGCGCCTGGGCGCCCGCGGCCATCGCAGAGCGCTCCCTGGCCGCTCTGGTGCCCTCGTGGGCGGCCGCGAACTGGGTCTTCAATACCACGATCACGTGCTGATTCACGTTCTTGGAGAGCTTCACGGCGAGCGCCTTGGTCATCGGCGCGAACGCGAGCGAATGACTCTCCGGCGCGGCCTGGGCCGCGCTCGCTCCGGCCGTGCCCGCCACCACGGCCAGCACTGAGCCGACCGCTGCCAAGTACGGAACTTTCCTTGATCTGACGCGCATACTCTTTCCTGGCATACTCGCCTCATCCTCGAGGGGTGGCCAGGAGGCCACCGTCGCGAGCCAACCCCCACACCAGTTCACCCGCCATTTTGCGGGCATGGAAATCGGCAATACAGGACGGGAAACTAGCATTCGTCGAGCCCATGGCACCCTCTGATGAGCATAACGTTTCCATAACGGATGACCGTTGACGGGCGCGGCCGGGAACTAATTTGCCGTCTTGGGCTCTAGATCCTAGCTCCCGGGCTGGCCTTCGAGCCGGACGTCGTAGACGCTCGCCAGGAAGGTGCCGCCAGAGTCTGGCGGCAGCCTGGTGAGCCAGATGAGCACGTACCTGGCCCTGACCGCGACCGCGGGCCTGAGCTGGACCGCGCCGCCGGCGTCATGAGCCCGGGCCACCACGGGCAGGTCAGCCAGCGCTGGCGTGTCGCCGGCGCGCAGTTCCATGTCGGTGCCGCCTGGCTCGCCGAGCATCAGCCGCGCGCCAGTCAGCGCCACCGCCTTCCCCATGTCAAGCAGCAGGCCGGTGCCGGGCTGGAGGCCGCCGAAAGCGGCGGTGGCGTACCAGTCGGTGTGCCAGGCGGTCGACTGGCTGGCGTTGATGGCGAGATCCGCGCCTTCGGGGTCATCGCCAGTCCCGACGCCACCAGGGCCGAAGGCGACGACGCTCGCCGGGACCAGGGTCACGGCGCGATCGGCCGCGGGCGGCCGCGCGGCGCCGTGGCGGCTGTCGTGAGCCTGGGCCCGGGCGTGGCCCTTGACGCCCGCGCTCGCCTGGTGACCGCCTCCAGCGAAGAACAGGTAGCCGGCGACGCCGACGGCGACGACGAGGAGCAGGCCGAGGACGACGCTCCAGTTGATCCCGCGCCGCCGGCGGGGCCGCAAGGTTCCCAGCGGCATGGGCGGCTTGGGCGGATCCTCGCGCGGCCGACCGGGATCACGGAGGCGAATGGCGACGGTCGGAGCCGTGTCGGCGACCGCGGCGGCAGCCAGTTCCCTGGCCCGCTGGTCGTCGTCGTACTGCTCAATCAGCGGCCTCGGGTCGGTTCCGATCGCATGGGCGATCGCCCTGATGTGGCCACGGGCGTAGAAGTCGCCGCCGCAGGCCGAGAAGTCGTCCCGCTCGATCCCGCGGATGATCGACTCCCTGATGCGGGTGCCATCGCTGACGTCGGTCACCGTCAGGCCTGACCGGTGACGCGCCACGACGAGGACCTCGCCAATGCTCACTGCGACGCACGTCCTTACGCTTGGGTCGGCGTTTCTAGCCTCTCACGCCCCTGCCCTACTCACCACCCGTGCAGCTAGCCCCGTGCAGCTAGCCCCGTGCAGCTAGCTCGGTGAGCAGCGCCTGGGCCGCGGTGAGGTCGCGGTCGAGCGCCCGATCGGCGTAGTCCGCGGGCAGGCTCGCGGCGGCAAGCTCGAAAGCGGCGGCGAGGTCTGGTGAGGCTGGCCGGAAGCCCTGCATCCGCAGTGCCCTGACCGAAGCGATCAGCTCGCAGGCGAGCGTGATCCGGTAGGCATCGACGACCTCGGTCGTGGCCCTGGCCGACTGGGTGGAGAAGCCGGCGTGCTCTTCCACGCCCCGCGAAAGGACCGCGCTGCCGAGCGCCGCCGGGGCGGCCAGCCTGCGGATGTCGGCGATCGCCGAGTGCGCCACGTACTCCAGGATCATGACGCCCGAACTCGGCGGGACGCCGGCGGCCAGGAACGGCGCCAGGCCGGTGAACGACGGCTCGACGAGCGTGCCGAGCCGCGCCGCCGACAGCGCGGCGGTCTGGAAGAGCGCGGCGCGGACCGCGTCGAGCGCCAGCCCGAGGTAGGCGGTGTGAAAGTTGCCGTTGTGCCAGGCCGTCTCGCCCGCCACGTCGATGAGCGGATTCTCGGCCGCCGCGTTCAGCTCGATCCTTACGGTCGCGATGGCGCTTTCGACCGCGTCGATGGCCGGCCCGTGAACCTGGGGCATGGCCCGGTACCCGTAGGGATCCTGGATCCTGCTGGGCGGGGTCCAGTCCTGCTCCAGCAGCCCGCGCATCATGGCCGCGACGGCGCGCTGGCCAGGATAGCCGTGGGCGGTGTGCACCGGCTCGGCGTAGGGCTCGGCCGAGGCGGAGACGGCCCGGTGCGAGAGCGCCGCGACCACGACCGCCGCCCGCAGCAGTTCGGCCAGGTCCGCGCAGGCGATCGCGGCCTCGCCGATGGTGGCGGCGTTGCTGGACAGGAAGGCGAGCGCGTCGGCCGAGGCGAGGGCGAACCTCGGCTGCCCGGCAGCGGGGTCGGCGTCCCGCCAGTCCCGGTCACCGAGCAGGCAAAGCGCGGCGACGGCGAGCGCGGTCAGGTCGCCGGTGCCGATCGCGCCATACCTCGGCACGGGCACCCAGAGGCCTGCATTGATCGCCGCCACGAGCGGAGGCAGCACGCCGGGGTCGACCCCCGAGCCGCCAGCCAGGAGCTGGTTGGCCCTGACGACCAGCATCGCCCGGCTCAGCTCGGCCGCGATCAGCGCGCCCCCGCCCCCGGCGTGGCTGCGCAGGAGGCGCAGGCCGTGCGCATCCAGGTCGGCCGGGTCGACGACCTGATCACGGTTCGCGCCTACCCCGGTGGTCCGGCCGTAGACCTCCCGGCTGGCCACGATGCGCGCCGCGACCTGCGCCGCCACCTGCGCCCGTCGGACACCGTCCTCGTCGAGCGCGGCCGATGCCTGACCGCGGGCGAGTTCCCTGACGTCCGCGCAGCCCAGCGACCGACCATCGAGCAGCACGACCGGCCCGGTCATTGGCTCCCCCCCAAAGGCCAGCCGGGTAACGTCGGCTAGCCGCGGACCTTGCGCCCCTCGACGTAGACGGCGCGGACGCTGGACTTCAGGTTATCCAGGTCGAAGGGGTCACCTGCGAGGATGACCAGGTCAGCGCGCTTGCCTGGCATGATCGTGCCGGTCTCGTCGCCGATCCCCATGAGTTCGGCGGCCGACTTCGTGGTGGCGGCCAGCACCTCCGCCGGGGTCATCCCCCCGGCCGCCATCAGCGGCAGCTCGTCCAGGTTGGTGCCGTGCGGGCCGACGCCGGTGTCGGTGCCCATGGCGATCTTTACCCCGGCGGCGACCGCGCGGGCGAAGGCGTCGGCGTGGGCGGCGGTCACGTCCCTGGCCTTGGCGACCACGCCATCGGGCAACTGGCTGCCCGCGCTGGCCGCGTTCAGCACGGCGTGCGGGGCCACGAGGGTCGGGACGAGCCAGGCCCCGGCGCGCAGCATCAGGTCGATGGCCTCGTCATCGAGGTAGATCCCGTGCTCGATCGAGCGGACCCCGGCCCTGACCGCGTTCTTGATCCCGTCGGTCGCCTGCGCGTGCGCCATCACGGGCAGGCCGACGGCGGTGGCCTCGGCCATCAGCGCCGCGAGCTCATCGGGCCGGAACTGGGCGTGCTTCGGGTTGTCGCGCGGCGACAGCACGCCACCCGAGGTGTGCACCTTGATCACGTTGGCGCCGGCCCTGACGATCTCGCGGACCCGCTTGCGCATCTCCTCGGGCCCGTCGACCAGGCCGGGCGGGCGGCCGGGGTGCGGGGACATCAGGAACGTCGTCACCCCGGAAGGGAGCCAGCCGTCACCGTGGCCGCCGGTCTGGCTCAGCGCGCTGATCGAGATCTGCATCCGCGGCCCGTCGATGAGGCCGTCCTCGACGGCGCGCTGCACGCCGAGGTCCGCGCCGCCGGCGTCCCGCACGGTCGTGATGCCGCAGTCCAGCGTCGCCGCCAGATTGCGGGCCGCCTCGAAGAACTGGTAGGAGAAGGGGCGCTGCAGCCGCCGCACCAGGTCGATCCCCGACGCCATGACGTGCACGTGGCAGTCGAAGAAGCCAGGTAGCACCGTCAGGCCGCTGACGTCGACCTGCTCATCCCCGTCAAGCCCGACGCCAACGTCGGTGATCTTCCCTTCGCTGATCACCACGTCCGCGTCGGCGACCGGACTGCCGGTGCCGTCAAAGACCTGCCCGCCGCTCAGGACCGTTCTCGTCATAAGACCGCCTCCCTGCCTGTGCCGCTAACCGTCAGGCCCGCCGGGTCTGGTCGGGCATCGCCTGCGCAGATCCCGATGCGGGTGTATGCCATTATTGCGAATATTGTCCCGTCGCGCCGGTACCACTCCGGTAGGTCGCGTCCGGGCGAGCCCGTGCCGAACTACAGCGTCGCTTCTCTGCTGTCGTTGGGGTGGCGTGTCGGAATGGGGATGACGCGGGGCTGGTGTTTGTGCTGGCGGGGGTGCCGTCTTGTTCTAGGAGGGTGTTGAGTGCGTGGGGGGTTTTGTGGCTGATGGTGGCCTGGCAGGACACCTGGTTGTCTGAGGGGTTGTAGGTCATCTGGGTGCTGAAGATGCGGTAGAGGTCGAGCTGGAGGGTGGCGGGGGCGGTGCCGAGGAGTCCGGGGAGCAGGGGCAGCAGGTCCAGCAGCCCGGGGTCGCTCGCGGCCGGGACGGTGGCGGTGAGCCGGTCGAGGCGGGCGGTGAGGGTGGCGCGTTCGTCTTCCAGCTCGGTGAACCGGGCCAGGAGCCGGGTTCTCAGGGCGGTGACGGCGGGTGAGTCGGGGGGCAGGGTGGCGAGGTGCTCGATCTCGCGGGCGTGGGCGTCCTCGGACGCGTCGACCTGCCGGAGCCGTTTCTGAATCTCGGCGATGTCGTGGTCGCGGCGGCGGGCGGCGTCGAGGTCGGTCGCGGGCATCGCCTGGGCGAGGAGCTCGGCACGGTGCGGGCCGAGGACGCGGGTGTCGAAGAACCGGGCGAGGTGGGCGAGCATGACGTCCTCGCGGACCTGGACGGTGGCGGGGTGGTCGGGGCAGGCGGTCTTGTGGCGGGGGTTGGCGGGGTC
>DATKFV010000184.1:0-12074 GCA_035511035.1 Streptosporangiaceae bacterium
GGGGTGATCATGGAAGAGCCGTGATCACGGACGATCGGCGCGTCACCGACCAATCGAACTACCGTGATCACCCGGAAAGCTTGATCACGGAAGCGCGCGGGGTGCGCCGACCCCAGAGGACGCTCCGCGATCATGCTCGCCTAACTGATCACGGAAGCGCGCGAGGGCGACCCCGGCGGCGCGAGTCCTACTGACGGCTCAGGGTTTGCGGGCTATGGCCCCGTACCAGTTGACTTCCTCGGGGAGGGGGCGGGGGCCTTCGGGGCGGCGCCATTCTGAGACCAAGACGACGCCTGGGTCGACGAGTTCGAAGCCATGGAAGGTCATCGCCTCGAAGTCGGCGGCCGTCCTCGCCTGGGCCGGGATGCCGCCTTGGCGGTAGCTCCGCTCCAGGCCGCCGACCCCGGCCGGGTCGTGCTCGGGCGTGACATGAGAGGCGACGAGGTAACTGCCATGCGGCAGCGCGTCGAGCAGGGTCGCCACCTTGCCCGCCGGGTCGTCATCGTCGGTCAGGAAGTGCAGGATCGCGACCAGCATGAGGGCGACGGGCTGGCTCAGGTCGAGCGTCTCGTGGACAGCCTGGCTGGCCAGGATCTCCTCAGGGTCACGCAGGTCGGCCTGGATGTAGGCGGTGCGGCCTTCGCGAGCGCTGGCAAGCAGGGCGCGGGCGTGGGCGAGCACGATCGGGTCGTTGTCGACGTAGACGACGCGGCTCTGCGGAGCGACGGCCTGAGCGACCTCGTGGACGTTGTTGGCGCTCGGCAACCCGGTGCCGATGTCGAGGAACTGGCGGATCCCGGCCTCGCCGACCAGGTACTTGACCGCCCGGCCGAGGAACGCGCGGTTCTCGCGCACCGCCGTCCGGACCGCCCGCCAGCTTTGCATGGCCCTGTCGCCGGTCTCCCGGTCGACCGCGTAATGGTCCTTGCCACCCAGGTAGTAGTCGTAGACCCGGGCCGAGTGCGCCTTTGTGGTGTCAATGACCGGGTGCACCGGGCCTGCCTCCTGCGAATCGCGCGATATCCGGCTCAGCTACCCGCCGCAGCGGAACCCGAGTCCTACCCACATCACCATATCTGGTGCATTCCGAGCTGAACCGCCGGCACCGCCGTGAACCGGCAAGCCGGATAAACCGTGCTACCCGAAGGTGATGGCCGGCCGCGCCGCAGCCGGCCATCACGCCAACTACTCCGCCGTCCCGCCCGCTGCCCTGGCCGTGGCACGATGAGTGCCGGGACGGGGAGCGATACGGGGCCTGAAGGGACGCGTGAATGGCCGATTATCACTATGACCTGGTGATCGTGGGCGCTGGCAGCGGGAACATGCTGCCGACCGAGGAGTTCAAGGGCTGGCGCGTGGCCGTCGTCGAGAGCCACAAGTTCGGCGGCACCTGCCTGAACCGAGGCTGCATCCCGTCCAAGATGTTCGTGTACACCGCCGATGTGGCGACCACCGTGCAGCACGCCGGGCGCTACGGGATCCACGCCAGGTTCGATGGAGCCGACTGGCCGGCGATCCGCGACCGGGTATTCGGCCGGATCGACCCGCTGTCCGCCAAGGCCGTGGCCTATCGCCGGGCCAAGGGCATGGACGTGTTCCACGGCGAGGCCAGGTTCACCCGGCCCGGCGTGCTCAGGGTCGGCGACGACGAACTGCGCGCCGACCGGTTCGTGCTGGCGGCCGGCTCCCGCCCGTCGGTGCCTGACATCCCTGGCCTGTCCACTTACCTCACCTCGGACACGGTGATGCGCCTGAACGCGCTCCCGGCCTCGATGCTCGTGCTGGGCGGCGGCTACATCGGCGCGGAGATGAGCCACGTCTTCGGCTCGCTGGGGACGAAGATCACGATTGTCTCGCGCGGGCCTGCGTTGCTCACAGCGCATGACCACGATGTCAGCGCCCGGTTCACAGATATTTATGCAAATAGGTTCGACGTGCTGTTGAACGCCAAGGTCAACCGCATCGCACCGACGGCCGGGACCGGGGTCAGGGCCGAGGTCACCACGTCAACGGGCTCCCGCACCATAGACGCGGACGCGCTGCTCGTCGCGACCGGGCGGATACCGAACAGCGACCGGCTCAACGTCGCGGCCGCCGGCGTCACGGTGGACGAGCACGGGCACGTCGAGACCGACGACACCTACGCGACGAAAGTCCCCGGCATCTGGGCCTTGGGCGACATCGCCAACCACTTCCAGCTCAAGCACATGGCCAACGCCGAGGCCAGGCTGGTGCGGCACAACCTGCTGCACCCCGACCAGCCCCTCCGCAAGCCGTTCCTGGTCGTGCCGTCCGCCGTGTTCGCCGACCCGCAAGTGGCCTCGGTCGGTGCCACCGAGCAGGCACTCAAGGCCAGGAACCAGGCTTACATCGCCGCGACCCGCGCCTACGGCGACGCCGCCTACGGCTGGGCGATGGAGGACACCACCAGCTTCGTGAAGGTCATCGCCGACCCGGAGACGAGGCTGCTGCTCGGTGCCCACATCGTCGGCCCGCAGGCATCGACCCTGATCCAGCCGCTGATCCAGGCCATGTGCCTGGGCAACACCGTCGACCAGCTCGCCAGGGGCGTCCTGTACATCCACCCCGCCCTCACCGAGGCCGTCGAGCAAGCCCTGCTTGAGCTTTAGGCAGGGCTGATGATCGAGGAAGCCGACCCAGGCGAACGAGCGGCGCCGTGCGGCTGACGACCAAGCTAGTCGGCCCGGCCGAATGGCCCGCGCTTGAGGATCTCTTCGGCCGCAGCGGCGCGTCCAACGGATGCTGGTGCATGTTCTGGCGGATCGGCCCCGCCTACGCCGAGCGACCCCGTTCGGAAAACCGGGACGACCTCGCCCGCCTCACCGCCTCGGGTCGGCCCCCAGGACTGATCGCGTTCGACGGTGAGCTATCCGTCGGCTGGTGCGAGCTCGCGCCGCGAACCGAACTCGCCTGGCTGAACCGGAGCCGCTACCTCGCCCCGGTCGACGAACTGCCGGTCTGGTCGGCCCCTTGCTTCTACGTCCGCCGCGGCCATCGCGGCCGCGGCATCACCAGGGCGCTGATCGAGGCCGCTGTGAGCGAGGCGGACGCGGCGGGCGCCCCGGCCGTTGAGGCCTACCCCGTCGATACCTCCGCGCCTGGCCACACCGGCAACCTGTTCCCAGGGATCGCCTCTACCTTCGCCGGCCTCGGCTTCGTGACCGTCGCCCGCCGTAAGGCCGACCGCCCGATCATGCGCCGCGCCTTCCCATCGACTCCCGCCCCTGCTGTCCGCTAGACGCACAGCGGATCTCTCCGCCGAGACTCCCGCCCGGCGGGCCCTCCCCAACAGCGGATCCTCCTTCGATGGTGAATCCTCGCGGCACGACCGATCGTCGGCGTCCTGGCGGTAAGTTCTCGCTTGTCGGTGGATATTCGTCAAAAAACGTGGTCGATCTACCGATAAGCGACAAAACATCATCAGGACGACGACGAGCCTTCACCCAGGCGACGAAAGCTCTCCGCCCTAGCCGACCTGATTTCGGGCAACATTCGGGGCATCGCTGTCGGTTATGGAACGAGTTGGGCGTATGTACGATGACGAGGTGGTAGCCGACACCGGCGCCGCGCGTGATCGCCGTCGCTGGCGAGGCGCTCATCGACATCGTGATCGATGACGACCCGCGTCATCCGGGCGCGGCGCTGGTGCTGCTCACCGACGGCCCGCGAGCCTCCCACGCCTTCGCGGCTGGCCTGGCGATCAGGGTCGACGTGCCAACCGTGCCGGTCATCGACACGATCGGGGCCGGCGACGCCTTCGGCGGCGCTTTCCTGGCCTGGTGGGCGGGACATGGTCGCACCAGGTCGGACCTGGCCAATGCCGATGACGTCGCCTCGCTCCTCCGCCTCGCCACCCAGGTCGCCGCCCTGAACGCACGCGAACCGGCGCTGACCCGCCCTGGGCCGCCGAGCTACCCGCCGACTAGGCGATCACGCGAGTCCGTCCACCCCTGCGTGGCGCAGTGCTGCGTTCAATCATCGGCACCTTCAGCAGGCTGTTGCTTCATCATAGGCAACAGCACGCCGGGAAAGCCGATTCGCTGCGCTGTCGACGCAATCACCTCACGCAAATACGGATGTGCCATGAAAGCGCCCGACGTCCCGCCGAACTGTTCAAGGTAGGCCCCGCTGACAGCCGCCGCAGTACGTGCGGTGAGCTGGATTGAGGCGGAGACGATCCCTAGAACGACCTCGTGGTCGTCGGTGAAGTGAGCAGTTGCTTCGTATCGGAAGTAGATGACGGCATCATCTTGCATGTAGCTCGCGGTCAGCTCGAACCTACTCTGCGTAGCAATGCCTACGACCGTCCGTTCGCCGGAGACCTTGACGAGCTCGATAGCGGCAAGATCAAGTCCACCAATGAACGCGTTGTAAGCCGCAGGGTCGAACTCGCTCATCTCGGTAGCAGGCGTCGCAGTCATGACAGACCATGACCTGGTCGCGCAGTCACTGGAAGCCCACAGCCAGCTTGAGCTTATGCGCAGCGGGCGCGGTCTCGTCGGCTCGAACTGGTGAAGTGCCAACAGGGCCGATTCGCATCTTCTTGGCGCACAGCTGCTGCACGTCAGCTATGACTCGTTCCGTTTCCAGGCTGAAGGAATCAATGGGATGCCAGGCTGTGGCCGCCGCCATGTCGGCTAGCTCGGCGTTCAGATCGGCCAGTTGGCCGTCAGTAAGGTAGTCGATACCTTCATCGGGGTCGGTACCTATGGCCTCGCGGATCCAAGACGCGACGTCACGCCAGGCATACAAGTTCATCGTCTTACCGCCCGAACCGCTTCCGACAACTTGACGAGGCGATGGGAACGGACGAAGTGACGCACGCCGCTTGCCTGCCGCCCACAGCCGCACTGCCTCTGCGGCAACTCCGGCCCGCGCTGCGACATCAGAGACGCTCACGAGCTCGTCGTACACTTCAGGAGCATAAACACCTGGCATGAGCTTTGAGATGCGCTTGGCCCAGTCGGCGGCTTCCGCCACGGCGACGGCCGATGGGTCATCGCAGTAGACGACGGCGAAGCTTACGGCGCCGTTGGCTTCCCATGACAGTTCTACGAGGTCCGGGTGAATTCGGTCGTAGGCCTCGATATCCCGCAGATCAAGCCCGCGTACTCGCAACGGGATCTTGACGGTCATCACTGCCTCCCTCCCCGCTCTAGCGAAAGCTTACCCGATCGTTGGCAAGTCCCAACACCAGTTAGCCAGAGTCAGAGCTCGCTTGTTCCTGAAGTGCCGTGACCCGGTCCTTCAATTCGACGACATGAGCACGCACTGACTCAGCTTGATCCAGCAAGGGCCTCGCAACCCCCGGGTACTCGGCCTTGACTGACTTCGCTAGCGACTCGCTCCTAGCCACGGCCACTGTCGCTTCGTTTAGCTTGCCGACCAGGATCGGAGGGTCAGGAGCGCCATCAGCCTTGACCGCCGCTTCCCACGCTGAGTCTTGCTCAGCCAGCAAGACAGCATCAACATTGGACGCGGCCGTATCGAGCTGGAGTTCGATCCGCTCCAGCATCTGCCACGCATCCCGCTTCGCTTCCGCCGCGACGAGTCCCTCCTCGGCCTCGGCGATCAACCAGTCGGCGACGTCAAGCAACCTCTGGGACTCGTCCCGCTGGACGAGGATCCTGCCCGCCGGGTGAGGGCACCAGGAGATCTTCTTCAGCGCCTCCTTCGCCTTGGTCTCGGACCCTCTAGCAGTCTTGTCCACCGCGAAGGAGTGCTCGCCGGCTGGGCACTTCACCACCCCGAACAGATGGGGGGCGTCGATATAGGTCAGAGTCCATCCACCCTCGCGAGCCGCGGCAAGCGGCTCATGCCAGTGCTTTTTCTCATGCGAAGGCCAGGTGTCGTCCTGCCCATACTTCACCGCGCTCAATGTTTTGCCTCAAGGTGCTCACTTCGGCTACCGAGAGTTGCCTAGCGGATCATACTCGGGTCGGGCAGCGGCGACGTATCGACAGCGTCGCCGCTGCCGGTCGTGTCGAGTGCGACCGCGACCCCGGCCCGCGCTCTTTGCATACCTGGTCCTTGAGGTCTTCCAGGTGGAGCAAGCCCTGGCGGCTCAGTCTGACAGCAGCACGACGACGGCTTCCTCGGCCTGGTCGCCGGCCGGAAGCTGGGCGGGGAGCACGGGCATGGCGGCCAGGTCGTGGTCGGCCTGATAGCGCTCGATGACCCTGGGATCGATGTAGGAGGCCCGCGCCACGGTCGGGGTGTCCCCTAGCCACTGCGCCACGCCCCTGACGCCCGCGTTGATCGCGGTCTTGGCCGCCCGGTCGGATGACGCCGGTCCCGCGTTCGCCAGCAGCAGCGCCATCAGGACCGTCGCGTTCCAGGTACGGAACTCCTTGGCGGTGAAGTGGCCACCGGAGCGGGCGGCGATGTAGCCGCTGACGTCGTGCGAGTGCAGCGGGCGCCAGGCGCCGCCCGCCGAGAAGCAGAACAGTGCGTCGAGGTCGTTGCCGCTGCGCACCAGGGCGTGCAGCGTGGCGAGCACCGCCTTGTCGGTGACCGTGATCGTCCGGCGCTTGCCCTCCTTGGCCACGTAGTCGAACGTGGCGCTGTCGCGGTGCACGCTGACGTGCCGTTTCTCCAGGGTCGCGGCGCCATAGTGATGGTCAAGCTCGGCGTACCGCTCGCCGCCAAGGCGGAACAGGCCCAGGTCGATCAGCCGGACCGCGGCGGCGGCGACGCGATCCCGGTCCAGGTCATGGCGGCGCAGGTCACGCAGCGTGGCCGTGCGCAGGGTCGGCAGCGCGCCAGCGAAGCGCAGCATGTGGTCGAACTTCTGGGCGTCGCGCTGCTGCCGCCACAGGTCGTGGTAGCGGTACTGGGTCCGGCCGCGGCTGTCGATGCCGGTGGCCTGGATGTGCCCGTACGGGTCGGCCGAGATCCAGACGTTCCGCCAGGCTGGAGGGATGGCCAGCGCCCGGATGCGCTGGAGCGTGGCCTCGTCGGTGACCTCAGCGCCGCCCGGGTCGGTGTAGCTGAAGCCGTCGCCGGCCTTGACCCTGGAGATGCCCGGCTGGCGGGGGTCGCTGCGGGCCAGGCCAGGCACAGCCGCTGACAGCTGCGACTCGGTAGGCTCCACGACTAGGCGGTTTCTTCAATGGTGGGCACCGCGGCGGCGCCATTGGCGGCGCGGAGGCGGGTCAGGGTGGCGGCGAACTGGCGCAAGGTCCGCTCGGGCACGGCATCGCCGAGCGATCGCCGCAACTCCTCATCGAGCGCGACGCCGGCCTCGCCAAGCAGGCGCCGTCCCTCCGGGGTCAGTTCCAGCAGGGACGACCGGCGGTCGGCTGGGTTGGGCAGCCGACGGCAATGGCCGCTGGCCTCGATCCGGTCAACCAGCTTGCTCGTGCCGCCGGTCGTGATCCCTAGCTCGGTGGCGATGTCGTAGACCCGGCAGCCAGGCAGCCGGTCGATCACCGACATCGGCTCGAAGTGCGTCAGCGGCAGGTCGAACTCGCTCTTGAGCCTCGCATCGATCGCGTTCCAGAGCTCGCTCTCGAACCGAACGATGTCGTCGAACAATCGTCGCAGATCTGTCACGCCGGCCCCACCCCGTTCCCAGTCGGGGCCAGCTTACAGCGTCGACGGAAGCAGCTTCCAGCTAGGCCGATTCTCCGGAAGCGACCAGACGCCGGCCGCCAGAGATCGGGGCCGGCGCCGGTCAGCACTTGCGGAGCTGGCACTCGGCCACGGTCGGGGCTGGAGCCCCCTCCCGGGAAGCCTCGTGCAGGCCTGGCTCGCGGCTGTCAGGGCGTGGCCGCATGAGGAGCACCACGATGACCGCCGCCAGCACGATGATGCCCGCGGCGATGTAGAAGGAGAGCGCGTAGCCGGCGACCAGCGAGCCGCCGGCGTGGGCGGTGCGGGCGGCCGCGGCGGTCGCGAGCACAGCCAGGCCGACGGCGGCGCCGGTCTGCTGGCTGGTGGTGAACAGCGCGCCTGCGAGACCCTGGTCCTCGCTGCGGACGCCGCTGGTGATCGCGATCGAGGCGGTCGGCAGCGCCAGTCCGATGCCGAGCGAGGTCAGGATCAGGCCCGGCAGCACGGCGACCAGGTAGGTGGAGGTCGCGGTGATCTGCGCGAGCCACAGCTGGCCGGCGGCCAGGCACGCGAGCCCGCTGAGCAGCACCTGCCAGGCTGGCAGCCGGGCCAGTAGCCGCCGGGTGCCGAGCGTCGACATCGCCACCACGGTCAGCGTCGATGGAACGAGCGCGATCCCGGTCAGCACCGGGCTGAAGTGCAGCACCTTCTGCAGATAGAGCGAGACGAAGTAGACGTAGCCGGCGAGCACGACGCCGATGATCACCATCGCGGAGACGGCGGCCCGGCGGGGCGCCGCCGAGAAGATCGTCAGCGGGACCATCGGGGCGGATACCGTGAGTTCGACCCGCACGAACGCGGCTCCGAGCAGCACCGCGATGACGAGAGCCGCGATGGTCAGCGGCGAGGTGAACCCGTGCTGCTGGCCGTGGCTCAGCCCGAAGATCAGGCTTGCGATCGCGGCGGTCACCAGGGTGGCCCCGAGCGGGTCGAACGAGCGGGTGCCGGTCCCCCGGCCGACGGGAAGCTGCCTGATCAGCAACAGCATGACGAGGATCACCGGCGGGTTAACCAGGAAAACCGCTCGCCAGCCGAGGTACTGGGTCAGCAGGCCGCCCGCCACGATCCCGGCGGTCGCGCCCGCCGCCGTCGTGGCCTGCCAGATCGCCAGCGCCCTGGTCCGGGCCGGCCCCTCATGGTTGGTCGTGGTCAGCAGCGACAGCGCGGCTGGCGAGATCAGCGCCCCCGAGGCACCCTGCACCAGGCGGGACACGATCAGCATGACCGGCCACTGGGCCAGCCCGCAGGCCAGGGAGGCGACCGCGAAGGCGGTCAGGCCGATCACCAGCACCCGGCGCCGCCCGAGCACGTCGGCGAGCCGCCCGCCGGCTAGCAGCAACGACCCGAACGTCAGCGCGTAGCCGGTGACGATCCACTGCAATTCGGCGGCGGCCATGTGCAGGTCGGCCTGGATCGTCGGGAGCGCCACGTTGACGATGCTGAAATCCAACTGCAGCACGAACTGCGCCGCGCAGATGAGCGCCATCTGCAATCCGGCCGGGCCAACGTGGCCGGCCTGCGCCGCCTTGACCTCAGGCCCGGTCCCAGCAGACGAGGCGGGCATCGCATCAGGCACTCAGCAATCCTTCCACAGAAGGCGATTCCCGCTGCTACCCGTACCCGCGAGCCTGAGGCAAGGCAATTGTCAATCCGGCGTAAGCCCCGCGCTATCGGACCAAAGCTGCGCCCCGCAGTCATGAAGTCCCTCGTGAACGTCACATCATGACCGTCTCGCCATTATGATCCGTGATGTGTCGATAACACTCAGTGAGATGCCGCTGCCGGCTGGAACGGACGCGCTGGCCGAGTCCGGCCTGCTCGCCCAGGCTCTGATGGCGGCCAGGCCGTGGTACGCGGAGGCCAGGTTCGCCGCCCTGCAGGCCAGCACAGCCCAGGCCAGCACTGGCACCTTGCACCTGATGCTCCACCGGGACGGCGAGGTCATCCAGGATTGCTACATCGTGCGGCAGGCCGACGGCACCGGCCGGTACTACCAGGACGTGCCGGACGACGTGAAGGCCGGCGCCACTGATCTCGTCGTGGAGATCGGCGACTTGCTGACCGCCCGCCTGGCCCGGCTCGCCGACGTGATCAGCGAAGCAGCGGGCGATGAGTACCTCACCCCGATCAGGACCGCCCTGCGGTCAGCGCAGGCGACGCTGTCGGCCGGGGGCACCGACCCCGAACTCGCCGCCATCGGCCAGGGGCTCATTCAGGCCTGCCTGCTCTCCGCTGACGCCGACGCTCAACTGGCGGCCGGGCGGCAGGCGGTGGAAGCGGCCGGCACCGCGCACCTGGACTGGCGGCTTGACGGCTGGTCCATGGCGGCAGTGCTGATCGCGGTCAACGTGCCGATGGCGTGCGCGGCGGGGCAGGACGGGCAGCCTGACAACGCCCAGACGTTCACGCGCTACCTGGGCACGGCCGCCTCGGCGCTGTCGTCGGGCGACTGGCAGCAGGTGAGCGTGGTCGTGGCCAAGGTGCTAAAAGAAGAGCACGGCAGCGGGCTGGCCGCGCTGGCCGCCGACCTTTACTCCGAAGCGGTCAGGCGCGCGGACGCGGCGCTCGGCGGGCCGCCGAGTCCGATGATCTTCGGCGGTCAGCTCCTCGAGGCGCTTCCCTACGCGCTCGCCGCGTGGTGGATCAGCCGCTGGGCCGCGGACGCCGACGCGCCCGCGCCGAGCCCGGCACCAGGGAAGGAAAGCGACACCTGGCTGAAACGGCGCACCGACGCCGAAGAGCTCTACGTCCGGATGACCGACGGGGTCTTCGCCCAATGGTCGAGGTACGTCGCCGGCGTGCTCCCGGCCGAACGGCGCGAGATCATGGCGGTAGCGGAGGAGAAGGGCAAGCTGGCCGCGAACGAGCTGCTCAGGAAAGGCGAGGCCAGCTACCATCGGCCAAGATCGCTAAGACCGTACCTGCTCGGCGAGCAGGACACCCCTGACGGGAGCTGAGCGTGGACATCGAGGACTCGATCATCGACCTGACCGACGCGATCGGCAACGACTACACCGACCTGGCCCCCGAAGGCGAGGCTCACTTCGACCCGGTGACGCTCGCCACCCTCCTGGCCTGCCACATCCTCTACGCCGTCGGCGCCGGCATCAAGGAAGGGATCACCGAGGCCGCCAAGGACGGCACCGTGGCGGTGCTGCAAGCATCGGGCCGCCACATCAGCGAGCGGCTGGTGCCGCAGCGCCTCCGCGACTTCTTCTCCGCCAAACCGGACGAGGCCGACAAGGACCCGGCCGACCAGGAAAAGGACGCCGACGCCGATCGAGCGACTGCCGAGAAGCAGGCCAGTGACGCTCTCGCCGGCGCCGCCTTCGCGGCCGGAGGGCTCGATCCGACGGCCGTCTCCCAGCTCGCCGCCGCCACGGCAGTCGCCGTCGCCCAAGCGCTGCAAGCCGCCGGCCTGAAGGAGACCGCGACCATCCGAGTGGAGCAGACGATCAAGGCTCAAGTCAGCATCACCCTGACCCCAGCCGCCTGACGAGCCAACTCGGGCGCGTAAGCACCCGCGCAATCCTCCGTAGTCACGAACCCGACCATGATCACGAAGCCCGGCCACCCACGCAATCCCCGTGATCACGAACCCGACCATGATCACGGAACTCGGTAGGGGCGGAGCCAGCCACCGCTTCTTCCGTGATCATGGGATTCCCGTGATCACGTCAGTTCAGTGCGTGATTACCCGGCCTCGTTACCGTGATCACGAGAACCGCGTGATCACGGAACCTCGCCGGGGGGCGCCGACCCGGTCAAAACTCCGTGATCACGAGCGCGAGCATGATCACGGTAGTTCGGAAGGGGCGGGCTCAGCCGCGTGATCTTCCGTGAGCATGATCACGGTAGTTCGGAAGGGGCCGGGTCAGCAGCGCCATCTTCTGCGAGCACGGTCACGGAGACATCGGCGGGTGACGAGGCGGTGACGGGCAGGCGACGACGGGGGGCGCCAGGGGCGGGTTTCTTGGCTGATCACGAGATTGTCACGTCTTGAGCACTCTTTGCTCCGAGGGGCTGGCCGCTCGGTAGCGCGAGGCTCAGGCTGGTAACGAAATACGGCGTAAGCCCGCTATTACTAGCATGACGTTCGGAAAATTAGACTTATCGCGCTGGTCCCCCCGCCGCCGCAGTGCTGGTGCCCCCGCCGGCCCGGCGCCGGTCGGCTGGTGCCGTCGGCAGGTGCCCGTACCCAGGTACCCCGCCGCCGGCGCTCCGTCGCCGACGCCTGCCACTGGTGCCCCAGCCAGAAGGAGAGAAGCTAGGTATGCCCAGAACTCGCCGACACGGTACCCGTCGATTGGCCGTAGCAGCGGCACTCGTTGCCCTAGCGACCGTCGTGGCGGCGTGCTCAGGCACGAGCAGCAAGGTCGGCACCGGCACTCCCAAGGTCACCGGCAAGCCAGAAAAAGGCGGCGTAGTCACGATAGCCG
>DATKFV010000185.1:0-44530 GCA_035511035.1 Streptosporangiaceae bacterium
GCTGTGCGACACGAACGGCGGGACGCTCCCCGACGACATCGTGACGATCGTGCGCGACGTGCTCGGACGGTTCCCACAGGTCCGAGTCGGCGTGCACTGCCACAACGACTCGGCCTGCGCAGTCGCGAACTCGCTGGTCGCGGTCGGCGTGGGCGCGACTCATGTCCAGGGCGCCGCGAACGGCTACGGCGAGCGATGCGGCAACGCCGACATCTTCTCGATCATCGCCGGACTGGAGTTGAAGCGCGATTACGAGCTGCTGCCGCCAGGACGGCTAGCCGCCCTCGCATCGACTGCCCGCGAGATCGCTGAGCTAGCGAACCTGCCCTTCGAGGCGAAGCAGCCCTACGTAGGGTCGTCGGCGTTCGCGACCAAGGCGGGACTGCATGCCTCGGCGATCGCACGGCGGCCAGACGCGTACTCACACGTGGACCCGAACAAGGTCGGCAACAAGGCACACGTGCTCGTCAGCGAACTGGCCGGGCGCAGCAACGTGCTGGTCAAGGCGGCTGAGCTGGGACTAGACCTGACGAGCGACCCTAATCTGGCAACGGCGGTGCTCGAAGAGGTCAAGGTGGCTGAGCATCGGGGTTACGCCTACGAGGCCGCCGATGCCTCGTTCGAGTTGCTGGTGCGGCGGATCGCCGGGCGGTCTCCTTCATGGTTCGACCTTGAGGGATACCGCGTCGTGATCGAGCGGGCCGAAGGCACCGACCGCAGCGAGGCCATCGTCCGGCTGCTACTCGGCGAACAGCGGGTCGTAGCCGTCGGCGAAGGCGTCGGCCCGGTGCACGCACTCGACCAGGCCCTGCGCAAGGCCCTGACCGAGCTCTATCCCCAGCTCAACGACATCCACCTAGTCGACTACAAGGTCCGCATCCTCGACGGCCGGGCGGCGACCAGCGCGGTAACCCGCGTGATGCTCACCTCGGCCGATCACGAAGGCGAGTGGACGACGGTCGGGGTATCCGATGACATCGTGACCGCCTCCTGGGAGGCCTTGGCCGACGGCCTCAGCTACGGCCTGCTTCGGGCCGGGGCGAAAACGCTAGCAGGTGTTTCGGTCTAGCCAAGCTGGAGGCTTAGGTTTCCCGGCCCAGGCCGTTGCAGGCCAGGGCCGGGAAACCTAGCCTCCAGCCTCCACGGTGCGCGACCAGCTTAGCGAAACCAGTTTGACCTCAACCAGGCTTGAGTTCTTATCCTCATCTTCTGGGGCGCTAGCAGAGGTGAGGAACGAGTGCAAGACGGACTTTGGTCGGCGCAGCGGCGGGCGCTGACGGGCGGCCTGGTCCTGACGATCACGTTCGTCGCCGCCGAGGCGCTCGCGGTGGTGACCGTGATGCCGCTGGTGGCGCGCAGTCTGCACGGGCTCAGCCTCTACGGCTTCGTGTTCAGCGCCTTCATGCTCGGCACGATCGTCGGCATCGTCGCGGCCGGCCGCGCCGCCGACCAGCGCGGGCCGGCTCTCCCCTACATCACAGGGATCGTCGTCTTCGCCATCGGCCTGACGATCGCCGGGCTGGCCCCGTCCATGCCGGTGCTGGTCGCGGGCCGGGCACTGCAGGGCCTCGGGGCGGGCGCGGTGCCTTCAGTGGCCTACGTCGCCATCGGCCGCAGCCTGCCCGAGCGACTGCGAGCCAAGATGATGGCGATCATGTCGACCGCCTGGGTCGCGCCTGGCCTGGCCGGCCCGGCCGTGAGCGCCGAGGTGGCCAGGCTGTTCGGCTGGCGCTGGGTGTTCCTCGGGCTCCTCCCCTTCATCGCCCTGACCGGCCCGTTCGCCATCCCGGCCCTGGTCAGGCTCGGCCGTCCCAAGACTCCGGCGCCCGCCGGGCACCGGCTCATCGACGGCATCGGCGTCGCCGCCGCGGCCGGCCTGGTGCTCGGCGGGCTCACTCTCGCCGCCGACGCGGGCGGAACTTCAGGATCGGCCGCGACCGCGACCGGGCCAGTCAAACTGGCGTCGGCCCAAGCCATGTCTGCCGTCGGCCATGCCGGCGGGGCCGCGAGGCATGCGGGGATGATCTCGGCCCGGCTCACGGCTGACGTCTGGGACGCGCGGATCTGGCCGATCCTCGGCGGCGCGGTGCTCATCGCGGCTGGCCTGGCCATTGGCCTGCCCCTGCTGCGCAGGCTGCTGCCACCGGGGACGCTCACCGCCAAGTACGGACTGCCAGCGACGATCCTGACCCGGTCACTCCTTACGTTCGCCTTCTTCGGCTCCGACGCCTTCGTCACGCTGACGATCACGATCCTGCGCCATCGCAGCCCGGTCGTGGCCGGCCTGGCCGTCACCGGCTCGACGCTCGCCTGGACGGCCGGCGCCTGGATCCAGGCGAGAATGAACACCAGGTGGGAAAGCCGACGGCTGGTGCGGATCGGATTGTCGATCATACTCATCGGAATCGCCGGGCTCGCGATCATGCTCTGGGACGGCGTCAGCGTCGGCGAGGGCATCGCGGCCTGGACGGTCGCCGGCTTCGGCATGGGACTGTGCTACTCGCCGATCTCGTTGCTGATGCTCGCCGCCGCCCCAGCCGGCCGCGAAGGCTGGGCATCGGCGTCGCTCAACCTGGCCGACGTCCTGGGCAGCGCGATCGGCATCGGCATCGGCGGCGCCGCCATCAGCGCCGCCGTGAGCCTGCACTGGCCACTCGCCACCGGAATCGCCGTAGCCTTCGCGCTCACCGCGACCGCAGGCATCACCGCCCTGGTCGTCACCCGCCGCCTCCCCCTCCGCGGCCTCCCCTCCGCCCCAGACAAGACCCCCGAACTAAATCCAGAACTGACGCACTTAGCTCAGTCAGCCGAACACCACCCGGCCGAACCTCCGTGATCACGACCCTCGGCGCCACCGTGAACCAACCCGAACACCGTGATCACTCCAGCACGTTCTCCGAGCCCACCCAAACCTCCGTGATCACCCCCAGCACGACCCCGGAACCCGACCGAACCTCCGTGATCACTGCGCACAGCATGATCCCGGAAGCTTGCGGGAGTCGAAGCACCCCCGCGCTGTTCCGTGATCATGCCCGGCTCGTGATCAGGGATAATCGAGCCGCCAATCACGCAGCGAACCTCCGACATCCCCCACCGACCATGATCACGGAAACCGCTTGGGCGGCGCGGTGCGCCGGCTCGGGGAGCTGCGGGTTCACGGAATCCGCCTCGCGGCGGCTGTCGCCTCGCGGCGGCTGTCGCCTTGCGGCGGCTGTGGCCTCGCGGCGGCTGGGGCCTCGCGGGCTGCGGGTTCGCGAACGGGGCTAGGGCTTGGCGATGGGGGCTACGGTGGCGCCGGTGGCTAGGAGCAGGTCGTCGGGGGCCAGTTCGATCTCGAGGCCGCGCTGGCCGGCGCTGCAGAAGACGGTGTCGCGACCGAGCGCGGATGAGTCGATCACGACCGGCAGGGGCTTGCGCTGGGCGATGGGCGAGATCCCGCCGATCACGTAGCCGGTGGCCCGCTCGGCGGCGGCGGTCTGCGCCATCTCGGCCTTCTTGCCGCTGACCGCGTCGGCGAGCGCCTTCAAGTTGAGCTGGCCGGCGACCGGTACCACCGCCGTCACCAGGCTCCCGTCAACACTGACGATCAAGGTCTTGAACACCCGGTCCGGTTCCACGCCAAGCGCGATCGCTGCCTCAACGCCGTACGAGCCTGCCCGGTGATCATGTCGATACCGGTGCAGGCTGTACGGGATGCCGAGCATGGTCAGCCGCTCAGTAGCGCGGGTGCCAGCACCTCCCACGGACGATGAGCATATCGGCCCGGCCGTCGCGGCCAACCGCGGCCAGCGGCGATCACTCGCGGCGCTGGGTCAGAGCACCGGCGCCTGGCCGGCGGACATCCAGGACTCGGGAGCCCTGGCGACCGCCTGCCGGTACACCGCCTCGTAGCCTTCGGCCATGATCTCGACGGTGAAACGAGCCTCGACGTGCTTGCGGCAGGCCACCGGGTCGATCTTCCTGGCCCGGGCGATGCCCTCGGGCAGGCCCGGAGGGTCATCGACGATGACGCCGGTCTGGCCGTCCACGATCAGCTCTTGTACGGCACCGCGCCGCAACGCGACGACCGGGGTACCGCAAACCATGGCCTCGATGACGACCAGGCCGAACGGCTCCTCCCAGGAGATCGGGAACAGCATGCACGTCGCCCTGGACAGCAGGCGCCGCTTGGCGGCGGCGTCGGCGATGCCGAAGATCGTCACGTCCTTGTCGATCCTCGGCTCGATCTCGCGCATGAAGTACGCCCGCTCGACCGGCTCGCTGCACTTGCCCGCGAGCACGATGGGAAGGCCAGCGGCCCTGGCCGCGTCGATCGCCAGGTGCGGCGACTTGTCCGGGTGGAACCGGCCGAGGAACAGCGCGTAGTCCTCCTTCTGCGCCCGGAACGGGAACGTCTCGGCCCTGATCGCGTTGTGTACCCGCGCCGACCAGGGCAGGTCGGGGGCGCTCGACCGTTGCGCGTCCGAGATCGCGACGAGCTGGATGGTGTCGCCGAGCGCCTCGTAGAAGTCGCCGGGGTCACCCGTCACCGGCCCGTGCGCGGTGACCACGGTCGGCGTGAGGCGGCCGCGCGCCATGAGCGGGCCGGCCATCGTGTGGTCGTGGATCACGTCGACGTCGAGCGTGTCGAGTATGCTCGCGACCTTCGCCGCGTGCACTATCTCCGGCATCGGCTCGCCGAGCCGGTCGGCCGGCCCGACATCGTAGGTCGTGACGAATCGCTGCGCGTTCGTCGTGTGGTGGCCGGCGCCGATCAAGGTCACCTCGTGACCTCGGGCGACCAGCGCGTCGACCAGGTCGGCGACGACCGTCTCGATGCCGCCGTACGCCGTTGGCGGTACATCGAAGTAGGGGGGTGCGACCATTGCGACGTGCAGTTGCCGTGCCCCCACCCGGTTGCGCTGAGTTCGGGTAAGGGTCGAACCTGCGGTGCTCACAGCGAACGCCTCCTTGCCTTACGGGATCACCGACGCGGCCCGGATCGCCTGCTGGCACCGGGTCCGGCCGTAAATGATCATGCCCGTAGGCCCGTGACGCCAATGCTGAACTGAGGTAATAAAAGACCAATGGATCGGTCAACGGCAGGCCTAAGCCCAGGTCAGGAGGTCCGCGGCAGCGGCCAGAGAGAACCGGCACGGGCCGAATCGGCGCCCGGCGTTACCGCCGCATCTGGCGCCAGACCCGCCTCGGGATCAACTGGAGCACGGTCGCGAGCACGGCCAGCGACCGTGGCACCCAGACCAGCGAGGCGTTGCCCTCGAGCCCGGCCGCGACCGCGGCGCCGACTTGGGCGGGCGTGGACGACATCGGCGCCGCGCTCATGCCCGCCGTCATCCGCCCGATCACGAAGCCTGGCCTGACGAGCAGCACCCGGACCCCGGTGCCAGCCAGGGCATCGGTCAGGCCGCGGGCGAACGCGTCGAGGCCAGCCTTAGCCGAGCCGTAGACGTAGTTCGCCTTCCTCGGCCTGATCGCCGCGATCGAGGAGAGCACCACGATCGTGCCGTGCCGCTGCGCCCGCATCCGGGTCGCGGTCTGCGTCAAGGTCGTCACGTGGCTGGTGTAGTTCACCTCGATCATGCGCGCCCCGAGCATCGGGTCAGCATCGACCTGCTCCTGCGGCGTGAGGATGCCGGAGGCGGCGATCACCAGGTCGACCGGCCCATCGGCGAAGACCCCGTCGATCAGGGCCTGATGCGAATCGAGCGCGAGCGCGTCGAAGGCGACCGTCGCGCAGGTAAAGGGCAGTTCCTTGGCCGCCGCCGCGAGCCTCGCCTCATCGCGGCCAGCGAGCAGCACCTGCGCGTCACTCGGCGCCCGCAGGGCGGCAAGGATCGCGAGGCCGATCTCGCTGGTGCCGCCGAGCAGCAAGATGCGCGCTGGCCTGCCGAGGTTCTCCCACATCGAAGCTCCCTTAACCTGCCCCTACAGCCCGAGCGCGAAGAGTACCAGCCAGGCCGCCTCGCAGCCGACCATTACCGGATCGCGGGAGATCAGGTCCTCGACCGGCTTGCTGGTCGCCCGCGCCGTCAGCCGGTCGAACCTGGCCAGCGCCGCGAGCAGGGCGACCGAGCTGATCAGGTGGAAGATCCGGCTCCGCAGTTCGGGCTCATGGCTGGCCCACAAGATATAGGAGGCGACCATCACCGCGGAGATCACCCGCTGCCCGATCCGCAGGGCCGGCGCGGAGTATCCCCGCATGGACGGGCGGTGCTTGGCGGCGTCGGCGCCGAGCACGGTCAGTTCGGTGTAGCGCTTGGCGACCGCCACCATGAGCGCGCCGAGACTGCAGACGAGCAGGAACCAGCGCGATGGCGGCACATGGGTCGCTACCGCCCCGCCGATGACCCGGAGCACGAAGCCCGCGGCCACGCAGGCAAGCTCGATCACGGGGACGTGCTTCAGGCCGGCCGAGTAGAGGAACGAGTTCAGCAGGTAGGCGGCCAGCGTGGCGGTGAGCAGCGGCTCGCCGATGGCGAACCCGGCCGCCAGCGCGACCAGCACGAAGCAGACCGCGACGATCAGCGCGTCCCGCTTGGACAGCAGGCCCGAGGCGATCGGCCGGGACTTCTTGTACGGGTGATTGCGGTCGCGTTCCGCGTCCACCACGTCATTGACCAGGTAGACCGACGACGAGGCGAGCACGAACGCGACCGCGGCGGTCAGCGCGTACCAGATCCCGTCGGGCCGGCCGAGCGTGTGACCGGCGAGCGGGGCCGCGAACACGAGCAGGTTCTTAGGCCACTGCCTCGGCCGCGACGATTGCAGTACGGCCTTGACCCACCTGACCGGTCCGAACAGGCGGGTCGGAGAACTGCTCTGCGGCTCGCTCACCTTGGCCGCTGGTGGTGGCACTGTCATCGGGCGAAGACCGCCGTGAAATCGCGGTTGGACGGGTAATAATACCGGTCCGGTGGCTGTATCTGGTCGGGTAGCAAGTTCACCGGTGTCGGGTTGGCTGGATGATTTTTCGCCAGATAGTACATGAACGACATCCAGTCGGGATTGATATCGAGCTCCATCGCTGACTCGCATCCTGCCCGCTTCAGCACCTCGGCAAGTGTGCGGACGTCGAGAGACGGGCCGTAGACGTAGATGATCCGGCCATTGGCGGTGATGCCGATGCCGGAGCGCCAGACGTAGTAGGCGCCGCCGAGCGTCGCCCCCCAGCTCGACTCGACGTTCTGGTCGACGGTACGTGGCACCTTGCCGTTCTCGACGATCAGGCGCAGGTTCTGCCGCACGGCGGCGATGTCGGGCCCCATGTGCAGGCCACCGCGGCCCCAGGTGCCGATCGCCAGCCTGCCGTTCTTGTAGTACACCTCCGACGCGACGCCCTTGACCAGGGCGCCGTCGTAGTGCCCGTGCAGGTAGAAGCCTCCGCCGGAGGCGTAGATGCGGAAGCCGCTGTTGAACGTGGCCAGCAAGCCGGCCCTGTGCCCTGGCGGCACGTCGAGCGGAGCGCCCCAGTTGCCTGGCCCAGGATCCTCGGTGCCTGGCCTGAGGTCGAACTTGACCAGGCGCTCGTCCATGGAGACCACGCCGGCGTAGTAGGAGGAGTAGACCTTGCTGAACCTGATGTAGGTCTTGAACACGGCAGGAAGGCCCCTGACGTCCTCGATCTCCTTCCAGACCCCTTCGCCGGCCAATGGCTTGCCCGCCATCGAGCCGAGGTTCGCGGGGACGATCGGCAGCAGGCCGTGGTGCTTCTTCTTGCAGTGCGGGCCAGTCGCGGCCTTGCACTTGGTCTCGCGCACGGTCTTTCCGCCGAGCTTGTTGAACGACACGTTGGGCTTGCCGCCCTTCTTGGGCGGGTTATAGGTCAGCCACTCGCCGAAGGTCACGACGAAGCCAAGTTCGTGACTGCGCGCCCATTCGGCGACCCGCTCCGAGGCCGATCCTTCGTTCGGAGCGGTCATGGCGTGGCCGACCGACCAGCCAGTGACGAAGACGAACGTGGTGATGAGCGCGAGCAGGAGGCGAAGCCCGATGCGGGCCGTGCGGCGGCCACGGGACTCCGGCACCGCCGACGTACCAAGCACAGCGCGGCGGATGGTGTCTTGCGACTGGCGGGCTGGCGCTACCGGTCGAGCCACGCAATCCTCCTTTTGTCTCGCGCGAACCCAGCCACCCGACGCGTTGGCCTGCCAGTGACCTAAGGCATCATTCTCCCCGAACGGTCACTCTATGCGAGGTTTCCTGGCGGTTGGGCACGGTCACCCCACCTGATGCTCGCCAATTTCATCGGCTGCAAACCAGGTACTGGCCGAGCCACGCAGCAGGTTGACGCCTTGTTGACCATGCCGCGACCGAGCGGTCAGCATCAGGCCAGCGTCAGGTCAGCATCAGGTCAGGGTCAGGCCCGCGCGGGCCCAGCGAAGGAGGTCAGCCGCCGAACCAGAGCCCGATCTCGTGGTCAGCTTCCTCGACCGTGCCGGATGCGTGCACGAGGTTGTGAATCGGGCGCTTCTCGGCGTTGGCCGCCGCCGCCGAGTCTGAGCTGAACCGGCCCCTGATCGTGCCGGGGTCGGCCTGGGCCGGAATGGTGTTCCCGCACACCTTCCTGACCTTGGTGACGGCCTCGTTGCCACGCAGCACCATCGCGACCACAGGGCCCTGGGTCATGTAGTCGACAAGCCAGGCCTTGATGACCCGGCCGATGACAGCGGGATCGGTGTCGCCGAAGTACAGGGCCGGATCGAGGCCGAGCCGCTCGTAGTCGGCCAGGGTCTTCCCGCCTACGGACGAAAGCCACTCCTCATCATCGGGGTAATGCCGTTCGATCAGGTCGGCCGTGGCCTCTCGAAGCTCAAGTCGGGCAAGCTCGAGTCCAGCGTCCTGAAACAGGTCAATTATCCGCCCGGTCAGCCCCCGGGCCACGCCATCAGGCTTGATGACGACCAGTGTCTCCTCATTCATGGCTTGGAGTGTGCCATAACTTCGCGCTAGTACCGGCATCGGACCTGTTCGGGGGCCTGGGGTAGGTCACGCGGCTCAAGATGTGATACCTGAGAGATATGGAGCCAACAGGCAGCCAGCCAGATGACGTCATGCGGGCAGCACTCGACACCGTCTCCGAGGCCGTCGAGCTAGCTGACTCCGAAGAACGCAGCGAACTCGCCCTCCGCAAGCGCGGGCTGAGGCGGCGGGTCGCTGGCCGGGTGGCCAGCAGGCGAGGCCGGGCCCGCGCGACCAGGCGGCTGGGCACCAGTCTCGGCACCGCGGCCCGGCGCGGGGTCACCATGACCGGCCGGAGCGTCACCACCGGCGGTCGGTGGCTGAGCACCCAGGTGCTCACCATGGCCCCCCGCCTGCCGGTCAGGGACCTGGCCACGTTGCGCGGCCAGTACCCCGACCGCACGCCCGACGAGATCGCGGACGCGCTCATCGAGGGCGCGTCCAGGGCCTCGGCCACCGTCGGCGTCGCCGTCGGGGCCTGGTCCGTGCTGCCTTTCATCCCCGCCGTCGGCGTCGAGATCGCGACCGAGACGCTGTCCGTCGTCGGCATCGAGATCAAGCTCGTGGCCGAACTGCACGAGGTATACGGCATCCGCGCGGCCGGTAACGTCATCGACCGGATGACCGCCTACGTGGGCGCCTGGTCCTCCCGCCGCGGGGTCGCGCTGGCACCTGGCGGCCTCGTGCTGGTCGCGGGGTCTCCGCTGGCCAGGCAGCTGCAGCGGCGGCTGGCCGCCAGGGCAGGGCGGAGCGTCTTCTCGCTCGGGCCGCTGCTGACCGGAGCGGTCGCCGGCGGCCTGCTCAATCGCAGGGAGACGCGCAAGCTCGGCCGCCTGCTCCGCGATGACCTGCGCAGCCGCTCACCGTTCAGGAACGGCTGGCCTGACTGAGCTGGCTGGCTGGGCGTGAACTGTCCCCGTCGGCCCTGCCATCGCCAAGCCAGCGATCGAGCCAGCTGAACTGCTCGGCCAGCACGTGCAGGACCGACTCCCTGGCCACGTAGATGTGGCTCTCGTGCGGCAGGATCACCAGCCTGGCGGTGCCGCCGGTGCCCTGGATGGCCTGGAACAGCCGTTCGGACTGGACCGGGAAGGTTCCTGAGTTGGAGTCGGCGGCGCCGTGCACGAGCAGGATCGGCGCCACGATCTGGTCCGCGTACCGGAACGGCGATACCTGGTCATAGATCGCCGGCACTTCCCAGAAGCTGCGCCGCTCGGTCTGGAAGCCGAAGGGCGTCAAGGTCCGGTTGTAGGCGCCGCTGCGGGCGATCCCGGCGGCGAACAGGTCCGTGTGAGCGAGCAGGTTCGCGGTCATGAAGGCGCCGTAGCTGTGCCCGGCCACCGCGACCCGAGCCGGGTCGGCGATGCCGAGGTCGGCCAGGGCCTTGATGTGCGCCGCCGCCGCCGAGGTGACCTGCTCGATGTAGGTGTCGTTCTTGGTCTCAGGGTCACCGATCACCGGCATCGTGGCGTTGGCGAGCACGGCGTAGCCGCGCAGCACGAACCAGACCGGGTCGTTCGCGGTGAGCCTGGTGAACCGGGTGGTGCTGACCCGCACCTGGCCGGCGGTGACAGCGTTCCCGAAGTCATTCGGGTAGGCCCAGATCACCAGCGGCAACGGGCCGCCGGCGTCAGGATCGTAGCCAGGCGGCAGGTGCAGCATGCCAGAGAGCTGCACGCCGTCGCCGCGATCGGTGACGATCAGCCGCTTGCTCATGCCGGTAAGCGCCGGGTGCGGGTCGGGCCAGTCCGTGAGCGCCCTCGCCGTCCCAGCGCCGACACCGCCAGCCAGGCCCACGACCCGCAGGTTGGGCGGCTCAGCCGGGCTCTGATGCCAGATCACGACCAGGTCAGTACTTTGGTCTGCGAAGCAGAGCACGGTCTCGTGGGCGTCGGCTGGGCTGTGGAACAGCCGGGTCGACTCGCCCGTGGCCAGGTCGTAGCGGTCAAGGAACGGCCGCTCGCCGTCCGGGGTCGCGCCATCGCCGCGCAGGTAGATGTGCCCCCCGTCCTGGCGGATGGTGCGGCTGCCGTCCGGGTTCAAGCTGACCATCGGATCGCCGGGATCGGAGTAGGCGTCGTCTTCGGACAGGTCGAATAGCACCCGGTTCCGCTCAGGGTCGGCCAGGTCGCACAGCCAGGTGGTGACCCAGCGCCGGTCCCGGTCGTGCTCGCTCAGCATGATCAGGCCGGGCGCGTCCATGTTGGTCCAGCCCAGGCACCGGTGCCGTACCTCGAACAAGGTCGCCGGCTCGGAGTCGAACGGCGCCGACACGGTACGGATCGCGTCGCGATGCTCGGCCGGGGTGACCGGGTTACCGCCGTCAAGCGCCTCGGTCCACAGCAGCCTCGCGGGAGCACGCTCATCCCAGATGACGAACCTGGGACCGGTCGGCACGCCGAACATCGGCACCTCGTCGCTGACCGGCAGGTCGGCGGCGACCAGCACCGGCTCGCCCGTGCCGGTCACCCCGATCGCGGGCCAGACCTCGATGCGCCGGGCGAACAGCCCGTAGGGGACGCGGAAGGAGAACGGCCGCCGCAGCCGGTAGACGAGCAGGTAGCGCCCGTCGGGCGAGTCCTCGACGTACTGGTAGAGCCCGGCCGGGCCAAGCTGCTGGGCCGCGCCGGTCAGCGGGTCAACTCGCAGCGGCACCGTGGTCGCCAGCGCCTCGAACCTGTCCTCGTCGGCCGCGGTCTCGAGCAGGTTCTGGAACGTCGCCATCATCGACTTCTTGCCGATGGCCTCGTCGACCCTCGGCTCCGCCGGCTCGTCGCCGAAGCCGGCGCCGGCGCCGTTCCCAGCCAGGCCGGCCTCGCCACCCGGACCAGCCGGGGCGCCGAGCACCAGCAACGACCGGCCATCCCTGGCCCAGCCGAGGGCGGCGCCCGCGTTGGGCGGCTCCCCGCCGAGCACGTCCCGCACCCGCAGGCCGGGCACCTGGACCGGGTCGGCGTCACTGGCCGCGTCACCGACCCACACTCCGATCCCGTCGCTCTCGTCGACGCAGAACGCGAACCGCCGTCCGTCCGGCGCCCAGACCGGCAGGCTCACCTGGGCTCCGTCGGGCAGCGCCAGCTCGCGCTCGGCGCCGTCGCTGATCCGCAGCACGGTCAGCCCGGTGAACCTCCTGATCCGCTGGCGGCCGCCGATCGCCGGGTCAAGCCGCAAGCCGGCCAGCCGCAGCACCGGCTTGGCCAGCATCGTGATCGGCGGATGGGCCTGGTAGCTCAGCAGGATCAGGAACTGCTCGCCGGGAGACGGCACGGTCAGCGGGGTCGGCGGGGCGTCGATGATCGACACCACGTCAGCGTCGGGCAGCGAGAACGGCAACGTAGTCCCTTCACTAGTTCGCCCTTGGCATCGAAGGGGGCGCATCGGCAGCTTAACCGCTTAGCCACCAGGGCGATCACCCCAAGCTGGGCGCCCGGTACGGTAGCAGCCATGATCGCCGACAAAACGCGCCGGCTCCTCACCGCCAGGCTCGCCAGCGAGCAGGCCGAACAGCGGCTCCCTTCGGTCGCGGCCGGGGTCGGCCGGTCGGGCGAACTGGCCTGGACCGCGGGCCGCGGCCGCGTCGATGGCAGCGAGCCCGATGCCGATACCCAATATCGCGCGGGCTCGATCACCAAGACCTTCGTAGCCGTCGAGATCATGCGGCTGCGGGACGCCGGCCGGCTGTCCCTGTCTGACCGGCTGGCCGATCACCTCACCGAGCCCGCCGTCAGCGAGCAGGTGGCGGCCATGACGATCGGCCAGCTGCTGTCGCAGTCGGCGGGCCTGCGAGCGGAGACGGCCGGGCCGTGGTGGGAGCGAACGCCAGGCGGCACGCTCGGCGAGCTCGCCGCCGCCTCGCTTGGCACCGGCGCCGCCAGGTTCAGGCCGGGCCGGCGGTTTCACTACTCCAATGTCGGCTACGCCCTCCTCGGCGCGGTGCTGGCCGGCAAGCACGGCCGGCCATGGGCGGACGTGATCGCGGCCGAGCTGCTGGCGCCCCTGGAGATGACCAGGACGACGACCAGGCCAAGGGCGCCGCACGCCACCGGCTACGCCGTGCACCCCTACGCCGACGTGCTGCTCGCCGAGCCTGAGCACGACGCGGGCGCCATGGCTCCGGCCGGGCAACTCTGGACGACGGTCACCGACCTGGCGAAGTTCGGCCGGTTCCTGGCCGGCGACAGCGCCGGCCTCATCGCGCCAGCGACCCTGGCGGAGATGCGCGAGCCGATCGTGGTCAGCGCGGGCGAGGGCCAGCCCTGGACGGCCGCTTACGGCCTCGGGCTGCAGCTGTGGAACTCAGGCGGCGTGCTGCGCTACGGCCACACCGGGTCGATGCCAGGCTTCGTCGCCGTGCTGAGCATCACCGACGCACCTGGCTCCGACACGGTCATCGCCGCTTGCAACTCGACGACCGGCTTCGGCCATGCCCTGGCCAGCGACTTGCTCGGCATCCTCGCGGCCGAGGAGCCCTACGTGGCGAAGGAGTGGAGGCCGGCGCCGGTCGATTCCGGCCTGCTGGACGTCCTCGGCGCCTGGTTCTGGGGGCCGGCCCCGCACACGCTGCGGCTGGCCGGCGAACTGCTCGTGCTGAGCAGGGATGGCAGGGACGACCGCGGCATGCGGTTCCGGCGCGAAAACGGCAGCGAAGGGGGCTGGCGCGGCATCGACGGCTACATGGCCGGGGAGCCGCTGCGGATGATCACCGGGCCGGACGGGCGGGTCATCGCGCTCGACATCGGCTCGTTCATCTACTCGCGGCAGCCTTATGACCCGGCGGCGCCCATCCCGGACGGCGTCGAACCTGACTCTTGGCGGGTGCCGGTCAGGTAAAGCCAACCGACCATCCCCAAATAACTCGCGCGGGCCGATCGCGCGCCAAGCTGGCGGCCGTGCCCCTCAGGCCATGGCCACGCCGCCCGGTGGCCTGCCCAAGATCGAGCAGGCCACCGGGCGAGTAACGGCTAGGACTGACTAAGGAAACTAGCTGAAGGATCAGCTAGCTGCCGGTCAGTACCAGCCGTCGTTAACCTCGTGCGCCCAAGCTTGCTTAGGGGAGCCGTAGATCGACTTGATGTAGCGCATGCCCCAGCGGATCTGGGTCTTGGGGTTGGTGCGCCAGTCGCTGCCACAGGACGCCATCTTCGCGGCTGGCACCGCCTGCGGTATGCCGTAGGCACCCGAGTAGGGGTTCGTCGCGTAGACGTTCCAGCTACTCTCCCGCGTCCACAGGTAGTTCAGGTACTTGAACTGCCACTTCGCCTTCCAATGGAACCAGCCCATGATGTCCCAGGCGATCTTCTTGGCGGTGAGGTGCGCGTGGCGCTTGTGGTGCTTGTGGACACTGTGGTGCTTCTTTTTCTTCTTGGGCTTGGTCTTCTTGTCCGCGGTCATGACAGAAAGCCGCCCCGCTGAGGAGGCGGCAACGTCCTTGGCCGTGAACGCGAATGCACTGTCCGAACTGGCCACGCTCACCACGCGGGCCGTGCTGACCGGCTGAGCCTCCGCGGATGCGGAGAGACCGCCGCTAGCGGCCAAGGCCGTCAGGGCGAACGCCGGAGCGCAGAGCGCGATGGTGAGTCTGGAGGTGATCGTTCGGTTCAGTAGTCGCTGCGAGGACAACGTGAACTTTCGGTCGGGCACGCAGAGCGTGCTCACCTGCCACCCGGTCGCCTGCCAGGCATGAACAGGCCCTGCCCACGGGGGCAGAGCCCAATGCCAAGCAGTGGCGCGTCGACGCTTCGCAGGTTCAGGGCGAGACAGCGGCTACTCAGACGACGATTACACAGAGTAACTCGTCGAACACGCAAGGTGCTTTCGTTCTTCTACGATGCCCGAACTTAAGCCCTGGCGTGCGTGGAATGCCGAAATACTTACCGTGAAATGGGTCACAGTCGCCCTTTCGGCCCCCAGTAGCCCTTCAAACGCCCCGCGCCATTCGCCAGCAACGGCAGCCTCATCAGGAACCTTCGCCACCGGCCGGGGCCGCGATCGGGACGGTACCGCCTAGGTACAGGGCCGCGATCTCGGGGTGATCGAGCACTTGCTGACCGGTGCCGGTCAGCCGGACCCGGCCGCCTTCGAGCACGATGCCGTAGTCGGACAGCAGCAGGCCAGCCCTGGCGTTCTGCTCGACCAGCAGGACGGTCTTGCCGCTCGCGTTCATCAGCCTGATCGCGTCGAATACGGTCCGCAGCACCTTCGGGGCCAGGCCGACCGAAGGCTCGTCCAAGATCACCAACTCCGGGTCGAGCATGAGGCACCGGGCGAACTCGACCAGGCGTTGCTGGCCGCCGGACAGGCTGCCGGCCTTCCGGCCCGCCCACTGCGCCACCGCGGGGAACATCTCCTCCACCTGGGCTCGCCGCCGCCCGACCTGGCGGTGGTCGAGCAGGTAGCCGCCAAGCTCGATGTTCTCCCTGACCGTCATCTCCCTGAACACGCTGTGGTTCTGCGGCACGTGCACGATCCCGCAGCCCAGGATCTGCCTGGGGCTCATGCCCACCAGCGACCGGTCGCGGTAGCTGATCGAGCCGAGGCGGGGGCGTCGCAGGCCGCTGATGGTCGCCAGCAGCGTCGACTTCCCTGAGCCATTCGGGCCCACGATGCAAGTGATCTTGCCCTCGATGACCTCGAGGCTGATGTCGTGCAGCACGTCGCCGCCGCCGTACCCGGCGGTGAGGCCGTCGATCACCAGGGCGTCGGGGAGCACGCTCATCGCTGCCCGCTCTGCTCGTCGGCTTCGGCCTCGTCGGCTTCGGCCTGGTCGTCCTCCCCGGTGCCGAGGTAGGCGTCGAGCACGCGGGGATCGGCCCTGACCACCTCGGGCGGCCCGGTCGCCACGACGGTGCCGTAGTCAAGCACCGTGACGTGCTGGCACAAGCTCATCACGAACTCCATGTTGTGCTCGACGATGAGGAACGTCACCCCGGCCGCGTTGAGCGCCCTGATCCGGTCGGCGATCAGGCCGACCAGCGACGGGTTGATCCCGCCGGCCGGCTCGTCGAGCAGCACGATCCCCGGGTCGGCGACGAGCACGTAGGCCAGCTCCAGCAGCTTGCGCTGGCCGTAGGAAAGCGTCCCGGCCAGCTCGCCTGCCTGCCCGGCGATCCCGGCGAACTCGAGCTGGGCCATCGCCCGCTGCCGATCAGACTGGCTGCCGGCCCTGGACAGCGGGCTGACGCGCCGGCGGTGGCCGTGCTGCTGGGCGACGAGCATGTTCTCCATGACCGTCAGCCGGGGGAAGATCCTGGTGAGCTGGAAGGTCCGCCCGATGCCGGCCGCGAACACCCGCTGCGGCGACAAGGCGGTGATCGGGCGGTCGTGCAGGTAGACCGCGCCGGCGTCCGGTCGCTCGTAGCCGGTGATGATGTTGAACAGCGTCGTCTTGCCCGACCCGTTCGGCCCGATCAGGCCCGTGATGCTGGCCTGCTCCACCTCGATCGTGGCGTCGCTGAGCGCCTGCACGCCGCCGAAGGCCTTGGCGATCCCCTCCGTCCGCAGCGCGACCGTCACAGCCGATCACCCCGGCGCTGCCAGCGGGCCCGCTGCCGGCCGGCCAGCTCGGCCGCCGTCGGCAGCACGCCGCGCGGCAGGAACAAGATGACCACCAGGAAGACGGCCCCCAGCAGGATCTCGCTCAGGTAGTCGTTGGTCAGCTTGAGCGTCAGGTAGAGCTGGGTGGGCTCGAGCACGAGCGCGCCGAGGACCGGGCCAGCGACCGTGCCGAGCCCGCCGAAGAAGGCCATCAGCGCGATGGCGAGGTCGAAGAGCGGGTCGAAGACGAACTGCGGGAACGCCTGCCCGATGAAGTAGAACCACAGGCCGCCGGCCAGGCCGCAGACGAACGCGGAGATCACCAGCGCGGTCAGCTTCACCGGCATGGCCCGCACGCCCAGGCCGACGGCCCTGTCCTCGTCGTCCCTGATCGCGCGCAACTGCAGGCCGAACCTCGACCGCCTGATCACGGCCGACAGCGCTACCGTGGCCGCCGCGATCAGCAGGCCGGCGTAGTAGAACGGGTTGTTGAAGGTGGCCGCGGTCCAGTTCGGCACCGGGGCGAGCAGGCCGCTCGAGCCGCCGGTGATCGCCAGGTTGCTAGCCGTGAGCTGGGCGATGAAGAAGAAGGCGATCGTGATCACGACGAACGTGTGCCGCCGTACCCGCAGCGCCACCAGGCCGAGCGGTACGGCGACCAGCGCCGCGATCAGGCCGGCCAGCGGCAGCAGCGCGAACACGGTGTCCCCGGTCACGTTGGCGTCCCTGGCGATGATGCCGACCGCGTAGGCACCGGTGCCGAAGAAGACCGCGTGGCCGAGCGAGAGGTAGCCCGAGTAGCCGGAGAAGATGTTCCAGGCCGAGGCCACGGCGATGAAGATCACCGTCTGCACGGCGATGTTGGAGATGGTCGCGTTGGTGAACACGAGCGGGAAGATCAGCGCGACGACCGCGACCAGGCCAAGGCCCGTGAGCCGGGCCGCCGGCGAGGCAAGCCGTCCACCGCCAGCGGACGGGACGCCCGCTGGCCCGGCCACCTGGGCCTTTTGCGTGCCTGTGGTCATTGCGCTCGAACCGCCTGCCGCCCGAACAGCCCGGTCGGCCTGACCACGAGCACCACGACGAGGGCCAGGTAGAACACCGCGACAGCCCAGTTCGGCTGCCAGATGTCGACCAGGGCCTCGGCCGTCGTCATGAAGATCGCGGCCACCATCGCCCCGCCGATGCTGCCGAGGCCGCCGAGGATGATGATCGCGAGCAACCGGGAGATCAGGTCGTAGCCGCTGTTCGGGTTGAAGCCGCCGCTGGTCGCGCCGTACATCATGCCGCCGACCGCGGTCACGGCGACGCCGATGCCGAAGGTCAGCGCCGCGACCCGGTTGACCTCGATGCCGACCAGGGCCGCCGCGGTCGCGTCCTGCATGGTGGCCCGCACGGCCCGGCCGAACGTCGTCCGGTAGAGCAGCAGGTAGAGCACCACGACCGCGACGATCGCCAGCCCGAAACCGAACAGGTAGATGTCGCCGATGTAGAAGCCGAACAGCTTGACGCTCGCGTTCGGCTGCGTGTACCAGGCGTTCAGGGTCACGAAGTTAGGCCCGAACGCCGCGTAGAGGATGCCTTCGATGATCAGCGCCACCGCGTAGCAGGCGAGCAGCGTCATGGACGTCCGCTCGCTGCCCCGCAACGGCCTGATGAACAGCCACTGGATCACGACCCCGATCGCGAACATCACCGGGATCGTGATCGCCAGGCCGATGAACAGGTCGATGTGCAGGTGAACGGAGAGCACGTAGCTCAGGTAGGCGCCGAGGATCACCAGGATGCCCTGGGCGATGTTGATGATGTCGAGCACGCCGAATATCAGCGTCAGCCCGGCCGCCATCAGCGCGTAAACGCCGCCGCCAAGTATGCCGTCGGCGATCGCCTCGTAGACCTCTCGTGCCATCCGCGCTCCCGTGCTGCTCCGCTCACCTCGGTGTTGGCTCGACCGTGCTTGGTTCGACCGTGTTAGCTCGACCAGTTCGGCTTGGGGTACAAGATCTTGACCGAGCCAGGCGCGTCGGCCGGGAGCACCTGGACGAAGTTGCCGTTCTGCCACTGGAAGATGAACGCGATCGCCTTGATGTTCTCGCCGAGGCTGTTGAACGTCACCGGGCCCTGCACGGACTGCAGGGTCGCCCCGCTGTGCAGGTAGGAGATGATCTTGGCGCCGTCGGTGCCGCCGGTCGCCTTGACCGCCTGCTCGGTCACCTGGCCGACCGAGTAGGCCTCGGCGACGTCCGCGTTGACGTCCGACGCCGAGCCGCCGTAGGTGGCGACGTACTCCTTGACCATGGCCTTGCTGGTGGCGTTGGCGTAGCCGGGGTACCAGGCGTCGGGGACCATCATCCCGTTGGCGTTGGGCTTGCCGACCGCGGTCAGGAACGAGGCGCCCTGGTCCGGGCCGGCCGCGGCCACGAAGACCTTCGGGTTGTAGTGCTGCTGCTCGAACCCGCGCATGAACGAGGCGACCGTCGGCACGTCGGTCGAGCCGAGCACCACCGCCTGCGCCTTGGAGGCGGCGACCAGGTCAGCGTTGGGCAGGTAGTCGGGCACCTCCTCGGGGAAGATCTTGGAGTAGACGGTCTTGATGCCGAGCGGGGCCAGCAGGCCCTGAGCGCGCTGCACCTGGGGGGTGGCGAACGGGTCGTTCGCCATCGGGTAGGCGGCGGTCGCAGGCCGTGAGCTGGCGGGTAGCGACTTGATCCAGTTCGTGAAGGGGTCGAGTTCGTTGGCGACAGGAAGGCTGACGTCGAAGACGTTGTCGAGCTTCTCGTCGAACACGATCGGCGCGCCCCCGGCGCCCTCGATGAACGCGAAGCCGTACCTGTGCGCGACCTCGGCCGCGGGCGCGGTGAGCAGCGAGGAGAACGGCCCGAAGGTCAGGTCGACCTTGTCGCTGGTGATCAGGTCGGTGTAGTTGGTGTCGACCTGGGTCGGGCTGCTGTTGTCGTTCAGGATGATCAGCTTGACCTTGCGGCCGTCGATGCCGCCGGCCGCGTTGACGTCGTGTTCCCAGAGCAGGTAGCCGCGCTTGTAGGCGATGCCATCCGCGGAGAAGTCGCCGGTAAGCGACAGGGACGCCCCGATCAGGATCGGGGCCTTCGTGTGAGCCGGAGCCGATGAGCTTGAGCCGCTTGAGCAAGCGGCCAGCCCGGCGGCCAGAACGGCCGCGGCAGCGCCGATTGCCAGGAACCGGGCGTAGTGGGGCCTCATCCCCGGTCCTCCTTCCGAGTTGATGGATAACTCGCTAATCCGTCGCCGGCGGGCGTGAGCCCGTCCGATACCTCCGCGTTCTCGCTCACCAGCTCAAGGCCAGCCGATCTGGCCTGGAGCACGAGCAGGGACGCGAAGTCCTCCTCACCGAACCCGTTACCGACCAGGCTCTGCACGAGCTGGTAGGCCGCCGAGGCGACCGGCATGGGCACCTCGTGCGCCCTGGCCGCGGCCAGGCCGAGGTCGAAATCCTTGCGCAGCAGCGTGGCGGTAAAGGTCGGGTGGAAATCAAGGTTGACCAGCGCGGGCGTCTTGTACCTGCTGAAGGTCGAGCCGAGCACGCTGTCGTTGAGGCAGGCGAGCAGCGCCTGCCTGCTGATGCCGCTGCGCTCGGCCAGCACGGCGACCTCGGCGAGCGACTGGATCACGACGCCGAGGAAGAGGTTGTGGCAGAGCTTGACCGTGCGGGCCAGCTCGCCCTCGCCGACGTAGGTGGCCCCCGCGCCGAGCAGGTCAAGGTAGGGGCGCACGGCCGCGAATGCCTCCGGCGCGCCTGACACCGCGAAGGTCAGCCGCCCGGCCTCGGCGACCTTGGGATTGCCCATGACCGGCGCGGCCAGCAGCTGGCCGCCCAGCGCGGCCAGCGCGACCCTGACCCGGTCGGAGTCCTGCGCCGACACGGTCGAGCAGTCGACCACGATCGATGGGGCCTGGCCGCCCGCGGTGATCCCGCTCGGGCCAGCGCAGGCGTCGACGAGGTCTTGCGAGGTGCCGACGGTCACGAACACGATGTCGAGGCCCGCGAGGTCGGACGCGCGGTCGACCACCTTCGCGCCCGCGGCCGCGAGCGGCTCGGCCTTGGCCTTGGTCCGGTTGTAGACCGTCACGTCACAGCCAGCGGCCAGCAGCCGATGGATCAGGACGATGCCCATCCGCCCCGTGCCAAGCCAGCCGATCCGCTGTCCCTGCGTCACCTGCCCGCTCAACTCCGCGCCCACCCCTTTCCGCGCCCATCCCTTGCCCGGCAATCGTTTGCAGACAAGAGCGTGGCGTATGGGCCCGCTCCGTGTCAATGTCCAATTTCTCGCCCAGCTTTGCTGCAAACGTGTGCAATGCTGGTGTCATGGCAGACAGCCGGGTTACGGCGGCGATAAGCCACTGGGCCCCACGTTTCATCGCGAACGGCGTCGACTACAGCGACTTCGTCGCCGTGACGGCGGCGATCAGCAGCTGGGACGAGTGGTGCGAGCGCTGGTGCGAGGCCGCCGCCATGCACGAGGAGCTTGGCCGGACGGCGCTCGGCGAGGGCAGGGCCAGGTCGGCCGGCGCGCATCTCGCCCAGGCGGCCGTCTATTACCACTTCGCCAAGTTCATGTTCGTCAACGACCTCGACCAGCTGCGAACCGCGCACCTGGCCGCGGTCAAGTGCCTTGATGACGCGCTGCCGTTGCTTGACCCGCCCGGCGAGCGGATCGAGATACCGTTCGACGGCTCGGTGATCGCGGGCGTGCTCCGCCGCCCGCGATCGGCTGGCCCGCACCCGATCGTGGTGCTGATCCCCGGGCTCGACTCGGCGAAGGAGGAGTTCAGGCCCACTGAGGTCGAGTTCCTGCGGCGCGGCCTGGCCACCTTGTCGATCGATGGACCCGGTCAGGGCGAAGCCGAGTACGACCTGGCGATCAGGCCCGACTGGGAGGTTCCTGGGCGGGTCGTCATCGACGCGGTGACCACGCTGCCTGGCATCGACGCGAGCCGGATCGGGATCTGGGGAGTCAGCCTGGGCGGCTACTACGCGGTGCGGGTAGCGGCCGGCGACGAGCGGGTCAGCGGCACGATCGCGCTCTGCGGCCCCTACTGCCTCGGCGACATCTGGGACCAGTTGCCCGAGCTCACCAGGGCGGCCTTCACCGTCCGATCCAAGTCGGGCTCGGAGGAACAGGCCCGGGCGAGGGCGAGCGAGCTGACGCTAGCCGGGGCTGGCCCCCTGGTCACCGCGCCGCTGCTGATCATCGCCGGCCAGCAGGACCGGATCTTCCCCTGGCAGGACGCGCAGCGGCTGTACTCCGAGGTGCCGGCCAGGGCTGAGCTGATGTTGCTGCCTGAGGGGAACCATGGCTGCGCGAACGTGCCTTACAAGCACAGGGGGTACGGGGCCGACTGGCTGGCGCGGGTGCTGCGCGCTGGCGGCGGCGAAGCGAGCTGAGCCCCGGTCAGCGCTTGTGCGCATCGGCGCGCCGGCGCATCGGCTCGCCGGCTCATGGGGCTCGTGGCGAGCCGGCTGGCCTGGTTAGCCGGCCTGGCCTCGCAGGCCCGCCGCGACCGCGGCTGGCGGCCCCGCTGAACCCCTGACCTTGAGCTCGGGGGCGAGGTAGTGCACCTCGGCGTTGCGCGGGCCGTCCTCGATCTGCTCGAGCACGAGCCGGCCTGCCTGCCTGCCGAGTTCGTAATGCGGGAAGCTCACCGACGTCAGCGGCGGCGTCAGCCGGTCCATGAAGGGCATGTCGTTGAACCCGACGACCGAGATGTCGGCCGGGCAGGCGAGCCCGGCGCTCTCGAGCGCCGCGTAGCAGCCGACCGCGAGCATGTCGTTCGCCGCCGCTATCGCCGTGCAGTCGCGGCCGGCCTCGAGCAGTTCCCGGCAGCAGCGATCGCCCTCGTCGATCGAGAACACCCGCGCGTAGGTGATGAGGCTCTCGTCCACGGGCAGGCCGTGCTCTGTCATCGCGGCGATGAAGCCCCGGTACCGGCTGAGCCCGGTCGAGATGTCCTGCGGCCCGGCGATGTGCGCGATCTTGCGATGGCCAAGCGATGCCAGGTAGGCCACGGCCATGGTCATGCCCCGCTCATTGTCGACCGAGACCGACGGGAACCCGTAGCCCTCGGCGCTGCGGTTGACCAGGACGACAGGAATCCGGGCGGCCGCGGCCTCCGCCAGCACCTCGCTATGCAGGCGCGCGGTCGCGAACACGAATCCATCGACATGCCGGTCGCGCATCGACTCGAACACCAGTCGCTCGCGCTCGTCGGCCGAGTCCGTGTTGCCGATCAGCGCGACGTAGCCGTCCGTCGCCAGCCGGTCCTCAATCCCCCGCACGATCGGCGGGAAGAGCGGGTTGTTCAAATCAGGGATCAGCACCCCGACGCTATTCGACCGCCTCGTTCGCAGGCTCCGCGCGACCGTGTTCGGCCGATAGCCCAGCGAGTCGGCAACGGCCAGGATCCGGTCGGCCGTCTCGTCGCTCACCAGCGGCCGCGTCTCCGGGTTCAGGGCGCGCGACACCGTCGCCGGATGAACCCCGGCCCTGGCCGCGACGTCTTTGAGCGTCACTGGCTGTGTGCTCACCTACGCTCACGCTCCGATCCGCGCCCTCGCCGCCGCCATTCCCGTGCCGTGCCGTTGCGAGCATGCTAACGTCAACGGCGGATTTCGCCAGCATCAGGCACGGTGACCACGACTGTCGTCCTCCCTTGATGCGTGTAAACATGCCATGACAGCCGTCACTGGAATACCATGCGAACACCGTATTTCCGGTTCGCGACTTTGGTGTTCTAGCCTCTTGCTGGTACTCACCTTAGATCCGCAAGGATCTAGGCTCGATCACAGCAGTACGCCGACCCGGCCGGCCAGATCGTCATGGAGCTGCGCAGATGACATTTGCACTCCGCTACGCGGTCCGCTCCGACGTCGGCTTGCTCAGAGAGGGCAACGAGGACTCCGCGTACGCCGGGCCGCATCTGCTCGCTGTCGCCGACGGCATGGGCGGCTATGAGGCGGGCGAGGTCGCGAGCTCCTCGGTGATCAAGAGCGTCGCGCCGCTGGACAGCCAGCTGATGCCCGAGTCCGAGCTCATCGACGCCGTCTCAGCCGCGGTGATCAGGGCCAAGCAGAACCTGCGCGTCATCGTCGAGGCCGATCCGGCCGTTGGCAGCATGGGAACCACGCTGACGGCGATGCTGTGGTCGGGCGCGACGGCCGCCATCTGCCACATCGGCGACTCCCGCGCCTATTTGCTGCGGGATGGTGATCTTTATCAGGTCACCCGTGACCATACGTTCGTCCAGGCGCTCATCGACCAGGGCCGGATCAGGCCTGAGGAGGCCGCCAATCACCCGCAGCGATCGCTGCTGCTGCGGGCGCTTGATGGCCGGACCGATGCGGACCCAGACCTGTCGCTGCTCACCGCCGAGCTGGGCGACCGGTTCCTGCTGTGCTCGGATGGGCTTCCTGTGGCGGTGAGCGACGAGCAGATCCTGCAGACGCTGGCTGATGTCGCCGAGCCATCCGACGCGGTGCTGGTGCTGATCGACCTGGCGATCAGGGGCGGTGGCCCCGACAACATCACCTGCATCGTCGCCGATGTCATCGACACCGACCGGAGCCAGGAACCGCCGACGCGGATGCCAGTGGTCGCCGGAGCGGCGGCCAGCATCGGCAACGAGCAGACGATGCAGTTCACCCGGCCGCCGGAGGACACCGACGCCGGCATGACCAGGGTTGGCGGCTCGCCGGCCCACGCCGGGGGCCCGGCCGGGACGGCGCCCTACCCGACGACCGGGCCGCGCTCGGCCAGCGGCACTCACGCGGCGGCTGGCCAGCGCTCTGACCCCCGGCCATCGACCGCCGCGCCTGCCGCCCACGCGGCGGGCAGGACGGACACCAGGCCAGGGGCAAGGCCCGCGGCGGCCGCGGCCGGGGCGGCCGGGGCGGCCGGGGCGGGCAGCCGCGACGACGATGACTACGGCTACCGGCGCGGGCGCCGCCGCCGGTTCCCGCTGATGACGGTGCTGCTCGCGCTGTTCGTGGTGATCATCGCGGCCGGAGCCGTGATCGGCTACCAGGTGGTGCGCAGTCAGTACTACGTGGGCGACAACGGCGGCAAGGTCGCCATCTTCCGCGGCATGAAGGACAAGGTGCTCGGCTTCGCGCTGTACTCGGTGTACCAGAGCACACCCATCCCTGTCTCCGGGGTCAGCCCGGCGTCGGCGCAAGAGATCAGCCGGGCCGATACCGGCAGCCTGGCGATGGCCAGGCAGTTCCTCGGCAACATCCGCAAGCAGTACGTCGCCTGCCAGGACGCGCAAGCGGCGGTGGCCAAGTGGAAGGCGCTGAAGCCCAAGCCGATCAAGGTCAAGTCGCGGATCAACGGCAAGGTCGTCATCAAGCTCAAGCCGGGTAAGAAGCCACCAGAGCCGACGATCCCGTCCTACTGCCCTGGGCAAACCTGAGCGCGATCGTGACTCATCTTCAGCGTGGCGACCATTCGGGGGAACGTGACTAACCAATCGGGGGGACGCGCGGTGCTGGTCACCGGCGCGTCCCGAGGGATCGGCCGTGCCATCGCCAGGCAGTTCGCCGCTGGCGGCGACCGGGTCGCGATCCATCACAAGGACTCAGCCGGGCTCGCGGCCGCCCTGGCCGCTGAACTGCCAGGCACCGGCCACACGGTCGTGCGGGCCGACCTCGCCGATCCTGACGCGGTCCACGGGATGGTCGAGGCGGCGGTCAGCGAGCTTGGCGGACTGGACGTGCTCGTCAACAACGCCGGCGTGTTCACCGCGCACCCGATCACCGAGGTCTCCTACGAGCAGTGGCAGCAGCAGTGGCAGGCCACGCTCGGGGTGAACCTGATCGGGGCGGCGAATGTCACCTGGTGCGCGGTGCGGCACATGCGCGGCCACGGCGGCCGGATCATCAACGTCTCGTCCCGAGGCGCGTTCAGGGGCGAACCTGAGTCGCCGGCCTACGGTGCCAGCAAGGCCGCACTCAACGCGTTCGGCCAGTCGCTGGCGATCGCGCTCGCGCCGTACCGGATCGCTGTCAGCACGGTCGCGCCCGGTTTCGTCGAGACGGACATGACCAACGAGCACCTGAAGCCGCCGCGCGGGGACGAGATCAGGGCCCAGAGCCCGTTCCGGCGGGTTGCCGACCCCGACGAGATCGCGGCCGCGGTGCTCTACCTCGCTTCCGAGCAGGCGGAATGGGCCAGCGGCGCCGTGCTCGACCTCAACGGGGCTTCCTACCTGCGCACCTGAGGCGCGCGGCCGCTAGTCGGCCGGGCCGAGCGCCAACCGCAGGAACGCGAGCACGTCGACCGACTCGGCTACCACCTTGCTCACCGGCTTGCCTGCGCCATGCCCGGCGGACGTCTCGACCCTGATCAGCACCGGGGCCTCGCCGCCCTGGGCGGCCTGCAGGGCGGCGGTGAACTTGAACGAGTGCCCTGGCACGACCCGGTCGTCGTGGTCCCCGGTGAGCAGCAAGGTGGCCGGGTAACGCTGGCCAGGCTGCACGTTGTGCAGCGGCGAGTAGGCGCGCAGCCAGCGGTACTGGTCGGGGTCGTCAGGGTCGCCGTAGTCGGCGATCCAGGCCCGCCCGACCGTGAAGCGGTGGAAGCGCAGCATGTCGAGCACTCCGACGCTGGCAACGCAGGCGCCGAACAGCTCAGGATGCTGGGTGAGGCAGGCACCGACCAGCAGGCCCCCGTTCGAGCCGCCCGAGATCGCGATCCGGCTGGCCCGTGACCACCCCGACGACACCAGCCAGCGGGCGCAGGCGGCGAAGTCATCGAAGACGTTCTGCTTGGCGGCGAGGCGGCCCGCGTCGTGCCAGCCGCGGCCGTACTCGCCGCCGCCGCGCAAGTTCGCGACCGCGAGCACCCCGCCGTCATCCAGCCAGCCCGCGTGCAGAACCGAGAACGACGGCGTGATGGGCACGTCGAAGCCGCCGTATCCGTAGAGCAGCACTCGCCGGTCGCCATCGGGACGCACGTCCCGGCGCCTGGTCAAGAACAGGGTCACCGCCGTCCCGTCAGCCGAGGTGGCCTCGACCTGGTCGACCACGAAGTCCGAGGCGTCGATCGGCGCCGACGACGGCCTGACCATGGCCGTCTCGCCCGTCGCGAGCTGGTGCGACCACAGCGACCCTGACTCGGCGAACGAGACCAGGCCGAAGTGCATCAGGTCGGACTCTGGCCGCCCGGTGATGCCAGTACCGAGCTTGCAGGCGTCCGCCACCGATGAGTACCCAGGCAGCGGAATCTCGCGTACGAGGTCGCCGTCGGCGGCGTGCACCCGCAGGACCGAGTGCGCGTTGCGGAGATAGTGGCAGACGAACCGGCCGCCGAAGAAGTAGGCGGCGATCAAGGTGTCGCCGGTCTCGCCGACGATCTCGGTCCAGTGCTCCCTGGCAGGCTGTTCCAAGGAGATCGCCACGACTCGCTTGCGCTCGGCTTCGTAGTCGGTGACCAGGTAAAAGGTCGTCCCCTCGCTCCACACGAAGTCGGCGATCGACTCGAAGTCATCGACCAGCGGCCTGAACTTCGCTGTCGGGTCGGTCAGGTCAAGCACGTGCACCCGCGCCTGCGGCGCGGTGCCCTCGCGGGAAGAGACGATCAGGAACCTGCCGTCGGCGCTGACGGCCGCTTCGCTGTGCCAGTTCGAGTCGGCCGGGTCTGACCACGCGTTGGTGTCGTCGCCCTGATCGGCGCCGATCTGGTGGTACATGATGCGCCGCAGCCCGAGCTCAGCCAGGAACTCGGTGCCGGCCTGCGGCCGCTCGGGGGCGCAGTAGTAGAAGCCAGAGCCATCCTCGCGCCAGGCCGCTGACGAGAACTTCGACCATTCGACCAGGTCACCGATGTCGGTACCGGATTCGACGGCGCGCACTCGCCAGGTCTGCCAGTCCGAGCCGGCCACGCTGATCGAGTAGGCCAGCGACCGGCCGTCGTCGCTGACCGCGACACTGCTGACCGCGGCGGTGCCGTCGGCCGACAGGGTGTTCGGGTCGAGCAGCACTCGCCCTGGCGACTGCGGACCGGCCATGACGTAGAGCACCGGCTGGTCGGCCGATCCGTCGCCCCGGAACTGGAACCAGCGACCGCCGCGCTCGAAAGGCACCCCGTATTTGGCGTAGCGGGCCAGTTCGGCGAGCCTCGCCGCGAAGGCCGGACGCTCGGGCACGTCCCCGAGCACGCTCTGGGTGACCTCGTTCTGCGCCGCGATCCAGGCGACGGTGTGAGGGTCCGATGTCGCCTCAAGCCACCGGTAGGGATCGGCGATGATCTCTCCGTGATAGTCATCGGTGACTATCCCGGTCTTCGTCGGTGGATACCTCAGCATGCCCTGACGACCTCCAGCAAATCGGCTGCCTGCCGATCGTAAGCGAAGCAAGGTGAAGACGCCGAACCTGGCCGACCTGGCCGGTACCAGCGCGCCCTGAGGCCGGGCCGCCTAGCCGGACGTGTCAACCCCGGACAAGCCCGTCGAGAAGGGCAGCGAAGTGCCCGAACGGCGGCGGGGTCACGGCCGCATCCTTGGCGAGGTCATCCCACCGGCGCAGCTGGCACGCCGCTCGCGCATACGGGCTGGCACCGAAGTCGCTGGCCTCTTGCTCGCCCATCGGCCCGCCTTGTACTCCCAGCGTGTAGACCGAGGCCGGGGAGAGCGTGGCGGCGTAGCCGGGCTCGACCGCGCACAGGTAGCGCTTGGCGGCGACGTGCAACCGGACCGGCTCGGTCACCTCGGGGCCGAACCACTGGGCCAGCCAAGCGGCACCGGTGTCGCTGTGCTTGTTGTCGGTGCCGCGCATGAGTTCCTGGCCGCTGATGGCCCCGGTGAAGTGACCGACGTCATGCAGCAACGCGGCCGCGACCAGCGCCTGGTCCGCCCCGTCTTGCTCAGCCAGGGACGCGGCCTGCAGCATGTGGACCGCCTGGGTGACCGGCTCGCCCAGGTAATCCGCCGCCCCTTCGCTGGCGAAGAGATCGGCGATCAGGCGCACCGGGTCAGTTCGCGCGGGGTCGGTTCGCACCGCGTCGGATCGCGCTGGTTCGGGGACGGTCATGTCGGCTTCCTCTCGCTGGCTTGGCTGGCTTGCGTGGCTTGGCTCCCGCCGAGCAGCGACTGCAGCGACTCTTCCGCCACGTTTTGCCCCCTCGTCACTACCGTGTCGCTTTTAGCCTGCGTGGGGCAAGAGGACAGCGGCAACTACCGGCGCCCGATGTTCTCCGTCCCGACCATCGGCGGGCGGCTGGCGTTCACGTGAGCCCTGGAGCGGGAGCGAAGCTGATCATGACCCGGTCCTCGACTGGCCGGTAACCGAGCCTTTGGTAGAGCGCGTTGCTCGTCGGGTTGGCCAGGTCAGTGAACAGGACGACCTTGTCGGCGTCGCGCTCCAGCGCGAGCCTGGTCGCCGCGACCGTGACCGCGCCGCCATAGCCCCGCGCGCGCAACTCCGGCGGGGTGTACACCATGCCGACCCTGGCCACGCCCGCCTTGGCCGGCGTCACGGCGGCCATCGCGGCCGGCGAGCCGTCGACTTCCCATAGCACGAGCCCGCCGCGCCGCAGGCGCTCCCGCGCGGCCGTCCCTGCCCGCCCGTGCTGGCCGGTCTCGGCACCGAAGGCCTCCTCCCAGGCGAACGCGACGCCCTCGTCGGCCAGCGTCGCGACCCTGGCGGTGCCTTCGGGAACCGGATCGGGCGGCGTGAGCGTGCCCAGGCGGTAGAGCCGCTGCCGTTGCTTCACCCTGGACGTCGCGCCGGTCAGGGCCGACCACGCCGAGGCGAAGGCGGTCGCGTCATCCTCGGCGCCCAGAACCTCGGTCAGCCTGGCCGCATGCGCTGGCGCCAGCACGACCGCGAGCTCGCCGGCCGATGAGCCCGCCAGCCTGGTCAGATGGGCCGGGTGTGGCGGAGTCCAGAGCAGGGCCGCCGATGGACCCCTGGGCTCCTCCCAGTGTTCGTGCTCGCAGTGTTCGTGCTCACAGTCTTCGTGCTCGCCGGGGCCTTTAAGTCCCTCCGGCCTTGGCTCGTCCCACCAGCCCAGGACCGGCAGGTCGGCGCCGAAGGTGGTCGGCCCCTCGCTGACCAGGTGCCCGAGCACGGACATCATCACCGTGTGGCGCTCAGGGTCGCTGGCCAGCAGGTCGTGCACGGTCGCCGCGTAGCCGTCGATGTCGTCCGTCAGCGTCCAGGCCATGACCCATGCTGGCCGATCCGCCGGCCGAGCCGCACCTGGTTTTCGGGCTGGCGAAATCCGCGCCCGCTGGGCGATGACTCCGCTTTCCTGGCCGACGGGACTCCGCGCGCACGGCAATGGTTCCCCGCGCCGGCTGAGGAAGGAGCGCTACGCGGCGATTCCGCTCGCCAGGTCGCAAATGGTTGGTAGCGTCGCCCTCGGTACACGGACCTCGCCAGATCGTGCCGACGCGGTCAGTTCCCTGGTCAGATCAAGGAGGCATGGTGAAGGGCTTTAAGGAGTTTTTGATCCGCGGCAACCTGGTGGACCTCGCGGTCGCGGTCGTGATCGGACTCGCTTTCAACGCAATCGTGCAAGCGCTGGTCGCCGACATCATCACGCCGCTCATCGCCGCGATCGCCGGCAAGCCGAACTTCACCGCGCTGACGTTCCACGTAGGCAAGGCCGTGTTCTCCTACGGCCTGTTCCTGAACGCGCTGATCTCGTTCATCATCATCGCCGCCGTCGTCTACTTCCTGGTCGTAGCCCCGGTCTCCAAGCTGCTCTCGGTGATGAACCGCAAGAAGGCCGCGACCGAGCGTGCCTGCCCCGAGTGCCTCAGCCAGATCCCGATCGGCGCGACTCGCTGCATGTACTGCACCGCGACAGTGCCGCCCGTCCAGGCCGCGGCCACCGGCTCGTAACGCTGGCCCGGCCCGGCCGGTGAGTCCCGCCAGGAACCTGGGCTAGCTCGGGGTCCAGGTGTAGGGCGTCGTAATGGCCAGCCGGATGAAGCCGAGCCGCTCAAGGATCGGCCTGCTGTCCGGCGAGGCGTCGACCGTCAGGTACCGGTAGCCTCGCTGGGCAGCTAGCTCGGCGCGATACCGGACGAGGGCCCGGTAGATGCCCCGACCGCGCCACTCCGGCAGCGTGCCGCCGCCCCACAACCCCGCGAACTCGGTGTCAGGAAGGAACTCGATCCTGGCCGCGCACACCGGCACGTCGCCAGCCATCGCCACGAACAGGCCGGTCATCTCGGGCGCGGTCCGTAGCTGGGCCAGGATCGACTCCCTGAGCTCGGACCGGTCCTCCTCGAATACGAGCTGAGATACCTCGGTCATCTTGGCCACTCCGGCCGGATCGGTCACCCGGTCGACGCGGACTCCGTCCGGCAGGCCGGCCGATCGCAGTTGCTCAAGCACCGCCGCCACCTCAGCGACCATGAACGACTCAGGCTCCTCCGCCACCAGGCCAGCCGCCAGCAACCGGTCAGCCAGGTCGGCGGGCTGGTCGTAGTCGTAGAGCTTCCACTCGAAGGGCTGCGCACGGCCCGTGAAGATGCCGATCTGCTCGGCGATGACCTCGTCGGCGCCGGCGTCGGCCGAGTCAAGGTCTGTCCAGACGATCCCCGACCCCTCCTGACCAGGCGGGGCGAGCCGCCGGACGAGGACGTCGGTCTTGGTGAAAGTGGCCCCGGTGCCATCCGGTGCCGTGGCCTGGCGAACCTGCTGGTTGAAGGCGGCCAGCACCGCAGCGCGATCCATACGCCGAAGATCACCACGCCCGCCCCGAGCCCGCAACCCGATTACGCCGGCCCGCACCAGGCCCACCCCGACAGCCGACACCTGCCACCCGCACTAGACCCGCGATCGGCTCCCGCACCGTGCTCCGTGATCATGCTCAGGCGCCTGATCACGGACATCCGGCGCGTGACCATCCACCCGGCCGGTCCTTCGCGACCACCGCCTACCGCCACGACCCTCCGTGATCATGGCCGTGGTCATGATCACGGAGCCTTGCCGGGGCCGAGCCACCCCGACGTTGTTCCGTGACCCCACCCCGGCCAACGATGACGGTAAAGGACCAGGGTGATAACCCTCCGACCTCCCGTGATCATGGTAATTCCATGATCACGGAAGTCGGCCGGGCGGAGTCGGTGTGTTCATCACGGGGCTTGGCCTGGGCGCTTGGATCTCGGGAGCCTGGCGGTGGTGTTGCCGCTAGAGCCGCGGCCGCGGCGTGGCAGCCCGGCCTCGGCCGGGTCGACGGCGACGCCCAGCGGCTGACCGGAGTCGTCGTCCAGGCCGGTCGCCACGCGGAGATCGCCATGCTGCGGTGAGTACGCGCCCGCGGCCGCCTCGGGCCGCGGCAGCGGTTCCAGCACGTCGGTGGCAGGAATGGCGGGAAAAGGTCGGCCGGCCACCAGCGGGTCACTGTCAAGTTCGACGTCGACCTCGACGTACGGGTAGCCGCCAGCGACAGAGGCGGCGGCACTGTATTCGGTCAGCGCGGCCCTGATCCTCGCCTCGGCCTCGGCTCTGGCGGCCGACGCGGCCCGTGCCAGCGAGCCTGGCTCGGCCGCCTCGGCATCCGCCCCCTGATCGGCCGACCCGCCGACCTCGGGCGACTCGGCCGCGACGGCAAACTGTTCGGCGGCAGCATCGCTCGCATGCCGACCGGTCCGCTCCGACCCTGCGAGATAAGCATCGGGGTCGGCCTGGTAAGCAGCGCGCTCGGCCAGGCTGGCACCGCGCTCGGGCTTGTCAGCACCGGGGTCGGCCTGGCAAGCACCGCGCTCGGCCTGGTCAGCACCGCGCTCGGCCTGGTAAGCACCGGGCTCGGCCTGACTGGCACCGCGCTCGGCCTGGTAAGCGCCGAGGTCGGCCTGGCCAGCACCGCGCTCGGACAGGCTGGCACCGCGCTCGGCCTGGTCAGCGCCGGGCTCAGCCTGGCCAGCAGCGCGCTCGGGCCGACCGGCAACGCGCTCAGCCTGGTAAGCACCGGGCTCAGCCTGGCCGGCCGCCCGCTCGGCCTGGCCGGCCGTGTCCCTGGTGGCGGCGGCCATGACGGCAGCCTCGGCCATGGCGGCAGCCGCCTGCCGGAAGACGGGCTCGTCGAAGCGCCCTGGTTCGGGGTCAGCATCGGAGTCGGCGAACGATCGCGACTGCTCAGCCGCCGCCGGCGGCGCCTGACGAGGGACGGGCAGCGGCTCGCGCCGGGCACCGGCCCGGCCAGCGCGGTCAACCGGGCCGACCCCGTCGGGCCGGCCAGCGCCGTCACCGTCACCCGCGCCAGCACCCGCACCGTCACCCGCACCGGCACCGGCACCAGCACCCGCACCGGCACCGGCACCGAGCCCATCGCGGACACCGAGCCCGTCGCGGACTCCTGGCAACGTGGCGACGGCGGCATAGACGGGACCGACGCAGTCGTGCCGCTCGAGCAGCGCGGCGAGTTGCTCGGCGTCCTCGGCAGCGAGGCCGAACACCACCCGCGGCTGGCCCCACGGCTCTTCGAGTGAGTAGCCCACGTAGCTGGAGACCGTTGGCATGGGATCCGCGGCCAGGCCGTGCACGACGCGCCAACGATGCCAGGAGCTTTCAAGCGCCGAAGCGGCAAGCTGCGCCCTGAACACCAAGTCCGGATCCCGCATGGCGACCCCTCCCTCATCGCGACGGCCCGCTGCCCGCCGGATGGCGGACCCCCGTGCGTGGCACGCCGCACCAGTCCCCTGTCGTGGTCGCGTACCGCGGGCCGCGCCGCTCCGGCGCACGGGCATCCGCGGACGCTCGGGCCGCCGCTCACCCCACCCCAACCTGGGGAGCGGCCGCACCGCGACAAGTATGGTCCGGCTGCGTCTTGCCTCAGGCATGATTACCTAAAGTCGCCGTGCGATCGCAGCGAGCGATGAGAAGGTCAAGCAGACAGGCAGACCGGCTTCCGATGCCGGGTTTGCCGTCGGGATGCCGAGCCAGCGTTCGGCCGCCGGCGCGGCGAGCACGAGCTTGCAGTCCTTCGCAATAGATTTGGGCGGCGGATCGACCCCAGCGGCTTCGCCTTCAGCCGTGCGGACCAGTACCACCGGTGGACAGCGCGCAATGCGTGTCACCGGAAAGGTCTGGCCAGGTCGTCTGCCCAGGCACCACCGCTTCGCGCGGATGGGCTCTGCGCCTTTGGCCCCCGATACGGCGAATGCCGCCGGAGCCGATCCCCCCTGCCTCTTGCGCTCTTTTCTTGTGCGCTCTGATCTTTGCGTTCTTTTGCGCTGTGTTGTTAGCGCTGTGTAGTGAGCGTCGTGTTGTTAGCGCTCTCTAGATTGCACTGTGTGTTGCTTGCGCCCTTGTTTGCGCGGTGTTGCCTGCCCAGTGTCGTGAGCCCAGTGTCGTGAGCCCAGTGTTGACAGCGCGGTGTTGATAACACCGGGTTGATAGCACCGGGCCTGGCTAGGCATGCGCCCGCGCGCCCGCCCCCCATTAAGCCGGGCACAAGGCTATGCCAGTGCGCTACTCCGAGCGCTGCTGCGGGATGCCCGCGAGCAGAGCGCGAACCTCGGTTTCCCGGTAGCGGCGATGGCCACCCAGCGTCCTGATGGACGTCAGCTTCCCAGCCTTCGCCCACCGGGTCACCGTCTTAGGGTCGACCCTGAACATGGTTGCCACCTCGGCCGGCGTAAGCAGTGGCTCAGCCTCCGGCGTACGTGCAGACATTTTGACGGCCTCTCCTCCTGGACCCGAATTGCGATCCTGCGTCTGATGTAGTTCCTGGCTCCATTCGGAGCCTGCCGTGGATGTCCTATATGGTCTACTGTTACCATATTGCCATCACCAGCGGTGACAAAGCGACCACCAGGAGCAGAAGTTTTTGGACGTGTCCCCGTTGCCCCCGTTGAGCTGCGTCACGTTGCGTGATCCTACAGACACGCACCGTCGCAACGGGCGGATTCGGAAAAGTCATGTCCGCCTCCCGCTGACTACTGGCCGTAGCCGTTCCGGTGATCTCGAACTGGTCAGGCCGACTTCAGTGGGCGCTGTCCGCTGATCGAGGAAGCCTCCAGCGAAGATCCGCCTGCCACTTTGTTGTGTGATTGGAGCCTGAAGCAGCCAGACTCGATCGCCGCTCACCTCCCTGTGACTGAACGTCACGCACCGTAACTTCGCACGGGTATGCCAGGCCGCCGACGCTTGTGCCGTCGCGATACCCCCCCTGGTAGCGGACCGCCCCGTTGCCAGCCAGAACTATCGACAGCGCCGGGATAATCCTCCGCAGTTCTACGGCATGCTCTCTCACGAGGTATTTGCCCCGCACGCTGCGGCTTCATGCATTGCGCGTCGTGAATACTCCGCTGCCGCGCACGGCATAGTCTGGCCTGGTGGATCCCCGGTCAACGAGGACGCGGGGAGATAGACCGGGAGTTACTGTCATGGCAACTAACAGTGATCCGCATACCCCTCTGGTCGATGCCACCACTCTCGCGGGCATTGCGCACGAACAGGTCGTCTTCTGCCACGACGCCGCTACCGGCCTGCGCGCGATCATCGCGATCTACTCGACGGAACTTGGGCCCGGGCTTGGCGGGACTCGCTTCTACCCATATCCGAGCTTCGAGGCCGCGCTCGCTGACGTACTGAACCTCTCGAAGGCGATGGCTTACAAGAACGCGCTCGCCGGGCTGGACTTTGGCGGTGGCAAGGCCGTGATCATCGGGGATCCTGGCAAGATCAAGTCTGAGGCGCTGCTGCGAGCGTACGGGCGCTTCGTCGCCTCGCTCGGCGGCCGCTACGTCACCGCCTGCGACGTCGGCACCTACAGCCAGGACATGGACGTGGTCGCCAGGGAATGCCGCTACGTCACCGGGCGGACGCTGGCCCAGGGCGGCGCGGGCGACTCGTCGGTGCTGACCGCGTTTGGCGTATTCCAGGGCATGCGGGCCGCGGCCGAGCGCGCCTGGGGCACGCCCAGCCTGGAAGGTCGGAGCGTCGCGATCGAAGGCGTCGGCAAGGTCGGCAGCCACCTCATTGGCCACCTGGAGTCAGCCGGTGCCCGCGTCCTGGTGTACGACGTCAGCGAGCCCGCGGTGGCCGCGGTCACGGCCGCCCATCCCGGCGTGATCGTGGTCGCCAGCCGCGATGAGCTGATCTCCAGTGACTGCGACGTCTACTCGCCTTGCGCGCTCGGCGGCGCGCTCGATGATGACACGGTGGCCAGGCTGCGGGCCATGATCGTCTGCGGCGGGGCGAACAACCAGCTCGCGCATCCTGGCGTGGAGAAACTGCTCATCGAGCAGGGCATCTTGTACGCGCCTGATTACGTGGTGAACGCGGGCGGGGTGATCCAGGTCGCCGACGAGCTTGACGGATTCAGCTTTGAGCGAGCAGAGCAGCGGACGGCGCAGATCTTCGACACGACCAAGAAAATCCTTACCGTGGCCACCGAGGAGGATGTGCCGCCGGTGGTCGCCGCTGACCGGCTGGCCGAGCGCCGAATGTCGGAAATAGGAAGACTTAAGGGCCTTTGGCTGCCAAGCTGACCAGGCTGAGCCGACCCGCTCCGGGTCGGCGGCCGGCTGAACTGGCCGGTCCGCGCTCGCTCAGATCGGTGGCTCACCGGGCGACGACCGCATCTGGCGAGCACCGCCGGGAGCGCGAGCCGCCCAAAACAGGTACGGTTGTCTATGTACGGAGGCACTAGCCATGCTGCGGACCATGCGCTGGCACTGCAGCGGGCCGGTTGACGTGCGGAAAATCCGGTATATGCCGGATAAGTGATGAGTAGGCATCCACGTGATGATGAGGAGCCCGGCTAGGGCTCCGTACGTTCAAGGGGGTCGAGCCAATGGGGCGCGGCCGAGCCAAGGCCAAGCAGGTGAAGGTGGCCCGCCAGCTGAAGTACAGCGGTGGCGGCACTGACCTTGACCGGCTGCGGGCAGAGCTGGGCGTCGGCATGGATCATCGGGACACCGGCGGGCGCGACGCATACGCGGATGGCGACGACCGTTACGGGCTCGACAACGACGATGCCGACGACGATCTTTACGATGATGACGACGACGAGGACGACGACTCTGAGGACAGCTGACGCATACGCTCGTCCGGCCCACACTGGCCGGGCCGACCACACTGGCCGGGCCGACACGGACTTGGTCTAGCTACGCCGGAGGTAGCTAGACGAGCCGTCGCGCTCGACGGCTCGTGCTCCATAAGGTCACCTGCCCCGCGAGTCATTCTTTTGCCGGTCATCACGTCAGGCCGGTCTGGCTGTGAGATTGGCCACACTGCCGGTCTATCGGTGCCGGCCCGTGAGCCGGGCTTTCCCGGTGCCATCGACGATCTCCCCGAGCACCCAGGCGGGCACACCTGCCTGGGTGAGCATCCCGATCGCCGTGCTCGCGTCGGCCGACGCGACGATCGCCGCCATCCCGACGCCCAGGTTGAAGACGCGTTCCATCTCGGCGTCATCGACTGGGCCGAGCCCGGCGAGCAGGCCGAAGACCGGCGGCGGGGTCCAGCTGGCCCGATCGAGCACCGCGTCAGCGCTTGACGGCAGCACCCGGCTCAGGTTGGCCGCGAGTCCGCCTCCGGTGATGTGGGCGAACGCGTGTACCTCGGTGCGCCTGGACAGCTCAAGGCAGTCCTTGGCGTAGATCCTCGTCGGGGTCAGCAGCTGCTCACCAAGGCTGGTGCCGCCGAGGTCGGCCTCGTACCCGTCCAGGTCGACGCCGGCTCCGTCGATCAGCTGCCGGACGAGTGAGTACCCGTTGGAGTGCAGGCCGGACGACGCGAGGCCGATGACGACGTCGCCGACCCCGACCCGGTCGGGACCGAGCATTTGGTCCGCCTCGACCACTCCCGTCGCCGCGCCAGCCAGGTCGAACTCGTCCGGGCCGAGATGCCCTGGATGCTCGGCGGTCTCGCCGCCGAGCAGGGCGCAGCCAGCCAGCACGCAGCCTTCGGCGACCCCGGCGACGATCTGCGCCACGCGCTCGGGCCTGACCTTCCCGCACACCACGTAGTCCGTCATGAACAAGGGCTCGGCACCGCAGACCACGAGATCGTCGACCACCATGCCGACCAGGTCGATGCCGATGGTGTCGTACCGGCGGAGGCGCTGCGCGATTACCACCTTGGTGCCGACGCCGTCGGTCGACGTGGCGAGCACCGGCCTGCGCATGCCCGCGAGCGCCGACGCGTCGAACAGGCCGGCGTAGCCGCCGATCCCGCCGAGAACCTCGGGCCGCCCGGCTCCGGCCACCGACGACCGCATCAGCTCGACCGCGCGATCGCCAGCGGCCAGGTCCACGCCGGCGGTCGCGTAGGTCATGGCCTCATCGGTCACGCGGGCTCGCAGGCGTCGTCGGCGATCGCGCTCTCGAGCAGGTACTTGCCCTGCTCGGACTCCTGCACTGGCACCGGATAGTCACCGTCGAAGCACGCGCGGCACAGTCGCGAGGACGGCAGCGTCGTGGCCTCGATCAGGCCTTCGAGCGAGACGAAGCCGAGCGAGTCGGCGCCGATCGAGTCGCGGATCGCCTCGACCGGCAGGCTGCCCGCGATCAGCTCGGCCCGGCTCGCGAAGTCGATGCCGAAGAAGCAGGGCCAGGTAACCGGCGGGCTGGAGATGCGCACGTGCACCTGCGCCGCGCCAGCCTCGCGGAGCATCGAGACGATCGCGCGCTGGGTGTTGCCGCGGACGATCGAGTCGTCCACCACCACGACCCGCTGCCCGGCGATCACGTCCTTCAGCGGATTGAGCTTGAGCCTGATCCCGCGCTCTCGAATCGTCTGGCTCGGCTGGATGAACGTGCGGCCCACGTAGCTGTTCTTGACCAGGCCCTGGGCGTATTTGATGCCGCTGCCTTGCGCGTAGCCGATCGCCGCCGGCGTGCCTGACTCGGGCACGGGGATGACGAGGTCAGCCTCCACGGGGTGCTCGGCGGCGAGGCGCCTGCCCACCTCCACCCTCGTGGCCTGCACCCCCCGCCCGCTGATCGTGGTGTCTGGCCGCGCCAGGTAGACGTACTCGAACAGGCAGCCGCTTGGCCGCGCGGGCGCGAAGGTATGCGACCTGACGCCGCGCTCGTCGATCGTGATCAGCTCGCCCGGCTCGATCTCCCTGATCATCGTCGCCCCGACGATGTCAAGGGCGGCGGTCTCGCTCGCCACGACCCAGCCCCTGGGCAGCCGCCCGAGCACGAGCGGCCTGAACCCGTGCGGATCGCGGGCCGCGTACAGCGTCTTCTCATCGGCGAAAACTAGCGAGAACGCGCCGCGCACGGCGGGAAGCACTGCGAGGGCATTTGCCTCAATTGTCGTAGAATTTCGGACACCAGCCGGTGAAGCAGCCGGCGGCGTGACGAACAGCGACGTCAGCACCTCGGTGTCGGAGGTCGCCTGGGAACGAGCCCGATGGTCGCCGGCCATCGCGGCCAGCTCACGCGTGTTGATCAGGTTGCCGTTATGACTCAGCACCAGGCTGCCCGCTGGCGTGGCCCGGAACGTGGGCTGGGCGTTCTCCCAGACCGACGAGCCGGTGGTCGAGTACCGGCAGTGGCCGACCGCGATGTGCCCGCGGAGCGTGTTCAGCACCGACTCGTTGAATACCTGGGCGACGAGGCCCATGTCCTTGAAGACCATGATCCGGCTGCCGTCGCTGACCGCGATGCCCGCCGACTCCTGGCCACGGTGCTGCAACGCGTACAACCCGAAGTAAGCCAGCTTGGCCACTTCCTCGCCGTGGCTCCAGACCCCGAACACGCCGCAGGCGTCCTTAGGCGGCCGGTCATCGGGGTCCAGATCGTGAGTCAAGCGACCGTCAGGCAGGATCACCAGCTAAGTCTACGCAAAGCGCAGCCAAGCACCGGTCAGCCCCGCGCTGGCGGCGCGGCGGAGGGCGGGCCGACCAGGGGCCAACCAGGGGCCAACCAGGGGCCGACCAGCCGCCCTAGCTGGGCGGATGCCGCCGCTCCAGCGAGACAGGCGACCAGACCGGCAGATAATGCGACAGGTCAGATCTCGGACCGCTAGCCCGGATCGCTCGGCTGGCCATCGCCGCCGACCAGTCGAGCCGGCCGGCCGCGAGCAGCATCCAGGTGCGGGCGTCGGTCTCGACCACGTTCGGCGGCGTGCCGCGGGTATGAGTCGGCCCGGCCACCGCCTGGACCGCGCCGAACGGCGGCACCCGCACCTCCACGGCCCGGCCGGGCACCCGGGCGGCCAGCACGTCCAGCGTATGGATGACGGCGACCCGCAGCGCTTCCCGCTGCGGTTCAATACCCGCGTCGAGGGCGGCGATCACCGCGTCGGCGCACGCCGCGCCCAGCTCGCTGACGCTGTCCAGGCCGGTCAGCGGCGCCGCGCCCAGGACGGCGCGCTGCGCGTCGAGTGCCGCCCGCAGCCGCAAGGGATCTAGTCGTCGTGCTGGCATCGGCACGACGCTAACCGAAGCACGGAGCGGACACCACAGCGAGGCCGTGATCCTTATCCCATACCGGTAGCCGCAATGCTGGCGTTAGCGCGATAATCCGCGCTATGCCGGGTCCGCACGCGTTGCCACCGCAGCGCACCAAAGGGTCGTGGACGCCACGACTCGCCGGCGTTGCTGTCGTCGTGGTCCTCGCCGGCGGCGTTCTTGGCGTCTACCTGAGCGCCGCCCACGCGCAGCATCCGGTGACCCACGCCCGCCGGCCACCGCCGGCTGGGAAGGTCGTCAGCATGCAGACCATCGGAGTGATCGACTTCGGTCCTGACGACGACGGCGAGCCGTGGCAGAACAATCCCGCCGACCACCCGTTGATGCTGCGGGTCAAGAGCACGTCCATCGAGTTCGCCAAGATCCCGCGCAAGGAACTGTCGGCCGGGACGCCCGAGTGGACCGCTGACCAGATGAGTAACGGTACCGAGGTCTTCATCTACGTGCCGACCGACAAGTGCCTGACCCCGCTGGGAGCCCACGGGCTGCGACTCACCCGCTGCGACCTCGCTCTGGCCCAGCGCTGGAAGATGCTGCACTCGCAGATCGTGGTCGGCCAGTCGATCGCGCAATACGCCAACGCCAAGACCGGCGGCTGCCTTACTGCCCCGCGCGGGCCAGGCCGGGCGCTGCTTGAGCGCTGCGGTCCGACGCGCACGAAGACGCAGGAGATCGCCTTCTGGTGGAGCGCCTGACGAGCTAGCCGAAGATCGCTGGCAGCGTGCCCTGGTGAACGGCCGCGAGTTCGTCGAGCGGGATGACGAACTGCCCGGCGACGTCGAGCGCGGTCCCGCCGGTGCGGCCGAGCACCGAGGCCGGCACTCCTTCGGCGGCGCACAGCTCACCGAACTGGTCCCGCGCCCGGGCTCGCACCGCCACCACCGCCCGCGCCACCGACTCGCTGAACAGCGACACGAACGGCACCGACGGCACCTCGACCTCACAACCGGTCCCCGCGACCAGGCAGCACTCGGCCAGCGCGACGGCCAGCCCGCCGTCGGACAGGTCGTGCGCGGCCGACAGCAAGCCCTGCGCCGCCCCGGTCGCGAGCACCGAGGCGAGGCGCTGCTCGGCCGCCAGGTCAACGGCCGGCGGCAGGCCGCCAAGGTGACCGTGCCGCACGTAGGCCCATAGCGACCCGCCGAACTCGGCCGCGGTGGCGCCGAGCAGCATGATCGTCTCGCCCGCCGCGCCGAAGCCGCTCGGCAGCCGCGTCCTGACGTCGCCGAGCACGCCGAGCACCCCGACGACCGGGGTCGGGTGGATCTGCTGGCTACCGGTCTGGTTGTAGAAGCTCACGTTCCCGCCGGTCACGGGAACTCCGAGGGACTGGCAACCGTCAGCCAGGCCGCGGACCGACTCGGCGAACTGCCACATCACCGCCGGGTCCTCGGGTGAGCCGAAGTTCAGGCAGTTCGTCACGGCCAGCGGGACGGCCCCGGTGGCGGCCACGTTACGATAGGCCTCGGACAGCGCCAGCTGCGCTCCGGCGTAAGGGTCAAGCAGGCAGTACCGGCCATTGCCGTCGGTCGAGATCGCGATCCCGATGAAGCTCTCCTCGTCGATCCGGAGCACGCCGGCGTCGTGCGGTACCGCGAGCACGGTGTTGCCGCGCACGTAGCGGTCGTACTGCTCGGTCACCCAGGTCTTGGCCGCGCCGTCCGGGCTGCCGATCAGCGCGAGCAGGTCGGACCTGAGCCGGTCACCGGTCGCGCCGACCATCGGACCGGTCAGCGCCGTCGGCTCGTCGAGCTGGAGCTTGTCCTGGAAGGCGGGCCTAGCGGCGGGCCGGTCATAGAGCGGGCCTTCGGCGGCGCTGGCGGGCGGCATCGCCGCGACCTGAGCGCCGTGCCAGCCCACCTCAAGCTGCCCGGTGCCGGTCACCTCGCCGATCACGGTCGCGGGGACGTCCCACTTCGCGCAGATCTCAAGGAAGGCAGGCAAGCTCGCGGGCTCGGTGATCGCCATCATGCGTTCCTGCGACTCGCTCATCAAGATCGCCGCCGGTCCCAGGCCCTCGTCCCGCAGCGGCACCCGGTCGAGCGCGACCGTCATCCCGGTGCCTCCGGCCGCCGCCAGCTCGGTCGTCGCGCAGGCGATTCCGGCGGCGCCGAGATCGCCGATCGCGACCACGACCCCGGCCGCGTACAGCTCCAGGCAGCACTCGATCAGGAGCTTCTCCATGAACGGGTCGCCGACCTGCACGCTCGGCCGCTTGGCCGACTCGCCGCCGGCGAAGGTGGCGCTGGCCAGCACGGAAGCCCCACCGATGCCGTCCGGGCCGGTCCCCGAGCCCAGCAGGATCACGGCGTTCCCCGTCCCGCGAGCCGCGGCGAGCTTGAGGTCCGCATGCCGCATGACCCCCACACACAGCGCGTTCACCAGCGGATTGCCGCTGTAGCAGGGGTCGAAGGCCAGCTCACCGCCGATGTTCGGCAGCCCGAGGCAGTTGCCGTAGAAAGAGATGCCGCCAACGACGCCGGGCAGCACCCGGCGGGTGTCTGGCGCGTCGGCGGGCCCGAACCGCAGCGCGTCCATCACCGCCACCGGCCGGGCGCCCATGGCCAGGATGTCGCGGACGATGCCGCCCACGCCGGTGGCCGCGCCCTGGAACGGCTCCACGTACGACGGGTGGTTGTGCGACTCGATCTTGAAGGTGACCGCGTAGCCCTGGCCGATGTCGACCACGCCCGCGTTGTTACCGATGCCCGCCAGCAGCGCCCGCGTGCTCGGCGCCTTCTCGGCGAACTGGCGCAGGTACACCTTGGACGACTTGTAGGAGCAGTGCTCGCTCCACATCACCGAGTAGATCGCCAGTTCGGCGTCAGTTGGCCGGCGGCCGAGCAGCTCCCTGATCCGCGCGTACTCGGCGTCGGTGAGGCCCAGCTCGGCGTGCGGCTGCGGCTGGTCCGGGGCGGCGGCCGCGCGGGCCACCGTGTCCACCATGCTCACCGGCCCGCCATGGCGCTGCCGACCGACGTGAAGAAACCCAGGCCATCGCGGCCCGGCCCGGTCAGCGGGTCGATCGCGTGCTCGGGGTGCGGCATCAAGCCGACCACGTTTCCGGCCTCGTTGCAGACACCCGCGATGTCGCCAGCGGACCCGTTGGGGTTCCCGCCGGAGTAACGCGCGACGACCTGGCCGCCCGCCGCGAGCGCGGCCAGCGTGCCGGCATCGGCGACGTAAGCGCCCTCGCCGCTCTTGAGCACCACGGTGATCTCCTGGCCGGGGGCGAACCCGCGGGTCCACGGCGTCGCGGTGGTCTCGATGCGCAGCCGGACATCGCGGTCGATGAAGCGCAGCCCGGCGTTGCGGGTGAGCGCGCCCGGCAGCAGGTGCGCCTCACACAGGATCTGGAAGCCGTTGCAGATCCCGAGCACCGGCAGGCCCGCCCTGGCCGCTGGCACAAGCTCGCGCATCACCGGAGCGAACCGGGCAATCGCGCCGCAGCGCAGGTAATCGCCGTAGGAGAAACCGCCCGGCAGGATCACGGCGTCCACGCCGCGCAGGTCGTTGTCGCCGTGCCAGAGCGGGACCGGCTCACCGCCGGCCCGGGCGACCGCGCGGGCCGCGTCCGAGTCGTCGAGTGACCCGGGGAAGGTGATGACGCCCACGCGTGCGGTCATGCCCGCAGATTACCGGGTCAGCCGGCGTCCCTGAGCTGCCCGGCCAGCGGGGTGGCCAGCATGATGTCGGTGCGCAGCTCCATCCGCTTCTGCAACGACACCACGGTGGGCCGGCCCGGGCCACTGCTCAGCGTCACGTCGTCCACGCAGGCTCGCATGATCGCAAGCCCGCGGCCGGACTCCGGGAGCGTGGCGACTTCCTGGCCTTCGACAGGCGGGCGGTCGCCAGCCTTCCCGAGCATCCCCGAGCGCACCGCCCAGCGGTGCCGCGGGCCCAGGTAGTGCAGGGGCCGCCGGGCCGGCCGCCGGGCCCGGGGCATAACGGGCGACTCGAACCGCCGCCTGCCGTTCAGCACCTGGACCAGGCAGCCACCCTCGCCTATGCTGGCTACCACCTCGTACCTACGGCCCTGGCCACCGCGGCCATGCCTGATCACGTTCGTGCACGCCTCGGTGACAGCAAGAAGAAGATCGGCGATACCGTCCTCATCCGCTCCCAGCCTGCGAAGCGTGTCGCCAAGCACCCGGCGCATTACCGGTACGCTCAGCGCCTCGCGTGGGAACACGAGGCAGAACTTCACGTCCACGGTCGGCTCCTCGGCGCGTCTCATCTGAGCCGCATCCGCCCCTCAGTTAGCTGACTTCACCGATCATGCTGGGCCTTTCTGATTGGTTCCCCCCTCAGAGCCGGCATAACCGTGAACCCTGCACTAAGACTTGGGGCATCGCGGACACGGCGCCGGTCCGGCCCCGCGCCGCGCGAGGCACTGTCAGGCCCCCCGCGAAAGGCCCTGTCAGGCCCCCGCGAAAGGCATAGTCAGGCCTGGCGCCGCGACAGGCACCGTCAGGCCTCGTGCAGCGAGAATTCCTCGATGACCGGGTTGGCGAGCAGTTCGCCGGCCAGCTCGGCGATCCGCCCGAGCACCGCCTCGTCGGCCGGACCGCTCAGCTCCACCTCGAACCGCTTGCCCTGCCGGACACCCAGCACCTGCC
>DATKFV010000186.1:0-198931 GCA_035511035.1 Streptosporangiaceae bacterium
CTCGTTGGCCATGGCTTGCTCGTTTCCTAGCGACAGCGACTCGATTGCCGAGAGGCGGTCGTTTCTCAGGCAGGTCTGCGGGAGGCTGGCTAGGGCTGCCGCTAGCCGCTCTGCGGCTTCGCGGGCGCTCCCGGTGGGGACTACTCGGTTGACCAAGCCCATGGCTAGAGCTTCCTCGGCTGCTACCGGGCGGCCGGTCAGGATCATGTCCATGGCGCGGCTGAGGCCGATCTGCTGCGGGAGGCGTACTGTGCCTCCGTCTATCAGGGGGACTCCCCAGCGGCGGCAGAAGACGCCGAAAATGGAGTCTTGCTCGGCTACTCGGAGGTCGCACCACAGGGCTAGCTCTAGCCCGCCGGCGACTGCATAGCCGGCAACTGCTGCTATCACTGGCTTGGTCAGCCGCAAGCGAGTCGGGCCCATCGGCCCGTCCCCGTCAGCAGCGACCCGGTTCCCTGCGGGGGTGCCGACCGCCCGCAGGTCCGCTCCCGAGCAGAAGGTGCCGCCCGCCCCGAACAGGACAGCGACGGCCGCTGAAGGGTCAGCCTCGAACTCGCGGAACGCGTCAGCGAGCTGGGCGGCGGTCGCCCGGTCCACGGCGTTCCGGACCTCGGGCCGGTCAATGATCACCGTCGTGATGGCCTCGGCTCGCTCTACGCGCACGCTCATTGACTAGCCCTCCAGTCGAGTCGATTCCGTCGCCCAGAGTAAAGGCGGGCGGTTCATGCCGTCCCCGCCAGGCCTTGCGGAGCAGCCAGGCGGGGACGGCATGCCGCCCGACTTCCCCGGTGTGGGTGTCTTACCGAAGAGCCGCCCAACAGAACAGCACGAATCTGTAAGCTGACGCACGCGAGACAAGAACAAACGGGGGGAACCAATGCGTGGTCGGCATCTGTGGGCGTCTGCTGTCGTTGTGACCGCGTCGGCGATGACGCTGACTGGCTTCGCGCCGGCGAACGCGGTGAGCAAGCCGACCGGGGCTCAGTGCGTGACGGTGGTCAAGGCGTACAAGCCGCTGGCCGTGCGGATGGCGAAGGACATCACGGCGCGGCTGCAGGGCCGGGTCGGTGAGGTCGGGCTTAACCTGACTGACAGTCAGACCGGGGTGACGTGCTGGTACCACCCGTACGAGCATTTTTACGCGGCCAGCGTGATCAAGGTGACGATTCTCGGGGCGCTGATGCACAAGGCTCAGGTCCAGCACCGGGCGCTGACCGAGACCGAGTTGCAGCAGGCGTGGCTGATGATCACGCAGTCTGATAATGCCGCGGCGAACTACCTGTGGTTCGATGTCGGCCACTATTACATGCAGCGGTTCCTCGACCTGGCGAAGATGCGCGAGACCAAGCTGGCGACGGCCTGGGGCCTGACCCTGATCACCGCGCACGACGAGCTGCTGCTGCTCAACCTGATTACCGGGGCTAACCCGGTCCTGAACCAAGCCTCGCGGATCTATATCAGGTACCTGATGCACCACGTGATCGCGGCGCAGCGGTGGGGCGTGCCCGCAGGGACGCCGCGCGACGTGCTCTGGCACGTCAAGAATGGCTGGCTGCCTTACCCGGGAAGTGCCTGGGAGATCAACAGTATCGGCACGTTCACCACCACGCACCGGGCGTACCTGATCACCATGCTGACCTACGGTAATCCCTCGATGGCCTACGGCATCGACACGATCGAGAATGCCGCCGAGGTCATCCAGGCTCTGCTGAACCCAGGCAAGCACGCCGTCATGCCGCGCTCGGCGCCGAGCAAGTCCTGGGGCATTCCTGACGAGCCCATCCCGGCTCGCTAACGCGACCCGGCGGAAGGCGCGGTCACCCCGATTTCCAGTGTCCGCGCAGGTAATGGGTGGCGGCGGCTTCCTCGTTCGTGGTGAGGAACGTCGCGGTCCCGTCGATGGCCGGGTAGGCCGAAGCGGCGACGGCGTCGATGGTGTGATCGGCGGTCATGGCGGCCATCTCGACCGGCCGCACGCCGCCCTTGAGCCACAGGTTCTGCCCGCCGTCGGCGGTCTGGCTGTACAGGAACTCCTCCCAGAGCCTGGCCGCGGCCGGGTGGGGAGCGTGGAGGTTGATCGCCTGGGCGTAGAAGCTGCCCACGGCCGCGCCCGGCGGGATGAAGACCTTCCAGGCCGAAGCTGAGCGTCCGACGACCGGCGCGGTGTTCAGGTAGTCCCAGTTGAAGACGACCGGCGTGGTACCTGACTTGATCGTGAGCGGCGTCGTCGCCGGGACCGAGACCAGGTTGCCCGCGGCCGCGAGCTTGCGGAAGAAGCTGACGCCCGCCGAGATGTCGCTCGCCGTGCCGCCGAGCGCCAAGTTGGCCATCATCACGCCGTAGAGCGCCGAGGTAGCCTGGCTCGGGTTGCCGTCGAGCGCGATCGAGCCGGCGAACTTATGGCTGAGCAGCTGGCTCAGCGAGGTGATCCGGCCGAACTTGGACGGGTCGTAGCCGACCGACATGTAGCCGCCGTAGTCCTGTACCCAGGCCCCGTCCTGTGCCTTCTGCCCGGCCGGGATCGCCGACCAGGTCGCGACCTGGTACGGCGCGAACAAGCTGGCGTTCGCCTGCGCGACCGGGGTCTCGACGTCGACGACGTCGGCCGCCTGCTGGCTGCCCCGGTGTTGCTTGACCTGGCTGACCTCCTGCTGGCTGCTGACATAAGGATCGATGTCGGTGACCTTGATGCCGTACAGCTTGGTGAAGGTCTTCATAATGGTGCCGTAATTGGCGAATGTGGAAGGCAGCGCGATCACGGTCAGCGTGCCTTCCCGCTTCGCCGCGGCGATCAGCGCCGTCATCCCGCCGCCGGCCTGGGCCGACGTCGCGACCGACCAGCTGACCGGCTTAGCCGGTGTCGTGGTGGTCGGCGAAGATGAGGCCGACTTACTTGGTGACGCCGAATGGGCATTGTGCGGCGGACTAGCCGGAGATGATGAGCAACCCGCTGCGGTTAGGGTTAGCGCGACGGCGCCGGCTAATAGATATCGACGAGGCATGTTCACGTCCGTAACTGTTTCCACCTTGCCTGCTACCACTCGCCGATACGCCACCTTGTGATCAACCCGATGCATACAAGCGGGCTGAGGCGAAACGAAGCGAGCTTGCTGTACTCACGACTGAGGTGGCCTGTCGATTCTAGACAGACCTCGTTTAATCATGAATTCTACGGCTTCGTTCATATTGGTAGGTATCACCGTTTTGCCGGGATGAATGTTCGGCCAAACTCGCAAAAGTTCATCGACAAAACCCTGTCCAACATCGTTCACACCCGTGAAGTCGACCTCAACAGTGTCGAAGTCAGCATCTAGCCCGTCGAGGAGTCGCCTTGCCTCGCTTCGCGAGACGAAGACTGTACCTATCTCGAAGAGCTTGACAACAGGACGTGTGCGGACGAAAGCATGATCACGGGTGAATTGATGGAACACGTCGGCAATCCGTCTGTCCGTCTGCGGATCAATCTGACACACCACCGATGTCCCTTCGGCAGGAGTAACCAAGCCGAGAGCGGAATCATGGCGGAGGTTATCAACCGTCCACCTGACGCCCGATGAAGTCAGCCGGAAGAGATCTACGATTTTAGATGTAAAGAATATTCCTTCACCTGCGTGATGCTGCCGGTCAGTTGTTCGCTTTCCTTTAGAGAGCTCTTGAACAGCTTCAAACTCACTAGCCAAGTTGAGTCCTTGGCGGAGTTTCGGGAAAGCGCCGACACCGTAGTCCCTCACCTCAAAGGTCCACTGGTCCGTGTCAGTCCACCAGGTTATGGTTACGCTTTCACTGCAGGAATGGTCAATAGCATTGTTAAGCATCTCAGTAAAGGCATAAGCGACGACTCGCCCAGCAGGACCTTCTTTGTCCAAGCCCAGATCTTCTGCCACCTTGCGCCATACGACATCCTCTGACAGTCCTAGCAAAGTCAGCTCGTGCAGCCATGACGGCTCGGCATCCATCGTTGCCGTCAAGGGATCCTCGGGCAGCGTTCGACGAGCTACCGCTGCGCGCACGGCCCCTAGGTTGAAAAGCCGATGGCCTCCCGGCGTTCTCGACGAAGGAATGACGCCAGTATCCGCAAGCTGCCTGATCCTAGTCGGAGACAGACCGAGCTCACGTGCTACATCAGCGACTTTGACCAGGTCCTCCACCGGCTCAGGCATGACCTTCCCTTGCGCAAAACTTACACCTACACTGTAGCTTCCGCCTCGAAACTTACAGTGTAGGTGTAAGTTTAACTTTCTGCTTCTACGTTGAGAAGCTAGAACGAGTCGATCATGTCCGTCAAGCCGAAGGCGCTGACGAGCGGCTTACAAGAGCCGCCAGACAGCCCGGCTCACTTATCCGACGGCACGGCGTCGACCGGGCCGCTCGCCGTGACCAGGCCGACGGGGCAGGAGACGCCCGTGCCGTGGTCGGGGCAGTAGCCATACGGGTTCTTCGTGTCGGCCAGGTACTGCTGGTGGTAGCCATCGGCGAAGTAGAACTCGGTGGCCGGGACGATCTCGGTGGTGATCTGGCCGTAGCGGGCCTTCGTCAGCTGCTCCTGGTAGGCGGCCTCCGACTGCCGCGCGACCGCCTGCTGCTCCGGGGAGCGGTAGAAGATCGCCGACCGGTACTGAGTGCCGACGTCGTTGCCCTGGCGCATGCCCTGGGTCGGGTTGTGCGACTCCCAGAACACCTTGAGCAGGTCGGCGTAGGACACCTTCGCCGGGTCGAAGACGACCCGTACCGTCTCGGCGTGCCCGGTGCCCCCGCTGCACACCTCCTCGTAGGTGGGATTCGGGGTGAAGCCGCCCTCGTAGCCCACGGCGGTCGAGATCACGCCCGGGGTCCGCCAGAAGCTCTTCTCCGCGCCCCAGAAGCAGCCGAGCGCGAACTCGGCGACCTCGCTGCCCTCCGGGTAGGGCGGCACCAGGGCAGTGCCGAGCACTTCGTGCGCCGCAGGAACGCTCAGGTGCTCTGATCGTCCACGCAGTGCCTGGTCGGCGGTGACCATCCGAGTCTTGTTGGTACCAAACAGCCCCACGGCTATCTCCTCCCCGCCCGGCGCAACTGGCGCTCACGGGCGTTCACGGCCGTTCCGCGTAGGGGCGGCGTATCAAGCCGATCCGTTCGCACTCGCCCCTGCGGTAAATACAGCGTCCCCCTGGGACTACTTGTTCCCGCCCCGTGGGCTATGGGTGGGGGGTATAGCGGGTGGGGGTGGTGGTTGCCCGGGTGACTCAGCCTGTCGCATTGCCCCCAGTCCCGGCCCACCGCGCGCCGTCGCCGGCGTCCGTTCCCCCGCGCGCAACCGCACCGTAGTCCCGGAGCTGTCGTCAGGACAGCAGCGCGGGAACTTCGTTGTCGTTGCCAGAGCGGGCGACGAAGCGCCGCCGGAAAGGGAGACGGCCTCCGTTCACGCCGTAGGGACTCCGTGGTCATCCAGGGTGGCTCGCGGTGCCCGGACAGGCTTCCGTAATCACGTCGGGTCGCCCGCGCCGAGTCCGTGATCATGGCCGTGCGCCTGATTGCGGAGCTTCGCAGGGACGGATGGAGGCGTGCGATGCTCCGTGATCAAGCTCGTCGCGTGATCAGGGATGATCGAGCGGATGATCACGCGCCTAACCTCCGTGATCGAGGAAGGTCCATGATCACGGAGATCATGGAGCCGGAATACGCACTGCTAGCTGGTGCGCTCGACCATGAAGTCGCAGAGCTCAGCTAGGGCCGCCCGAGCGGGGACATCGGGCAGGGCGGTGATGTGCTCTCGAGCCAGGTTCGCCCAGTGCCGCACGTCGGCCCTGGCCAGGTCCATGCCCGGATGCTTGCGCAGCAGCCCCAGTGCCTCGTCGAGCAGTTCGGGGTCGGACAGGTCGGCGCTGAGCAGTTCGATCAGCCTGGCGTCGTCGGGACCGGCGCACTTGAGCGCGTGCAGCACGGGCAGCGTGCGGACGCCCTCGCGCAGGTCGGTGCCAGGCGTCTTGCCCGACTGCAGCGACTCGCTCATGACGTCGAGAATGTCGTCGGAGAGCTGGAAGGCGATGCCGAGCGCGGCGCAGGCAGGCGCGATCGCGGCGACCACATCGTCCGGCGCTCCTGAATACATCGCGCCGAACTGCCCGGCGGTGGCGATCAGCGACGCGGTCTTGCCCGTGATGACGTCCATGTAATGCTCGATGACGTCCTGGCCAGGCCGCGCGCCGACGGTCTCGGCGATCTGGCCGGCGACGAGACGGCTGAACGTGTCGGCCTGGATCCTGACCGCGTCGGTGCCGAGGCTGGCCAGTATCCCCGAGGCCCGGCCGAACAGGAAGTCGCCGGTCAGGATCGCGATCGAGTTGGTCCAGCGTGAGTTCGCGCTCTCCCAGCCGCGCCTGAAGTCGGCCTCGTCCATCACGTCGTCGTGGTACAGCGTGGCCAGGTGGATCAGCTCGATAGCTACCGCGGCGGCCACGAGCCGCTCGTCGTGCGGGTCGCCGAAATGGCCGACCAGCAGCACGAGCGTGGCCCTGAACCGCTTGCCGCCGGCGTCGATCAGGTAGGCCGACGTCTCGTCGAGCAGTTCGTGCTGGGCCCTGGCCGCTTCCCGCATGCCTTCTTCGACCAGCACGAGTCCTGAGGCAACATCGGCCGCCAGGTCGGCGTCCGATAGCGCCACGGGAACGAGAGTGGTCACTTCATCCCCTATCGCTATACCTGCCGCCAATGACCTGCCGTCAGCTGGCCGGTTACCAGGTAATCACCACGATAAGCGCACCTGCCCGCACTGCCGATACTGCCAGGCCCTATCCTCGCCGACAACTGGCGCATTACCGGACGAATAGCTGAGCGGCCGCGTCGTGCGCCAGCCTCAGCAATGGCTCGGGCACGATGCCGAGCACCACCGTGGCCAGCACGCCGATGGCCACCGCGCTGGCCGTGAACGCGCTCGGCCTGATCACGGCTGGCCCGTCGGCAGCCGGCTCGCTGAAGAACATCAGCACGATCACGCGAACGTAGGGGAACGCGAGGATGGCGCTGCTCAGCGCGCCGACGATCACCAGCGGCACGGCACCGCCAGCGATCGCCGCCTGGAAAACAGCGAACTTGCTGGTGAAGCCGCTGGTCAGCGGGATGCCGGCAAAGGCGATCAGGAACAGCGCGAAGATGCCAGCGACGAGCGGCGACCGCTTGCCCAGGCCAGCCCAGCTGGACAAGTGCCCGGCCTCGCCGGCCGGATCACGGATCAAGGTCACCACCGCGAACGCGCCGATCGTGGCGAAGCCGTAGGCGGCGAGGTAGAACATGCTGCTCGACAGGCCCGCGGTGGTGGCGGCGATCACTCCAGTCAGGATGTAGCCGGCCTGGGCGATCGATGAGTAGGCGAGCAGGCGCTTGACGTCGGTCTGGGTGATGGCGATGATCGAGCCGCCCAGCATGGTCAGGATCGCGATGCCCCACAGCATCGGCCGCCAGTCCCAGGTCAGCTGGCCGAAGGCGACGTAGAACACCCGCAGCAGCGCCCCGAAGGCCGAGACCAGCGTGCACGACGCCATCAGCGCGGTCACCGGGGTCGGGGCGCCCTGGTAGACGTCGGGCTTCCAGGCCTGGAACGGCACGGCCCCGATCTTGAACAGCAGGCCGACGCCGAGCAAGGCGATGCCAGCGTAGAGCAGCACGGCGCTGCCGGTGTTGGCGCTGGCCGCGGCGGCTATGGCCGACAGCCGCACCGACCCGGAGAAGCCGTACAGCATCGAGACGCCGAACAGGAAGAACGCCGAGGAGAAGGCGCCGAGCAGGAAGTACTTCATCGCGGCTTCCTGCGACAGGAGCCTGCGCCGCCGCGCCAGCGCGCAGAGCAGGTACAAGGGCAGCGACAGCACCTCGAGCGCGACGAACATCGTCAGCAGGTCGTTCGACGCGGGGAACAGCAGCATGCCGCCGACGGCGAACAGGGTAAGCGGGTAGACCTCGGTGTGGCTGATCCCGGCGAGCAGGCCCTCGCGCTCCTCGGCGCTGCCTGGCAGGGCCGCCGCCTGCGCGGTGAACGCGCTGACATCGTGGCTGGACTCGGCGATCAGCAGCACGCTGATGAACGCGAGCACCAGGATCGTGCCCTGGATGAACAGGGTCGGCCGGTCGACGGCGACCGCGCCCTCGGCGGCGATCTTGCCGGGAGCGCCGCCCGCGAACAGCGAGTTGTCCAGCGACACCGCGATCGTCAGCACGAAGGCGCCGGCCAGGCCGCCGAGCGTGATCGCCAGGTGCAGCGTGCGGCGGAGCGCGCGCGGCACGAACGCCTCCACGAGCACCCCGGCCACCGCGGCCGCGAAGACGAGCAGCATCGGGGACAGTAGCCCGTACTCGATGTGCGGGGTAGGAATGAGCGGCGCGGTCGCGCTGTGCATGAGAGGCGCGGTCGCGCTGGCGTACGCGGTCACGGCTAGCTCCCCTTCTTGACCGCGGAGGTGACGCTGGGCTTGAGAACCACCTTGGCGCCAACCGCGCTTGCTGGGTGCGGGGGTACTGGGTCGGTCGAGTGCGCCTGGACCAATGTCTGGTGCACCGCCGGGTTGATGAGGTCAATGGCCGGCTTGGGGTAGACGCCGAGCACGATGATCAGCGCGATCAGGGGGCCGACCGCCCACAGTTCGCGGGCCCGCAGATCAGGCATCGAGGCTACTTCTGGATTGACCGGTCCCGTCATCGTCCGCTGGTACATCCACAAGATGTAGATCGCGGCCAGGATGATGCCGACGGTGGCGAGCACGGCGGCGACCTCGTACCTGGTGAAGGTGCCGACCAGGACGAGGAACTCACTGACGAACGTGGACAGGCCAGGCAGCGACAGGCCCGCGAGGCCCGCCACGAGGAACAGCCCGGCCAGGACGGGAGCGACTTTCTGCACGCCGCCGTAGTCGGCGATCTGCTGGGACTTGCGGCGCGAGATCATGAAGCCGGCGATCAGGAACAGCGCGCCGGTGGCGAAGCCGTGGTTGACCATGTAGAAGGTGGCGCCGACCTGGCCTTGGCTGGTCATCGCGAAGATGCCGAGCGTGATCAGGCCCATGTGCGAGACCGAGGTATAGGCGACCAGGCGCTTCAGGTCCTTCTGGCCGATCGCCACGATCGCGCCGTACAGGATCCCGATCACCGACAGCGCGATGACCAGCGGCGTGAAGTAATGCGCGGCCGAGGGGAACAGGTCGATGCAGTACCTGATCATGCCAAACGTGCCGACCTTGTCGAGCACGCCGACGAGCAGCACGGCGGCCCCTGGCTGGGCGGCGGTCGCCGCGTCCGGCAGCCAGGTATGGAACGGCCACAGCGGCGCCTTGATCGCGAAGGCGATGAAGAAGCCGAGGAACAGCCACTTCTGCACGGTCGCGCTGAGGGCCAGGTGGGCGAGCGGCAGGAACAGGAACGTGCCGGGCCGGCCGTCCGAGGTCGAGTACACGTACAGCGCGATGACCGCGACCAGCATGAGCAGCCCGCCCAGCAGGCTGTAGAGCAAGAACTTCACCGCCGCGTACTGGCGCTGCCCGACTCCGTAGCTGCCGATCATGAAGTACATCGGGATCAGCATGGCCTCGAAGAAGACGTAGAACAGGAAGACGTCGGTGGCCGCGAAGACCCCGATCATCATCGTCTCGAGCACCATCATCAAGATGAAGTACGTCTTCACGCTGCGGCGCGGCGGCGCGGCCCCCGCCGGGCTGGCCGAGCCTTCAGCGTCGTTCCACGACGCGAGCACCACGACCGGCACCAGGATCGTGGTCATCAGGATCAGCACGAGCGCGATGCCGTCGACCCCGACCGCGTAGTGCACCCCGAACTGCGGTATCCACTGATAGGTCTGGGTGAACTGGAACCGGGGCCCGCCGATCTTGAAGTTGACGGCCATCGCGATCGTCACGGCCAGCGTCAGGATGCTGAAGACCAGGGCGATCCGCTTGACCAGCAAGTCACGCGCCCGCCGGTCAGCCGCGCCGCCGGGGGCGGACTGGCCTGGGGTCAGGCCGATGACGATGGCGCCGACTAGCGGGATGACGCCGGAGACGGTGAGCCAGGGAAAGTTGGTCATGGGGATATCAGCGCCTCATCTGTGGCTAGAGCCGTACCAGCAGCAGGGCGCCGACGACGAGCACGGCACCGACAAGCATGGACAGTGCGTAGGAGCGGACGAACCCGGTCTGGATCTTGCGCATCCGGCCCGAACTCCCGCCCATGGCCGCGGCGACGGTATTGACGAGGCCGTCAACTCCGCGGTTGTCGAAGTAGACGGACAGCCTGGTCAGCCACTGGCCAGGGCGCATCAGCACCGACTCGTTGATCGCGTCGCCGTAGAGGTCGCGGCGGGCCGCCGCCGTCACCAGGCTGCCGCGCGGCGCGGTGACGGGTACCTCGCGCCGCCCGTACATCGCCCAGGCGAGCCCGGCCCCGGCCAGCACGAGCACCAGCGCGATGATGCTGACCGGGCTGTAGAAGCTGTGGTTCAGCGGCGGCGTCCCGACCACCGGGGCGAGGAAGCCGATCAGCCGGTTCGAGATCATCAGAAATCCGCCCGCGCCGAGCGACCCGACCGCCAGGATCACCATCGGCGACGTCATGATCGGCGGTGCCTCGTGCGGATGAACGTGATCGTCCCAGCGGCGCTTGCCGCCGAAGGTCATGAGCATGACCCTGGTCATGTAGAAGGCGGTGATCGCGGCGCCGATCAGCGCCGCCGTCCCGAGGATCGCGCCCGACGTGCCGCCCTTGGCGTAGGCGGCGTCGATGATCGGGTCCTTGGTGAAGAAGCCAGAGAACGGCGGGATGCCGATGATCGCCAGGTAGCCGAACGTGAACGTCACGAAGGTGATCTTCATCACCGTGGCCAGGCCGCCGAACCGGCGCATGTCCACTTCGTCGTCCATCTCGTGCTTGACCGACCCGGCCCCGAGGAACAGCCCGGCCTTGAAGAACCCGTGCGCGAGCAGGTGCGCGATCGCGAGCGCGTAGCCGACCGGGCCGAGGCCGGCCGCCAGCATCATGTAGCCGATCTGGCTCATCGTGGACCCGGCCAGCGCCTTCTTGATGTCGTCCTTGGCGCATCCGATGATCGCGCCGAACAGCAGCGTGGCGGCACCCACGATCGTGACGACGAGCCTGGCGTCGGAGGACAGGTTGAAGATCGGCGCCGACCTGACGATGAGGTAGACGCCGGCCGTGACCATCGTCGCCGCGTGGATCAGCGCGGAGACCGGGGTCGGGCCCTCCATGGCGTCGAGCAGCCAGGACTGGAGCGGCAGCTGCGCCGACTTGCCGCAGGCCCCGAGCAGGAGCAGCAAGCCGAGCGCGGTGACGACACCAGGGCTGGCGCGGTGCACGCTGCCGAACACGCCGGTGAAGCTGACCGAGCCGAACTGGGCGAACATCAGCATGATCGCCAGTGACAGGCCGGCGTCGCCGACCCGGTTGGCGATGAAGGCCTTCTTAGCCGCCACCGGCGGCGCCGGGTTGTAGTACCAGAACCCGATCAGCAGGTAGGAAGCGAGGCCCACGCCTTCCCAGCCCGCGTAGAGCGCCAGGTAGTTGTCAGCGATGACGAGCAGCAGCATCGAGAAGATGAACAGGTTCAGGTAGCCGAAGAACCGGCGCCGGTCTGGGTCAGCGGCCATGTAGCCGACCGCGTAGATCAGGATCAGCGACCCGACCCCGGTGATCAGCAGCACGAAGCAGATGGACAGCGGGTCGATCCTGATCCCGAGCGGGACGATGAACCGGCCGATCCCCGGAATCCAGGTGAACACGTGGTCGTCCAGGCCGCGCTGGCTGGCTGGGCGGCTGAGCAACTGAGCGAACAGCACGACGCCGAACACGAACGACGCCAGCGACATCGTCACGCCGAGCCAGTGGCCCCACGCGTTGGTGCGCTTGCCGCCGAGCAGCAGGATTACCGCCCCGGCGGCCGGGAACGCTAGCAGCAGCCAGGCGACGTGCGCCGCGCCGACCGCGGGCAGCGTGGTCAGCGCCGTGGCCTGGCCGGCCAGCGTGCCCGCAAATGAGCCCGTCACTGCTACCACTCCAATACTCACTCGTTACGCGGCTCGCCGCGACCTGACCAGGCCAGGGCGGCGCGGGGCGTCAGTACTTCAGCAGGCTGGCGTCGTCCACCGACGCCGACTTGCGGGTTCGGAAGATCGAGGTGAGGATCGCGAGACCGACTACCACCTCGGCCGCCGCGACGACCATCACGAAGAACGCGATCACCTGACCGTCCAGGTTGCCGTGCAGCCGCGCGAACGCGATGAACGACAGGTTGACGGCGTTGAGCATGAGCTCGACGCACATGAACACCACCAGTGCGTTCCTGCGGATCAGTACGCCCACGCCGCCGATCACGAAGAGGATCGAGGCGAGCGCGATGTAGTGCGCCGGGCTGATCACTGTTCCTCCACGCTGGGGTCGACGTCCGCGGGCTGTTCCTCCGCCGGCTGCCTGATCTCGCCGATGTCGGCCGGCTCGCCCGGCTCGAGGACGTCGGCGCCGATGGCGGCGCGGCCGCCGGCCTCGCCAGCCTGCCTGGCCTCGACCGCCCGGTTCGCGAGCACGCCGCTGACCGACAGCCTGGACGGCGTGCCGTCTGGCAGCAGGGCGGGCATGTCCACGGCGTTGTGCCGGGCGTAGGTGCCTGGCCCAGGCAACGGGGTCGGGTGCGCGCCAGCGACCCGCCGGCGGGCCAGGATGCGCTGGGTCGGCTTGGGATCGGTGCGCTCCCTGTGCGCCAGCACCATCGCGCCGAGCGCCGCCGTGATCAGCAGGGCGCTGGTGACCTCGAAGGGGAAGACATAAGTCGTGAAGATCAGCTTGGCGAGGTCATTGATGTTCGCCGAGCTGTCGCGCGGGCCCGCGACGGCGGCCGGCCCGATCGCGGCGTGGCCGACGGCGAGGATCAGCAAGACGAGGAAAGCGATCCCCGCGAGCCCGGCCCACAGGCGCTGGCCTCGGATCGTCTCGATGATCGAGTCGGCCGAGCTGATGCCGACGATCATCATGACGAACAGGAAGAGCATGAGCACGGCGCCGGTGTAGACGATCACCTGCACGAAGGCCAGGAACGGCGCCCCCTGCATCGCGTACATCGCCGCGAGGATCAGCATCACGACCGCCAGCAGGACCGCGCAGTGGACGGCCCGCCTGGTAAAGATCATGCCGAGCGCCGCGCTGACCGCGACGATCGCCAGGAGCCACCATGCCGCCAGTTCGGTGAAGTTGCTGCCTGGTGACGCCAGGATCAGCGCGTGGCTCACTGCTCTCCTCCCGCCTCGGCGCTGCTATCAGCCACCATGGAGCCGAGCACGTCGTCCCCGGCTGCCTGCGCGGCCGCGAAGGTCGGGCCGAGGCGGTAGTAGTCCTCCTCGTCCTCGCCGAGCAGCATCGGGTGCGGCGGCGCCTGCATCCCTGGCTGCAAGGGCGCGAGCAGCTGCTCCTTAGTCCAGATCAGGTTCTCCCTGCTGTCATTGGCCAGCTCGTAGTCGTTGGTCATGGTCAGCGCCCGCGTCGGGCAGGCCTCGACGCACAGGCCGCACAGGATGCAGCGCAGGTAGTTGATCTGGTACACGGCGCCGTAGCGCTCACCGGGCGAGTAACGCTCGGCGTCGGTGTTACTGCTGCCCTCGACGTAGATCGCGTCCGCCGGGCACGCCCAGGCGCACAGCTCGCAGCCGATGCACTTCTCCAGTCCATCGGGCCAGCGGTTGAGCTGGTGCCGGCCGTGGAACCTGGGCGCCGTCGGCAGCTTCTCTTCCGGGTACTGAACGGTATCGACCTTCTTGAACATCGTCATGAAGGTGACCGCGAAGCCCTTGACGGGATTAAGGAAGTCAAGCACCGCTAGCCTCCGATGCGGTCGCGGGCGTGGTATCTCGGCCAGCGGTGAGCTCACCGGGCACCGCGCCCTCGGCCAGGATGCCGTGATAGTGCGGCAGGTCCATGGGCGGCACTGGGAAGGACTCGCCGAGCTCCTCGTCGAGGGCAGCATCCGCCGCCGCCCTTTGCTCAGCCCGCCGCTCGGACGCGAGATCGACCGAGAACAGCCAGATCAGCACGGCGGCGATGATCGCGCCGCCGACGATGTAGACGACGAGCCCGCCGCCCTGCCTGCGGTAGACCCGCAGCGTGGCGATCAGCAGCGTCCAGGCGAGCGCGCCGGGGATCAGCACCTTCCAGCCCAGGGCCATCAGCTGGTCGTACCTGATCCTGGGCAGCGAGCCGCGCAGCCAGATGAACACGAACAGCAAGATGCCGACCTTGATACCGAACCAGAGCACCGGCCACCAGCCCGAGTTCGCTCCTGACCAGACCGACACCGGCCAGATAGCGTGCCAGCCGCCGAGGAACAACGTGGTGGCCAGGGCCGAGACCGTGATCATGTTCACGTATTCGGCCAGGTAGAACATCGCGAACTTCAGCGAGGAATACTCGGTGTGATATCCGGCGACGAGCTCGCCTTCACCCTCGGGCAGGTCGAACGGCAGCCGGTTGGTCTCGCCGACCATGGTGATCAGGTAAATGACGAAAGATGGGAGCAGCAAAATGGCGAACCAAGAGGGGTAATGCAAAACGGCGCCAAAGAGATGGAACGTCGCGCCATTCGCCTGGGCGTGCACGATCTGCGCGGTCGACAGCGAGCCCGCGTACAGGAAGACCGGCACGAAAGACAGGCCCATGGCGATCTCGTAGCTGATGACCTGCGCCGATGACCGGAGCCCGCCGAGCAGCGAATACGGCGAGGTCGACGACCACCCGGCGAGCACGATCCCGTAGACGGCCATCGAGCTCATCGCTAGCACCAGCAGCACCCCGACCGGCAGGTTCGCTAGCTGCAGCGGAGTGTGGTGACCGAAGATCGATACGGTCGGGCCCCATGGGATGATCGCGAAGCTGATGAACGCGGGGATCGCGGCGATCGCCGGGGCGAGCCAGAAGAGCACCTTGTCAACGCCGCGCGGGACGATGTCCTCCATGAGCGCCAGCTTGATCCCGTCGAGCAGGGACTGGAGCAAGCCGAACTTGCCCGCCCGGTTCGGACCCGGCCGCTGCTGCATCCGGCCGATCACCCGCCGCTCGGCCCAGATCATGAACAGCGTGGTCAGCATCAGGAACAAGAAGACGATAAGAACCTTCAGCGCCGTCAGCCACCACGGATCATGGTCAATCAGCGCCGAAGTGGCGGCACTGCCGCCAGTCGCCAGGTGGCGAATCATTCCGCGCTCCTCAACCTCACTAGGCTGCCGTGCCCGGCAGCGAGCTGACTGCGAACCGCGCAACCAGCGGAGTTCGACGGCAGCCAGACCACGCGGTCGGGCATGATCGTGACCTCTACCGGGACCGTGATCGCACCCTGGTCGGTGCTCACCGTGACCTTGCCGCCGTCGGCGACGCCCGCCTGCTCCGCTGTGATCGCCGACATCCTCGCCACGGCGGCCCGGGCAGTTCCGGCAAGGTTCGGCTCGCCGTCTTGCATCCGGCCAGCGTCGAGGAGATTATGCCAGGTCGCCAGGAGTGCCTGCCCTGGGGTCGGGTTGGCGCGACCTGACCCGGCACCGCGGCCAGCACGGAGCGCGCCGCCGGTACCCGTGACCGCCCGGCCGAGGGCGGTGAACTCCCGCCGCGCCGTCGCGACGTCAGGCAGCCCGAGGTGCACGTCCATGGCGTCGGCGATGCTCGTGAGGACGTGCAGGTCGCTCCTCGCCGCCGGCACGCTCAGCGCGGCGCCGAACTGGCCTGGCCTGCCTTCCCAGTTCACGAACGTGCCCGACTTCTCGGCCACCGCGGCGACCGGGAACACCACGTCGGCGCGGTCGGTGACGGCGCTGGCGCGCAACTCGAGGCTGACCACGAAGCCGGCCCGCTCGATGGCGTCAGTCGCGGCGGCCGGGTCAGGCAGGTCGGCCGGGTCGACGCCGGCGATGATCAGCGCGTCGAGGTCACCGGCGGCGGCCGCTGCGAGGATCTCGCCGGCTGACCGGCCAGGCTCGGCCGGCAGCGAGGCAACGCCCCAGGCCCTGGCCATTTCGCTCCTGGCCGCCGCGTCCGCGACCAGGCGGCCACCGGGCAGCAGCACGGGAAGCGCGCCGGCCTCGATCGCGCCGCGCTCGCCGGCCCGGCGAGGTATCCAGGCCAGCCTGGCTCCGGTGCGCTCGGCCAGCGACACCGCCGCCGCCAGCGCGCCAGGTACCTCGGCCAGCCGCTCGCCGACCAGGATGACCGCGCCTTCCGCCCGTAGGGCCTCGGCGGCCTGCCTGATCACCTCATCGGGGTCTTGCCCTGGAGGCAATGGGCGGTGGGCGGGGGGCGTAGCGGGCGGATCCGCGAGGCGGTCGAGTTGGGCGGCCTCGCCGCCTGGCGGCGTCGGCAGCAGCGTTCCCGCCATCCGCGCGAGGCTGGCGGGCGCGAAGGCGGCGATCGAGAAGACCTTGGTGCCGTGCTTCTTCGCCGCCTTGCGCAGCCGCAGGAAGACGATGGGCGACTCGTCTTCAGGCTCGAACCCGGCCAGCAGGACCGCCGGAGCGTGCTCAAGCGTGGTGTAGGTGACGCCGGAGTCCCGGCCGGCCACCCTCGTCGCGAGGAAGGTCGTCTCTTCCGCGCTGTGCGGCCTGGCCCGCAGGTCGATGTCGTTGGTCTGCAGCGCCACCCGAGCGAACTTCGCGTAGGCGTACGCGTCTTCCAGCGTCAGCCGGCCACCGGTCAGCACGCCCGCGCGGCCACGGGCGGCGAGCAGCCCGCGGGCCGCCGCGTCGAGCGCTTCCGGCCAGGAGGCCGGGTGCAGCACCCCGGAGGAGTCCCGCACCAGCGGCGTGATGAGCCGGTCGGGGGCGGTCGCATAGGCGAAGGCCCAGCGCCCCTTGTCGCAGTTCCACTCCTCGTTGACCTCGGGCGCGTTGCCCGCCAGCCTGCGGGTGACGGCGCCGCGGCGGTCGTCGGTGCGCTGCAGGCAGCCGGCGGCGCAGTGCTCGCACACGCTCGGCGTGGAGACGGTGTCGAACGGCCGGGCCTTGAACCGGTAGGAGGCACCGGTCAGCGCGCCGACGGGGCAGATCTGGACGGTGTTGCCGGAGAAGTAGGAGTTGAACGGCACGCCGTCGGCGATGCCGACCTGCTCATCGGGACCGCGCTCGATCAGTTCGATGAGCGGGTCGCCGGCGATCTGGTCGGCGAACCTGGTGCAGCGCGCGCACTGCACGCAGCGCTCACGGTCGAGCAGCACCTGCGTGGACAGCGCGAGCGGCTTGGCGAACCTCCGCTTGGGGCCGCTGAACCTCGTCTCGCCCGCCCCGGCCGTCATCGCCTGGTTCTGCAGCGGGCACTCGCCGCCCTTGTCGCACATCGGGCAGTCGAGCGGGTGGTTGACCAGCAGCATCTCCATGATGCCGCGCTGGGCCTTCTCGGCTACCGGCGACGTCACCTGCGTTCGCACGACCATGCCGTCGGTGCAGGTCGTGGTGCAGGAGGCCGGCGGCTTAGGCTGGCCTTCGACCTGCACGAGGCACTGGCGGCAGGCGCCGATCGGGTCCATCAGGGGATGGTCGCAGAACCTCGGTATCTGGATCCCGAGCATCTCGGCGGCCCTGATGATCAGCGTTCCCTTGGGCACGACGATCTCGTAGCCGTCGACGGTGACGCGGACGCCGTCGGCCAGCGCGGGCACAGGCGCAGCAGCGGCGGGCGTCCGGGCGGGCTGGGCGGGCGTCGGAGACACTGTCATCGCGTTCTCCATGATTGGCTGAAGGCCGTCGACGCGGCCGGGTCGAACGGGCACGCGCCCCGGTTGACATGCTCGATGTACTCGTCCCTGAAGTACTTGATCGAGGACGTGATCGGGCTGATCAACGTGTCGCCGAACGGGCAGAACGACCGGCCGAGTATGTTGTCGCAGATGTCGAGCAGCTTGTCGAGATCGGCGACGCTGCCCGTGCCGTGCTCGAGGTCGTGCAGCAGCTGAACGGTCCAGTAGGTGCCCTCGCGGCAGGGCGTGCACTTACCGCAGGACTCGTGCTTGTAGAACTCCAGCCACCGCAGCGCCGCCCTGACCACGCAGGTGGTCTCGTCGAAGATCTGCAGCCCTCTGGTGCCAAGCATGGACCCGGCGGCGCCTACTCCCTCGAAATCAAGCGGCACGTCGAGGTGCTCGTGCGTCAGGATCGGCGTGGACGACCCGCCAGGAGTCCAGAACTTCAGCAGGTGGCCTGACCTGACGCCGCCGGCGATGGAGAGCAGTTCGCGCAGCGTCACGCCGAGCGGCGCCTCGTACTGGCCGGGCGTGGTGACGTGGCCGGACAGCGAGAAGATGCCGAAGCCCTTGGACTTCTCGGTGCCGAGCGCGTCAAAGGCGGCGGCGCCGCGATCGATGATGAACGGCACGCTGGCGATCGACTCGACGTTGTTGACCACGGTCGGGCAGGCGTACAGGCCCGCGATCGCCGGGAAGGGCGGCTTCAGCCTCGGCTGGCCGCGCTTGCCTTCCAGCGATTCGAGCAGGGCCGTCTCCTCGCCGCATTCGTAGGCCCCGGCCCCGGCGTGCACGACCAGGTCAAGGTCGAAGCCTGAGCCGAGTATGTCCGGGCCGAGGTAGCCGGCGTCGTAGGCCTCGGCGACCGCGTGGTGCAGCCGCCTGACCAAGTGCAGCACCTCGCCCCTGACGTAGATGAAGGCCCGGCTGGCCCTGATCGCGTACGCCGCGATGATCGCGCCCTCGATCAGCGTGTGCGGCGTGGCCAGCATGGTCGGGATGTCCTTGCAGGTGCCGGGCTCCGACTCGTCGGCGTTGACCACCAGGTAGTGCGGCTTGCCGTCGCCTTGGGGAATGAAGCCCCACTTCACGCCGGTCGGGAACCCGGCGCCGCCGCGGCCGCGCAGGCCCGACTCCTTCACTACCGCGATGACCGCGTCCTGGTCCATCGCCAGGGCCTTCGGCAGCGCCCGGTATCCGCCGACCCGGCGGTAGCCGGCCAGCGTGAACGAGTCGGCGTCGTCCCAGTGCGCGCTGAGCTCGGGGGTTAGCACTGTTGTCACTGCTGTGCTCCCAACGGCTTTGCTCCGTCGTCGTCCGGGGTCCAGCCGTTCTCCTTGGCGATCCGGAGTCCGGCTAGGGTCGGCTGTCCTGCGGTGTCGCCGCCGGCCGCCTGGTCGTCGGGGAACCCGGCCAGGATCATCGCGGCTTCACGCCAGTTCACCAGCCTGGGAGCGCCCCGGCTCGGTGCGATGTCGGCACCCGAGCGCAGTCCGTCGACCAGTTCCCTGGCCCCCTCCGGCGTCATGTTGTCGAAGAACTCCCAGTTGACCATGACTACGGGGGCGTAGTCGCAGCCAGCGTTGCACTCGACGTGCTCCAGGCTGACCTTGCCGTCTGGGGTCGGATCATCGCCTTCGATGCCGAGGTGCTCGCGCAGGTCGGCGTAGATCGCGTCGCCGCCCATGACCGCGCACAGGGTGTTCGTGCAGACGCAGACGTGGTACTCGCCGACCGGCTGGCGCTTGTACATCGAGTAGTAGGAGACGACCCCGGTGACGTCCGCCCTCGACAGCCCGAGCTGGTCGGCGCAGAACTCGATGCCGTCGTCGGACACGAAGCCCTCATGCGCCTGCACCAGGTGCAGCAGCGGCAGCAGGGCCGATCGCGGCGTCGGGTACCTGGCGATGACCTGCCCGGCCCGCTCCTGCAGATCGGCCTTGTCCTGCTCGGTAAAGGCCATTACCTGTCCACCCCTCCCATCACCGGGTCGATGCTGGCGACCGCCGCGATCACGTCGGCCACCAGGCCGCCTTCGCTCATGGCCGACACGGACTGCAGGTTAGTGAACGACGGGTCGCGGAAGTGCGTGCGGTAGGGCCTGGTACCGCCGTCGCTGACCGCGTGGCAGCCTAGCTCGCCGCGCGGCGACTCGACGCTCGCGTACGCCTGCCCGGCGGGCACCCTGAAGCCCTCGGTGACCAGCTTGAAGTGATGGATCAATGCCTCCATCGACTGGCTCATGATGTGCGCGATATGGTCGGCCGAGTTGCCCAGGCCGTCAGGTCCGACGGCTAGCTGCGCGGGCCAGCCGATCTTGGCGTTGCCGATCATCACCGGGTCGCTCGCTGGCCGGGGCGCGGCGAGGCGGTCCACGCACTGCTCGATGATCCGCAGCGACTGATCCATCTCGTCCATCCTGACCATGTACCGGCCGAATACGTCACAGCTCGACTGGGTCGGGACATCGAACTCGTAGGTCTCGTACCCGCAGTACGGCTGGCTCTTGCGCAGGTCCCACGGCAGGCCGGCGGCCCGCAGGATCGGGCCGGTGACGCCCAGGGCCATGCAGCCCGCCACGTCGAGGAAGGCGATGTTCCTGGTCCTGGCGAGATAGATCGGGGCCGCGTCAAGCAGCGCTCGGATGTCGCCGAGCTGGTGCGGCATCACGGCAAGGAATTCGCGCAGCTTCTCGATCGCGCCAGCGGGCAGGTCCTGCGACACCCCGCCGGGCCGGACGTAGGCGTGGTTCATCCGCAGGCCGGTGATCAGCTCGAACAGGTCGAGCACTTTCTCGCGCTCGCGCATGCCGAACAGGAAGATGGTGGTGGCGCCGACCTCGAGGCCGAAGGTGCCGATCGCGGTCAGGTGCGACGCGATCCTGTTCAGCTCCATCAGCATGACCCGCAGGACGCTCGCCCGCGGCGGCACCTCATCGGTGATGCCGAGCAGCTTCTCGACCGCGAGGCAGTAAGCGGTCTCGTTGAACAGCGGTGACAAGTAGTCCATCCTGGTGCAGAACGTCACGCCCTGCGTCCAGGTCCGGAACTCCATGTTCTTCTCGATGCCGGTGTGCAGGTAGCCGATGACCGGTCGCAGCTCGGTGACGGTCTCGCCGTCGAGGGTCAGGATGAGCCGGAGCACCCCGTGCGTAGAGGGATGCTGCGGGCCCATGTTGACGATGAGGTGCTCTTCGGAGGGGTCATCGGCGAGTTCGTCGGCGGCGGAGATGACCTCGTCCCAGTCTTGCCCGCCGACGTTATAGACGCGTCCCTCGGTGTCGGCCCGGGGGGACGACCCCCCGGAACCCCCCGCGGTTGGGGCGCTAGTCACTCGTATGACCTCCGCTCGTCGGGCGGCGGGATGGTAGCGCCGCGGTACTCCACCGGAATGCCGCCGAGCGGGTAGTCCTTGCGCTGCGGGTGGCCCTTCCAGTCGTCCGGCATCTCGATCCTGGTGAGCGCCGGGTGGCCGTCGAAGATGATGCCGAAGAAGTCCCAGGTCTCCCGCTCGTGCCAGTCGCAGGTCGGGTACACCTGGACGACCGAGGGGATGTGCGGGTCAGCGTCGGGGGCGGAGACCTCCAGCCGGAGGCGCCGGTTATGCGTGACCGAAAGCAGGTGGTAGACGGCGTGCAGTTCGCTCCCCGCGAGCGTCGGGTAGTGCACGCCGGAGACACCGAGGCAGAGCTGGAAGGCGAGGTTAGGGTCATCGCGCAGCCGCCGGCAGACCTCGACCAGGTACTCGCGCCTGACGTGCAGGGTGAGCTCGCCGTAGGCGACCACGACCCGCTCGACGGCCGTGCCAAAGTTCAGGCCGGCCGCCTCAAGGGCGTCTCCGAGCCCGTCGGCGACGTCGTCGAAGTAAGAGCCGTACGGTCGCGGGGATGAAGGCGGCGGCGGTTGCCTGACCATCAGGCCGCCGTAGCCTGAGGTGTCGCCGCTGGTGTGGGTGCCGAACATGCCGGTCCTGATCACCGGCTCGGACAGGCGCTCATCGCCCGCCTGCTCGGCGGGATCCTCCGGCGACGATTCCTCCTCCGCACGGCGCTCGTCGCCGGTGTCCTTGGGCTCGGTCACTGCTGCGCTCCCGTCCGCTCGGCGGCCTCATGCCGCACTTCGGCCGGGCTCACCTGGTGACCAGGCTGGACGGCGGGCTGCAGGTGAGGAAGCAACGGGAGCCGCCGCAGCCTCGCGTCCTCAAGCTCGGTGATCTCTTTATCCCTGTTCGCGCCGAGCTTCATGTTCTGGATCTTGTCGTGCAGCTTGACGATCGCGTCGATCAGCATCTCAGGGCGTGGCGGGCAACCGGGCAGGTAGATGTCGACCGGCACGATGTGGTCGACGCCCTGCACGATGGCGTAGTTGTTGAACATGCCGCCGCTGGAGGCGCAGACGCCCATCGAGATCACCCACTTGGGCTCGGACATCTGGTCGTAGATCTGGCGGAGCACCGGGGCCATCTTCTGGCTCACCCGCCCGGCCACGATCATCAGGTCAGCCTGGCGCGGCGTGTTCGACGCGCGCTCCATGCCGAACCTGGCCAGGTCGTGCCGCGGGCCGCCGGTCGCCATCAGTTCGATCGCGCAGCAGGCGAGTCCGAACGTGGCCGGCCACACCGATGACTTGCGCGCGTAGCCGGCGAGCTTCTCTACCGAGGTGAGCAATATGCCGCTCGGCAGCTTCTCTTCAATTCCCATCGGTCAATCCCATTCCAGACCGCCGCGGCGCCACACGTAGACGTACGCGACTAGCACGGTTGCGACGAACGTGACCATCTCGACCAGGCCGAACGCGCCGAGGCGGTCGAAGGCCACCGCCCACGGGTACAAGAAGATGATCTCGATGTCGAAGACGATGAAGAGCATCGCGGTTATGTAGTACTTCACGGGGAACCTGATGCCGGCCGGCTGCCGGGTCGGCTCGATGCCGCACTCGTAGGCCTCGAGCTTGGCCCGATTCCATCGCTTCGGGCCGCTCATCGACCCGGCAACGATCGAGAAGACGGCGAACACCGTGGACAGAGCGCCGAGCACGATGATGGGAACGTAGTAGCTCATCGGCTCTGTCACCCCCTTGTCTTGCCGCGCTGCTATCCGGCCGCGCGGCCCAATCGATCTCGGGCTGCGGATCAGGCGCACTGCGGCGCGCCGATCGCGCTTACTCACTTTTTGCTGTTCTAGGGTCCAGGCGACGCTGTCCGGGGTCCGCTTCGCGCGTTATGCCGCCGGCGCAATCTTAGACAGCGCGTTGACCATGCGGTCCACCGCATCACCGCCACGCGGCTCGGTCAGGTTTCCAAGCAGTTTCATCGTCATCCGCATTACGGCCGGGCTCTTGATCCCGTGCCTGGTGGCGAACTTCATGAAGTTCGGATTTCCGATCAGCTTCACGAATGTCCGGCCCAGAGTGTAGTAGCCGCCATAGTTCTGCTTCAGCGCCACCGGGTAACCCTGCAGCGCTCGTTCGGCCCCCGCCGCCGTCGGCCGGGCGAGGGCCTGCACGATGGAGCGCGCGGCGATCTCACCTGACTCCATCGCGTAGGCGATGCCCTCGCCGTTGAACGGGTTCACCATCCCGGCCGCGTCGCCGACCAGGACGAGGCCCCTGGTGTAGTGCGGCGTGCGGTTGAAGCCCATGGGCAGCGCGGCGCCCCGCACCGGCTCGGTCCTGTTCTCCTCGGTGAGCCCCCACTCGGCCGGCATCGCCGCGAGCCAGCGCCGCAGCAGCGTCCGGTAGTCGATGTGGCCGAAGGCCTCGGAGGTGTTCAGCAGCCCGAGGCCCACGTTCGACGTGCCGTTGCCCATGCCGAAGATCCAGCCGTAGCCGGGGAGCAACTGCTTGCCGTCCCACAGGTCGAGCCAGGCTTCCAGATAGTCATCGTTGTGCCGGGGGCTGCGGTAGTACGTGCGCACGGCGACGCCCATGGGCCGGTCATCTCGCTTGTGCAGGCCCATCGACACCGACAGCCGCGATGAGTTGCCGTCCGCGGCGACTACGAGGCGAGCGCGGAGGTTTCTTTGCTGGCCTTCGGTCTTCTTAGCGCCCCGCCCTGAACCTTCCCCGGCGCTGGCAGCGGTGTCGCGGGCGGTCACGCCCGTCACCCGGCCGGTTCGCTCGTCGAGGGTGGCGCCGGTCACGGTGGTGTTCTCGGCCAGCCTGGCGCCGGCCTTGACCGCATGCCTGGCCAGGATCTGGTCGAAGTCGGTGCGCGCCCTGATCGTGCCGTAACCGGGGAACGAGGAGAGCTCGGGCCAGGCCAGCTCGATCCGGCCGCCGCCGCCGATGATGCGCAGGCCCTTGTTGCGCAGCCAGCCGTCGTTCTCGTCGGCGGACAGGCCCATCGTGGTCAGCGCCTTCACGGCGCGCGGAGTCAGCCCGTCGCCGCAGACCTTCTCGCGCGGGAAGCTGGTCTTCTCAAGGAGCAGCACGTCCAGGCCAGCGGTCGCCAGATGGTAAGCAGCGGTGGCGCCAGCCGGGCCGGCGCCGACCACGATCACATCAGCTATATCCGCCGAGTCCGGGGGGTTCTGCTCGCTCACTGACCCGTCCCGCCAATCTTGTGAACGCCTTCACAAGTACAGATGAAGCTAGTCTAGCCCTCCCACTCGGCGCGCTTCACCCCTACCGCGACGCCCACCCAGACCGGCCACTGCCCGGCCCGGCCGCCCCCCTCAGCCCGGCCTAGTCCTCCGACCCAGTCCAGCCCCGCTCCACGCACTCCAGCCCCGCACGTAGCCCAGCCAGTCCGGCCCGCCCGGTCCAGCTCCGCCCCACGCAGACCAGCCCAGCCGCCCCGCCCGATACGGCCGTCCGGTAATGGCCCCCGACAGGTCTCCGTGATCACGTCTCAATCGTGATAACGGAGGTTAGGCGCGTGATCACCCAAGCGAAGATCCCTGATCATGGACAAAGCTTGATCACGGAAGTCCTGGTGGGGACACTTCACGCGGCGAACCTCCGTGATCACCAGGCCGCACATGATCACGGAACTGCGGACGGCCGCCGGGGTGCTCCGGGACCACAGACACGCGGCCCGGGGTGCTCCGGGACCACAGACACGCGGCCCCGAGGGACTCCGGGATCGCGGAGCGCCTCATGACTCGGGATGATCGCACCCCCTAATTGAGGTCGGCCGTGTTTCCGCGATCATGTTTGCGATCGGAACACGGTGATTCGGGCGTCTGATCACCCGCGCGATGATCCCTGATCACTAGCCAGAGCTTGATCACGGAGATCGCGCGCGTCACGCGCCGGCGCCCCCAGAGGGTTCCGGGATCATGGGAGATTCGAGTTGACGGAGGTTCGGCGCGTCAGCACCCAGCCGATGATCCGTGATCACGGGCTGGGGCCTATCACGGAGCCGGGGTCGACGGTCGGCTGGTCGGTGAGTGGTTCGGGGTGGCGGTTGGACGCTGTTACTTTTGGACGCTGTTACTAGGGGCGGCGGGCTACGTGGACGGCCACGATCCCGGTGCTGAGGTTGCGCCAGGTGACTCGGGTCCAGCCGGCGGCGGCTACGCGGTCGGCTAGGTCGCTCTGGGCGGGCCAGGCCTTGATCGACTCGGCCAGGTAGGCGTAGGCGCTGGCGTTGGGCGAGACGACGCGGGCGATGGCTGGCAGCGTCGCGGCCAGGTAGCGCTGATAGGCGTGGTCAAGCAACGGGCGCGGCAGGTGACTGAACTCACAGATCACCAGGCGGCCGCCCGGCCTGGTGACGCGGAGCAGCTCGGCCATGGCCGCGTCGGGGTCGGCCACGTTTCGGAGCCCGAACGAGATCGTCACCACGTCGAACGCCTGGTCGGCGAACGGCAGGTCGAGCGCGTCCCCGGCGACGAAGCTGACTCGCTCGGCGGGGTGGCGCGCGCCCGCCCGCAACATGCCGAGCGAGAAGTCGCAGGCCACGCACCGGGCGCCGGCGGCGGTGAAGGCCCGCGACGATGTCCCGGTCCCGGCGGCGAGGTCGAGCACGAGGTCGCCTGGCCCCGCCGCCACCAGCCGGGCGACGACGCGCCGCCAGTGCCGATCCTGGCCGGCCGACAAGATGTCGTTCAGCACGTCGTAGCGGTCGGCGACGGCGTCGAACATCGCGGAGACGTCGGCTGGCCTCTTATCGAGCTGAGCGCGAGTCATGCCACCAAGCGTCGCACATCGCCACGTCACGGACGGCGCTCGCCCGCTCCGCGGCCTGCGGTCCCACTCCGCGGCCTGCGGTCCCCGCTCCGCGGCCTGCGGTCCCCCGCTTCGCCGCCTCCGGTCCCCGCTCAACGGCCTCCGGTCCCCGCCCCGCGGCCCCGATTGGTCCTAACTGGTCATTAAAGACCGCATCGGCAACATACGTGAGCTAACAATATTCGACCATAGATAAATGGTACGAATAAGTTGTCAACTCGGATTCATCGGCAATTCTTGTAAACCGCTTATGGACGTCCAGCGTCTTGGCATACGTTAGCAATTAGCCGCGTCATGAAATTCCTTCAAATGATGCGGAACAGCACACGAATTACCGCCATGCGCTGGGAACCCCCCAAAACTCAAGGCATGGCCAGAACAAGGAGAGATCATGCGCAAGATGTTCATGGCACTTGGCGCCGCGGCGATTCTGGCGACGCTCGGCGGGACCGCGGCCCAGGCGTCAACGCACGCCACGCGCCCTGACGCGACCCCGGCGTGCGGCGCCAATTGCTTCGACCTGTCGAGCCTGGTGCTCGGTCACCACCTGATCCAGAACGCTTACATCCGCGGCGACAACGGGGTCGGTGGCCGGGTCGGGCAGTTCATCAACCTCAAGACGGCCACCAACACCAGCCCGAACGAGGACTTCAGCGGAGCAGCGGTCGGTGACCTGGGCGACTACTGCGGCTCCCTCATTCCTGGTACCTCCTACGTCTGCGAGAACTACCCGGCCGGCTATCCGGTCTTCGAGTCGAACTGGGCGCCGTACGGCAACGCGAGCGGCCTGTGCGCGGGAGTGGCCACCGCGAACGTCAACCACGAGCCGGTGACCCTGCAGGAGTGCGGCGTCACGGCCAGGACCTTGTGGGTCGGCGACCTGGAGAACGAGACCGTGGTGTTCGGATCCCTCTACACGCCGTGGGTGAACGCCTCGGACCCGAACTTCAGCCATCCGCTGGCGCTTACCGTCGGCGGGTCAAAGGGACGCCCGGCCTTCCGGCTGAGCGTTTCCCGGCTGAACACCCTGACCGGCAATGTCGTCCCTGACACGCAGGAGTTCACGCTGCAGGCCGGGCCGGCCGCCTGACTGGCGGTTGGTAGTCGCGAATACCCGGGGCCGGTCAATCCCAAAGACCGGCCCCGGACTTGCCTTGCATAACCTGGCGCGGACGGTACCGCCGGGCTCTACTCAGCTACTCACTGCCGCGCCCGCTCGACTGGCTGCGGGCGACGGCTGGTCGAGCCTGCGAGCCGCGCCGCCAGGCCCCACCGGGTAACCATCCACAGTGCTTCAAGGATGATGGCCCGGCTCATCTTGCTGGCCCCGAGCGTGCGCTCGGTGAAGGTGATGGGAACCTCGGCGACCGTCAGCCCGGCCTGGTAGGTGCGCAGTGCCAGGTCTACCTGGAAGCAGTAACCCTGAGATCGCACCGCTTCGAGGGCGATCGCCCGCAGCGTGTCCGCGCGGTAGGCCCGGTAGCCGCCAGTGGCATCGCGCGCCTCGATCCCCAGCATCATCCTGGCGTAGGCATTTCCGCCACGGGACAGGATCATCCGCGACCTCGGCCAGTTCAGCACCGCAGCGCCCGGCACCCATCGCGATCCGAGCACCAGGTCCGCGCTCTCCAGAGCGCTGAGCAGGACCGGCAGGTCAGCCGGATCGTGCGAGCCGTCGGCATCCATCTCGACCGCGACGCCGTAGCCACGGTCCAGCACCCAGCCGAAGCCCGCCAGGTAGGCGGAGCCCAGCCCGGACTTACCATGCCGGTGCAGGACGTGGATCCGGTCGTCCTCCCTCGCGAGCTCGTCGGCGACCTCTCCGGTGCCGTCCGGGCTGGCGTCATCGACCACGAGGATGTCGGCACTAGGGACCGAGGCGTGCACCCGGGCGATGATCGCCTCGAGGTTCTCACGCTCGTTGTACGTCGGGATGATAACGACCACTTCGCCGAGCGGCCCCCCTGATGGATTCAAGTAAAGTCAGCCTTCCTGTGCCATGAGTTCTTCGTCGTGCCGTTCACCGTCTCGTTGCGCGCCCACATCAGGACCGCACGGAACCGTTGCCAGGCCGAGCGCGCGGTAATCCCACCCCGCGCCACGCCACGCTGCCGGGTCCAGGGCGCCGCGCGCATCGACCATGTTCCGCCGCGCGCAGACACCGTCCAGGTCGTCCGGTCGCAAGCGCGCGAATTCGGGCCACTCAGTGAGCAGCAGGACCACGTCCGCGCCTTGGGCAGCTTCATTGAGGGAGGTGCTATACCTAAGTTCCGGGCAGACCCGCGCCGCGTTGGGGACGGCCGCGGGATCGCAGACGGTTACTCGCGCGCCCATGCCATGCAGGATCTGCGCGACGTCCAGCGCGGGCGAGTCCCTCACGTCATCGGAGCCAGGCTTGAAGGCGGCACCGAGCACGCACACAGGAACCCCGGTCAGATCGCCGCCCGCCAATTGCAGCGTCAGATCCGCGGTGCGCGAGCGGCGGCGCAGGTTGATCTTGTCCACCTCATGCAGGAAGTCCAAGGCCTCGCTTACTCCCAGTTCTTCCGCACGGGCGGCGAAGGCCCTGATGTCCTTGGGCAGGCAGCCACCGCCGAAACCCAGCCCGGCGCGGAGGAATCCTGCACCGATACGCGGGTCCGCGCCCAGGATGCTCGACAGTTCCCGCACGTTACCGCCGGCGACCTCGCACACCTCGGCCATCGCGTTGATGAAGGAGATCTTGGTGGCCAGAAAGGCATTCGCCGCGACCTTCGCGAGTTCTGCTGTTTCGAGCGTGGTGGAGAAGAACTTAGTCCCGGTCTTCAGCGGCCGGGCGTACACCTGCCGCAGGACTTTCTCCGCGCGGCTGGAGGTCACGCCGGCGACGATCCGGTCGGGAGTGAGCGTGTCCTGTACAGCGGTGCCTTCACGCAGGAACTCCGGGTTCCACGCCAGCTCAACCGGTCGGCCCGTCAGCGCGATGTCCTGGCTTAGCGCCCGCGCGGTCCCCACCGGCACGGTGGATTTGCCCACGATCAGCGATGGGCGGTCGAGCATCGGGACCAAGGCGCTGATACTCGCATGAACCTGAGACATGTCAGCCCGGCTGCTGTCAGGCAGTTGCGGAGTTCCCGTGCAGATGAAATGCACATCGCCGAACGCCGCCGCCTCGACGTAGGAGGTAGTGAACCGCAGCCTCCCGGCAGTCAGCTCGCCGTTCAGGAGTCCTTCGAGTCCGGGCTCGTGAATTGGAGTGCGCCCGGCGCTCAACTGGTCGACCTTCGTCGCGTCGGTGTCTACACCGAGCACATCGAACCCTAGGCTCGACATGCAGGCCGCGTGAGTTATCCCCAGATAACCAGCGCCAAGAACAGTTAGCCGAGGTCGATCATTCACAGCGCACCCCTAAAATCCTCGCAGCGATGTTGCCATCTCTTATGGAACTGATCACGCAGGACAATTGTATGTCGATAAGTGGGCAGATTGGCAACAGAGCCACTGCCAAGATAGGGCCGGTCTATGATCGAATGACCGTTTCGGTAATCAGAAGTTCACCTTGAAAATCGATGCCTGACACAGCCAAATAGCCAGGCGCAGGAACTTGCTTGTGCCTGGCTATTGACGTGAGCGACCTTATCGCCAACCCAGCCGGCCTGAAGGCATCTGCTGCCCCGGATGGATAACCCAAAGCTAGCCTGTTGTTAACGTGACCGTAACTCGCGAGGCTTCATGTGCTTCTCTACCTCGCGCCTGAACGCGGCAACTGCGGCTGGATTGGCTTCGAGCCGCCAGCTCGGCACCTTATTGGCGTCGAACCAAACCAACCCCAGGAGTCGGTATTTGCGTATCCCGGCGAATAGATTCGCTATCTTGGCTGCCTCTCCGGCAGCCGGGGACACCCCTGTATCCGCGAGGAGCACAGGCTTGTGGGTGAAGCTACGCACGGCGGCGAGAGTTGGGCCCAGCACCGTGCTGAACGTCTGCGACGGCTGATGATAGTAAGCATCTATGCCGACCCAGTTCACGTAATCGCCACCCGGCCACCACGGTCTGGGTGACGTGATGTGCGGGCTGCCCAGCCCGCTGACTATCCACAGCCAGGTTACATTATGGGCGCGCTCCGCCCGGAATACGTCGACTATATGCCGCCATGCGGCTACAAACAGCCGTGACCGAGTATGAGTCCATCCCCAGCGATACCACATGGCGTTCATCTCGTGGCCGAAGCTCACTACAATTCTCGCCTTGAACCTTCTCACCTCGGCCGCGTACGAGCGCAGATAGGAGTCATACCTGCCACTGACGATCCCTGCTAGCGGCGTTGTCACGGGATTGATCTGGATCACCGGGATAGCCCCACGTGACACCGCGTAGCATGCGGCTCTGGAGTCGAAGGGCGCACCAAATCGTGGATCGTAACTGATGAGACCCGGCCGCACACCGGTCGCGTTCTCGAACTTGGTCAGACTTGACGTGTATTTCGGAAAGCCGGCCACCGTCACGCCAATGTAGGGGCCTGCCTGCTGATAATGGTGGCCACCTGCGAGGTGATGAGCGCGCGCGCACGGGCCGGGCGCTGAGCCGGGCGCGGTTGCCACCATGTGATAATTCGCGACAGCGCTGCATCCCACGACCGCGTTGACCGCGATGAGCGCGGCAGCAACAGAGACCGATCTCACGCCGCCTCGGCATCGGCACTCGGCGTTCTTGCTGCGGTAAGGCCAACCTCTACCTTCGCACGGGTTCCCCAGCCGGTTCGCCAGCAGGTCGACATACCCCAAAGACGCAGCGGCTTGAGCACGGCCAGCAGCCAGGCGAACGCTATGGGCACGAGCACGAACGTGTCTAGCTGGTCAGCCAGTGTCTCGTCGCTCCGGTCCACGATGAAATTCCGCACGCAGGTGAGATACATCCAGATCACCGGTGCGGCCACGGCGTCCAGAATGAACTGGTGCGCCACCGGCCACATCGCGATTGCCGCGATGGATGCGATCGTGGAAGCAAAGAAGAGCCAGAGGTTAATGACGGTGATCCACCAGCCATAGGAGGAGAGCGACAGGTGGCGAATGCGCCAGAAAGTGCGGATCGTCGATGAGCGCATCCACCTGGCCCACTGCCTCAGGTGATGATCAAGGTTCTCCGGGTACATCGTGAGCTGGATCGCGCTGGTCTGCTGCACAGCCCGTCCACGGCCAAGGGCGAAGGTGGTCAGCAGCGAATCGTCGCCGAACCGGACGTTATGGCCGAAGAAGTTCTCCGCAAGGTAGTTATCCAGGTTGTCGCGCACCACATCGGCGCGATACAGGGCATACGTGCCCCGATTGACCAGGACGTTGCCCATGACCGACTGGGCAGCACATGCGCTGAGTTGCCAGGCCAACTGGCGTACACCGTTGACGCGGGTCAGCCAGTTCGAGTTCTGGTTGAATGCCAGCTCCAGCCCCGCGACGGACTGGACACGCGTGTCAGCAAAGGGCTTCAGTCCTTCCTCGACCGCACGCCTTTCCAGAGCGGTGTCGGAGTCAAGGGTGATAAAGACGTCGGCGGTGTCGCCGTAGAACGTCCGCGCTTGCGCGTGCCTCTTCCCCCGGTTCTCCTGGCGGACCCATGAGAAGTCCACGCTCTCCGGGTGGTGCGCGTGCCAGTACTCGATGATCTCGGAGTAGTCCACCCCAGAACCGTCATCGACGACCTGCACGCGATCAGGCAAGCGAGTCTGACGAAACAGTGCGAACAGCGCTCTATCTATCAAATCGGGATCTTCATTATATACAGGGATATTGACCGTGGTGCGCAGTCGGTCCAAATTACGCTGCTGCCGCTCACTCACGGTTCGAGGCCGATCTCTCCACGAGATGGCCAGCTGGACAATTGACAGCGCGAACGTGCCGGTCCAGATGAGCATCAGCACCCTATCGGCACGATGCGTGGCGATGATATCCAGGTGATGCAGTAGCTCGGCCACGAACACTACTCCGATTCCCAACACCAGCAACCCCAGCCGCGGCTGACGAATTGTGACGTCAGGAATGTCGTAACGATGCTTCATCGATCCTCCAATTTCTTGCCGCGGCGCCAGCCGACCCTGATCAGTACCGCAGCGATTGCGACGAACGCGCCGGTGACAACTATCGCCCACACCTCGACCTTCAGAAGCTCGGTCATGATGCTTTTCCTCGCCGGGTGACAAGCCGCCAGATTTCTATATAGCCATGGGCAGGCCCAGCGCTGTCCGAGGGACCCCATGGCTGCTTGAAGACCAGCCGATATCCGCGGGTGCTAGCCAAAGAGTGTTCAATTGCTTTAGTGGTTGGCTTGGAAATGTTCTGGCCGTCTACCTCGATGAGGTTAAAGTAGTGATTAGTGATCGCGAGGCGAAACGCGGGTGGGCCACTTAGCAGAATATGCCTTCTTTGATCCCAGTAAAGGAATCCAAACATGTTTTGAAGCTGACCAGGATAGACGTCGCTGTGCAGGTAGTAATAGCCGACATCAAATTCCTCGAATAGGTACTGCCCTCCCGTCGGCTTAGCTAGCGGTCGCAGGGCGGCCACCATTTTGGTAGTATTCGGCCAGTAACTGGCCCATAGGCCTGCTTCACCGAAGGAGGCCAGTAGGCCAGGGACGGCGATGATCGCGACGACCGCCGTGCACCAACCCCGGCGCGCATCAATCTTGCTAATCCGGGACAAGAGGTAACCGGCCGCGATCGCAGCGAACCAAGCACCAAAGTCGACGTGCTTGTGCAGCGATACCGTGGTGTGAATCCGGGCCTGGTTGAGCGGGGCAAGGAGGACGGCGAAGACGGCGGTGCAGCAGAGGACGCGCGTCCTGGCATCGGCCCCTATGCTCGCTATCGCCCCGAAGATCGCGAGGATGAGCACAAGACCAATCAGCGTAAAGGACTGGTGAAGAACAGCGGAGGCGGGCGCGCTGGAAGTCGATCGCGCGAGCGTGGTCTGCAAGATGCCACGCCAGTAGACCCGACCTCCCCAGGCGAGTGCGCTCGCCAGGGCTATAGTCCATGCGCCAAAGACGGTCGCTCCGGCATAGAGTCCAGGGCGGAAGCCACGCGCTTGCCACGCGGCGGTTGCTATGACCACAATCGCTACGGGACTCCATAGCGTGGTCGCGTACTTTGTGGCGTCGGCGAGGACGATCACCGCGCCAGAGGTGGCGAGCAGAACCACCCGCGGGCCGATTCTGAGCCCTGCCGCCACCACTCCAATCCACGTCGCGAAGGCGAGCAGCGACAGGGCCATGGCGTCGTAGGTGGCGAACGCACCAAGATCCTGGGTGGGGGCGATCATCACGAAAATAAACGCTGCGAATAGGCCGGCCCGGCGGTCAAGCAAGCGGGAGGCCACGCCGTAGAGGCACGTCGTCACGCCGAGCATGAACCCGAGCGACAGAAGGCGCGCTGCAAGGAGCCCGCCAAGACTGTCGGCGATCGCACCGAGCGGAGGATAGATGACCGGTGACCCGGAGAACCAAGACGGAAAGGCAGCTCGGTACACGCTGTTATAGCCATGCAGCCAGTACGCCCATTCAAGGTGGCCGGCATAGAGGTACAGGGCCTCGTCACCGAAGGCGGTGTCTGCACGGAGAAGTCGCGCGGACAAGGCAGCCTGGAGCACCAGAATAGCCAGCAGAAGTGACCAGGCTGGGAACCTCCGGCTTCGGCCGGCGAAGGGCCTAGTAGTCGGAGATGTTGCTACATCACCTGACTCGGGCTGCCGATGAGTATCAACACCTTCTAGCGTGCTGGTCACAGCCCGAAGCCCCCGTCTATGCGCGATGCCATAAGTTCCCTGATAATACAGGTCACTCTTTTGTCAGCCATGGTAAGCCGACCCGAATGACCCGGTTGATACCTGGTTGTTTCCTGCGACTTACTGAGCAAAACGCCCCTCCGGCCTGAGCTCATGCTGGCGTGACCACCCCCCGCCGCCCGGTCCCTAAGGGGCTTAATAGCCATACCGGAAACTAGCGACGCGGATCCATTGTTATCAGCGCATAGGGTTAGCGCGCAAACTGACACTAGCTGATATGGGTACTAAGATCCGCAATGTCGGTTTGAGTAACGAGGAGTTCACTTCTAGCTAGAAAGGTAACCAAGAGTTCACTTCTACCTAAGAAGCTGTATTTATTTGGTCGACACAATGCGATCCAATGCCCCAGCGGGTGAGGATTACTTCTCGTACCTAGCGAAGCGTCAAGTATCGAGTCACAACCGGCCTAAACCCGCTGGTACGCCCACCAATGCCATGGGCCTAAGGATGATTGGCGGTAGGCGGATCTCATGAAGCCCCGGTTTCCCGGCGCACGGTCGATCGGACTGCTCATGGCCGTGCTGTGCGCTGGCGCGCTGGCGGTATGTGGCGTGCTGCTCCTTGGCGGGCGCAACCGCGCCACGCTTGAGGTGCGCGTGTCAGGGAACGAGCTGGTCAACGCCAACGGCCAGCAGGTGGTGCTGCACGGCGTCGACCGCTCGGGCGGTGAGTTCGCCTGCGTGCAGGACCTGGGCATCTGGACCGGGCTGATGAACCAGGCGTCAGTCACCGCCATGAAGAAGTGGAAGGTGAATGCCGTCCGCGTGCCGCTGAACGAGGCTTGCTGGAACGGACTCTCCTACGTCCCGGCTAAGTACCGGGGAATGAGGTATCGCCGCGCCATCGAGGCCTATGTGCAGCTGCTGAATCGCGACGGCCTCGCGGCGATACTGGACCTGCATTGGACCCAGGGCGTCTATACGGGCCCGACATCGCACTGTGCCTCGGCGGAGGCAGTGTGCCAGAAGCCGATGCCGGATGCAGCCCAGGCGATCCCGTTCTGGACATCGGTGGCGCGAACGTTCCGTGGCGATGACGCGGTCATCTTCGACCTGTTCAACGAACCATACCCGGAACTGGCTGTCGGCAGCAGCGAGGCCGCGGGCTGGCGATGCTGGCTGCGCGGAGGCGATCTCTGCAGCGGGATCTCCTACAAGGTGGCCGGCATGCAGGCCCTAGTGAACGCCGTTCGGTCGGTCGGTGCGAACAACGTCATCATGCTTGGCGGTCTGGGTTACGCCAATGATCTCAGCCAGTGGCTGAAGTACGAGCCGACCGACCCCGATCATAATCTGGTCGCATCCTGGCATTCCTACAACTGGAACGGCTGCTCTAACCGATCGTGCTGGGATAGCCAGATCGCTCCAGTCATCGCGAAGGTGCCGGTCATAGCGGGCGAGATCGGCGAGAAAGGCTGCGCAGACACCTACATTGACCGGCTGATGAAGTGGCTCGATGCGCGCTCGACCAGCTACCTAGCCTGGGCTTGGAACACCGGTTTCACGTGCTCAGGCCGGGGCCTTATCAAGAGCTATGACGGCGAGCCCACGGCCTACGGTGCCGGGTACCGATCACACTTGCGCTCGCTCAATAGCGGCCACACCCCGTTGGAACTCAGCGCTAAGTACCTATATAGGTCGTACTCACCGCAAAGCCCGCAAAATCTGCAAATTCGTCGTTGGACGGGCCCCATGTTGTATCGTGTCCGCCAAAAAACGTGGAAAAAAATACTCCTGAGAAAGGTATAGATGATATATCCTTTACCACGTCGGGCGCCGAGAGCACCTGAACTCCGTCATACCAGACCGTAATGTGCCCTGACGCGCGGTTCACTGCCTGTTCCACCATGTGCCATTGACCGTCGCCTTGCCAGTGCCATTTGCCACCTATGTCTATCCCATATCCGCTGGCGATAGCCGGCGAATACACGTAGACCTCACTGCAAGGCGTTAGTGACGAGCAATTACTCAAGCTGCCTGGTACTGGGTGATCCCGCCACATATACCTTGTGCTGAACGCTTCCCCATGCCGGCCGCCACTTCCCGCTCCGATGGCGCCTCCATATAGGCCGGGTAGTTTGCCGCCGCGTCCGAAATCAAATCCTCGCTGAAACCTCAGGTAGTAGCGCAAGTACAACACATTTGCAGCGGACAGGTTCGACAGGCCGATCCTGGTGAAACTGGTATAGAACTGCCCACCCCCTGGACCAGGGCAATCGCTACACGAACTTGAGGAGGATCCTCGTCCGTAAAGCACGCGCAGGGCCGATCCATTCCCCGGAGCCGATCGATCGGTAACCGCGCTTAGCTGGTCCTGCCCCCAACTTCCTTTGACGATAAAGCCCCATGAGTCCCGCCAAGCACTGCTGTCGTACCCACTGAACTGGCCAGTCCAGGATCCTTGTATCACGACCCCATGTTAACTTCTCATGGGTGCCGCGCGATCAGGCTGGGTCGCTCGCAGGATCCCGCCGGGAAGGGGACCGAAAGGCGGTCGCGGGGGCCGGACCCGGCCTGAGGCTGCCCGCGCTCATGGCGTCACCGGCGATTCCAAGTGCGCGATAACTCCACCCCGATCCGAGCCACAGCTCAGGGCTCAGCGCGTTGCGGGCGTCGATGATGTTCTTGCGCTTGACGAGCCCGCCGAGGTCGGCGGGATCCAGAGCGGTGAATTCCTGCCACTCCGTGAGCAGCAGGACGACGCTCGCGTCCTTGGCGGCAGCGGCCAGGGTCTCGGCATAGCGGAGTTCGGGGTGGATGACGGCGGCGTTGGCGGTAGCTACCGGGTCATAGACGGTCACGTGCGCGCCGAGACCGTGCAGGATCTGGGCCACATCGAGGGCAGGTGAGTCCCTGACATCGTCCGAGCCCGGCTTGAACGCGGCACCGAGCACGCACACGGAGACCCCGGCCAGGTCACCGCCAGCGAGTTCAAGCGCCAGGTCGACCGTGCGGGACCGCCGGCGGAGGTTGATCTTCTCGACTTCACGCAGGAAACCGAGCGCCTCGGTGACCCCGAGTTCGTCCGCCGTTTGCATAAATGCCCTGATGTCCTTGGGCAGGCAACCACCGCCGAAGCCGAGCCCGGCCCGCAGCGAGCGCTCGCCGATCCGCGGATCGGCGCCAAGGACGGCTGCCAATGCCCGTACGTCGGCGCCCGCTGCCTCGCAGACCTCGGCCATCGCGTTGATGAACGAGATCTTCGTGGCCAGGAAGGCGTTGGCGGCGACCTTCGCGAGTTCCGCGGTCTCAAGCGTGGTCGAGAAGAACCGCGACCCGGCGTCGACCTGCTGGGCGTAGACGAGCCGCAGCACCTCCTGCGCCCGCTCGGACGTCACCCCGGCGACGATCCGGTCGGGAGCGAGCGTGTCCGCGACGGCCATGCCCTCGCGCAGGAACTCAGGATTCCAGGCCAGCTCAGCCTCGTGGCCGGCCCGGGCGAGCTCATGGCCGAGCGCACGCGCCGTGCCGACAGGGACCGTGGACTTCCCCACGATCAGGGCCGGCCCGGCCAGCAGCGGCGCCAGCGCCTTGACGCAACCGTGGACCTGGCGAAGGTCAGCGCCTTCGCTTCCCGGCAGTTGCGGGGTACCGGTACAGACGAAGTGCACGTCGCCGAAGGCAGCGGCCTGCTCGTAGGAGGTGGTGAAGCGCAACCGCCCTGAGCTGAGCTCGGCCGCCAGCAGCTCAGGCAGGCCGGGCTCATAGATGGGCGTCTGCCCGGCGGCGAGGCTGGCGATCCTGGCGGCGTCGACATCGACTCCGAGTACCTCGAAACCAAGGCTGGCCATGCAGGCGGCGTGGGTGATGCCGAGGTACCCGGTGCCGAAGACGGTCAGCCGCGGCGTCCTACCGGAAGAGCTTCGCGCAGTCACTGATCGCCACTGCTCCCTTCCTGCTCACGGGGCCTTGTACTCGGTCAGTGGCAGCGTGGCCGACTCGTCGGCGATCAGCAGGCTCTGCCCGTCGAACACCGGCTGGGCGAAGACGCCGCTCGGCGCCGTCGAGATGAACCTCAAGATCGTCCCGTCGCTGGCGTCGAGCAGGTAGACCCCAGCGTCCCCGCCAGGAGACAGGACCGGCGCCGCGACCACGCCGCCGGCGTCCTGCGCCGGGCTGCCCACTACCGTGCCGTCGAGGCCGGTCTGCCAGGCCGGCTGGCCCGTGGTGGGATCGAGCGCCTGGACCGAACCGCTGTAGCTGGTGCCGTCGATCATGACCGCGCTGCCGCCGCCCACGATCAGGTCCTGCCCGTTCCAGATCGCGGCCGAGTCGCACCCGCCGGGGCCAGCCCCGGTGAAAGCAGCCCCCAACTGGTACTGCCACAGCGGCCCGGCGTTCATGTCGTTGACCCTGAGCGCGTAGTAGATGCCATCCTCGTCGCAGACCCCGATCATGGTCGTCTCCACGCCGTTCGGGTACGCGGTAAAGACCGTCGGCGAGCCGTCGAAGTCAAAGCCGCTGGCCTGACCGCCCGGCACCATCCAGGAGCCGAGCAGCTTCAAGGTGGTCCCGTTGAGTATCACGATCGACTCCGCGTCGCGGACCTGGTTGTTGCCGGCTGAGTGACCAGTCGCGGCGGCCACGTCGCCGTTCGGCAGCACGGCGACGCTGCTCGACACGCTGCCGCCGACGACGTTGGCCGGCAGTGACTCCCAGTAGGCCGCGCGCTTGCCGGTTTTTTGGCTGAATGAAAGCACGCCGGCCTGCACGAGCGGAATGCCGCATCGCGACGCGATGCCGATGTAGACCTTGCCGTTGGCGACGGTCGGCGAGCCCCAGGCGTAGTAGTTGCTCACCGCCGTGGAAGGGATGCCGACGACCGACCGCCAGAGCACGGCGCCCGTGGCGGCGTTGAGGGCGTACAGGTGTCCGTCGGGCGCGTTGACGTAGACGACCGGCCTGCCGGTCACCGGGTCATCGGCCACCGTCGCGGTCGAGGTGATGCCACGCGTTCCGCCCGGGCAGGTGCGGCCCCTCTCGACGCCGAGGAACGGCGGTTTCTTCCACAGTTCCTTGCCGGTCTGCTCGCTCACCGCGTTCAGGTAGCCGTCTTGCAGGCCGACGTAGCTGACGCCCTTGTACACGATCGGGCTCGCGTCCTGCACCGCCTTGCCGGTGTCGCCCTTCGGCGGCGAGGCCGGCTGCCACTGCCAGACGGGCTTGAGGCTGGCGACCAGACTCGGCGTGATGGCCGTCGCGGCCGGGTTGTAGGACGAGTGCCCGGCGCCGTCGAGGTTGGCCGACCAGTTCGCCGTGTAGTAACCGTAGGCCTGCGCCGCCCGGTACGGACTGGCCAGGCCCGACTTATTGGTCACCCTGACGTTGAAGGACATGGCCGAGTCCGAGCCGGGCAGCGCCGGGATCCTGACCTTGATCAGCGTGGGCGACACCACGTCGACGTGGGTGGCCCGCAACGGCCCGAACGACACCGCCGCGCCCGCGGCGAAGTTCCCGCCGTTGATCGCCAGGATTCCGCCTCCCGCGGCCGGACCGAGAGTGGAGCCAAGCGAGGTCACGACGGGCACGCCGTTCTCAGGGTCGACCGAGCCGATCGCGCAGCCGTAGGCCTCGCCTCGCTTGGTGCCGCGCTGGTCGGGCAGCGGGCAGATCGCCACCGAGTTGCCGTCGGACAGGTTGGCCACCGCCGGGCTGGGAATCCGCTCGAGCACCGGGCTGGTCCTGGCCGGTGCCAGTGACCTGGTCGGACCGCCGTTGCTCGCGAGCGGGCCAAGGTCAGGGCTGACGCCGACGAGGTCGCCGTTCGAGGCGCTGAACCCGCAGTTCGCGGTCGCGTTGGTGATCAGGTTGTAGCCGTCGTCGCTGAGCTTGTGCGGGCAGCTAGTCTGCGAACCAGTCACGATGCTGCCCGCGATGTCGACGGACCCGGCCTCCTGGTCGATCGCCGGGCGGTCCCGGCTGGCGTCGATGGTCGAGTCCAGGATCACGACCGAGCCGGCGCCGCCCGCGCCGCCGTTGTCAATGACCGAGCCATCGCTGGTCGCCTGGTCGGCGTAGAACGTCGACGACGTGATGGTGACGGTGCCGTTGCCGCGCGCGCCATTGTCGATCGCACCGCCGTTGGTGGCGCTGTCGTAGCTGAACGTCGACTGGCGCACGGTCAGCGTGCCCTGGCCGTCGGCGTCGCCGTTGTCGATCGCCGCGCCGTTGGGGGCGCTGTCCTGCGCGAAGGTCGCCCCCGTCACCGTGGCCGTCCCTGAGCCTGCGTCGCCGGTGTCGATGGCGCCGCCGTGGGAGGTAGCGCTGTCGTGGTCGAACACCGAATCGGTCACCGTCAGCGTGCCCGTGCCGAGGTCGCCGCTGTCGATCGCGCCGCCGCGCTGGGACTGGTCGAAGGTGAACGTCGAGCCGGCCACGGTGACGTCGCCGGTGTCGGTGACGCCCTCGATCACCGAGCCGCTGTCGATAGCGCCGCCGAAGTAGGTCGATTGGTCATGGGTGAAGTCCGAGTCCGACACCGTCAGCGCGGCTCCGTTGCCGACCGCGATGGCGCCGCCTACCTGGGCCTGACAGTCGCTGATGGTGGCGCCGGTCAAGCCGAGCGTGCCGAAGTCCTCGATGCCGCCGCCGCCGTTCGGATCCTTGTCGTCGCCGTCGGTGATCGTGAGCGACTGCACCTGCGCGAAGACGCCCGCCGCGATGGTCAGCGGAGCGCCCTCGCAGGCTCCGGTCGGGCAGGGGACGGCGCCGGATGCGTCGGAGTTGATGACCGGAGCGGTCACGCCCGCCGCCGGCTCGATCGTCACCGGCAGCGCCGCGGTGGTACCGGCCGTCCTGACCGCGAAGTTGCCGTAGTAAGGTCCGGACTTGCCGCTCGTCGCCAGCAGCACGTCACCGCCCGCGGTCACGTTGAGCAGCGCCTGCGTGAGCGTGCACTGCTCGCTGGGCACCGTGGTCTGCGGGCAGGAAGTCGGCGACGTCGCCGCGCCGTCGGCGTAGGCATAGGCGCCGGGCGCCGTCGCGGGCGCTAGCACGCTGGCGCTGGCCTGCTCGAGACCCGGGACCGCCAAAGCCGCCGGGGCCGCCAGGCCGAGCGCGGCGCAGGCCAGGAAAGCCACCACCGAACGGGAACCTGACCGGCGGGTCCCACTCAAGGCACGGTTCATCGCTAGCTACTTTCCGCGGATTACCTCATAGTCGACTTCGTCGGATCTTAGTGACTTGAACAGGTCACTGGTGCGCTGGGTAAGCGGTTGCCAGTCGAATTCCGCCCTGGCCCTCGCCGCCCCGGCCGCGCCCATTGCGCTGGCCAGGTCAGGGTCGTCGAGCAGCCGGCCAAGCGCCTGCTCAAGCTCGCCGACGCTCCCAGGAGCGACGAGCAGCCCCGTCTCGCCGTGACGTACCGCGTAGGGCACGCCGCCGACGTTGGCGCCGATGACTGGCACTCCGACCGCTCCGGCCTCGGCGTAGACCATCCCGAAGCCCTCGCTGCGATCGGTCGACGGCATGGCGAACACCGTCGCGAGCTTGTAGTACTGGGCCAGTTCAGCGTCGGTGACCCGCCCGGCGAATCGCACCCGGCCAGCGACGCCAGCAGCGACGGCCATGGCCTCGTAAGCGCCTTGCCAGTCGCCGCCGCCGACGACCGCCAGCCACACGTCAGGGCGGCTCGCCTGAACCCGGGCGAACGCCTCGATCAAGACGTCAAGGCCCTTGTGCCGCTGCGACTTGTTCAGGGAGCCGACGAAGAGCACGACCCGCCGGCCCGCGAACAGGCTGTTCAGCGGGCTGGTCACAGTAACTTCAGAATTGAATTCCGCAAAATTGACCCCAGGCGGGACTATGAGAATCTTCGATTCAAAATTTTGCAGATAGCGGGAGCCACGCACGTAGAACTCTGACGTGGCGATGATCGCGGTGCTTCGCCGGAGCGTGCGGCGAATGAGCGTGTGGTTCAGCCCCCAGACGATCGCCCTGGCGATGACCGCGTCCTTGTAAAGGTCGTTGTGATAGGTCAGCACGTAGGGAACGGGCTTGCTCGCGCGCTGGGCCAGGTCGGGCAGGTAGGGAACCGGGGTATGCCCGTTGATCACGTCGGGGCGCTCGGCCGCGAAGATCTGCCGCAGCCGGCGGCGCCAGCGGAGGCCAACTGGCGTGTTGGAGAACTTCAGCGCGGCGGGAAGCCGGTACACCCTCATTCCGGCGACGGTGTCGTGCTCCTCCGCCTTGCCGCTCGTCGTCGTCACGATGACGACCTGCCAGCCGAGCCGCTCGAGCCCGGTCGCCAGGTTCAGTGCATAGGTCTCGACCCCGCCCGTTCGCGGCGAGAAGTAGGGGACGACGATCACGATCTTCACTGCCAGCTGCCCTCAGGTCATCCGCCGCGTCAGCTCGCCGGCGGACGCCGGGCCGCGACGGCGCGATAGGTCGCGGCGTAGGCGCTCACGGTCGCTGACATGCTGTACTGCCTGGCGGCCTCCAGGGCGCCTGAAGAAAGCTTGTCGTAGAGCTCAGGCTCGGCGGCGAGGCGGCGGAACGCGGCCGCGAAGCTGTCCTCGTCGAGGTCGGCCAGCAGGCCGGTGGTGCCGTCGCCGACGATGGTCCGCACGCAGCGGATGTTGCTGGCCACGACCGGCACGGCCTTCGTCATCGCCTCGAGGAGAACCTGCCCGAAGGTCTCCCTGGTCGAGGTGAGCACCAGGGCGTCAGCCCCTTCGTAAAGGCGCTCAAGCTCGGGGCCGGTCACGAAGCCCCTGATACTGACGTGCTCGGCCAGCGAAAGCTCAGCGATGAGCGCCCGCACGGCCGGCATGTCCTCCCCGTCTCCGGCCAGGTCGAGGTGCACGGGCAGCCCGTCACGGTCGATGAACCGGCGCAGCGAGCGCAGCAAGAGCGGCACGTTCTTCTGCAGGTCAACCCGGCCGACGAAGAGCAGCCTGAGCGGTCCAGGGGACCGCCGCCGAGGCGAGGAGGCGAGCGCGAAGTTGGTCGCGTTCGGTATGACGACGACGCGGCCTGGATCGACCTTGTACTTGATCGTGACCAGGTCGATGTCATCGGGGGTGAGCACGATGACCCTGGCCGCGTGCCGGTAGACGATCTTCAGCACCAGGCGCTGGTAGGCCCGCAGCGCCGCGTCCCTGGCCCGGCTATGACCCTCGCTGTCCAGGGCCACGCGCACGACGTAAGGCAGCCGGCGCAGGCCGCAGACGGCCGCGGCGACCTCGGGGCTGAACGCGAGCGCGGACTCCAGGTGGATGACGCTGTCCGCCGGCACCCGCGCCAGCGCGACCGGCAGGGCGAAGATGATCGGGGTGTGCGCGACCTCAACGCTTCTCAGGTAGCGCACGATCAGGTTGGGCGCGGTCACCGTGTGGGGGTAGGCCTGCCCGGAGGACGTCAGCGTCTCGACGACCCAGCCATCGGCCGCGAGCCGCTCGGCCCGATCGCGGGCGCGCATCTCCATCCCGCCCACGTAGGGCGGGCTGTAATGCGGCAGAACCTGAACGAGACGGCTCATGGACCCTTCCTCGCAACCGCGCGGCCTTACCACCGAGACTGGCCTTATCCTGCCGATATTCGGTGGGAAGCGCTGCGACTCTGGCAAAGTGATAGCCAGTAGGTCGACGATCAGCCTGGCCGCCGAGCTTCACCGCCGTGCTAACGTCTACCCGCCGCTCTGGCCCTTCCAGGCCGCGCCCGTCAACGCAGCGCGGAGATCGCGACGCCGCCAATGAACCAACCTGACGAAGATACTGCCGCCCCGCAGGACAGTGCGGGGCGGTCAGAGGCCGCGGACGGGGATGCACCCAGCCGGCGGAGATGGTGGCCGATCGCCGGCGCCGTCGTGGCGGTGGCCATCGCGGCCAGCCTGCTGGTGCCGGCCAGCCGGCACCAGTGGGCGCTGTCGATCATCCGCCAGCCGGCCAGGTACACCGCGCTGTCCTTCAGGTACGCCTGGCTGCTGCCGACCTCTAACCCGTCCAGCCGCACGTTTCCACTTTTCTTCACTATCCGCAATGAACAGGGGCATACGCTTAACTATCACTACATAATCCGCCAGAGCGATGCCGTCGGCTCGCAGACGCTGAGCACGGGCGCGCAGGCGATCACCTCGGGAGCGACCTGGTTCGTGGACACGAAGGTAAGGCCGACCTGCAGCGTCTCCCCCTGCCGGGTGGAGGTCGTGCTGCCCGGCCACGCCGAGACGATCGACTTCATCCTGACCGTGACCGGGGCGGTGCGGCCGCACAAGCGCAAGCCCGCGGCCCGCCACGGGCACGGTCACCATTCGTCCCGGTCGTGACCTCGTGAGAACCGACTCGCCCGCGCTGCCGGTCGCCACCCCGCCGCCCCCGCCATCGAGGCCCGCGCGCTGGCGCGAGTACCTCTCGCGCGAGCATCCCTGGCGCGAGTACCCCTGGCCGGTCGTGACCAGCGTGGCCCTGGTCGCGGTGGTGAACGTCGCCGTGCTCGCCAACCTCCCGCTGCCGCCGTTCATCGGCCCAGCGATCGGCTTCTGGTTCATCCTCATCCAGCCCGTCTACCTCCTCCACACCACCGGCCTGTGGGGCCAGGCCCGGGGCGCCGAGCGGCTCGGCTACAGCTTGGCCGGCGTGATCTTCGGCCTCATGCTGGCCGGGCTCGCCGCCGACCTGGTGCTGCCCGTCGTCGGGCTGGAGCGGCCGCTCGATCCCAGGCCGGTGGTGCTGCTGGCCGACCTGATCACGGTCGGGCTCTACCTGCTCAGGCGGCGCTATCCGGGGCCCCGCCCCGACCGCCGCGCGATCGCGGCGGTCAAGGCGGCGATCACGCCGCTGGCAGGCCGGCTGCTCGCGGGCTCGGGGCTGACCGTCGTGCTCGCCATCATGGGCGCCAACCGGCTCAACAACGACGCCGGTGACCTGGTCAGCCTGCTCGCCCTCGCCCTCGGCGTGCTCACGGTCATCTTCCTGCTGCTGTGGCGGCACGAGGTCACCGAGACGGTGATCATGGTCAGCTTGTACCTGCTGTCACTGGCGCTGCTGCTCATGACGTCCCTGCGGGGCTGGTACGTGACCGGTCATGACATCCAGACCGAGTACCAGGTCTTCCAGTTGACGCAGGCGAACGGGCGCTGGGAGATCGCGAATTTCCACAATGCCTACAACGCCTGCCTGAGCATCACGATCCTGCCGACCGAACTAGCGGACATCCTCCGCGTCGACGGGCCCTATATCTATAAGGTCTTCTTCCAGCTGATCTTCGCGGTCTGCCCGGTGCTGGTCTACGCGATCGCGCGGCGGTACTGGCCGGTCGCGACCGCGATCCTGGCCTGCGTCTACTTCATCAGCTTCCCGACCTTCTTCACCGACATGCCGTTCATCAACCGCCAGGAGATCGGCCTGCTCTTCGTGGCGGTCGCAGTCCTGACGATCACGAACGGATCCTGGGACATCATCAGGCGTCGCCTGACCCTCATCGCCGCCTGCGTCGCGGTGGAGATGTCGCACTACTCGAGCATGTACATCTTTCTCGGTATCCTCGCCATCGCCTGGGTCATCGAGCGCGTGCTGGCGCTGCGCAAGGGCCGGACCAGCGCCGCCCACGCCGAGCCGCCCCCCTGGATCAGCGTTCCCAGGGTCATCGGCATCGGCACCGTCGTCGCGGTAGGGGTGGTGACCATCGGCTGGGGTTTCCTGGCTACCCAGTCAGCGGGCGCCGTGCTCACCGACGCGAAGGCCGCGGTCTCTGGACTGCTCGGGCACTCGGCCGCCGCCAGGTCAGGCAACGTCAGCTACAGCATCCTGTTCGGCAAGACGGCGACCCCGCAGGAAGTGCTCAACGACTACACCAAGGCGGTGCTGAAGATCAGGGCCGCCACCTCGGGCGACACCAGCTACCTGGAGCAGCCGGGCGAAGTGACGCGGATCAAGGCGGTCGCGCAGCCCGCGCTGCCGCTGACCTCGGCCGGGCGCCTGTTCGCCGACGCCGGCGTGCCTGTGGCCGGGCTCAACACTGCCATCCGCCTCGCCGCCGCTGACGCCGAGCAGGTCTTCGTGGCCGCTGGCCTCATCGCCTTCGCGGTGGCCAGGCGATTCCGCAAGAAGGTCGGCTGGGAGTTCCTTTGCCTTGGCATCGGCGCCGTGCTCATGCTGGCGGTTGTCACCATCGTGCCCGACCTGTCCGTCGACTACGGCCTGCTCCGGGTCTTCCAGGAGGCGCTGATCATGATCGCGCCAGTCGTTGTGACCGGGTCGATGGCCATCTTCAGGCCGCTGGGGGTGACCTGGGCTCCGCGGGTGGCGGCTGGCGTGGCCGTCGCCATCCTCATTTCCACTACCGGCCTGCTTCCGCAGCTACTCGGGGGCTACCAGGCGCAACTCAACCTGAACAACAGCGGCCAGTACTACGACAGCTACTACACCCATCCCCAGGAGGTGGCGGGCGCGACCTGGCTGGCGTGGCAGAACGGCGTCCTCCCCGCGAACGTTGAGGCCACGCACGCCTCGACGAGGTTCCTGTTCACCGCGCCAGGACACGTGACCGGGCAGCAATTCATCGAGGACGCCTTCCCGCCCCTGCTGCGGCAGCGCGCCTGGGTGGTGATCGACTACTCGATACTCCACACAGGCCTCGCGACCGCAGCCTACGACGGCGACATCATTCCCTACCGGTATCCGCTCCTATTTCTTAGCCAAAGTTCGAACCTCGTGTACGACAACGGCGGAGTCGAGATCTACCGAAAGGGACTTCCGAAGCGCGGGCACCAGGCGGCTGGCTAGCTTTAGCTGGTTCGTCCATAGATCGATGACTTGCTGCCGGCACCTTGTATGGTTGACCAATGCGAACACGCGCCGGACGCTCCAAGCTCTTTATCTCTGGTACGGCCGTGCTGCTCGGCTGCGCTGTCGTCGCCAGCGTGCTGGCCTGGCACGCCGAGTCGGGCTCAGCCGCCCCGACGCGATCGGTGCGCGCCATCACGGTCGCCCCCCAGACGAAGAAGCACACGGTGGTGTTCGGCATCTCCGATCCGGGTCTGATCAACGAGCGCGCCAAGGTCCAGGCGGCCCAACTGGCGAAGATGCGGTCGATCGGGATTAACTCCATCCGGCTGGACGCTAACTGGGACTGGGTCCAATTCGGCGGCCCGCAGTCATTCGACTGGACCCAGCTGGATCAGGAGATCCACGCCGCCCGCGCCGCGAAAATGAGCGTGGACCTGGTCATCGACGGTTGCCCGCCGTGGGCGGCGCCGACGGGCACGAGCAAGGACTCGGCCCCGCAGCCCGCGTCGGCGTCACAGTTCGCGACCTGGGCGGCCGACGTGGCGAGCCGGTACGCGCCCCTGGGCGTCAATGACTTCGAGATCTGGAACGAGCCGAACGACACGAAGTTCTGGCAGCCCAAGCCGAGCACCGCGTTCTACACGACGATGCTGAAGGACTCCTTTCAGGCCATCAGGAAGGTCGACAAGTCCGCCTTCATCATCGCGGGCGGCCTCGCCCCGGTCGCAGGGAGCGGCGGTAGCATCACCGCGATCTCCTTCCTGCGCGGGATGTACCAGGACGGCGCCAGGCCTTACTTCAACGCCGTAGCCTTGCACCCGTACAGCTTCCCCGCCCTGCCAGGCACCTTTGAGTCGTGGTCAGCCTGGTCGCAGATGTCGCAGACGAGCCCATCGATCCGCAGCGTCATGACTCAGTTCAAGGACTCGGGCAAGCCGATCTGGATCACCGAGTTCGGGGCCCCATCGAACGGGCCAAGCGGGGTCGGCGCGGCGGGCGAGGCGGCCGAACTGAAGGCGGCGATCGCCTTGTCCAAGTCGACGAGGTGGATCGCGGCTCTCTACGTGTACACCTGGCAGGACACAGGGACGAACGCCAGGTCCGACGCGGACTGGTTCGGCCTGATCAATAGCAAGGGCCAGGTCAAGGCGGCCTACAAGGTGGTCGCCAAGGCGCTAGGGAAGTAGCGGAGCGCTAGCGCGAGCGCCGGCGGGACCGCACCATATAGCACATGTGCCGCCAGCCATCGCGCAGCGAATTCAGCTTTGACTGACCTATTCGCGGATAGTAGATAATGGGGATCTCGGCCGTGCGCAGGTTCGCGCGTGCCGCCTTGACTACGATTTCCGAGGCGAGTTCCATGCCCTCGCACTCCAGCGCCATCTTCTCAAGCGCGGTTCTGGTAATAGCGCGGAACCCGCTGTGCGCGTCACTTACCTTGAGCCCGAAAAGCGCATTCAGGATCGACGTGAGCACCGGATTCCCGATGCGGCGGTGGCTCCACGGCATCGCGTTGGGCTGGATCTGCCCGGCGAACCGGGATCCGAGCACGTAGTCATAGCCGGCCAGGATGGGCTGGATAAGCTCGGGGATCATGGTGAAGTCGTAGGAGTCGTCGGAGTCACCCATGACGACGATCTCGCCGCGGGCCGCGCTGAACCCCATGAGGTAAGCGTTCCCGTAGCCTCGGGCGGTCTGATGCACCACCCGCGCCCCAGCCGCCACAGCGATCGCGACCGACCGGTCGCTAGAGCCGTTGTCCGCGACGATCACCTCGCCGCGCAACCCGGTCGCGCGGATGCCCTCCCACGCCTTGCGGACGCACACGCCGACGCTGTCCTGCTCGTTCAGGCACGGCATGACCACGCTGAGGTCAAGTGTCGCCGGGTCAGCCGACCGCGCGGCCTGGGCGGGCACAAGGCCACCGCGGTCGGTACTCGCTTGCGTAACTTCGGACGACACCAAGCCACCTCTAATGGGTCTACGTTTGCTTTGCGCCCGCCGTGAAAGCCGGTCTGTGTCGCGGCCCGGCCCCCGACTGGCGCGGGCGAACGATGTTGCTTTTGAAGTTGGTGTTACACGAGATATCAGCGTCAGAGCCCTGATTATGTCAGAACCAGCGACCGGGCGGAGCGATACACTTACGCCGAAAGCTACTGTTCACGTGCTCATTGGGTAGCGGCTGCCTGATCCCAGATCCACCCGTCCGGAGGCAATCCTGCGGCGACTTACCGCGCTCGTGCGGCGGCTTCGGTCCGATCACATGGTGCGCAACTCGCTGTTCCTGATGCTCAGTTCCGGCGTGCAGGCCAGTCTGGGCTTCGCGTTCTGGATCGTGGTCGCGCACGTGTTCAGCACCACGGACGTCGGCCGCGCGAGCTCGCTGATCTCGGCGACGACCGTGATCGGGTACTTCGCCTTGCTCGGCCTCAACAGCACGCTGGTCAGGTACCTGCCGACCGCGCCCAACCGAGACGCGCTCGTGACCTGCGGGCTGCTCGTCGTGGCCGCCTGCGGAGCCGTCATCGCCCTCGCCTACGTCCTGGCCACGCCGACGATCGCGCCCAAGCTGGCCTTCGTCGCCCACAGCTGGCCACTGGCGATCGGCTTCGTGCTGCTGACCGTCGCCGCGGGCATCAACCTGCTCACCGACTCGGTCTTCATCGGGTCCAGGCGGGCGGGATACTGCGCTCTCACTGACGGCGTGGTCGGCGGGACGAGCAAGATCGTATCGGCGGTGCTGCTCGCCGGCACGGGCGCCTACGGCATCTTCGCCGCCTCGACCGGCGGGTTCGCCGCGTCGGCGGTGGTGAGCGTGGTGCTGATATTCGCGGTCCTGCGCTGGCGGCCGAAGCTGGAGAACCCGCTGCGGACGCTCAGGCCGTTGCTCAAGTTCTCTGGCGCGAACTACCTGGGCAACATCTTGAACCTGCTGCCCGTGCTGGTCGTGCCGCTCATAGTGCTCGACCGGCTCGGCGCCAAGGCGGCTGCCTATTACTTCGTGGCGTTCCAGATCGCGACGTTGCTGTACTCGGCCGCCTACGCGGTCAGCCAGAGCTTCCTGGCCGAGGGATCCCATGCCGGGGTGGACCGCCGGGCGCTGCGGCGGCGCAGCCGCCGGGCCCTGGTCGTGCTGTACCTGCCGGGCGTGCTGGCGGTGATCGTGGCCGCGCGCTGGGTGCTCCTCGTGTTCGGCGCGAGGTACAGCGAGCACGGCGCGGCCACGCTGATCCTGCTCGCCGTGGCGGCGGTGCCGATCGCGGCCTGCAACTGGTCGTGGACCGTGCTGCGGCTGTCCTCGCACCTGATGGCGATCGTGCTGTCCAGCGGCGTGTACACGGCGGGCATCTGCGGCCTAGCCTGGTTCCTCGCCCCGCGCGGGCTCACCGCGGTGGCCGCCGCCTGGCCGGTCGGCGCCCTCCTGGCCGCCGTAGTCTCGACGACGACGGCCGCCGCGTCGCGCAGCGTGCCCGCCCGGCACCGCCGGGCCGACCAAACCCGACTTGCGTCCGGATCGCCTGGCCCGGCACCTGAGCCCAGCCCGGCACCTAGGCCCAGCCCGGCACCCGAACCCAGCCCCGCGCCTGGGCCCAGCCCGGCAGCTAGGCCTCGCCGGGCGCCTGAGATCCGGCACATCTATCAGCCCCGCCTGCCATTGCCGAACCCGCAGCCTGCGCAGTCGGCTCCATCCGTTCAGCCCGGGCAGCCGGGCCTGCGTCCTCCGACAAGGGAGCAGCATGGCCAGTCCTGAGGCCGCACCAGCGCGGCCCAAGGTCTTGATCGTGTCCGCGTATGCCGAGCCGCACGTGGGCGGGGTCGAGGTCGTCGTGGGCCAGCAGGCCCGCACCTTGGCCAGCCTTGGCTACCAGGTGACTGTGATCACCAGCCGGTGCGGCGGCGGGGCCGCTTCGGAGCGGCTCGACGGGTTCGAGATCGTGCGCGTCCCGGCGTGGAACGGGCTCGAGGAACGGAAGGCGGTCGCCTTCCCGCTGTGGAGCCCGTCGGCCCTGCGGCGGCTGGCCAGGGCGGTCAAGGACGCGGACATCGTGCACGTCCATGACGTCTACCCGGTCTCCTCGGTGCTCGCGGCCGCGCTGGCGGCGCTGGCGAGGCGGCCGCTGTTCCTGACCCAGCACGTCGCGATCGTCAGTCACGACAACGCCGCGGTCGAGCGGGTCCAGCGGGCCTGCTACGCGACGATCGCGCCGTTCCTGTGGCGCCGCGCGACCTCGATCACCATCTACAACACGATCGTCGAGCAGTTCCTGATCGGTCACCGGGTGCCCCGCGAGAAGATCAGGCTGACCTATAACGGCGTCGACATCGCCAGGTTCCGTCCGGGGACGCCGGAGCGCGCCAGGTCGACGCGGCTGCGGCACGGGATCGACCCCGACCAGCCGCTGATCCTGTTCGCCGGCCGCCTAGTGCCCAAGAAAGGCGTCAGGCACCTGGTGGCGGCCGCGAGCCCGCGCTACCAGGTCGCGCTGGCCGGCCCAGGGCAGGTTCCCGATGCCGCCCCGGCTGGCGTCACCTTTCTCGGACCGGTCAGCCGCGACGAACTGCTCGCCTTGTACCAGGCGAGCGACATCTTCGCGTTCCCCGCCGTCGGCGAGATGCTCACGCTGGTGATGCAGGAGGCGATGGCCTGCGGCCTGCCCGTCGTCACCACCGACGACCCGGCCTACGCCGGCTACGGCCTTGACCCGCGCGGCGTCGCTCTCGTCAGCCCTGACCCGCAGGCGCTGCGGCGCACTTTCCTCGAGCTACTCGGCGACGAGGATCGCCTCGCCTACATGCGCGGCTACTCACGGCGACTGGCCCAGGAGCGATTCGACTGGCAGCGCAACGCGGCCGGCCTCGCCGCCGAGTACGACGCCGTCCTAGCCACTCACCCCCGCCGCCGCAAGTCCAAGCCCGCCTAACTCAAGTCACCCCCCGGCCGCCGAAACCGCAAGGGGGCTCCGAGGTCGCCGGAACAGCAGCAAGGACCCCCCGCTGCGTGGGGGCGGACCGGCCTCGGCGGGGTTCCGTGGCCGGGCCCGATGATAGCCAGGGGCCGCGGCCTTGATCACGGAGGATCGCTGGGGTGGGTCAACGCAGCGGGGGCACTTTGGTGTCGTCGGAGCAGCACCAAGGTGCCCCCGCTGCGCGGGACGGCGCGTACTAGCGTCCGCGATCATGCCCGGCAGCATGATCGCGGATACCCTGTGCGCGCTGACGGCGTCGTGAGGGCGGCCGGGTGCCCCCACGATGGTCCGTGATCAGGCCCGGCTCCGTGATGTCGGAGGATCAGGCCGGTGATAACGCGCCTGATCACCGTGATCATGAACTTTCCATGATCACGGAGCTGCCTCGCCGGCGGCCGGAGTCGTTTGCTCGGCGCTGGTCGACCGGCGGGGGCGCTTGCTCGGCGCTCGCTGGTGGGCCTGCCGCGGTCAGAGCAGTTCGGGTCGCTGCCATTCTTGCCCGAGGACGTTCTCGGCCAGGAATGCGAACACGGTCTCGTACCAGACCGTGACATCGCCCGGCTTGAGTATCCAGTGGTTCTCATCGGGGAAGTACAGGAACCTGACCTTCTTGCCCAGGCTGATCAGGTCGGAGTACATGCGCAGGGCCTCGCCGATCGGGACGCGGTAGTCCTTGTCGCCGTGGATGATCAGGATCGGGGTGCTGATCGCGGTGGCATGCAGGTGCGGCGAGTTCTCCACGTAGCGGGTTGGCTGGGTCTGCGGGTCACCAAGTTCGAGGCGGAGCCAGTACGGCGCGTCGGTGGTGCCGAGCATCTGGTCGAGCGCCCAGAGGCCCGCGTGGCTGACGATGCCGGCGAACCGGTCGGTGTGACCAGCGATCCAGTTCGCCATGTAGCCGCCGAATGAGCCGCCCATCATCGCCGTCCTGGCCGAGTCGATCTCAGGCAGCGCGGTCACGACATCGGTGATCATCATGATGTCGGTGAACGGGGTGCCGCCCCAGCCGGACCAGCCGCGGTCGATGAAGTCGCGACCATAGCCGGTCGACAGGGCCGGGTCGGGCAGCAGCACCGCGTAGCCCCTGGCGACCATCAGCCACGGGTTCCACCGCCAGGACCACGAGTTCCAGCTGCTGTACGGGCCGCCGTGCACCCACAGCAGCAGCGGCGCCTTGTGCTGCGCCGACGCGCCGTCAGGGAGCGCGAGCCAGCCGCGGACGGTGCTGCCGTCGGAGACGGTTGCCGAGACCTCGCGGACGTGGCCTGGCACCTCGAGCGCCGGGGTCGGGCTCGCCAGCCGCACCGGGCTGGCGCCCTCGCCGGCAAGGTCGATCCGCACCGGGGCCGGAGCCTCGCCGATCGCCGAGCGCAGCGCGTACATCGCCAGTCCGTCCGGGGCCGCGCACAAACTGTCGTAGGCGGCGTCATCGGTGGTGACCTGCCGCACCTTCCCGGTCGCGACATCGACCGCGAAGACCGGGCAGCGGCCGTTGTCATCGGCGGTGAAGTAAATAGTGGTGCTGTCAGGACTCCAGGCGAATTCACCGGGGCGGCGGTCGAAGTCAGGGAGCAGGTCACGGGGGGCGGCCGGGGCGGCCGGGGCCGCCGGCGCGGTCTGGGCGCCGTCCGCCAGCGGGGCGAGGACGAGGGTGAAGTCGCCGCCGCGCTCGTAGGTGTCGTGCTCGGCCCTGATCGCGGCCACGTACTGCCCGTCCGGCGAGATGACCGGCTGGGCGAAGTCGAGGTCATCGGCCGCCATCAGGGTCCGGTGGGTGCCGGTCGCGACCTCGATCGCGGCGACCTCGTTCCGCACGGCGCCGCCGGCCTGCCGCACCTGCCAGCCGCTGACGGCCACCGAGCCATCGGGCGACAGGCCGAACTGCTGGTCGTCGAGCGCCCGGCCGGGATCAGGGGTCAGGTCGCGCGGGGCGGCAGCATCGGCGCCAGTTTCCGCATCGGACACGCTCGCCTCGCCCGCCATCAGCCGCAGGCAGTCGGGGCCGAGGTCGGTGTCCCAGAACCGGACGAACTCGCCCTCGTGCAGGATCGCGGAGACGCCGGCATCGGCCCGCGCCTTCCGGCGGGCCGCGTCGGCTTCCAGGTCAGCGGTGCCACTGAACGCGGGGGCGGCGATGAGGTAAGACGCGGCTTCCCGCGCGGTGACCACCTTGACGACGCCGCCCGGCGTGGTCGTGAGCCGACGGGCCTCGCCGCCTCCTGGCGGCAGCGACCACAGCGCCGGCTTGTCGCCATCGGCGTCGTCGGCCGGCTTGGCCATGGGGTCGGGCCGGGCGGACACGAAGAGCAGCGAGCCGTCGGGAAGGAAGGCCGGATCCGCTTCGCCCTGCGCCGACCTGGTCAGCCGGACCGGAGCGGCCGGCCCCACGTCGAGGCGCCAGATGCTGCTGACGTACTTCTTCTTGTCGGGACTCATGCTGGCCACCGTCGCCGCCAGCCATTGCCCGTCCGGTGACAGCGCGAGCGACGTCACCCTCGGGATCGCGATGAACCTGCCAACCTCATCGAACTCGCTCACTTCGGCTCCTTCGGTCACGCCGCGACGTTGCGGCTGCCCTAGTCCTGGTCCCGGCGGACGACCGAACCTGAGGACTTGCCTAGCGCCTGATTACACATCGGTCACAATGTGTTCCGATCCGTGATCCAATGTGGCAAGCTGCACGTCTAGTCATCATGTCAGAATCGTCCGACTCTGCTCTGCGCGGCTCTGCCCTGTACGGCTTTGCCCTCGTGCGGGCGTGCCCGCCTGCGTACCTGGCGGGATTGCCCGCTGGCGTGACCTCGCGTGGGCGGGCCTGGTGTTGTGCCTTTAGTGCCCGGCGGGCCTGACCAGTGAACTGCATGCGTGACTTGAAGGTAAATGATCGTCGGGGAGGGGACTGATCTATGCGCTTGCGCAACATCGCCGTAGCCATGCTCGCGGTGGGCGTCACGACCATTGGCCTAGCACAGGCCGATGCTTCGTCGCCACAATTGACTAATCTCGTCGGACAGGCTCCGGTGACCTGGACGCCCAACGTCTCAGCCGGGACGACGGTCGGCCAGGAGGGCGTCTGCAACGGCACCTTCTTCGGAAGCGGCGGGCTGACCTGCCAGTCCGAGGTCTACGACACCGCGTACGAGAACGGCGACGTCGTGGCGGTCGGCGCTTTCACCGAGGCCTGCCAGCCAGGGACGCTCGCGCAGGGCTTGTGCAAGGCCGGCACCCAGGTCACCAGGGACGACATCTTCGCTTACTCGGCCAGCACCGGCCTGATCGACCCGAACTTCACCCCCGTGCTCAATCAGGGTCCGGCCTGGGCGGTGGTCCCTGGCCCGGCTGGAACCAACACGGTCTACGTCGGCGGCACGTTCACGACCGTCGACGGCGCGACGCATAAGGGCCTCGTTCAGCTGAACGTGAACCCCGGCGTCACTACGGGGGCGACCGCTGATGGCTCGATCGTGACCGCCTTCAAGGGCAATGTCAGCAACCAGGCCCGTGACCTCGCGCTCAGCCCGGACGGCAGCGCACTGTACGTCGGCGGTCAGTTCGCATCGGTCAACGGCACCACCGAGTCCGGCCTGGTCAGGCTCAACGCCAAGACCGGGGCGGTCGACCCTTCGTTCCACTTCACGCTCAGCGACCCGATCAGCGGGCTCCCGATCAAGGTCGAGGCGATGGACCTCACCTCGAACGGCAGCTTGCTCGCGGTCTCAGGGACCGCCCTTGAGGTCAACGGCCAGAGCAGACCGCGGCTGGCGATCATCAGCACCGGCACCACCCTGGGCGGGACCGCGGCCCTGACCGACTTCACCGCGCCGATCCTGTCGAACAACTGCTCGGCCGAGCATGACTACGTCAGGGCGCTCAGCTTCGCGCCGAGCGGCTCCTTCCTCGCCATCGCGACGACCGGGTACGTGAACGACGGATCCATGCCGTACAGCGTCTGCGACGCGGTCGCCAGGTTCAACGTCGGCGCGGCCGGCTCGACCACCACGGGCACGCCGGTCGACGTGGCGCCTGCCTGGATCAACTACGGGGGCGGCGACTCGTTCTACTCCATCGTCGTCGCTGGCAGCGTGGTCTACGCGGGCGGTCACAACCGCTGGGTCAACAACTACTGCGGCCAGGACTTCCTGTGCGAGCAGAACGCGCTGTACCAGGGCGGCCTGGACGCGTTCGACGCCAACACCGGCGTCGGCTTGGCTTGGTGGCATCCTGAGTCACTGCGCGGCGCCGGCACCATGTACATGAACACGTTCGGGGCCAACACCTACGACAGCACCCACCAGGGGCTGGCGCTCGGCACGGACGTCGACGTCATCGCCGGCACCTACCACGCCGAGAACGCGCTGCTGCCGATCGCGTCCGCCACCACCAAGACGCCGTTCGGCGTCATTCCCTCTGGCATGTTCAACGAGGAAGGCGGCAGTAACACCGGCACCCCGATGTGCTTGGACGACCTGGGCAACAGCTCCATCGCGGGTGCCACCGTCGACATCGCGAACTGCCTGAACGAGGCCGAGCAGTACTGGTCCGTCCCGGCCACCGGCACGACGGGCCAGATCCAGATCAACGGCCTGTGCCTGGACACCGTCGCCGGCGGCACCCTCGGAGGCACCCTCGTGGTGCTCGACACCTGCTCATCGACCGCACCCACACAGCAGTGGACGCAAGGCAGCGGCAACACGCTGATCAACCAGGGCGCGACCACGGCTCAGGGCGGCCCGATGTGCCTGGACGACCCGTCGAGCAGCACCACCAGCGGCACACCGCTCGACATCGCGAGCTGCTCGGGCGGCACGAACCAGGTCTGGCCGCTGCCGTCATCGCCTGGGCCGGCCGCTGGCGCTCCGTCCGGCCCGGTCTATCCGCAGGAGACGCAGTCGGACACGCAGCAGCCCTGCCTCGACGACGCCAGCGGCTCCACCGCGACTGGTAACAAGGTCCAGCTGTGGACCTGCCGAGGCGACGCCGAGCAAGTCTGGTCGATCGAGCCTGGCGGCACGATCCAGCTCGGCACCGCCAACTACTGCCTGGACAGCTCAGGTGGTACCGGCGGCTCGGGCACCCCGGTCGTGCTCGACCCGTGCAACGGCAGCACCAGCCAGGTCTGGCAGCCAGGCCCCGGCGACTCGCTCGTGCAGGAGTCCTCTGGACTGTGCCTCGACGACCCTGGCTTCACCACGTCCAACGGCGAGCAGATGCAGCTCTACTCCTGCAACGGCGGCAACAACCAGGCCTGGCGGATTCCAGGCTGGTAAGGAGCACCTGAGCAGTCATGCGGCTACCACGGTCCCGTACCGGAAGCGCGGTTGGCTTCCGGCGCGGGACCGTTGCCCATGGCGGACCTTTGCTGCATGTGATTTATTTCTTACTAAGAGCTACCAGAGGGCTCGAAGAACCTCGTTACCGGTGTTCAGCACTTATGCTCTATATCTGGGGTTCGTCGAGATTTAATCAAGCTGCACTGCCTGCGCGATCATGCGCGGCCTGGGTGCGGCGTGAGGAGTACCGCGGATGACGTTGCCGCCCGGATCGGACTACTTCGACCTCGCCGACTATGTCGGCGTGCTGCGGCGCCGCTGGCTGATGATCGCCACGTTCGCCGTCATCGGGCTGGTGCTGGCGGGCGCCTACTACGTGGTGGCACCTCGGGTTTACGCCTCGACCGTGCTGATCCAGGTGAACCCGCTTCCGACGAACGCCAACGCGCTTGGCGGCCGGACCGGCGGCCCGGTCAACATGGACAACGAAGGCCAGATCGCCACGTCCGCGACGGTCGGCGCGATCGCCAGGAACAAAATGAGCTCCCCGCTGACGACCAGCGCCTTGCTCAAGGAGATCCGCGTCGCGGTCCCGCCGAACACCACCTTCCTGCAGATCACCTGCCAAGCAGGGAACTCGGCGCTGGCCGAGCGCTGCGCCAACGCCTTCGGCCGCGCTTACCTGTTCAACCGGCGCCAGAGCGCGCTCAGCGTGATCACCTCAGGGCTCAAGCAACTGGGCGCGGAGGCGACGGCGCTCGAGACCGGCATCGAGCAGCTGAAGACGAAGCTGGCCAAGGGCGGGCTGCCTGGTGGCGACACGACCAGAGGGATAGACGAACTGCAGCTCAGCGCCAAGGAGGCCAGGCTCAACATCATCCAGTCCAAGATCAGCGCGGTGACCCCGTTCGAGGCCAGCCTCACGTCCAAGGGCGACTTCGTCGGCCAGGTGGTCACGCCCGCGGTGCAGGCGCACAAGCCGGTCAGCCCGAAGAAAAAGCTGCTGCTGCCGAGCGGCCTCGCGGGCGGGCTGGTGATCGGCCTGGTACTCGCGTTCGCGTTTGACTGGCGCCGTCCCAGGATCAGGGTGCCGAACGACATCATGCGCCGGGTCGACGTGGCGACCGTCGTCAGCCTGACCGAGGCGAGGGCCGCCACCGCGAGCGGGTTCGCGCCGCCGAGGTCGCGGACCGGGCAGGCCTTCACCGAGCTCGCGCAGTACCTGGGAACCTCGCTCGGTGACGGGCGCCACGTGCTGCTGGTCACCAGCGCGTCGCCGGACTCATCGGGCGAGCCGGTCGCCGCCAATCTCGCCGCCGCGCTGGCCCGGAGCCGGGGCGAGACCGTCCTGATCTGCGCCGACCCGAACGGCGCGGCGATTCCCCGGCTGCTCGGCACCTCGGACGGACGGGGCTTCGCCGAGGTGCTCGCGGGCACGGCGCCCGTCGCCGAGGTCCTCAGGAGGACGGCCGACCTGCCGCTGCTGCGGGTCATCACCCCTGGCCTGGACGCGGCCGGCGCGGTGTACGACATGCAGCACGACAAGGTGCAGCGGCTGATGCGCGAACTGCGGGCCCAGGCTCGCTTCGTGGTCATCGACGTGCCGTCGCCCAGCGCCGACGCGGACACGTTCAGCCTGGCCGAGTTCTGTGACGGGACGGTCATCGTCGTCCGGGCCGGCGTCACCCTGCCCGCCGACGTCACCGACTGCGCGACGCGGATCGAGCGGATGCGGACCAAGGTGCTCGCGGCCGTGCTGTTGCCGCCCAGCGCGCGGGGGCGGAACGGCGGTAATCGCCGGGTCGAGTACGTTGACGAGCCGCCGGCTCACCTGCCAGGCGGGTACCAGGGCGGTCGGCCTTCCCAGCCGATGCAGGCGGCGCAGCCGGTCCAGCCGATGCAGGCAGCGCAGCCGGTCCAGCCGGTCCAGGCTCCGGCGCCTGCCCAGGTCGCAGCGTCCGCGCCAGCCGCACCGGTCTTGCGGCCAGTGGCCAGGAGGTCTGACGTTTCGGCGGGCGGACCGAGTTCCGCCGGCTCGGCCGGCCCGTCCGCTGCGGGGGGCCCGAACGGCACCCTAGGCGTGAACGGCGGCAGCGGCAACGGCGGCAGCAGGCACGCGGGCCCGCCGAGGGACGCTGGACCCGCGCCGTCGTCGGCCCAGGCTTCGCGCCGCGAAGGCCAGCCCTTGCCGGCGCAGTCGGACCTGGTCAGGCCGCATGCGACCGCCGAGCCACCGGCCGAGCCCCCCGGGGCTCCGAGCCTGCGCCCGGTGTGGAAGCCAAGGAACGTGAACGAGACCTGGCCGCTGCCGAGGAACCTGGCCGAACCCGACGAGGAGACGGGGACGTCTGATCCGCTGACCGGAAACTGATCATGCCGACCTCCGTCGTCTACCGCCCCGTCGAGCGCGATCGCAGCGGTCAGCCTGTCGCTGATCGGCGCGCTCGGCCCGATCGGCCTGGTCGGCCTGGCCGGGTGGCTGGGCGGCCAGGGCGGCTTGGGCTCGACGGAGCGGCCGAGGTGCAGGAAGGCACGGGGCCGCGCGGGGCCGGGCCCGCAGGCCGGTTCCGCAGCTTCCCCGCCCGTCATCCGGCCTGGCCGGTCACGACGCTCCTGATCGGGTTCCCTGTGTGGTGGGCGCTTGGCCTGGCCGACTTCATGTGGGTCATCCTGGCCTTCCCGATGATCTGCCAGATGGTGGCCTGGCATACGAGGGGCCAGCGCCGGATCAAGGTGCCGCCGGGGTTCGGGATCTGGCTGCTGTTCCTTGTCATCGCCGTGGCCGGGATCGCCGCGATCAGCCAGACGGCGCCGGGTACGGTCGCCAGCCCGGTGTCGCACCGCATCCTTTCCTATGGAAACCGCATCGCCGACTACGGCGGCCTGACCGTGCTGCTGCTCTACGTCGGAAACCTCACCGAACGGGAACTGAGCAGGCGCAGGCTGGCCTGGATGCTCGGCCTCGTTGGCGTCTTCACGGTGGCCGGCGGCCTGGCGGGCATGGCCATGCCGCACCTGCACTTCGACTCCCCGCTGCTGCACCTGTTCCCGGCTAGTGTCAGGTCCAACCCGTTCATCCAGGCGTCCATGCAGCCTGGCCTTTCCCAGGTGCAGAATGTGCTCGGCCAGGCGGCCGGTCGCCCCAAGGCGCCGTTTGACTACACCAATACCTGGGGCGACTGCCTGACGATCTTGTTGCCATTCTTGATCATCGGGTGGTGGCATGGCTCCAGGCGGCTGCGGCTGATCGCATTGGGAACACTCATCATCTCGATCGTGCCGTTGCTTTACTCGCTGAATCGCGGGGCCTGGATCGGGGTGGCCTTGTCGGTCGCCTACCTGGCGGTCAGGTTCGCGCTCAGGGGCCGGCGGGCCCTGCTTGGCGGCCTGGCCGCGGCGATCGCGATCTCCGCCTTGCTCGTCGTGGCCACTCCGCTCAAGGGCGTGGTGATCGGCCGCCTGCACAATGGCAAGAGCAACAACCTGCGCGCCGACCTGTCGTCGCTATCAGTTACCGATGGCCTCGCCTCCCCGATCATCGGCTTCGGCGACACCAGGCAGGAACAAGGCAGCCCGCGGTCGATCGCCATCGGCCCATCGCTGAAGTGCCCGACCTGCGGCCAGCTCGAGGTCGGTAGCACTGGGCAGCTCTGGCTGCTGCTGATCTCCGACGGCTTGCTCGGGACCGCGCTCTACCTCGGGTTCTTCCTCTACGGCATCTGGTACTACCGGCACGATCAAAGCCCGGAAGCGCTCGCCGGGGTGCTCGTGCTGCTGCTGTCGTTCGTCTACATGTTCACCTACGACTCGCTCCCGGCGCCGCTCGGCTTCACGATGCTGGCGTACGGCCTGATGTGGAAGAACTCCCAGTACCAGCGGCAGCGAGCCGCGGCCGCGCTGCCATGAGCAGGCCGGGGGGCGTGAGCAGGCCGGGGGCCACGGACAGGCCGGGGGGCACCGACAATCGAGGCGACGAGGAAATCGGCCCTGGTCGCGACAAGGCGCTCGTCTACCTCGCCGAGACGCTGCCGCTGCCGGTGATCGACCCCGACTCTGGGCCGATGCCAGCCGTCAGCGATCAGCCGCGCTCGGCCTCGGCGCAGGCCGGCCTGGCCCGAGTCGCTCGGGGCGGCGCCCTGAACCTCGGCGGCGCGCTGGTGTCGGCGGTGGCCAGCCTCGGCCTGACCGTGATCGTGACGCACAGCTTCTCCAAGGCGGTCGCGGGGGCCTTCTTCATCGCGATGTCGCTGTTCCTGATCGTGGAGGCGGTCGCGAACCTCGGCGCCTACAACGGCGCGATCTACTTCATCGCGCGCCTGCGGGCGCTGAATGCCGAGCGCAGGATCCCGGCGATCATGCGAGCGACGATCATCCCCGTCCTGATCTCATCGGTGCTCGGCGCGGTCGCGGTCATCGTGTTCGCCCAGCCGCTGGCCACGCTGCTGCTCGACGGCCGCTCGGCGCAGGGAGTTGACCCGGCGGCGGTCGCCGCGGCGTTGCGTACGCTCGCGATCGCGCTGCCGTTCGCCGCGCTGACCGACACGCTGCTCGGCGCCACCCGCGGCTATCACGCGATGCGGCCGACCGTGCTGATCGACCGGATCGGGCGGTCAGGGCTGCAGACCATCGGCGTGATCGCCGCGGCGCTCACCGGCGTCTCGGCCCTGCTGGCGCCGGCCTGGGCGATTCCCTACGTGGGAGCGAGCATCATCGCGACGTTCTGGCTGCGCCGGATCATGCGCGCGCAACGGCGGCGGCTGGCCGGCGCGGAGGAGGAGGGCGAGCGTTCCCCCGTGGTGGCCGGTACCGTGGTCGCCGGTGCTGGGGTCGCTAGCATTGAGGTCGCTAGCACTGTGGTCGCCGGCACTGTGGTCGCCGGCACTGTGGTGGCCGGTGCTGGGGTCACCGGTGGTGTGGTCGCTGATCCTGGGGTCGCTGATAACAAGCACGGGAAGCCAAACGCCAAGGGGTTCTGGCGGTTCACCGGGCCGAGGTCGCTGGCAAGCGTCGCCCAGATCGTCATCCAGCGCCTGGACATCGTCCTCGTCGGCATCATCAAGGGACCGGTGGAGGCGGCGATCTACACGGCCGCGACCCGTTTCCTCGTGGCCGGCCAACTCGGAAACGCCGCGATCTCGATGGCCGCGCAGCCGCAATTCACGCGCTTGTTCGCCGTCGGAGACCGGGCCGGGGCGAACGCCGTGTACCAGGCCACGACCTGCTGGCTGATCCTGCTGACCTGGCCGCTTTACCTGCTGGCCGCGATCTTCGGGCCGAGCGTGCTCGCCATCTTCGGCCGCTCGTACCACGCAGGCAACACGGTCATGGTGATCCTGGCGCTCACGATGCTGGTCGCGACCGCGTGCGGGCAGGTCGACATGGTGCTGATTACCACCGGGCGCAGCAGCTGGAGCCTGTACAACGGCATGCTGGCGATGGTGATCAACGTCGGGGTCGACCTCGCGCTGATCCCGAGGTACGGCATCACCGGGGCGGCGATCGGGTGGGCGGCGGCGATCGGCGTCAGCAACCTGATCCCGCTGGTGCAGGTCGCGGTCGCGGCCAAAGTGCACCCGTTCGGGCGCGGCACGGCGGCAGCCTGCCTGATCACCACGGTCAGCTTCGCGGTGATACCGCTCGCGGCCAAGAGCATCGCCGGCGACTCGGCGGCGATCTCCGTCGCGGCGATCGCGACTGGCTGCGCCGTCATGGCGGCGGGCCTGTTCTGGCTGCGCGGCCCCCTCCAGCTCTCGGTCATCCCCTGGCCGAGCGGATTGCGGCGGTTCGCTGGCTTATCAGCACCGCAGGAGCTCGCTATGCCAACTAAGCCCGCTGATCACGGGATATAGTCCAGCAAATAACGAGGGAGTGAACTACGCGTTGTTGAGATACCTTGTCGCATTGATCTGGCCGGCTGGCATCGCGTTGATAGCTCTGGTCACTTACCTGCTGGCGCGGCGGAGCCCGCAAGCTCAGTCGGCGGACGCGGCGGGCGGGGTGGCCGGGACGGGCGCGGCGCACTCGGGCCGCAGCCACCACAAGGCAGCCGGCAGCGGGCCTGGACTAGCCGACGCCACCTGGGAGTCGATCAGGCTGATCGCCATCGCGGTCGCTGGCGTGTTCGTCACCTTCGGCATCATGTGCGCGCTTGGCCTGCTCGTCGTGCACCACGGCCTGGTCATCGACCGGCCGATCTTCAACTGGATGCACAAGCACGAGGTGCACGTGCTCGCCGCCTTGATGAAGCGGCTGACCAAGCTCGGCGACACGTGGACGACCTGGGGCGCTTCCTTGGCCGCGGCCGCGTGCCTGGCGATGACCTGGCGGACGAAGCGCTGGCTGCCCCCGGTGGCGCTCGCCACCGCGATCATCGGTGATCATTTCACGACGCTCGCGCTGCGGCACGTGTTCCACCGGCTCGGGCCGCCGACCAGCCCGCTCGGCACGTACCCTTCCGGTGGCTGCGACCGCGTGATCCTGTTCTACGGGCTGATCGCCTACTTGCTCTGGCGTGAGTTCAGCGGGCAGCGCCGTACCGCGATCGCCTTTGGCGGAGTGGTCGCCGCGCTTGGGTTCAACGAGGCCTTCAGCCGCGTGTACCTGTCGCTGCACTGGTTTACCGACTCGCTCAGCGGGCTCTTCTACGGTTGCCTGCTGCTCACCGTCTTCATCTTCGCCGTGCACGCGATCGCCGGACGGCCGAACCGGGCCGTCGTCGGCGACGCGGGTCAATCTGGCCAGCCCGAGCGGCCCGACCTGGCCAGTGGCGGCGTTCGGCTGACCGCCAGGCCGCCGCGGTGAGGCACGGGCCCGAGGTCGCGCGCCGGTCCGGGCCGTCCGGGCGGTCCGGCCGGCTCGGTGGGGCGCCGTGGCGGCTGGCCGTGCTGGCCGCACTCGCCGCCCTGATCGTCGGGGTCGGCGTGCCCGTCGGTATCGGTCTCGCTGACCACCACGGCCGGTCCGCTCACCTGGCGTCCGGCTCGAAGCCGACGTCAGGGAAGGAACCTGAGCACGCGATCGACACGGCCCGCATCGTCGGCCCGCTGGTGCCGAAGTCGGGAGCCTACCTCGGGGCGTACGTCCAGCCGACGAATTACAGCGCCCAGGGGCAGGTGTCCGCCGTCAAGTCGTTCCAGCGGAGCATCGGGCACGCGCTTGACCTCGTCCACGTCTACCATCCGTGGACCGAGCCGTTCCCGAGCGCGGCCGACATCAGTTTCGTGCACAACGACAAGGTGCTGCTGCTCACCTGGGGCGGGACGCCGGACACCAGGCAGATCATCGCCGGCGACTACGACCAGCTGATCACGGAGCGGGCCGAAGCGGTCAAGCAACTGCACCGGCCGATCCTGATGGAGTTCAGGCACGAGATGGACCGGCCCAACCTGCAGTGGGCCGTCCACGGCCCGGCTGACTACATCAAGGCGTGGGACCACATCAGGGCGATCTTCACCAAGGTCGGCGCGACCAATGTCGGCTGGGTCTGGTGCCCGACGGGCTACGGCTTCCAGATCGGCCGGGCCCAGGCCTTCTACCCTGGCAACTCCGAGGTCGACTGGGTCTGCGCCGACGTCTACACGGTCGCGCCGCATCAGTCGCTGCAGCAGGCGGCCACCCCGTTCCTGCAATGGGCGGCTCATACCGGCAAGCCGATCATCATCGGCGAGTTCGCTGACAACGGGCCATCGACGGAGTGGGCCTCCTGGCTGGCGGCCGCGGGGCGGTTCGTCAGGAAGCATCCGCAGATCAAGGCGATCGCCTACTTCGACGCCACCGGCAAGGACAGCAACGGGAACCCGTTCAGCTACTGGCTGTCCAGCAACGTGTCCGCGCTGAAGGCGTTCGGTCGGCTGGCCGGGGCCAGGTACTTCCGGCCAGCGGTACCGAGGTCATAGTGGCCGCCCCCGTGCTCCCGGTCGTCCAGCCCGCGGCCGACTACCTGGCCGAGGTCTGCCAGCTGCTCTGGCCGCCGCCCGCTAGCGCCGGTCTCAGGCTCCGGCGTCGGCCTCTGGCGGGGCCGGCTGCCGCCGGGCGGGAGCTGATCGTGTTGCCGGACGCCCGGCGGCCCAAGCTGATCGTGCCCGCGGGCCGCCAGGCCAGCGCGGCGGCGATCCGCCGGTACGGTGAGCCGGGCTCGCTGAAGACCAGGCTGGCCACGAAGACGCTCGGCCTCGCGCTCAGCGCCGGCTTCGGCCGTTGCCTCGGCGACCGGCTCAGCCTGGACGTGCCCGCCGGGAGCTCGGGCATCGAGTCCTACCTCGCTGACGTGCTCGGCCAGCCCGTAGAGATCAGCCTGCACCTCGGCGCCGCCAGGGCCAACCGCAAGCCGGTGCTCCAGCTGCTCACCGCCTCAGGTGACACGATTGGCTTCGCCAAGATCGGCATCAACCCGCTGACCAGCGCCCTCGTCCGAGCCGAAGGCAATGCCCTGACCGCGCTCGCGCCACTGGCCGGCGAGCTGGAAGGCCTGCGGCTGCCACGAGTACTCGGCAGCGGCAGCTGGAACGGCCTCGAGGTGCTGGTGCTCAGCCCGCTCCCGGTCTGGCTCAGGCGGACGCCGCTGCGTTCCGGCCAGCTCGGGGCCGTGCTCGCCGAACTCTGCGCCGTGACCGGCACTACCTCAGGGCGGCTCGCCGGCAGTGAGTACTGGCAGCACCTCGTCGCCAGGATCGAGGCGGCGGACGACACGCCGGAGCGGGCCGAGCTGATCAAGCTCGCCGAGGTGCTCGCCGACCAGGCTGAGGCGGCGGCCGGGGCGGCTCGCGTGACCTTCGGCTGCTGGCACGGCGACCTGACTGCGTGGAACATCGCGAGCACTCCGGCTGGCCTGCTCGTATGGGACTGGGAGCGATTCACGACCGGCGTGCCCGTCGGATACGACGCGCTGCACTACTGGCTGCAAGGCGCGGTTCGCCGGCCGAGCGAGGATCCGGCGCTGGCCGCGCTTCGCTGCGTGGCGCTCGCACCCGAGCTGCTCACGCCGTTCGGGGTGGCGGAGCCGGCGGCTAGACTGACCGCCCTGGCCTACCTGGCTGAGCTGTCGGCCCGCTACCTGGCCGACCGGCAGGAGGCCGCAGGCGCCCGGCTCGGCGCGCCCGGCCGCTGGCTGCTGCCAGCGCTGCGGGCCGGACTGGAGGCAGGCCAGCAAACAGAGCAGCAAACAGAGCCACGAGCCGAGCTGCAAGCAGGGCTCGCAGCCGGTCCTGAGGAGGTCTAGCCGCACGTGGCGAAGTCAGTGTCCCCGCCAGCCAAGCGGGCCGCCCACGCGATCTCGGTGACCGCAGGACGGCTGAGCAGCCCGCTTCGGATGCTGCCGGGCTTCCTGATCGTCGGAGCCCAGCGCTGCGGCACTACCTCCATGTACCGCGCGCTCAGCGAGCATCCGGCCGTGCTCAAGGCCGTCCTGCACAAGGGCGTGCACTACTTCGACATGAACTACGACGCCGGCCCATCCTGGTACCGGGCGCACTTCCCGCTCAAGGCCAGCGCCCGCCGGGCCGCGCGCGCGGCGGCCGGGCCGCCGCTCACCTTCGAGTCGAGCCCGTACTACCTGTTCCACCCGCTCGCCGCCCAGCGCATCGCCGCCGACCTCCCCGGCGTCAAGCTCCTGGTGCTCGTGCGCGACCCGGTGGACCGCGCCTACTCGGCCTACGCCCACGAGCTAGCCAGGGGCTTCGAGACCGAGCCGTTCGAGCGCGCCATCGCGCTCGAGCAAGACCGGCTCCGCGGCCAAGCGGACCGGATCACCCGCGAACCCGGTTACCTCAGCCACAGCCACCAGCACCACGCCTACGTGACCCGGGGCCAGTACGTCGAGCAACTGGCCAGGCTCGAGCAACTGTTCGGCCGGGACCGTATCCACGTGGTCGACAGCGGCGACTTCTTCACCAAGCCAGAGCCCGTCTACGACGACGTGCTCGACTTCCTCGGCTTGAAGCAGCTCGGCTACCCGGAGTTCGAGCAGCACAACGCCCGCCCAAGAACCCCGATCAGCGAGCCCTTCCAAGCCCGCCTAGACGCGCACTTCATCCCCTACGACCAGCAACTCACCGCCTGGCTACCAGCCCCCCCAAGCTGGCGCCGCTAACCGCGCCCACATCGCCGCGAGCCACCACCCCAACCGCGCCCATGTCGCCGCGAGCCGCCACGCCACCCTCGCGCCCACTCTCGCCCGCGCCGCGAGCCGCCGCTCCTCCGCCGGGAACCCCGGCATCGTTCCGTGATCAAGCCACTCCCATGATCAGGGATGATCAACCGGGTAATAACCCACCTTATTACCGTTATCTCGGATTTTCCTTGATCCCGGAACCTTGCTGGAGGCCGCCGAACCCTGCGCAGTTCCGTGATCACGTCCCGCCTCATGATCGCGGAGGTTTTGACGTGCTTCGATCAGTCGCTGGACGCCAAGATCGAGGAACCGCGCCTGATCACGGAGCTTCACGCGGGCCGATCAGCCCGGCTGATGCCCCGGTAACGGGCCTGGACGGCTTGAGCGGTACAGGCCGGAGCGCATCGGCGGACAGTTCCTGGCCAGCCCTGCCGGTTAAGGAGCGCAGCGATCTCGCCGGCGGTCTGGCAGGGCGAGTTGTTGACGTCATTCCAGCCATACCGCAAGGTAAGGATGCCGCGAACGGCGATCGCGTTGACGCGCCTTTGATCTTGCCAGCGCCGCTCTTCCTGGTGCGTTTGCAGGCCATCGAGTTCGACGCACAGCCGGTACCCGTCGTACAGGTTGTCCAGGTATCGGTTCCCCGCGCTGATCGCGACCCTGGCTTGCCTTTCCGCGGTTGGCAGCCGGTGCGGCCGCTCGACGAGGTGCAGGTAGCGGTACTCGAGCATCGAGTGAACACCGCTACCGACCTCACCAAGGGCCTCACGAAGCTCAGCTCGCCACCTCATCTTCTTGCGCTCAACCATGGCCGCTGCCAGGAACTCGGGCTTGGTGAGTCCGCGCTGGCAGGCCGCGCAGGCCACATTGAACGCCGCGTCGAACTCGGCGGCCTGGCGAGCGAGATCAAGTACCGTCTCCTCGATCCGCGTCCGGGGCGGGAGCAACGTCGGGTGCACGGCTCCGGCCAAGCGGCTAGAACGATGAACCACGATGCCGGCCCCGGCCCTGACCCTTCTGCTTTCAGGGATCGTGATGTGGATCAGCGAACTCGGCTCGTCGGCGAGCTTGAACAACTCAGCCGCCGTCTGATGACTGAGCGCGGCCCCGGCACCGGCCGACCGCATCGCCGCCCACAGGGTCGCTTCCCTGGAAGGTTCGCCGCTAGAAGCCAGGTAAACACCCGGCCACAGCGTTCGCCAGCGCTCAGCATTCACGCGCCAGGCGATGGCGTCAGCGGACATCCCGCGCGCAAGGGCTTGGCTGCGAGTGATGACGCCGCGCTGGGACTCGACGATTTCACGACAGGACTCCGGAAGGTTCTTTGACATGGGCTTAGCGTCACCGCGCCCGCTCCAGCACGCGACCTACGGCCGCTTCCCTGTGGACAACCGCCGCCCAACCCCGACCCAGATCATCGTCTTTATCCATAAATTGAGCCGCGCCGCCTCCGCCGACCGATCTATCTCTTATGGTCAGCACCCGCAAATGCCCCGCAGCCGAGACGTTCCCATGATCCCGGAAACCCTATCGGGGTGGCCTACGCGCCGATCTTCCCTGATCAAGCTCCTTTTCATGATCAGGGAGGATCGAACGGACGATCACACTGCTAACTCCCGTGATCTCGGATTTTCCATGATCACGGCAATCCCTGGGGCAGGAAGGCCGAGGTTAGAGGGAGACGGGTGGGGGGTCGTCGTGGGTTGGGCGGGGGTGGCGGAGGCGGTGGGTGGCGCTGGCGGCTAGGAGGGCTACGGCGAAGGGGAGGTCCCGGCCCAGGTAGCGGGAGGCCAGCCGACGCGGCTCGCTGGCCAGGCGGAACGTCCACTCTAGGCCGGAGCGCTGCATCCAGGCGGGGGCCCGGCGGATCTCCCCGGCCGCGAATCCGATCGCGGCGCCGCAGCCGACGAACCACGCGCCCGGCAGGTCGCGGGCCAGCCGGGCGATCAGTTGCTCCTGCTTGGGGAAGCCAAGCCCGACGAACACGACGCGCGGGCAGGTTCTCGCCAGGTCAGCTGACAACTCGGCGATGTCGTCCCGCACCGCGTCGAAGCTGGCGGGCGGCGCGTACGCGCCGGCGACCATCAGGCCGGGGCGGTCGGCGGCGAGGCGGTCGGCGGCGAGCCTGGCGGCCGATGGCTGCCCATCGGTTCCCGGCAAGCCGCCGATGAGGTACACCGGCCAGCCATTCGCCCAGGCCGCGTCGCAGAGCGAGAAGATCAGGTCGGCGCCGGTGATCCGCTCCGGGAGTGGCTGGCCTGCCAGCCGCGCCGCCCACAGCAGCGGCATCCCGTCGGGCACGACGAGCGACGCCGACGCGACGTAGGCCCGGCTGTCAGGGTCCTTGCGGATGCGGTGGCAGATGTCGATGTTCGGCGTCACGATCGTGCCGCCGCTAGCAGCCCTGATCCCGATGGCGACCGCCTCGATGACCTCGGCGTGGGTCAGCGGGTCGAACTCAGCGCCGGCGATGCGTACCCGGCCGGAGCCGCTCATATCCCGTGCCCGCGTGAGTGCAGCGCGTGCAGCAGTCGTTCGCCGGACACCGCGCCCGACGCCACCGCGATCACGAAGGGCACCCGGCGCTCGTGCCAGTTGCGGCGCAGGGCCCTGGCCGCCCACCGGCTGGCCTCGCCCCGCCGACCCAGGCAGGCGTAGCCGAAAGCGATCTGGGCGTACACCCGAGCCGCGCCAGGCCCGGTCGCGGCGATGTCGGGATGATGGTCAAGCATCCAGCGCAAGCCGGCGATCTTGGATTCCCACTGCTGGGCGTAGAACGAACCGTCCCCCCAGCGCACCAGCACGAGCGGTTCGTCGACGTTCAGGATGGGCCGCCGACGGGCGGCTCGCAGCGCCAGGTCCCAGTCCTCGTTCTGACTCGCCGGTATGGACTCATCGACCAGGCCGATCCCGCCGAGCAAGGCGGCTCTGCTCGCCAGGTAGGTCGAGGAATGAACCATGACCATCCTTGACCGCAAAAGATCCTGGTAGCTCACCTGGGCCCGGCCGACGGTGCGGTAGCTGGTCCTCCCGCCTGATCGCACGGCGATGCCGCAGCTAGCGAACTCGGCGCCCTGGGCGGCGGTCAGGGCCTTGACCTGGCTGGTCAGCTTGGCGGGCAGCCAGGTGTCGTCGTCGTCGCAGAACGCGACCAGGTCGGTGTCCAGCGCGAGTATGCCGCTGTTCCGCGCGCCCGCGAGGCCAGGTGCCCGGTCGTTGGCCAGCACCCGCACCCGGTGGCCGTCAGCGAGGCTGAGATCAGGATCGGCCTGGTCGAATACCACGACCACCTCGATGTCACCGGCGTAGTCCTGCGCGTCGATCGCCGCCAGCGCCGCGCGCAGCTCATGCGGCCGGTCCCGCGTGGGCACCACGACCCCCACCGAGGGCAGGCGCGTCATGCGGTCGTCCCCGCGTAGCCGTAGTAGCGCAGCAGCGGGAGGGTCAGGGCGGTGACGGCGCGGCGCGCAGGGGCCGGCATCGCGGTCTGCCAGCGCTCGTCAGGCTGGATCGAGATCTCTCCCGTGGCAAACCGCATCGGGTTGCCGGCCGCGCTGTGCGACTGCCTGAGCTCGGCGGTCTGGCCCGGTCCGCTGCCGCTGATGAAGGCGAGCGCGGACTCGTCGGCGACCATGCCGCCGAACCCGGCGATGGTCGAAATGGTCGGCTTGACCGCCGAGACGAGATCCTCGTACCGCACCCGCAGCACCGGGACGCGGCCGCGCGCGAGCAGTTGGAGCGCTCCGTTTTGCGTATCCCATTCCCTCGCTGCCCGCACGGGCGAGTACCTGGTCATGTAGCTGCCAGCCGAGGCCTCTGGCCGCTGGACCCGCCTGGTCCATGAGTAGGCGACCGCCCGGCTGTCGCGCACGACGTGGACCACCCGCAGGTCGAGGTCGTCGCGATGGCTCAGGCAGAACGCGAGCGATGCGTGCTTGCTGGAGTCCAGCACCACCTCACAGCCGCTCGTCGCCGCGATGGCCTGGTAAAGGCGCTGGTAGTAGCTCGTGTACTCGGCCACGTCCGACCGGAGCTTCCTCGGCAAGGACCGGCGGGCGAGCGCTGGTATGAACCTGGTCCGATCGACTTGGGCCCGAAGCTGCCCGAGGCGGCCCAAGTCCACGTTCGACCAGCCGCCAAAGGCCGACTCGGCCACCGCCGACCAGAACTCGCAGCTGGCGAAGGCGACCCCGCAGCCGCAGCGCTCGTTGTCGACCACGCCGCGCTGCCACAGATGAACGAGCTCGCCGGCCATGCAGACACCGGGCAGCTCACCAAGCAAGCGCTCAGCCAGCGTGCTTCCGCTTCGTCCCATGCCGGCGAGATAGATGACGCGGAAGCCACCAACAGTCATCGCACCAACCCTGGATCGAAGCATTGCCCAACCGGCTGAAATAGAGCGACAGGCCTGGTTAAGAACCGTGTGGGCGAGACTAGCACAAACGTGACTGTGGGTAATCAGCCGGTCCGATACGGCAATAGGCAGATGCCTGACAAATTATTCACTTTGCCGCACATCTGACTGCCCTCGAAGTTGTCGCTGGCGATCCACAGCCCGGCCGGCGTCAGCAGCATGTCGTCGGCGCCAAGTCCGCGAGACCTGGTCGGGTTGAAGGTCAGCTGACCGGTCACCGGTGACAGGCCTTCGAACCCTGGGGCCGAGATCGCCTGCGGGTCGACCCTGAAGGTCTTGCAGCCGTCAGGGCTCTGCGACCACAGCTCGTGCCCGGCGAAGTAGGCCGTGTGAGCGTCGGCCGCCACCGAGTACAGCGAGTAGCAGCCGGTGTAATTGACCCACTTGAGCGAGGCGAAGTGCTGGTTGGCGGTGAAGGCCGCCGCCGCGTCGCAGAGTCCGAGCAGCGGGTAGCCGCTCTTGTCGTTCCATGGCCGGTACCCGGTCGTCGCGATGTAGACGGTGCCGTCGTTCGGTGACCAGGCCGCCGACCTGATGTAGAAGGGCTCACGGCCCGTGCAGTTGTAGTAGTAACCCTTCGGCGGATAGCCGCTGCCGCCATCGAACATGGGCGAGCTCCAGCCGGTGACCTCCGCCCTCGGCTTGGCCGCCAGGTTGAGCATGAAGATCTGCCGGTGCCGCTGGCCGCCGACGAGCGTGAAATCGCCTTCGACGAGATCGAGCGTGCCGCTGTGGCTGAGCTGCTGGTTGTAGACCCTCGTGCCGTTCGGGGCGGCGCCGGGGTAACTGTAGTTGCCGCTGATGTGCAGTCGCAGCAGCCCGTCGTCCTTGCCGGTCCGCTCGTTCAGGCTGGCCATGTAGGGGTCGGCCGAACTGCCGTTGATCGAGGTGAAGTAGCCGCCGGCCAGGACGTGCGTCCGGTAGACGACGAGAGTCTCGACCGTGTTACTGGCCCGGTGCCTGAAGGCGGTGACGACCGATCCTGACCCCGCGGTGCTGACCTCGGCTAGGTTGTGCGCCGTGGTAGCACCGACCGCGGCGAAGCTGCCGCCGAGGTAGGCATCGCCGCACCGGCCGGGAGCGAACGCGATCGAGTCGACCTCGCCGTTGACGTCAGGGCTCCACCTGGTGAGCCGGAACGGCGGGGTCGCGGCGAAGCTGAACGCGTTACGCCGGACGTAGGTAGCCTTTCCCTGCTCGATCACCGAGAAGCTGCCGACCGCGTACATGATGCCGCCGCACTGGACGAGCTGCCTGACCTGCTCGGTGACGGCGGTCTTGACCGGGAAGTGCGGGGTGCCGGTCTCAGCGCGTGCGGCTAAGTACCGGCCCGCTGAGCCATTGCCATGAGCCTGCGGCTGGCCCTGATCCGCGCTGGCTGGCCCGCCTGGAGCGATCAGGGCGGCGCTTGCCAGTACGCCGACCGAGATCAATCCGATAAGACGCCGCCCCGTCATGATCGCTCCCAAGCTTCCGGTTGTACCTGAAGATGCGCAAGCACTCGGTACTCGTATAGCTCAGCCGCAGTGTCAACCGGTGTGACCGTCTGATTTAGCCCGCATCGGTGATCATCGCGGCACCGACCGTCGCGCTCGTCGCCTCGTCGATGAGGATCAAGCCGCCGGTCACCCGGTTCCGCGAGTACGGATCGCAGAAGATCGGCTGAGTCAGCCGCAAGGCTACTCGCCCGATCTCGTTCAGGCCTAGGCTTTGCGCCGATTCGTCACGATGCAGGGTGTTCACGTCGAGCCGGTAGGCGATATCGCGCACCATCGCCTTCACCGTCCTGGTCGTGTGCTTGACGATCACCCGGCTGCGGGGCGTCAGCATCGGGGCATCGGCCATCCAGCACACCATCGCCTGCACGTCCTGGGTCGCCTGGGGCTGATTGCCCGGCCTGCAGATCATGTCACCCCTGGAGATGTCCACGTCGTCGTTCAGCAACAGGGTCACCGACATGGGCGGGTAGGCCTCGTCGACCGGGCCGTGCGGTCCGTCGATCCGCTTGATCACGGACGTGAGCCCTGAGGGCAGGTGCATTACCTCGTCACCGGGCTTGAGCACGCCGCCGGCGACCTGGCCCGCGTAGCCCCGGTAGTCATGCAGCTGGGGGTCGGTCGCCTGGTGCGGCCTGATCACGTACTGGACGGGGAACCTGACGTCGATGAGGTTCCGGTCAGAGGCGATGTGCAGGTGCTCGAGGTGGTGCAGCAGGGAAGGACCGTCGTACCATGGCATGTTGCCCGATCGCTCGACCACGTTGTCACCGTGCAGGGCCGAGATCGGGATGAAGGTGAGGTCGCCGATCTCCAGCTTGGTGGCGAAGGCGGCGAACTCCTCGGCGATCCGGTCGAACGCGGCGTTGTCGTAGCCGACCAGGTCCATCTTGTTGACGGCCAGCACCAGGTGCGGCACCTTCAGCAAGGTGGCGAGGAAGGCGTGCCGCCGGCTCTGCTCGGTCAGCCCGTTCCTGGCATCGACCAGCACCACCGCCAGGTCAGCGGTCGATGCGCCGGTCACCATGTTCCTGGTGTACTGGATGTGACCTGGGGTGTCGGCGATGATGAACTTGCGGCGCGGCGTCGCGAAGTAGCGGTAGGCGACGTCGATCGTGATGCCCTGTTCCCGCTCGGCACGCAAGCCGTCGGTGAGCAGCGCCAGGTTCGTGTAGCCCTCGCCGCGTTCCTTGCTGGTCCGCTCGACCGAGGCGAGCTGGTCCTCGAAGATCGCCTTCGAGTCAAACAGCAGCCGCCCGATCAGCGTCGACTTGCCGTCGTCGACCGAGCCGGCGGTCGCCAGCCGCAGGATGTCCATGACCCTGTCCCCTTTGGGCTCGTGCTGCCCCTCGCCGGCCTGGCCAGGCCCCGTCGCCGTCATCAGAAGTAGCCCTCTCGCTTGCGGTCCTCCATCGCTGCCTCGCTGGCGCGGTCATCGGCGCGGGTCTGGCCGCGCTCGGTGATCCTGGTCGCGGCAATCTCGGTGATCACCTCGGCCAGCGTCGTGGCCGTCGACTCGACCGCGCCCGTGCAGGAGATGTCGCCTACGGTCCGGTACCTCACCATGGCCTCGTAAGCTACCTCGGCGTCGGCCTTGTTCGCGAAGGGATGGTCGGCGAGCAGGATCCCGTCACGCTCGAACACCGACCGGCGGTGCGCGAAGTAGATCGAGGGAATCTCGAGCTCTTCTCTTTCGATGTAATGCCAGATGTCCAGCTCGGTCCAGTTCGACAGCGGGAACACGCGGATGTGCTCGCCCCTGTGCGTCCTGGTGTTGTACAGGTTCCACAGCTCGGGACGCTGGTTCTTCGGATCCCACTGGCCGAACTCGTCGCGGAAGGAGAACACCCGCTCCTTGGCCCGCGCCTTCTCCTCGTCCCGCCTGGCGCCGCCGAACACGGCGTCGAAGCGGTGATCATCGATCGCATCGAGCAACGTGGTCGTCTGCAGCCGGTTCCTGCTCGCCCACCGGCCGGTCTCCTCGACGACCCGGCCGGCGTCAATGGACGCCTGCACTGACGCCACGATCAGCCGCACCGCCAGCTCAACGGTCCGGCGGTCCCTGAACTCGAGGACGTCGTCGAAGTTGTGCCCGGTGTCCACGTGCATCACCGGGAACGGGATCTTGGCCGGCCGGAACGCTCGCTCGGCGAGTGCCAGCATCACGATCGAGTCCTTGCCGCCGGAGAACAGCAGCACCGGGCGCTCGAACTCGGACGCGACCTCCCGCATGATGTGGATCGACTCAGCCTCAAGCACATCAAGCTGGGACAGTTGGTAATCAGCGCGTGGCATCGTCATCTAGCGAACTCCGCGTTCTCAGCGCTGGCGCAGGCCCTCGCGGACCTGGCCAGCGACCCTACTCTTGATCCTGCCGAACGACGCTGATCGCGCCGAGCAGCAGGCTGGCCAGTGATGCCGGACAGATTAGGATATCCGGCATCCACGGCTGCTCAGAGTTGTAGGCAAGTCTCGAACCGTCAATCCTGGACGCATGCAGGCCCGCTGACCTGGCCACGGCCACTGGGGCCGCCGAGTCCCACTCATACTGCCCGCCGGCGTGCACGTAGGCATCGACGTCGCCGGTGATGACGGCGCTGGCCTTGGCTCCGGCCGAGCCGAGCGGGACGAGCTCGGCACCGATCTGCTCGGCCAGCCTCGTAACGAACTCGGGCGGCCTTGACCGGCTGACGACGAGCCGGAGCGGTGCGCCCGAGTCGGCGGGCTTAGGCGGAGGCGGGGGCTCGGCAGTCGACAGCACCACGCCCTGAGCGGGCAGCGCGACCGCGCCGGCGGTCAGGTCACCCTGCTCCCAGAGCGCGACGTGCACCGCCCAGTCAGTGCGGCCGGGCTCGCCGAACTCCCTGGTGCCGTCGAGCGGGTCGATGATCCAGACCCGGTCGGCCGCCAGGCGGGCCTTGTCGTCGACCGCCTCTTCGGAAAGCACGGCGTCACCAGGCCTGAGCTTGGCGAGCTCGGCCGCCAGGAATGCCTGTGAGCCGAGGTCACCCGCGCGCCTGCGATCGTCGGCCGCGGCGGCCTGCGCTTCCGCGCGGATCGCCAGCAGCCGTTCGCCCGCGGCGACGGCAAGATCTCTCGCCACGTAATCATCGGCTGGGAAAGCCACTTCTTCGCTCCACTGCTTCAGGCCGACCTGATCAGTTAGGGCCTGATCAGCCGCGGGCGAGTCAGTACGCGCCGGAGCCGCGCGCTACCGCGGCACATGTCTTCCAGAGAATCTGCACGTCGAGCATGAGCGACCAGTTCTCTACGTAGCGCAGATCCAGGCGCACCGATTCGTCCCAGGAAAGGTCGGAACGGCCGTTTACCTGCCACAGGCCGGTCATGCCAGGTTTAACCACCAGCCTGCGTCGTACATGGTCACCATACATGGCGGCCTCTTCAGGCAGCGCCGGCCTCGGCCCTACCAGCGACATATCGCCGGCGAGCACGTTGAGCAGCTGCGGGATCTCGTCCAGCGACCACCGGCGGAGCCAGCCGCCCAGCCTGGTGAGCCTCGGATCCTTCCTGATCTTGAACAGCGGGCCCTGGCTCTGGTTCCTGGCCGCGAGCCCGGCCTTGCGCTCCTCCGCGTCCGACACCATGGTCCTGAACTTGTAGACCGCGAACCCGCGCCCGTCCTTGCCAACCCGGGTCTGCCTGAACAGCACGGGGCCGCCGTCATCGAGCCTGATCAGCAACGCGATGATGGCGAGCAGGGGGGCGGCGGCGACCAGCGCGAGCAACGCGAACACCCGGTCGACCGCAGCCTTGACCACCAGCTTGAAGCCGCTGAACTCCGGGTGGTCCATGTGCAGCAGCGGCAGCCCCGCGGTCGGCCTGATCGTGGTGCGGGGCCCGGCGACATCGAGCAAGGCGGGGGCCACGCAGAGGTCAGTACCGGTCTTCTCCAGATCCCAGGCGAGCTGGCGCAGCTGCGACCCGGCCATCTCAGGACAGGCGAGCACCGCGACCGTGTCCGCGTCGAAATGCCTGACTACCTCAGGAATCCCGGCCAGCCCGGCGCTGGCAGGCACGTCGGCGATGGTCGCCAGGTCATCGGCGAGCGGGTCGGCGTCGGCCAGGCACGCGGCGACGACCAACAGGCCGTGGTAGGTCTCCCGCCGCAGCATGGTCACGATATCGGACACGACCAGCGCGTACCCCACGACCACGACCCGGCGCATGCACTCGCCGCGCTCACGGGCCCGGTGCAGCCGTTTGCGCAGCACGAACCGGCCGAGCAGGTCGAACAAGGTCAGGCAGGGCAGGGCGATGACCACGTAGCCCCTGGCCAGGTCGGCCTTGAACGCATAGGACAGGATCGCCACGGCCGCGGTCAGGAAGGCGCCAGCGTTGAACACGCGCCTGAACTCATCGGTACCCACCCCGATGAAACGCGGGTCGTACGCACCCACCAGCAGCAAGATAACCAGCCAGGCGACCGGCAGGCCAAGGCTCATCGCGAGGTACTCGCTCGGCGCCCGGCCGTTGTCATCGAACCTGATCTGGTACGCCAGCAGGCCGGCCGCGAGGCCGCAGCCGGCGTCGATGATGGCGGCGTGACGCGGGTACCTGACGATCCAAGAGCCCGAGCCGAGCGCTGCCAGCCCGGCTTCCACTCTGTTCCTGCTGGCGGCGCTACTGACAGCAGCGTGTCCCGACACCAGGCCTCCCTCCACGCACAGCCCACCGCACGGCTCGGCGCGCCTAACCGCAGACGCCGAACCGCCCGCCCCCTCCGTCAGCCGGTCCCACGGCGCGCCACTTATGGTGCGACTACGATCATCAGCCGCATGTAGTAACGACGCCGGGCAGCTTCGATTAGATCACGCGCTATCGAAGTTGATCAGGATCTTGCTGTAGTTGGTGTGACACTTTTAGCAAGATGTCGCAGGCGTGTAGTAGTTGGTGTGACACTCTGCGTACGGGGCGAACGGCCTAAAGCGGTAAATCGCGCGAAACTTCGCTGTCACTTGCCGGCCACCTGTTCGTAGCCTGAACGCTACCTAAAAGAGACCAGACTGTTATCTGTCCGGCCGGGCTCGGCGCAGGCTCTAGCCGACCCGCGGGGCCCCTGGCGGGCCAGGCCGGCGCCGCTAGCCAACCGCCGTATGGAACTCGTTCTGGGCGGCGGCGAGCCCCCGGCTCAGCAACGCCTCCACGGCGTCGGCCGCCCGGTCGACGATGAAGGGGAGTTCCTTGCGCTCGGCCGAGGTGAAGTCGCTCAGCACGAAGTCGGCCGGATCCTGGCGGCCTGGCGGCCTGCCGACGCCGACCCTGACCCTGAAGTAATCACGGGTTCCCAGCGAGCGAGTCACCGAGCGCAGGCCGTTGTGGCCGTTGTCACCGCCGCCCAGCTTCAGGCGGATCGCCCCGAACGGGAGGTCAAGCTCGTCATGCACGACGATGGTCCGGTCGGGGGGAACCTTGTAGTACCCGCTGACCGAGGTGAGCGGACCGCCGGAGACGTTCATGTATGACATCGGCTTGACGAGCAGGACCGGCCGGCCGGCGAGGCGTCCGGTCGCGACCTGAGCCCTGGCCCGGTCGCGCTTGAACGCGACGCCGGCCCTGGTCGCCAGCAGGTCAGCGACAGCAAAGCCGACGTTATGCCGGTTACGAGAGTATTCCGGGCCCGGGTTACCGAGCCCGGCGACGATCCATCTGTCCTCGGGCATCGCTGAATCCTGCTGGGCCGAGTGCTGCTGGCCGCCGCGGCGCAGGATCAGCCGCATGGCGCCGGCTTACTAGGCAGACGCATCCGACTGGGAGTCGGCTGATGCTGGCGCGGCCTCAGGCACCGAGGTCACGGCCTCGGCCGGGGTCTCGCCGATCTCAGCCTCGATCTGGGCCGCCGTCGGGGCCGCGATCACGTGCAGCACGAGCACGTCAGGCTCCACGGCCAGCGTGACCCCGTGCGGCAAGCTGAGGTCGCCAGCGGTGACCGAGCGGCCCACCAGCATGCCGGTGACGTCGACCTCGATCGCTGGCGGGATGTGGGTCGCCTCGGCGTCGAGCGAGATCTGCACGAGCTGCTGGTCGAGCAGGCCGTCAGGAGCCACCTCGCCGGTCACCGTGACCGGCACCTCGACCGTGACCTTCTCGCCCCGCCGCACCAGCACGAGGTCGACGTGCTCGACCGTGCCCCTGATCGCATCGCGCTGCACAGCCTTCGGCAGGGCAAGCTCGCTCGCGCCGCCCAGGCCGTCGAGCCGGATCAGCACGTTCGCGGTGCGAAGCGCGAGCAGTACGTCGTGACCTGGCAAGGTGAGGTGCCTGGTCTCCGTGCCGTGCCCGTAGAGCACGGCGGGCACGTGCCCGCTCCGCCGCTCACGTCGCGCGGCGCCCTTGCCGAATTCGGTCCGCAGGCTCGCGGATATGTGTACCTCGGGCACGACGCACTCCTACATGAGATGACGGGAACGGCAAAATCCTCGCCGCAGTCTACCAGTGTTGTCTTTCGCCTCCGGGACGCTTAACTTTGGCCGTCGAAGAGGCTGGTCACTGAGCCCTGGGAGAAGACCTCGGTGATGGCCCGAGCGATCAGGGGCGCGATGGACAGCACAGTGAGCTTATCGAACTGCTTTTCTGGCTGGATCGGAAGCGTGTTGGTCACGATGACCTCGCTGACCGCCGAGTTCTTGAGCAGGTCGACCGCCTGGCCTGAGAGCACGCCGTGGGTGGCGGTGACGATGACCCTGGCGGCACCCTGCGCGAACAAGATCTCGGCCGCGTTGGCGATCGTCGCCCCGGTGTCGATCATGTCGTCGACCAGGATGCAGGTCCGGCCCGCCACCTGGCCGACGACCTCAAGCACCTTCACCTGGTTGGCGACGTCAGGGTCGCGCCGCTTGTGGATGATCGCGAGCGGGCAGCCGAGCCGGTCGGTCCACCGCTCGCAGACCCTGACCCGGCCGGCGTCGGGGGCGACCACGGTCGTCTGCGACAGGTCGAGCTTGCCCAGCAGGTAGGAGGCGAGGATCGGCAGCGCGAACAGATGGTCGACCGGGCCGTCGAAGAATCCCTGGATCTGAGCGGTGTGCAGGTCAACGGCCATCAGCCGGTCGGCGCCAGCGGTCTGGAACAGGTCAGCCATCAACCGGGCCGAGATCGGCTCGCGCCCTCGGCTCTTCTTGTCCTGGCGCGCGTAGCCGAAGAACGGGGTCACGACCGTGATCCGCTTCGCCGACGCGCGCTTGAGCGCATCGACCATGATCAGGTGCTCCATGATCCACTGGTTGATCGGCGAGGTGTGGCTCTGCAGCACGAAGGCGTCGCAGCCCCTGACCGACTCGAGGAACCGCACGAAGATCTCGCCGTTCGCGAAGTCGAACAAGGTCGTCGGGGTCGGCGCGATGCCGAGGTAATCACCGATCTCCCGGCCAAGCTCTGGATATGCCCGTCCGCAAAAGAGCATCATCCGCTTGTCGCTTGTACCGGTACTGCCAGCCACCTGATCCTACTTTCGTCGCACCGACCCGCCAGCGTCAGCGGCGTACGGCGCCGTACCGGCTGCCGCCACATGACCAGTGTCCGCTATCTGCCCCGCGTTCGCCGCATATCCCGACGTTGGCGGCATAATTCGTTCGCCCGCACCAAGCCTGGTTCCGGCCATCACGTGGGCGAAAGGACCGACCTGAGCGCCGTCGCCGATGACGGCGGACTCGCATACCGACTGGATCACGATGGCGCCAGCCCCGACCTGGGTGTCGCGCAGTAGGCACCCTGGCCCGATGCTGGCGCCCGCGGCGACCGAGGTACGGCCCTCAAGCTGCGTGCCTGGCCCGATGTAGGCGCCGGCGGCCAGCTCCACGCTCACGTCGACCCAGGTGCTGGCCGGGTCAGCGATCCTCACCCCGGCCCGCATGGCCGACTGGAGCAGCCGCGCGTTCATGACCCGGCTCACGTGAGCCAGCTGGGCCAGGTCGTTGACCCCCTGGACCTCTTCGAAGTCCGGGCAACGGACCGTGACCACCGGGTAGCCATCGCCACGGATCAGCGAGACGACGTCGGTCAGGTACTCCTCGCCCTGCGCGTTGTCGGTGCGCACCCGCTTCACCGCGTCGGAGAGCAGGTCGCCTTCGAAGGCGTACATGCCCGAGTTGATCTCGGTGACCGCCTGCTGCTCGGGCGAGGCGTCCGCCTGCTCGACGATCTCGAGGAAGTCGCCGGCCGCGTCCCTGATGATCCGGCCGTAGCCGAACGGGTTCGGCGCGCGGGCGGTCAGCACCGCGGCCGGAGCCCCGGCCTTGGCCCGCTCGCCGACCAGGCTGGCCAGCGTCGAGCCGCGGAGCAGCGGGGTGTCGGCGTAGGTGACGAGCACGGTGCCGGTGATCGAGCCAACCGTCTCGAGCACGACCCGCACCGCGTGGCCGGTGCCGCCCAGGTAGTCCTGCACCACGATGACCGCGTTCGGCGCCTGCTGCCTGGCATGCGCGGCGACCGCCTCGGCGCCGTGGCCGACGACCACGATCAGCTGCTCAGGGGCAAGCTCGCCGGCCGCCGCCAGGCAATGCCCCAGCATGGTCTGCCCGCAGACCTCATGCAGCGCCTTCGGTGTGGCCGACCTCATCCGGGTACCCTCGCCGGCCGCGAGCACGATGACGGCGGCGGGACGCGCTTGGATCACTCGGCTTATCTCCTTGAGATCGCTGATATCGCCTAAGACCGGTCGCGGAAGATGGGCCTGGCGCCCGAGCGGAAACGTACCCCCGACGCCAGCAGAATACCTCCCGACTTCCCAGGCGCGCCCGCTACCAGTCATTCTGGCCTGTACCCGACAACCTGCGCCCTGCGACACTGAGATGTGGCCCTGTGGGTGTTGCACGTCGACCTCGATCAGTTCATCGCGGCCGTCGAGGTGCTGCGCAGGCCTGAGTTGCGCGGGCTGCCGGTAGTAGTCGGCGGCGACGGCGACCCGGCCAAGCGAGGTGTCGTCAGCACCGCGTCCTACGAGGCCCGCCGCTTCGGCGTCCGCTCAGGCCTGGCCCTGCGCACGGCCGCTCGGCGCTGCCCCGATGCGATCTTCCTGCCAGTCGACAAGGCGGCCTACGAGGCCGCGTCCGCTGTGGTCATGGCAACTTTGCGGACGTTTGATGCGATTGTCGAGGTGATGGGCTGGGACGAGGCGTTCCTTGAGGTCGACACCGACGACCCTGAAGGCTTCGCTGAGCTCATCAGGCAGCGAGTCAGCGCGGCGACGCGGCTCGACTGCTCGGTCGGCATCGGCCAGAACAAGCTCCAGGCCAAGATGGCTACCGGCTTCGGCAAGCCGGCCGGGGTGTTCAGGATCACCCACGAGACCTGGCTGCCGTTGCTCGGGGACAAGCCGACCGACGCGATCTGGGGCATCGGCCCGAGGACCGCGAAGCGCCTCGCCGATTTGTCGGTCAACACCGTCGCTGACCTGGCCGCGGCGGCGCCGCGCGACATCGCGCCGCACTTCGGCCCGACGATCGGCCCGTGGCTGGTGCAGCAGGCGCACGGCATCGACCTGTCCGCGGTCACCGACGAGCCGTACGTGGCCCGATCCCGCAGCCGGGAGGTGACCTTCCAGCAGAACCTGGCCGACTGGGACCAGGTGCGGGCCGAGGTCGCCAGGATCGCGGCGACGGTCAGCGAGGACGTCGCCGCCGAAGGCCGGCCGGCCGCCAGGATCGTGGTCAAGGTGCGCTACGCGCCGTTCTTCACCAAGACCCACGGCCACGCCCTGTCCGAGCCGACCGCGGATCCCCTCGCGATCGAGGCGGCGGCGCTCGTCGCGCTGGGCGGCTTCACCAGGCACGACCCGGTCCGCCTCCTCGGCGTAAGAGCCGAGTTCGCCGAGTTGGCGGAGTCATAAGTCCGAGCGGGACTGTCAGACCTGGGCACTAATGTTCGAATATGACAGCTAACGGTGTGCCTTTATCGCAATTGCGGGAAGACGCGATCGCTCTTCGGCGAGCGGGCAAGTCCCGTCGCGAGATCAAGGAGATACTCCAGATCAGGAGCAACGAGCGCCTCAATGACGCGCTCAGGGGCGAGCCGCCCCCGCCCTGGACCAACCGGCCCAACGCTAAGGACGACCTGCGCGCGAAGGCCAGGCAGCTTCGCGATCAGGGCCTCGCCTACGACCAGATCGCCGCGGAACTAGGCGTCTCGAAGGGCTCCGTGTCCTTGTGGGTGCGCGATCTACCGCGTCCAACCCGGCTGAGCGCCGAGGAATGCGGCAGGCGGCGAGACGAGGCCGTGGCGAGCTACTGGGCGGGTGAACGAGTACGTCGTGAGACTTCCAGGGAAGCGATCCGGGCGGCCGCTCGACAAAGCATCGGAGCGCTCACGACCCGCGACCTCCTCATCGCAGGCGCCGTCGCTTACTGGTGCGAGGGAGCCAAGAGCAAGCCGTACCGGCGTTCCGCTCGGCTGATGTTCATCAACAGTGACCCCTTCATCATCACCCTCTATCTCTGTTTTCTCAGATCGGCAGGAGTCACGGATCATCAGATTGTCTTCCGGCTCTGCATCCATGACAGCGCTGATGTCGAGCAGGCTCAGGCCTTCTGGGTCCAGGTAACAGGCGCCGAGCCGGCACGCTTCCGCCGACCTACCCTCAAGCACCACAATCCCAAGACCATTCGGCTCAACACGAACGAGGGCTACCACGGCTGCCTCAGGATCGACGTACTCGGCAGCGCGGCGCTGTACCTGCGAATCGAGGGCTGGTGCGAAGCCATCATGAACGGCGCGGTCACGGCCGCGGCCGTCGGCGGATCTAGTTAGCCGGACCAGACACTGCTCGGTATCCTGGGAGCGCGCCCGTAGCGGACGCTTCAAAACGAGGATCCGGCGTAGGGTAATTGGCAGCCCGCCAGGCTTTGGACCTGGGTCTTGTCCTGGTTCGAGTCCAGGCGCCGGAACTTTCACTTTATGACCGATTCTTGGTCTTGGGGGTACCTGGCGGTCTCGGCGAGCGCTTCGTCGCGCCTGCGGGTAGGCCGTTCCCTGCACCGGTTCGCGCGCCTCCGGGTTGGCCATGCCCTGGACTGGTTCACCAGCCCCTTACCGAGTTGGCGCAAGCCCTCGTCGGTTACTTGCAGTGAACGCCACATGTGTAGGGGCCGAAATCTGTGGAACATCCCTCTAGGGTGCCGGAACAACCTACGGTACCGTAAGCTACGGTTACGTAAGCGTATTCGCTGTGCCCATGACCTCGGTGACGCGATCGCTCTTCCGACCGGCCCCAATCGAGCCAACGAGGAACCGTGATGACCGCTATCACTGACATTGCCACCGCATCGCAGGAGGCGGCAGGCCTGAAACCGGACCGCCCCCAGGGGCCGCCCCTCGACCTCGACGACGAGCCGAACAGCGGGACGCACCGCGTCGCGGTCGCGATCTTCGTGTTCGTGCCGATGCTCGCGCTCCTCGCCGCGATCCCGGTCGCCTGGGTCTGGGGATTCCTTGACTGGCAGACCGCGCTCGTCGCGGTCGCGTTCTACCTGCTGTCAGGCCTGGGGATCGCGATGGGCTTCCATCGCTACTTCACCCACGGCTCGTTCAAGGCGAACCGGGCCTTCAAGGTGGCCCTCGGGGTCGCCGGCTCAATGGCGGTCGAGGGCCCGCTCCTGAGCTGGGTGTCCGACCACCGTCGGCACCACAAGTACTCCGACAAGGAAGGCGACCCGCACTCGCCCTGGCGGTTCGGCACCGACCTGAAGGCGCTCACCAAGGGACTTTTCTGGGCCCACACGGGCTGGCTGTTCGACGGGGACAAGACCTCGGTTCAGAGGTTCTCGCCCGACTGGCTCGCCGACAAGGACATCAGGCTGGTGAACCGCCTGTTCCCGGCGCTCGTCGTGGTGACCCTGCTCGCTCCGGCCTTGATCGTCGGGCTGTGGACGATGTCATGGCAGGGCGCCCTGATCGCGCTGTTCTGGGCCGGGCTGGTCAGGATCTCGTTCCTGCACCACGTGACGTGGTCGATCAACTCGATCTGCCACACCTTCGGCAAGCGGGAGTTCGAGGCGAGGGACAAGTCGAGGAACGTGGCCTGGCTCGCGGTGCTCTCGTTCGGCGAGTCCTGGCACAACCTGCACCACGCTGACCCGACCTGCGCCCGGCACGGCGTGTTCAAGGGCCAGGTCGACATCGCCGCCAGGTGCATCTGGTTCGCGGAGAAGTTGGGCTGGGTCTGGAATGTCCGCTGGCCGGACGAAGCCCGCCTGACCGGCAAGAAAGTCGGCGAAGTGCGCGCTCTTGGCGGCATGACGAAGCGAAGCGCGGCGAATCCGATTGGCTGATACCGAGTCGGTGCCTGCATGATGGGGCGGTGACGAGCCATACCCCGGCTTCTGGTCGTAAACGAATGACCGGCAAGGAACGGCGCGAGCAGCTGCTTGACATAGGAAGGCGCTTGTTCGCTGAACGTGGCCTGGACGGCACCTCGATCGAGGAGATCGCCGCCCAGGCCGGCGTTTCCAAGCCGGTCGTCTACGAGCACTTCGGCGGCAAGGAGGGCTTGTACGCGGTCGTCGTGGACCGGGAGGTTGACCGGTTCACCTCGATGGCGACCGCGCTGCTCAGCGGCGAAGACACGATACAGAAGTTCGAGGTCGCCGCCGTCGCGCTGCTGCGGTACATCGAGGAGAACAGCGACGGGTTCCGCATCCTGGTGCGGGACTCGCACCCCGCGTCAGGCTCAGGCACTTTCGCCAGCCTGATCAGCGACATCGCGAGCCAGGTCGAGTACATACTGGCGGACGTGCTCAAGGAGCGCGGCTACGACCCGAAGCTGGCGCCGATGTACTCCCAGATGCTGGTCGGGATGGTCGTCTTCGCCGGGCAGTGGTGGCTCGACGTCCGCAAGCCCAAGCTGGAAGAGATGGCCGCCCACCTGGTCAACCTCGCCTGGCATGGCATGTCGACGCTCGACCCGAAGCCGAAGATCTCGGCCGAGGCGGCCCGGCTGCTGAAGGAGCGCCCGAAGCCCTGGTAGCCGGGGCCGCCGGAGCCAGCCGTGACCAGCCAGGGGCCAGCCCGGTCGCTACCGCCGGGCGACGACGAACAGCCGGCGGAACGGCAGCACGGTCCCGTACTCGTGCCTGGGATACGCATCGCGCAGCAAGGCGCCGTACTCGGCCAGGAACTCCTCCCGGTCGGCCTGATCGAGAGCCGCGAGTACCGGCCGCAGGCCCGTGCCCTTCAGCCAGTCAAGTACCGGGTCATCACCAGGGAGCACGTGCAGGTACGTGGTCTCCCACGCGTCGACCATGTAGCCGGCGTTCGCGAGCAAGTCCAGGTACGGCCCCGGATCTCCTGACTGCCAGGCTAGCTGCACCTCCGCCAGCCGCGGTTGCCACTTGGCCGAGCCGATCAGCCCGTGCATCAGCCGATGCGCGTCTTGGCCGTAGTTGGCTGGCATCTGCACAGCGAGCCAGCCGCCTTCGGCGAGGTGGCCGGCGAACCTCAGCATGAGCGACTCGCGATCGGGCAGCCACTGCAGCACCGCGTTCGAGACGATGACATCGACCGGCTCGGTCGGGCACCAGTCGTGCAACTCCATCAACTCGAACCTGAGCCTGGGCGGATCGCCGGGCCCGGTATCCTCCGCTTCGAGCACCCGCTGCGCGGCCTCGATCATCTCGGGTGAACTGTCAATCCCGAGCACGTCAGCCTGCGGCCAGCGGCGGGCCAGGCTGGCGGTGAGCTCGCCAGGACCGCAGCCGATGTCGACGACCGACCTAGGGTCGATCGCCTCGATCTGAGAAGTCAAGTCGTAGAACGGGCGGGAACGCTCCCCGCCGTATCGCCGGTACTGCTGCGGATCCCAGGTCCGCACCGCCGTGCGGGTCGGCTCACTGACCGCCACGCTAGCCACCACCCTCCGGGTACTCCACCCATGCTAATTTTATCTTGATGTCGAGATACTTTATTTCTAGCGGCGCGGCATCTCGATGTCAAGAGATATGCTGCCTGCATGGACGTGACCGCTCCCGACCTGCGGGGAAGCCAGGAACCTCGGGACGAGGTCGATGAGCTGGTGGCCGGCTGGCGGGCCGAGCGGCCCGACCTGGACACTGAGCCGCTGCAGGTGCTGAGCCGGGTCTCCCGTCTCGCCCGGCACCTTGACCTGGCCCGGCGCACCGCGTTCGCCGCGCACGACCTCGAGGTGTGGGAGTTCGACGTGCTGTCGGCGCTGCGCCGGCAGGGGCCGCCGTATCAGCTCAGCCCCGGCGCGCTGCTGCGGGCGACGCTGGTCACGTCGGGAACGATGACGAACAGGATCGACAGGCTCGCCACGGCTGGCCTGGTCGCGAGGTATCCCGACCCGCAGGACAAGCGCGGTGTCATCGTCCAACTCACCGATCAGGGCAAGGTCGTCGTCGACGCCGCCCTCGCTGACCTGCTCAGCCGCGAACGGCAGCTGCTGTCAGGCCTCGACGGACAGCAGCGGGAAGCGCTCGCCGGCCTGCTCAGGATCCTGCTCAGCCCGTTCGACCACAACGGCGCCGCATGACGTTGCGGCGCGTGCTCGGATCGCTGGTCGTCGGCCTCCTCGTCGCGGGCTGCGCGCACTCCGCGCCCGCATCGCCCGCAGGCAGTCACCGAGCCAGCGGCTATCGCGACGCCGCGTACCCGAACACCCGCGGTGTCGCGGCGCTGCGAGCCGGACTGGCACCGCGCGGACAAGACTCGCCGTACTACCTGTCGCTCGGGGACTCGCTGGCCCAGGGCATCCAGCCAGGGCCGACCGGAGCGGACGGGCCCACGGACGACGGCTATCCCGATGTGCTCGCCGCCATGATCAGGACTGCGATCCCAGGCCTGCGGCTGATCAAGCTCGGCTGCTCGGGCGAGACGACCCTGACGATGATGCACGGCGGTATCTGCCACTACCCGGCCGGCAGCCAACTGGCCCAGGCGGTCAGCTTCCTGCGATCGCACCGTGGTCACGTCGCGCTCGTCACGATCGACATCGGCGCGAACGACCCCAACTCATGCGTGCTGCACCAGCCCGCGTCCCACCTGTTCAGCTGCCTGTCGGGCCAGGTCACGCAGACCGAGCGCAACGTGAGCAGGATCGTCGCCAGGATCAGGGCGGCGGCGGGCCCGCGCGTGCTCATCGTGGGCATGACCTACTACGTTCCTGAGCTCGCCCTGTGGCGCAAGGGCCAGGCCGGCAAGGGCCTCGCGATCCTCACCGAGGGCCTGGCTGCCGGCGTCAACCAGCTGATAGTCGAGCGCTACCACCGCTACGGCGCCAGGATCGCTGACGTCTTCGCCGCGTTCAAGAGCACGGATTTCGGCCGCAAGCGGGCCGACTCGGTCACCCCGCCGAACGTGGCCGCCATCTGCTCGCTGACCTGGATGTGCGCGCCGCCGCCGCGCGGACCGAACGAGCACGCCAACAACGCAGGCTACCGGGTCATCGCCGGGTCCTTCTGGCAGGCCATCAACCGCTAGGGCTCGTCCTGGCCGGCTAGCGCGAGGTCTCCTCGGCCAGCTCAAGCCACCGGTCCTCGATCGAGGCCTTCTCTGCCTGCACCACCCGCAGCTCCTCGCCGAGCTTGATCAGCCGGGCGTAGTCGGTCGCGGCCCTGGTCAGCTCCTCGTGCAACTCGGCCTCCCGGCCGGTGAGCCGCTCCACCTGCCGGTCCAGCCTGGCCAGCTCCTTCTTGGCCTCGCGCAGTCGCGCGGCCGACGGGCCGGCCGATGGCACAGCCGGACCGGCCGACGACGGCTCCCCGCCGGTGGCCGCCGTCCCGGCCGACCCGGCCGACCCGGCCGGGCCTCCCAGGCCGCCTTGGCCGCCGGGGCGAGCGGCGCCAGCCGCTCGCCGTTCCAGGTACTCATCGACGCCGCCAGGCAGGAAGGCCAGCTTGCCGTCGACGAGAGCGAGCGCGTGATCGGTGACCCGCTCGAGGAAGTACCGGTCGTGGCTGACCACCACGATCGAGCCGCCGAAACCGTCGAGCAGGTCTTCGAGCTCGGTCAGGGTCTCGATGTCGAGGTCGTTGGTCGGCTCGTCGAGCAGCAGCACGTTCGGCTCGGCCATCAAGATCATTTGCAGCTGGAGCCGCCGCCGTTCCCCGCCGGAGATCTCCGCCACCCGCGTCCACTGGCGGTCGGCCCGCAAGCCGAGGCGGTCAAGCAGCTGGCCGGCCGTCAGCTCGCCCTTGCCGATCCGCACGGTGGCGCGGACCTGCTCAGCCGCCTGAAGCACCCGCAAGTCAGGGTCGACCGGCGGCGGCTCCTGGGTCAGGTAGCCGAGGCTGACGGTCTTGCCGGTCTCGACCCCGCCGGTCACCGCGATCGGTCCGCTGGTGCCAGCGAGCACGTTCAGCAGCGTCGACTTCCCGCTGCCGTTGACCCCGACCACGCCCACCCGATCGCCGGGGCCGAGCTGCCAGGTCACGTCGTCAAGGAGCGTCCGATCCCCGCCTGCCTCCCCTGCCCCCTTCACCGTGGCGCTCACGTCGGTCAGCTCGATGGCGGTCCTGCCCAGCCTGGTCATCGCCAGCCTGGACAGCTCGACGCCATCCCTGGGCGCGGGCTCGTCGGCGATCAGCGCGGTCGCGGCGTCGATCCTGAACTTCGGCTTGCTGGTCCGGGCGGGCGGACCTCGCCTGAGCCAGGCGAGCTCCTTGCGCAGCAGGTTGCGGCGGCGCTGGTCGGCAGCGGCCGCCTGGCGGCCCCGCTCGGCCTTGGCGAGCACGTAGGCCGAGTACCCGCCGTCGTAGGCGTGCACCTGGCCGTCGGCGACCTCCCAGGTCCGGTCGCTGACCGCGTCGAGGAACCAGCGGTCGTGGGTCACGACGACGAAGGCCTTGGCGTAGGAGGCGAGGTAGCCGGCCAGCCAGCCGATCGCCTCGATGTCCAGGTGGTTGGTTGGCTCGTCAAGCAGCAGCAGGTCGTAGCTGCCGCGCAGCAGCGCGGCGAGCGCCGTGCGGCGGCGCTCCCCGCCCGACAGCGTGGCGGCGTCCGCCTGCAGGTCGATGTCGGCCAGCAGCGCGGTCAGCAGGCCCCGGCCCCTGGCATCGGCGGCCCACTCATGCTCGGGCGCGTCACCGAACACGATCGCTCGCACCGACCCTGACAGCTGCTCCGACTGCGGCAGGTGGCCGACCTGGACATCGCGAGCCCTGGTCGACCGGCCCGAGTCGAGGCCGGTGGCACCGGCCAGGGCAGCGAGCAGCGTGGTCTTGCCCGAGCCGTTGCGCCCGACCACGCCGATCCGGTCGCCGGCCGCGACCCCGAGCGAGACCTGGTCGAGCAGCACCCGCGTGCCGTAAGCCTTGACCGCGGCCTCGAGGTTGACCAGGTTCACATCGCCGTCCCGGCACAGGTCACGCCATGGCTCCTCATACCGCGGCGCCGCCTTCGATCAGGCTGGCGCCCGGCGCTGGCCCTGTGACCTGCACGACGGCCCGGCATACGCCCGCTCCGGTGATCCCGACCGCGAGGTCACTGGCCGCGTCGGCATCCCCGGCGAGGAAGGCGCAGGTGGGACCTGACCCGGACACGATGGCGCCGAGCGCCCCGTGGTCCTTGCCCGCCGCCAGGGCCCGGCGAAGGAGCGGCTGCAGCGACAGCGCCGCGGGCTGCAGGTCATTGCTCAGCAACGGTCCCACGGCGGCTGGATCACCCGACCTGAGCGCGGCCATCAGCCCGGCATCCAGCTCAGGCGGTGGCGCCGCCGACGCTCCGGCGGCACGGCCGGCCCGCGCCGCCCTCAGCCGGTCGCAGGCCGCGTAGACATCGGGCGTGGCCAGCCCGCTGGCCCCGAAGGCGAGCACCCAGTGATAGCTGCCAGTGACCAGGGCGCGAGTCAGCTGCTCACCCCGGCCGAGCCCGACCGCCGTGCCCCCGAGCAGCGCGAACGGCACGTCGCTGCCCAGGGAGGCGCCTAGCTCGCTGAGCTCGCTGACCGACAGCCCGGTCTGCCACAGCTCGTTGCAAGCGACGAGCGCTGCGGCGGCGTCGGCGCTGCCGCCGGCGAGCCCGGCCGCGACCGGGATGCGCTTGCGGATCTCGATCCGCACGCCCGTGGCGGTGGCCCCGCGCCTGCCGGTCGCCTTGGCGAGCGCGGCGACCGCGCGGACCGCGAGGTTGCCCTGCCCGTCAGGGACGGACGAGGCTCCCTCGCCTGACACCCCGACGCTGGTGCGGCTCGCCTTGGCCACGCTGACCTCGTCGAACAACGAGACCGCGTGGAAGACGCTGACCAGGTCGTGATAGCCATCGGGGCGCGGGGGCCCGACCGAGAGCTGAAGGTTCACTTTCGCGGGCACCCGCACGGTGCACGACTGGTCCGGTCTGGTGATCGACGTCACTTGTGCCACGATTCGATGATGCTACGGGCGGACGCCGCTGCCTGTGCGATCTGGATGTATTGCGTGACGCCAATTGCCTCGCCGCGCAACGCCGGGTCGACGCCGGCGGCCCTGAGCACCGCTTCGGCGGCGTCGGCCGACCCGGCCCAGGACGCCAGCGCCGCCCTGAGCGTCTTGCGCCGCTGCGCGAACGCCGCGTCGACGACCTCGAACACGGCCGCCCGGCTAGCCTGCGGCAACGTCGGGCCGCCGCCTGGCACCGGCCACCGAGCGAAGCTGACCAGCGCGGAGTCGACGTTCGGCACCGGCCAGAACACGGTACGGGAGATCGTGCCGACCCGCCGGGCGCTTCCGTGCCAGGCCAGCTTGACCGAGGGGATGCCGTAGGTCCGGCTGCCGGGCGGCGCGCAGATCCGGTCGGCGACCTCAGCCTGGACCATCACCAGCGCCCGGCTGATCGTCGGCAGCACGTCGAGCAGGTTGAGCATGATCGGGACCGCGACGTTGTAGGGCAGGTTCGCGACCAGCGCCGTCGGCTGGGGATCTGGAACAGCGCCGATCGTCACGGCATCACCGGTCACGACCGTCAGCTGGCCAGCCAGCGGGGCGGCCCGGCCGGCCACCGTGAGCGGCAACTGGGCGGCGAGCGCCTCGTCGACCTCGATCGCGGTGACCCGCCCAGCCGCCTCGAGCAGGCCAAGGGTCAGCGAGCCGAGCCCAGGTCCGACCTCGAGCACGACATCGTCTTCGCTGAGCTTGGCCAAGGCCACGATCCGGCGGATGGTGCCCCGGTCGATGACGAAGTTCTGGCCGAGCCGCTTGGCCGGCTTGAGGCCCAGCTTCGCCGCCAGTTCCCTGACGTCGGCTGGCCCGAGCAGCCCGGGCAAGGCCTGATCCACCCGACTCACGCTAGCCCGCGAGCCGCGAAGCCGATCCGGCCCCGAGCGGACCGAACACCCGCTCCCCCGTCGCCATGACGGCCGCGGCGAGGTCAGCCACGTCCATGCCCTTGACCTGCGCTATCGCCCGCAACGTGTGCGCGACCTGCGCGGGAGCGTTCCGCCTGCCCCGGTTGGGCACCGGAGTCAGGAACGGCGCGTCGGTCTCGACCAGGATCAGCTCAGGCGGTGCGATAGCGGCGGCCTCCCTGAGGTCGCTGGCGCTCGGGAACGTCACGTTGCCGGCGAAGCTCATCACGTAACCGGCCCGTGCGCACTCCTTGGCGAGTTCCGCCCCGCCAGAGAAGCAATGGAAGATGACGTGCTCCGGCCGGTCTATTTGCCGCAATATGTCGAGCACGTCGTCGTGGGCTTCCCGATCGTGGATCATCAGCGCCTTCCCCGCGGCCCTGGCGATCTCGATGTGGGCACCGAACCACTCCCGCTGCACCGCCGGGGGCGCGCTGTCCCTGTAGTAGTCAAGGCCGGTCTCGCCGACCGCGCGGACCCGCGGCAGCGCGGCCAGCTCGGCGATCGCGGCGAGCACCTCAGCCTTGCGCGGCTCGACGGCGGCGGTCTCGTTCGGGTGGATGGCCACGGCGGCGAGCACGTCCGGGCGCTCGGCCGCCAGCGCCGCCGACCAGCGCGAGGACTCCAGGTCGCAGCCGACCGTCACGACATAGCTGATCCCGGCCGCCCGGGCCGCCGCCAGCACCTGGTCAACCGGCTCGCCGATCATGTCCAGGTGGGTGTGGGCGTCGAACGCGGGCGCGGGCAGTGGCGGCGGGGCCGGGGCGAGCGGAGCGTCGGTGATCATGGACCAGGCTCGGTGTCGTAGCCCCGCAGCCGCTCAAGCTCCTCCTCGATCGCGGCCGGGTCGATCTTGGCGAACAGCGGGGTCGGCTGGTTCAGCGGCGTATCCGGCGTGAGCGGGGCGGACTCCCACTTCGCCTGGCCTGCGTAGGTGCCGGTGATCACCGGGTACGGGGCGCCATCGCCCTCGGTGACCTCATCGATCCTGGGCTGGTCGGCCCATGAGCCCTCGCCGCCGAGCAGTTCGAACACCTTCTGGGACGAGCTCGGCAGGAACGGCGTGAGCAGCGTCTTGCCGTCGTCGACGAGTTGCAGGGCGACGTGCAGGATCGTCTTCATCCGCCCTGGGTCGGTCTCGCGCAGCTTCCACGGCGCCTCGTCGGACAGGTACTTGTTGGCCTCGGCCAGCGTGCGCATGATCTCGGTGATCGCGTTCTTGAACCTGGACCTGGACAATGACTCGCCGACGCTGGCGAAGGCGTCACGGGAGTGCTCGAGTACCTCGTGGTCGGCCTGCGTCAGCTCGCCGGCCGGCGGGATCGAGCCGATATTGCGGGCGGCGAAGGAGACGCTGCGGTTCACCAGGTTGCCCCAGTTCGCGACCAGCTCGTCGTTGGTGCGGCGGACGAACTCGCTCCAGGTGAAGTCGCTGTCCTGGTTCTCGGGGCCGGCGGCCGCGACGTAATACCGCAACGCGTCCACGTCGTAGCGGGACAGGAAGTCCCGCACGTAGATGACGACCGACCTGGACGAGGAGAACTTGCGGCCCTCCATCGTGAGGAACTCAGAGGAGACGATCTCGGACGGCAGGTTCAGCTCGCCGAGCGCGCCAGGCTGGCCGCCCTTGGCGCCCTTGCCGCTGTAGCCGAGCAGCATGGCAGGCCAGATCTCGGAGTGGAAGACGATGTTGTCCTTGCCCATGAAGTAATAGGCCTCGGCGTCCGGCGACTGCCACCAGGCCCGCCAGGCGTCGGGGTCACCCGACCGCCGAGCCCACTCGATCGAGGCGGACAGGTACCCGATCACCGCGTCGAACCAGACGTAGATCCGCTTGTCGGCCCGGTCAAGCCAGCCCTCGAGCGGGATGGGCACGCCCCAGTCCAGGTCTCTGGTGATGGCCCGAGGCTGGAGGTCGCCGAGCAGGTTGAGCGAGAACTTGAGCACGTTGGGCCGCCACTGGCCGCTCTTGGACTGCAGCCAGCCTCCGAGAACCTCGGCGAACGCGGGCAGGTCGAGGAAAAACTGCTCAGTTTCAGCAAAGATCGGCGTCTCACCGTTGATCTTGGATCGAGGGTTGATCAGGTCGACGGGATCGAGCTGGTTCTGGCAGTTGTCGCACTGGTCGCCGCGGGCGCCGTCGTAGCCGCAGATCGGGCACGTGCCTTCGATGTAGCGGTCGGGCAGGGTGCGGCCGGTCGACGGGGAGACCGCGCCGAGCGTGGACTTGGCGAAGATGTAGCCGTTGTCGTACAGCCCCTTGAAGATCTCCTGGGTCACCGCGTGGTGGTTCAGCGTCGTGGTCCTGGTGAACAGGTCGTAGGACATGTTCAGTCCGGCCAGGTCCTCGGCGATCACCCTGTTGTAGCGATCGGCCAGCTCGCGGGCGGTTACGCCCTCGGCGTCGGCCTGGACCTGGATCGGGGTGCCGTGCTCATCCGTGCCGCTGACCATCAGCACCTTGTCCCCGGTCATTCGGTGGTACCGGGAGAACATGTCGCAGGGCAGGCCGAAGCCGGCGACGTGCCCGATGTGCCGTGGACCGTTGGCGTATGGCCACGCTGGCGCGGCCAGGATGTGCTTGGGATGCATGCGTCAAGCCTAGGCCGTCTGCGGTGGGCCTTGCTCGCGACACGGACTGGCCGCTCGTCATCCGCTCGGGCTGGGCTCCCGCTTGGCGCGGATCACCGCGTCGTAGACGTCGCGCTTGCGGAGGCCGAGCCGGGCGGCGGTGGCGGCGATCGCCTCGCTCCGCGGCACGCCCGCCCGCTCGGCCGCCGCTACCTGGGCGGCGGGGTCGGCGTCGGCGTCGGCCTGGTGCCGCGCGGCGCCGGCCACGACGATCGTGATCTCGCCGAGGACGCCGTCGGCGGCCCAGCCGGCGAGGTCGGCGAGCGGGCCCCGGCGGATCTCCTCGTGGGTCTTGGTGAGCTCGCGGCAGACGACGGCGGCCCGGTCGGGGCCGAACGCGGTCACCAGCTCGGCCAGGGTCACCGCGAGACGGCGCGGGGACTCGAAGAACACCATGGTCCTTCGCTCGGCGGCCAGTTCGGCGAAGCGGCGGCCGCGCTCGCCCGCCCGGCGGGGCGGGAAGCCCTCGAAGCAGAACCGGTCGGTCGGCAAGCCGGAGACCGCCAGCGCCGACGTGACCGCCGAGGGCCCTGGCAGGACCGTGACCGGCAGGCCGGCCCCGACGGCGGCGGTGACGAGCCGGTAACCGGGATCGCTGATGCCCGGCATGCCGGCGTCGGTGATGAGCAGCACATCGTGGCCGCCAGAGAGCTCGTCGATCAGGCCGGGAACGCGCGCGGCCTCGACATCCTCGTAGTAGGAGACGAGGCGGCCAGCCAGGCGGACCCCGAGGTCGGAGGCGAGCCGGCGGAGCCTGCGGGTGTCCTCGGCCGCGACGACGTCGCAGCGGCCGAGCGCGGAGACGAGGGCGGCGGAGGCGTCGGCGGCGCGGCCGATGGGAGCGGCGGCCAGGATCAGGGTGCCGTGACCGGCCTCGTCCCCGCCGGCGTTCCCTCCGGCCTTCGCCTCGGCATTCGCCCCCGGCTTCGCCGGGCCAATTCCCGTCCGCATCCCCTCGTTCATCGGGTCCACGCTAATGGGTGACGGCCCTACGATTGGCTGCGATGAGAGCTTTCGGGTACGCGCCGCCGGTCGAAGCGGCGGACAGCACGACGCACGACGGGCCAGCGGCCTCGCTGCGGGAGCGGCTGGTGCCGCCCATGCCCCCGGCGTCGATCTGGGGCTGGGCCGGGCCGTTGCTGGTCACCTTGTTCGGCGGCTTTCTGCGGTTCTACCGGCTCGGCACGCCGCACGCCGTGGTCTTCGACGAGACCTACTACGTGCCGGACGCCTACAGCATCCTCAAGCACGGGGTCGAGCTGAACCCGGTCGACAGCAGCAAGAACCGCGACGTCGTGGACCGGCTGCTAGCGCACGGCGGCACGCACATCCTCACCAACACCGGCGAGTACGTCGTCCACCCGCCGCTCGGCAAGGTGCTGATCGCGGTCGGCGAATGGATATTCGGGCTGACGCCGTTCGGCTGGCGGTTCATGGTCGCCGTGATCGGCACGCTGTCGATCCTGCTGGTCGCCCGCATCGCCAGGCGGATGACCAGGTCCACGCTGCTCGGCTGCATCGCCGGGCTGCTGATGTCGCTTGACGGGCTCGAGCTCGTGCTCAGCCGCACGGCGATACTCGACATCTTCGTGATGTTCTGGGCTCTCGCCGCCTTCGGCATGCTCGTGCTCGACCGGGACGCGGCCAGGGCCAAGCTCGTCGAGGCGGCGATCGCTTCAGGCGCGACCGGCGCGCCGGGCGAGGAACTGGCCGGCGGCGGGTGCAAGCTCGGCATCAGGTGGCGGCGCGTGCTCGCCGGGGTCTTCCTCGGGTTCGCGTGCGCGTCGAAGTGGAACGGCATCTGGTTCGTGATCGCGTTCGCCGCGATGGCGATCGCGTGGGACCTGGGCGCCCGCCGCGCGCTCGGGTACGCGAGCCGGCTAACCGGCACGCTGCGCAGCGACGCGAAGTGGCTGCCGGTGACGTTCCTCGTCGTGCCGTTCGCCGCGTATACCGCGTCCTGGTCGGGCTGGTTCGCCAGCCACCTCGGCTACGACAGGAACTGGGCCGCCCTGAACGGCAACCACACCCCGATCTGGTCCACGCTCGACTCCTGGTACCAGTACCAGAAGTCGATGCTCGGCTTCGGCCTCGGCCTTAACACCCACGCCGGCTACGTGTCCGAGCCGTGGAGCTGGCTGTACCTGGGGCGTCCGGTCTCGTTCTTCTACACGGCGCCCAAGGGCTGCGGCGCTAGCTCCTGCTCGCAGGAGGTGCTCGCGATCGGCACCCCGGCGATCTGGTGGGCCTCGATCCTGGCGTTGCTGTTCTGCCTCGGCTGGTGGATCAGCCGCAGGGACTGGCGAGCGGGCGCGGTACTCGCCGGGGTCGGGGCGGGCTGGCTGCCCTGGTTCTGGTTCGCGCTGCACGACAACCGCACCGAGTACTACTTCTACGCGGTCGCCTTCCTGCCCTACCTGGTCATCGCGATCACGTTGTGCCTCGGGCTGATCATCGGCCCGATCAGCGCGCCACCGGGCCGGCGGGCGATCGGCGCGGTCGTCGTCGGCGCCTACTTGCTGCTGGTGCTGGCCAATTTCGCCTACCTTTACCCGGTGCTGACCGCGCAGGTGCTGCCGTATGAGTTCTGGCGACAACGAATGTGGTTCAACAGCTGGATCTAGCGCGGCCGGGCGGACGCGCGGCCGGCCTGCGTGGCGACACGGCGACACGGCGACGCTTCCGGCGGGCCGGCCGGACGGCCAGCGGGCCGCGTCCGCCGGGGCCGCGGTCGCGAGTTAGGTATATTGGCAGCAGGGCTTGGCCCGGGCCGCAGGGGGTGATGTTCATCAGCGAGGAAGCGATGAACGCGCGGATGCGGTCAGCGGCCGACCTGCGGGCCGACTCTGACCAGCTGGCGATCTCCGAGCGGCAGGCTGATTTCGAGCGGCAGGTCCGGCCGTACCTGGCCCAGCTGTATCCGGCCGCGTTGCGGATGACCCGCAACACCAGCGACGCCGAGGACCTGGTCCAGGAGACGCTGGCGAAGGCCTACGTCGCCTTCCACCAGTTCACGCCGGGCACGAACCTGCGGGCCTGGCTGCACAAGATCCTGGCCAACACCTTCGTGAACAGCTACCGCAAGTCCCGGCGTCAGCCCGCACTGGCCGCCTCGTCGGACTTGGCCGCTGATTGGCAGGCCGGCAGCGACCTGCTGGCACCGGTCGCCCGCTCGGCCGAGGCCGAGGCTCTCGACCGGCTCGGTGACTCCGAGGTGCTGCGGGCGCTGCGCGACCTGCCGACCGATTTCCGCACCGCCGTCTACCTGGCCGACATCGAGGGCTACCCGTACCGCGAGGTCGCGGCCATGATGGGCACCCCGATCGGCACCGTGATGTCCCGGCTGCACCGCGGCCGGGACCGCCTCCGCCGCGCCCTGGCCGCCTACGGCCCCGGCGGCCGGTCGACCCCAGGCGGCCGCTCCGCCCCCGCCACCGCCTAAAGCGGTCGGCCGAAGCGCGGCGATGTCCTATCGCGGAGCGCGTCCGCGAGGTTTCGGTCCGCCCCCTGCCGACCGCACCTGGCGGCAGCGCTTTCCGCGGTCTCCGGGAGCATCGAGGCTTTCACAAGTGGCCCGGCCCCTTACCCACATGCTCGTTTCCGTCACCAGCAGACCAGCCATGATCACGGCGAATTGCACCCCGGAATCCGCATGCTAGTTTCCGTGAGAGCCGGACAGCCAGTTCCCGCACCACCAGACCGCCTCCCGGCCTGGTCCAGCCCGGCCCGCAATCGTTTGCCAAAGAGGGGTTGCCCTTCTCGCCAGCCCATACCGGGCCGCCGACTCTCCGTGATCATGTCCGGGACAGGATCACGGACGATCGCACGGGGTGCACCGCCCTGGCGAAGTTCCGGGATCATGCCCGGGATCATGATCACGGGCCATCAACCGGGTGATCACCCGGCCATTCTCCGTGATCACGAGCCAGGGCATGATCCCGGAGGCCTGTCCGGGGGGCACGAGCAACGCGACAGCGAAAACTCGGAAAGACGGGGTACAACGCTCGACCAAGCCCTTCCGCCGGCCCGCACCGACCGAGTTCCGCCGCGCCCTGGCCGCCTACGGCCCCGGCGGCCGGTCGACCCCAGGCGGCCGCTCCGCCCCCGCCACCGCCACCGCCACCGCCTGAGCAGTGCCTAGCGGGCGAGACCGCGCAAGATTCGCAGGATCGCCTCGGCCGGGCGCACGTCACCGCGCGCGCGGTCATCGGAATCGGGCCAGCAGCCACGGCCCGCGGCGGCATTGGCGGCCGACGAGTCAGCCCCGCTGTCACCACCAGGCCAGCAGCCACGGCCCGCGGCCGCATCGGCGGCCGGCGAGTCAGCCCCGCCAGCACCTCCAGGCCAGCAGCCACGGCCACCGGCCCGCGGCCTGCTCGACCCGGACAGCGCTCCGAGATCGAGCGGGCCCTGATCAGCGCCCAGGTTCCCCTGTGATCGTGCCATCGCGACCTCCTGCCAGCGGCCAAGGGCTTACGCATCCATCGTGCGCCATCACCGCGACATATCGCAAATACCGCCGGGCGGTGAACCGCGCCGCCGCAGGACGCGTCAGACAGAGTGTGGAGTTACCTTCATAACGATGTGTAGCTGGTGTGTAACCCAGATCACGAATCCTTGGAGCCCTCATCGGCGTCTTAGTAGTAACAGGCCGCGAAGGGGCACCGAGTCGAGGGGGGCGAACGTCGCATGACTGCCGGAATGATGACGCCAGACACCGCTAAGTCCGCGGAGTTCGACGAGCAGATCCGCCCTTACCTCGACCAGCTCTACCCGGCCGCGCTGCGGCTGACCAGGAACCGGGCCGACGCCGAGGATCTGGTGCAGGAAACCCTGACCAAGGCCTACAGCGCCTATCACCAGTTCACGCCGGGCACCAACCTGCGGGCCTGGCTGCACAGGATCCTGGCCAACACGTTCATCAACAGCTACCGCAAGACCAAGCGGGAGCCGGCCATCTCGCCCGGCGCCGACCCGCAGCAGGACTGGCAGCTTGGCCGCGACCCGCTGGCCGGGCCAGCCCGCTCGGCCGAGGCCGAGGCGCTCGACAAGATTACCGACTCGGCCGTGCTGACCGCCCTGCGCGAGCTGCCCGACGACTTCAAGACGACCATCTGGCTCGCTGACGTCGAGGGCTACCCCTATCGCGAGGTCGCGAAGATGATGGGCACCCCGATCGGCACCGTGATGTCACGGTTGCACCGCGGCCGCAGCAAGCTGCGCCAGCAGCTCGTCGCCCGCGCCCCCCGCACCCTCGTCAGCCGCTAACTCCTGGCCGCGTACAGGCTGAGGAACACGGACTGGATCCGCCAGCGCCTGACCAGCAGGAAGCCAGCGCTGGTGAGCACGCTGGTGCTGCCCTGGCCAGCAGGCCCGACCGATGGCTGCGATGGCGTCCATTGCACGGCCCAGACCCGGCGCACCGTGCGCAGCCGAGCCGCCAGCACGCTCGGCCGGGCGGGCAGGCCCCGCAACGTCGCCGAGGCGATCGGCGACGTGCCAAGCCCGATGTCGCGCAGCCGCGCGAACGGCGCCGGGTAGGCCATGCCGACCACGGCCGTGTCCCATGGCAGGTACAAGACGGCGTCGCCTGCCCGCTCGTGGGCGGCCAGCACCGCCGAGACCGCCCGCAGGTCATCGGCCCGCGCGGTCGGCTTCCTGATCGCGAGCTGCGGGCTGACCAGCACGGCCAGCACCACCACGGCGAGCAGCGCGGACGGCAGCACCGCCACGGCCTGGGCGCGCCGTCCATCGAGCCCGCGCCGGGCGGCGGCGTCCGCCGTCAGCCTGACCAGCCAGACCAGGCCGGCCGCGACCAGCAGCGACAGGGCAGGCAGGCAGAACACCACGTACCGCTCGACGTAGAGCGGGTCAGCGAGCGAGATCGCGAGCAGCAGGACCGGCGGCAGCAGGAGCCAGGGCAGCGCCACCACCGCCAGGCTCAGCCCCCGGCCGCGCCGCAGGCCTGGCCCGCCCGCGCAGCCGAGCACGGCCAGCAGCGCGACAAAAGGAAGCGCCAGGTCCGAGCCGGCGAAGTCCCGCATCAGCGACGCCACCGTCGAAGGATCCGGTCTGGTCACCCAGCTGAGCTGGCCGGCCTGCCGGACGCTGAAGATGGCGAGCGGCGCGAGCAGCACCCCGGCCAGCACGCAGGCCCCGAGCCAGCCCCACCAGGCCGTCCGCTCCGCGGGCACCGCAGGCCCAGGCCCGGACTCCCGCTCCGCACCGTCAGCGACCCGCGTCCGCGCCCAGGCCAGGCTCAGCCCGTGCGCCAGCACGAGCAGCAAGGCGAACAGGTTGAACAGCCCGGTCAGCACCACCGCCGCCGCGTATCCCGCCCACCAGGGCCAGCGCCCGGCGCCCGCCGCCCGCACCAGCAGGTAGGTGGCGAGCACGGCGAACAGCGAGGCGAGCGCGTACGGCCGCGCCTCCTGCGCGTACCTGGTCGTCAGCGGGACCGCGACCAGCGCCAGCCCGCCGAGCAGCCCGATCGCCGAAGGGGCAGCCAGCCCGGTCAGCCGCGCCAGCCGCCGCCCGAGCACCCCGGTCAGCCCGGCCGTCAGGGCCATCGCGATGAGTGACGGCAGCCGCAGCGTGGTCGCTGAGATGCCGCCCGCCGCGATCACGACATGCATGATCAGGTAGTAGAAGCCGTGCACGGCGTCCTGATGGGTGATCAGGTCCATGATCGCGCCGACCGGGCGCTGCGAGCCTGAGATCGTCGCGGCCTCGTCCCGCCAGAGCGACGGACCGGCGATCCGGTAGCCGCCCACGACTAGCTCGGCGGCGAACGGAACGACGAACGGCAGGGCGAAAGGCAGCCAGCCCGGCCGCTCCCCAGCTCCGGCTGGCGTCCCGGCTGCCTGGCCAGTGGCCTGCTGGCCCGCTCCTGGCCGCGTCTCTACCACGCCCGAAGCCTAGTCTTTGAAGATCTGGTCACACGCCCGCACCGAGGCCTTCCCGTCATCGAGCGGGCAGTACCTGGCGACGAACGCCTCGCGGGCGCTGAGGTACCTGGCCGCGACCTGGTCCAGGTCAGCCAGCGCCGCGATGACCTCATCGGAGGTAGCGAGCAGCGGGCCAGGCGCCTCCGCCTCGAAGTCGAAGTAGAACCCGCGCAGCTGGTCGCGGTACTGCTCAAGGTCGTAGGTAAAGAAGAGCATCGGCCGGCCCGTCGGCGCGAAGTCGAACATGACCGAGGAGTAGTCGGTGATCAGGACGTCGGTGATCACGAGCAGGTCATTGATGTCCGGGTACCCGGTGACGTCGATCGCGAAGCCGGGCGCTCCGGCGGCCCTGACCCAGCCTTCCATCAGGTGATGCCCGCGTACCAGCAGCACGAACTCGTCGCTGAGCTCGGCCGCCGCCCTGGCCAGGTCAAGCTGAAAGTCCAGCCGGTAGGCGCTGTCCCCGTGATGCTGGTCGTCCCGCCAGGTTGGCACGTACATGGCGACCCGCCTGCCGTCCGGCACGCCAAGCCGCCCCTTGATCACCGCCCGGGCGGACTCAGCCGCGCTGCCGGCCCCGGATTCCGCCAGGTCCGGCGCGGTACCAGTGCCAGCGAGCAAGGCGTCGTTGCGCGGGTAGCCGGTCTCGATCACCTCGCCGTCGTACTTGAACGCGGTGCGGAAGATCGGGGTGGCGAACGGGTTCGGCGAGATCAGCTGGTCCCACCGGGCCACGTCGGCGGCCATGAAGTCGAAGTAGCGGCTGCCGCTGAAGAAACTCGGCCGCGCGATGTCGTAGCCGAGCCGCTTCAGCGGCGTGCCGTGCCAGGTCTGCACGTACCGCTGGCCCCGGCGGCGGCGATGCGGCTGCGGCAAGTGGTCGTTGGCGATCAGGTACCGCGACCGGCCGAGCGCGGCGAAGTACGCGGCCGTGCCGATCAGCACCGACCGCGCGCCGTCAGGCACCAGTACCGACCGGTCCCGCACCGCCCAGACCTGGCCAAGACCGTCGCCCCGACGCCGCAGTTCCTGCGCCAGGCCGAGCGGGTTGTCGGCGGCTGACTTGCCGTCGAAGCTGACGAACAGGACGCGGTCCCGCACCGGAAGCCGCGACTGCAGCGGGTAATAAAGGTCACGCAGCAGCCGACGGCGAATCCGGCCCCGCTCGTACACCGCCAGCGCCGGGCCGACCTCGAGCACCAGGGCATCGCCATCGCCGTCCAGGCCGACGGCGCAGCGGTACAGCTTGCCGCCGATCCTGACCCGGCGGCGGTCGGCCCCGGCCAGCCGCACCGGCAGCACCGCCCCGTCGCCGGCCTCGAACTGGACCAGCCACCGGCCGTCCCGCAGCGGCGCCCGGTACCCGAACTCGCTCATCGCCGCCACCGGCACGGTCACGCTCACCTGGCCAGGCTCGCCCGCCGCCGCGACCTCGACGACATGCCGTTCCCACCCGTCAATGCGGCGAAGCACCACTCGGCTCGGGCCGGTCACCGAAAAGCCAACATCAAGCCGCAAATAACTCGCCGGGCGACTCCAGTCCGAGCGGACCACGACCGCCGCCGGGTCACGAGGGCCGGGCACCGGACGACTTAGGCCCCCAGAGGCCACGACCGCCGCCGCGTCACGAGGTTGCGTCGGCTGGCCGGCGCCTGCCTGCGCTTCGCGCCTGACGCGGACCCGAAGGCGTCGGCCCGCCCAGTACGCGCCGAAGCTGATCCCGGCCGCCAGCCGTACCTCGCTCGGGTGCTCAGCCCCAGGCCCCGGCGAGTGCAGGCGAGCTGGCCGCCACACGCTCCTGGCCCTGACCAGGACGAAGCAGTCCCACTCGCCAACCAGCCAGCGCCCGCCCGCCCCGAACCAGCGCGGGCTGATCCGGCACCTGAACCCTGACCAGTCGTAGCTGTACCGATCTTGGGCCGACTCCTTGGTGACGTCGGGCCTGCACAGCGAGGTCGCTCGCACGACGATCGGCGGCCGAAGGCCTCCGATCGGCGCCAACACGACTGTTTGGCTGATGTTCCTGCGGTTTTTGATATCCACTGACGGCACGTACGCGCTGCCCTCGATGACCAGCGAGCGGCCCTGCCAGCCGATCGAGTCGACCCGCACTTGGGGATCGAGCTCGCGCCATTGCGGCCGGAAGACCCGGTCAGGGATGGCAGGCTTCGCTGACCGGCGCAGCGGCAGGTCCGCCCTGAGCTGGCCGAACGACCTGAGCCGGCCGAACGACCTGGGCCGGCCGAACGACCGCACCATGGGCGGTGTCCGCGCCGGGTTGGCGGCCAGCCAGGTCGCGAACCCGATCAGTTCGTCGCCCCGGTCCGCCGCGATCAGGTAGTAGGCGAGCTTGCGGGCGGCAGGCTGGCTGGCGAGCACGCGAGGCTCCACGGTGCGCAGGTAGCGCCCGGCCAGCCCGATGAACTCGACCTGATAGGCGGCGCTGGTCACCGGCAGGTCCCTGACGTACAGCCAGAGGTCGTTCACCAGCGCCTTGTGCTGATGGGCCCTGAGCAGCGCGGGCGTGCCGCGCTCGCGCAGGAAGGCGTCGATCAGCTCAAGCGCGGCGATCCGGTCGCGGAAGTTGACGATCGCGGTCCTTGACTGGGTGATGGAAGGCGCTCCGGCGTCGCGGTCCCGCCAGTGGTAGACCGGGTCCGTGATCACGTCGACCGCGCGGGCGAGCACGTGCGCCCTGGTCATCGCGACCAAGTCCTCCCAGAACATGCCCTCGGGCAGGCTGAGGCCTGCCTCGTCCCAGAACGACCGCCGGAACAGCTTGTTGAATACCGAGACGTCGTAGAGGAGTTCGGTGGCCCGGTCGATGCTGGTGCGCAGCCGCCTGGTCTTGATCGCCTGGTCGTGCAGCCCCGATGGGCCAAGCCCGTCCTGAGTAAGCCGCAGCACCCCGCCGCTGACGAAGTCAGAGCCGGTGGCTTCCAAGGTGGCGAGCATCGTGGCGTAGGCGTCGGGTGGCAGCACGTCGTCGGCGTCCACGAAACCGAGGAACTCGCCGGTGGCCGCCGCGACGCCGCGATTGCGGGCGGCCCCTGGCCCGCTGTTCGGAATCGTGATCAGGCTGAACCGGGAATCGGCGGCCACCTGGGCGGCCGCTACTTCCTCGCTGGCGTCGGTCGAGCCGTCGTTGACCATGACGACCTCAAGGTCGCCCGCGGTTTGCGCGGCGATCGAGGCCAGGCAGTCGCCGAGCAGCCCGGCATTGTTGTAGAACGGCACGACGACGCTGATCCGCGCTCCCGCCATCGCGTCCTCCCTGGCCAAGTCCTGCCTTGGCTTGGCCAGTCATCAAGGCTAGGGCAGGAAGGCGGCTACTCGCCCTGCCAGACCGGCGGGCGCTTCTGCGCGAAGGCCATCGCGCCTTCGGTGGCGTCCTTGGACCCGAAGATCGGCGTGATGATCTCGCCCTGCCTGGCGAAGGCCTCGGCCGCGGACCAGTCGGCCGACTCGACGATGACCCGCTTGGACGCGGCGAGCGCGAGCGGGGCGCCGAGCGCGACCTTGGCCGCGAGCTCCTTGGCCGCCGCCAGTGCCTCACCTGCCGGGACAAGCTTGTTGACCAGGCCAGCAGCCGCGAGCCTAGCAGCACTGAAGTGCTCTCCGGTCAAGGCGATCTCCATCGCCAGGTAATAAGGAATCCGCTTCGGCAGCCTGATCAGGCCGCCGGCGCCCGCGACCAGGCCGCGCCGCACCTCGGGCAACCCGAACTTGGCCTCCTCGCTGGCGACGACCAGGTCGCAGGCGAGCGCTAGCTCGAACCCGCCCGCGAGCGCGTACCCCTCGACGGCGGCGATCACCGGCTTGACCGGCGGCCGCTCCACGATCCCGGCGAAGCCGCGCCCGGCGGCCAGCGGCGCGTCTCCGGAGAGGAAGCCCTTCAGGTCCATGCCAGCGCTGAACGTGCCGCCGGCTCCGGTCAGCACCAGCACGCTGACGTCGGCCCGTCCGTCGAACTCCTCGATCGCGGCCGCGATGCCCCGGGCCACGTCGCCGTTCACGGCGTTGCGGGCCTGCGGCCGGTCGATCGTGATGACCGCTACCCCCGCGTCGACCTCGGTGCGAACTGCCTCAGCCATGCGTCGCCTCCACTGCGAAAACCGGCGTTGCCCGCCCCTCCTTACCGCAACGTAGTCCCGCTGTTGTCGTTGGAACGACTACTCCGGGACTACGTTGTTGTCCGGCTAGGGGCGGCGCCGCTGCTTACTTGGGCTGGAACCTGATGCCGCCGTCGAACCTGAGCACCTCGGCGTTCATGTAGTCGTTCTCGATCAGCGACCGCACCAGGTGCGCGAACTCGGCGGCGGTGCCCATCCGCTTCGGGAAGACGACCGGGGCGGTCAGCTTGGCCTTGAAGTCGTCGCTCGCCGGGCCCTCGCCATAGATCGGGGTGTCGATGATGCCAGGGCAGATCGTGTTCACCCGGACGCCGATAGCGGCCAGGTCACGCGCGGCTGGCAGCGTCATGCCGATGATCCCGCCCTTAGAGGCGGAGTACGCGATCTGGCCGGTCTGGCCTTCGATGCCGGCGATCGAGGCCGTGTTCACCACGACCCCGCGCTGCCCGTCGGCGTCGGCGGGCTCGGTCTTGGCCATGGCCGCCGCCGCGATGCGCATCAGGTTGAAGGTGCCGATCAGGTTGACGTCGATGACCTTGCGGTAAGGCGCGAGCGGGTGCGGGTTCCCGTTCCTGTCCACGGTCCTGGTCGCCCAGCCGATGCCGGCGCAGCTGACCGCCACCCGCAGCGGGACGCCCAGCGCCTCGGCGGCCGCGACGGCGGCCGCAACCGACTCCTCGCTCGAGACATCGGTGCTCGCGAAGACACCGCCGACCGATTCGGCGACCGCCTTGCCCCGGTCCTCGTTCAGGTCGGCGACGACGACCTGGCAGCCGGCCGCCGCCAGGTCGCGCACCGTCGCCTCGCCAAGACCGCTCGCACCGCCAGAGACGATCGCCGCAACTCCATTGAGGTCCATGCGCGGGAGCATACAGTGCCCTGAAATCGCCGCCCGGCGCAACCCCGCGCTCGGCATCTCGGTCGCCGGGACCGCGGGACTGCGGGACTGCGGGACCGCCCGGACGCCGGATTGTCGGTACCTGGCCATAGCATCACAGATGGCGGCAGTTCAAGCGTGCCGCGAAACGAACAGTCAGGGAATAAGCGCGGTCCGCCGGGGCGCTGCTCATCGAGCAGCAGGAATACTGGAGCGCCTGGTGGCCTGGCGATGACGCACAGCAGAAGAGGTAAGAGATGGTGACCAAGTACCGCGGCAATCCGTGGGCCGTGCTGATCGTCGTCTCGCTCGGGTTCTTCATGACCTTGCTCGACCTGACGATCGTCAACATCGCGATTCCCAACATGATCGACAAGCTGCACGCGAACCTCGACGGCGTCCTGTGGGTGATCAATGCCTACGCGCTCGTGCTGGCCGTGCTGCTGATCACCGCCGGGCGCCTCGGCGACCTGCGGGGCCAGCGCAATCTGTTCATCGGCGGGGTCGCGCTGTTCACTATCGCCTCGGTCGCGTGCGGGTTCTCGCCGACGGTGGACTGGCTGATCACGTTCCGCGCGGTCCAGGGCGTGGGAGCCGCGCTGCTCATGCCGCAGACGCTGGCCATGCTGACGATGGTGTTCCCGGCCGAGCGGCGCGGGGCGGCGTTCGGCGTATGGGGCGCGGTGGCGGGCGTGGCCACGATCGCGGGCCCGACGCTCGGCGGATTGCTGGTGACGGCGTTCGACTGGCGGTACATCTTCTTCATCAACCTGCCGATCGGCATCATCGTCATCATCCTTGGCCTGGTGCTGATCCCCGACCTGCGGACCGGGACCCAGCACAAGCTCGACATCCCTGGTGTGGTGATCGCGAGCCTGGCGCTGCTGGCCATCTGCTACGGCCTGGTCGAGGGCCAGAACTACGACTGGGGCACGATCACCGGGTTCATCTCGATCCCGCTGATCATCGGCGTCGGCGTCGCCCTGCTCGTGGTGTTCCTCTTCATCCAGGCGAGGACGCAGGACCAGGAACCGCTGGTGCCGTTCGCGCTGTTCAGGGACCGGAACTTCAGCCTGATGAACTGGGTGTCGGCGACGGTGTCGATCGGCTTGCTCGGCATCTTCCTGCCGCTCACCATCTACCTGCAGTCGGCTCTGGGCTTCTCCGCGCTCAAGGCGGGCCTGGCCATCGCCCCGTCCTCGCTGATGTCAATGTTCGTGGCGCCGGTCGCGGGCAGGCTGACCGACCGGATCGGCGGCAAGTACATCCTGGTCACCGGGCTGCTGCTGTTCGCGGGCGGCATGAGCTGGGTCGCCATCATCGCGACGCCCCACTCCACCTGGGAGGACTTCGTCGCGCCGCTCGTAGTGTCCGGCTTCGGCCTCGGCTGCACGTTCGCGCCGCTGACGACCACGGCCATGCGCAGCGTCCAGCCTGCGCTGGCCGGTGCCGCCTCGGGGATGCTGAACACGACCAGGCAGGTCGGCTCGGTGATCGGCACCGCCGCGGTCGGCGCCCTGCTGGAGAACCGGCTCACCGTGACGCTTCCCGCCGCGGTCAGGGCCCACGACGCGGCGCTGCCCCCGACGGCTCGTTCCCAGCTGATCACCGGCTTCACCCAGGCGGCCCGCAGCGGCTCGGCCGTAGGCACCGGCAATAACAGCATCAAGCTCCCGCCGGGCACGCCGCCATCGATCGTGGCGGAGGTCGGCCGGGTCGCGCGTGAGGCGTTCTCTTTCGGGTACGTGTCAGCGATGCACCAGACCTTGATCATGCCGATCGCGGTGCTCGCCGTGACCGCGCTCAGCTGCCTGGCGATCAAACAGGTAAAGAAACCCCCCCGACCGGCCGATGAGAAAGCCAGCCCTCAGCCGGAGGCTTCCCAGGCCGCGGCGTGACCGCTGCCGGCGCCGACCCCTCCGGCCGGTCACCGCGCCACCCGCCCGGTGACGTGGCTGCCGCGCCGACCCTAGGGGCGAGCCCGACGAGCGTTGCGATCCCCGGGAGCCTAGCGAGCCAGGACGGGAGCCAGGCGGGACCGTCTCGGGTCAGGTCGCCGGTCATCGCCGTGGACGCGATGGGGGGTGACCATGCGCCTGAGGCGATCGTGGCCGGAGCAGTGGCCGCGTTCCGGCAATGGGGCACGAGGATCGTGCTCATCGGGCGGCCCGGTCAGGTCAGGCCGCTGCTGGCCGAACAGGGCGTGCTCGGCGAGATCAGGCTGGTGACCGCCGAGGACACGGTGGCGATGGGTGAGGGTGCCCTCGCCAGCTGGCGCCGGCCACGGTCAAGCATCGCCGTCGCCTGCCAGCTGGTGCACCTGGGCCAGGCGACCGCCGTGATGTCGGCGGGCTCGACCGGCGCGATCGTCGCGATCGCCCGCCTCCGGCTGAAGAACCTGGCCGGCGTGATCAGGCCCGCGCTCGCGGTCGCCCTGCCAACCTCGCCCAGGCCAACGCTGCTGATCGACGCGGGCGCGATCGCCGATCCGAAGCCGGAGATGCTGGCCCAGTTCGCGCAGCTTGGCTCCGCGTACGCGGAAGTGGCGTTCGGGATCGCGGTGCCCAGGGTCGGCCTGCTGACGATCGGGGCCGAGCCGGGAAAGGGGAACAAGCTGTCCCGGCGAGCCTATGAGCTACTCGCCGGGGAGCCGCAGCACGGCGCGCTGCCGGTCAACTTCGTCGGCAACGTGGAGGGGGACGACCTGCTCGCCGGCAAGGTCGACGTCGTCGTCACCGATGGCTTCGCTGGGAACATCGCGCTGAAGACGCTCGAAGGCACGGCCGCGTTCACGGCGGCGCAGTTCAGGGCCGCGCTCGTCGGCTCCCGCTCGGCCCGCATCGGCGCCCTGCTGGCCCGCAAGGAACTGCAGGGGCTGCGGGACCGCCTCGACGCCGAGACCTACGGCGGCGCTGCCCTGCTCGGGCTGGAAGGCACGGTGATCATCGCCCACGGCGGGTCGACGCAGAAAGGGGCGGCCGCCGCCTGCCGCCTGGCCGCCGACATGACGAGCGGCCAGATCTCCGAGCGGATCAGGGAACGGCTCGGGCCGAGTCGGCAAGGCCACTTCCTGCGCCGCACCGACCGGCACTGACTCGCGACCGGCACTGACTCGCGACCGGCACCGACTCGCGACCGGCACCGACCTTACGACCGGCACTGAGCAGCCGGTCCCCGTCGATAAGCTTTCGTCATGGCCGACCCGCAGGCTGCGCTGGCAGCACAGGTGAGCACGGCGCTGGTCGCCGAGTTCGGATCCGAATATGCCGACGCCGACCCGGTGATCAGGCCGTCCGCCTTCGCCGACTTCCAGTCCAATGTCGCGCTTGCGCTGGCCAAGCAGTTGCACCTGTCGCCGCGAGACGTGGCCACTCGGCTCGCCGGCCACCTAGCCGGTGCCGACCTGATCGCCGAAGCTGAAGTAAGCGGCCCCGGCTTCATCAACATCACGCTGAGCAGCGACTGGATCGCGCGCGCCGCGACCGCGCAGCTGGCCGACCCCAGGCTCGGCGTGCCCCTCACGACGACGCCTGAGCGCGTCGTGGTCGACTACTCGGCGCCGAACGTGGCCAAGGAGATGCACGTAGGGCACCTGCGCACCACGGTCGTCGGCGACGCGCTGGTCCGGGTACTCGAGTTCGCTGGCCACGACGTGATCAGGGCTAACCACATCGGCGACTGGGGGACCAATTTCGGGATGCTGCTCGAGCATCTCATCGACATCGGCGAGCAAGCCGCCTACGCCCAGCTCGCGGCCGGCGAGATCAACGCCTTCTACCAGGCCGCCAAGGCGAAGTTCGACGCCGACCCCGCCTTCGCCGACCGGTCAAGGCAACGGGTCGTCGCGCTCCAGGCCGGCGACGCGGAGACGCTGCGGCTATGGCAGATGCTAGTCGGCGACTCCAGGCAGTACTACAACGCGATCTACCGCAAGCTCGGGGTGACGCTGACCGACGCCGACCTGGCCCCCGAGAGCTTCTACAACCCGATGCTGGCCGGCGTCTGCGATGACCTGGAGCGCGCGGGGGTCGCCACGATCAGCGACGGCGCGCTCTGCGCGTTCCCTCCCGGTTTCACCGGCCGGGACGGCCAGCAGTTGCCGCTGATCCTGCGCAAGAGCGACGGCGGCTACGGCTACGCCACGACCGACATGGCGGCGATCAGGTACCGGGTATTCGACCTGCGCGCCGACCGCATCGCTTACGTCGTCGGCTCGGAGCAGGCGCAGCACTTCGCGATGGTCTTCGCGGTCGCCAGGCAGGCGGGCTGGCTGCCTGACTCGGTGCGGGCCGAGCACGTGCCGATCGGGATGGTCACCGGCGCGGACAAGAAGCGGTTCAGGTCAAGGACGGGTCAGTCGGTCAAGCTGATCGACCTCGTCGACGAGGCCATCGCCAGGGCCGAGGAAGTCATCAAGGACCGCTATGACGAGCCGGAGACGAGGGCCCAGATCGCCGAGGCGGTCGGCATCGGGGCGCTGAAGTACGCCGACCTGTCGGTCGCGCGGGACTCGAGCTACGTGCTGGACTTCGACCGGATGCTGATGCTGACCGGGAACACCGGGCCCTACCTGCAGTACGCGACGGCGAGGATCAGGTCCATCTTCAGCCGGGCCGGCTCGGCGCCGACGGACGCGACCGGGCCGATCGGGCTCACCGAGACGGCCGAGCGCACGCTCGCGCTCCGGCTGAGCGGCTTCGACGCCGCCGTGAGCCAGACCGCGCAGACGGCCGAGCCGCACAAGCTGGCGACGTTCTTGTTCGAGCTGGCCAGCGACTTCACGGCCTTCTACGAGCAATGCCCGGTCCTCAAGGCGACCGACCCGGCCGTGCGGCGCTCCCGGCTAGCGCTCGCCGCCTTGACCCTCGCCGTCTTGTCGGCCGGCCTCGGCCTGCTCGGAATCCCCGTGCCCGACCGCATGTAGGCCCGCCATTCGTTCACAGTTAAATCTCAGGATCCACCAGCGAATGTCCCAGCCAGCCATGGCATGGTGCTGGGCATGTACGACTCGCAGCCTGGTCCACCCACGCGCTTTGCGCGCGGGCGCTGGGTTCGGGCGGCGGCGGGCTTGGCCGCCGCGGCACTGCTGGTCGGGGGCGGAGCCGTGATCGGCGCGCACCTGAGCGGAGGCAGCGGCCAGGCAACGGTCACCACCAGGCTAGCCAGCAGCGAGACCATTTCCGGCGTAACCACCTCGGCGCTGGGTACCTCGCTGCTCGGCAGCCAGGCGGTGGCCAACGCGGTCACCGGCCAGGCGAGCGAGCTGAACCTGGCCGGGCTGCGCGCTTGCCTCGCGAAGGCCCGCAGGCTGGCCAAGAACGGCCACCCCAAGGCGGCCAGGGCGAAGCTGCGGGCGTGCCTGCGTGAGTATCACGCGGGCGGGCTGGTCCTCGTGCTCCGGCTGTTCCGGCTCGGAGGTGAGTACGGCCAGGTCACGTTCAAGGCAAAGACCGGGACTCGCGTGGTCGCGTTCGAGCGCGGCGTCGTCGAGTCGACCTCGGGCGGGTCAGCGGCCGTCAAGGCGGCCGACGGCACGACCTGGACGTGGGAACTGGTCGGCAAGACCGTAGTAGTCCGCGTGGGCGCACGGGAGCGCGTGCGCGCGGGCAAGCTGGCACCAGGCCAGCGGGTGTTCGTTGTCGGAACCGTGGTGGGCGGAACCGACGATGCCAGGCTGATTGTGATCCGCGGCTAGCCGGAAATTTGCCTGAGCCGAACCACCCGCTCTAGACGCCGGCAGCTCGAATGAACCCGCGAGCTGCCGGCGTCGCCATGCCCGCTACGGCCATCCCCATCAGCGCCAACACGAGCGCCGGAATCCCGTACTCTCCTTATCAGGACAGTGCACCGCTTTTCGACCCACCGAACAGTGAGCCGGCGACAATCATGACCGACGCGGAACGAATCCCACGCGTGCTCGTCGTAGACGACGAGCCGAACATTCGCGAGCTTGTGCAGGTCGCGCTGAAGTTCCACGGCTGCGCGGTCAGCACGGCGGCGAACGGCAGCGAGGCGATGCGCCAGGCCGAGACCATCAAGCCCGACTTGATCGTCCTCGACGTGATGCTCCCCGACGTCGACGGGTTCGAGGTCTGCCGGCGGCTGAGGTCCGCGGGCAACGAAGTCCCCGTGATCTTCCTCACCGCGCGTGACACCTCGTCGGACACCGTGACCGGCCTCGCGATCGGCGGCGACGACTACGTCACCAAGCCGTTCTCGGTCGAGGCGCTCGTGGCCAGGGTTCGGGCCGTGCTCCGCCGTGCGGCCAGGTCGGCGCAGCCCGAGCAGCTCGGCACCGTCGACGGCACGCTAAGGGCCGGGGACCTTGAGCTTGACGAGGCGATGTGGACGGTGCGGCGGGCCGGGGTGCCGGTCGACCTGTCGCCGACCGAGTTCCGGCTGCTCGCCTACCTGATGCGCCATCAGGGCCGGGTACTGACCCGCGCGCAACTGCTCGAGAACGTCTGGGGCTGGGACTACGCTGGCGAGTCTCAGATCGTGGAGACGTACGTGAGCTACCTGCGCCGCAAGCTTGACCCGCTCGGACCTCCGCTGATCCACACGCAGCGCGGCGTCGGCTACAGCCTCCGGCTGCCCGAGCAGGCCGCGGCGCACAAGGCACACCAGGCGGAGCAGAGATGGCAGGCAGAGCCAAGCGGCGGATGACGGGATCGCGCGGCCTTTCGCTGCGCACCCGGCTGCTGCTGCTGCAGATCGTGGTGACAGCCGTCTTCTTGCTGGTACTTGGCATCGTCAGCACCGAGCTTTTCGCCCACAACCTGAACAGGCAGTTCAACACCATCGTCAGGGACGAGAGCACCAGGAACCCCGAAGACATCGCGCTCGGCCCCACCCCCGTGCTGTCAGCGGTGCTCGTGAGCCTCAGCCCCTTCCACGTCCAGCTGCTCAATACCGGCGAGAGCTCGTCGCGGCAGGCGCTGAAGGCGGCGATCACCCGGATGGGGCAGGTGAAGGTGTACCAGCGCGCCAAGAAGGACGCGCTGTTCCAATTGCCGACGGTGGGAGACGTCAACTACCACCTGACGGCGGTCGCTCGGGTCATTCCCGCAACCGAGAGCCACGAGCTCAAGACGAGCGTCCTGGTCGTCGCCGAGCGGAATACCGTCGTCGGCCAGCAGATTCGCGGCCTGATCGAGGCCGAGATCATCACCGGGGGCGGCCTGATCGCGTTGCTGGCGATCGGCGGCCGCTGGCTGATCGTGCGCGGGCTCGATCCCCTCGACCGGATGGCGAAGACCGCTGGTGACATCACCGCGCGGGGTGACCTGACCGAGCGCATGGCCGGAGCGGGCGATCAGACCGAGGTCGGCAGGCTGGCCGCGGCCATCAACATGATGCTGGACCGGATCCAGCAGGCCTTCGGCGCCCGGCTGAACTCCGAGCGCAAGGTCCGTGAGTTCGCCGCCGACGCGTCGCACGAACTGCGGACCCCGCTCACCACGATCCGCGGCTACGCCGAGCTGTACCGGCAGGGCGCGCTCGGGCCCGACCAGCTGCCGACCGCGATGCGGCGGATCGAGCAGGAGTCGCAGCGGATGTCCACCCTCGTCTCCGAGCTACTCGAGCTGGCCAGGCTGGACCGGACGTCCTCACTCGACCTGACCGAGACCGACCTCGCCACGGTGGTCAGGGACGCCGTCGCCGACGCCACCGCCGTCGAGCCCGACCGCCCGATCAGCGCCCAGGCCCCGCCCAGGCTCATCGCCGTGGTGGACGAACGCCGGATCAGGCAGGTCCTGTCCAACCTGCTCGGTAACGTGCGGGCGCACACCGACCGCTCCGCGGCCGTGGCGGTCAGGCTCGGCCGGGTCCAGGGCGGCGTCCTGATCGAGGTGGCCGACTCGGGCCCGGGAATGTCGAAGGAGGACGCCGCCCGTGCCTTCGACCGGTTCCACCGGGCGGCCGAGCGCGCCGCCGCGGCCGCCGAGGCGAACGGCAGCAGCATGGGGCCGGCCCTGCTCGACTTCTCCCTAGGCGGCGGCAGCGGGCTCGGCTTGTCGATCGTGCAGGCGATCGCGACCGCGCACGGCGGCAAGGCGACACTGGAGTCCTGGTCCGGGCACGGCACCAGGGTCAGGATCTGGCTGCCAAGCCGCGCTTCGGCGGCACCGGAACCTGACTACGACGCGGCCGCCTTCTAACGCGAGGCATCCTGATCGGAGCCAGCCGGCGCGGCTGGCCCGGCCCGCTCGACCGACCTGATCAGCAACTGGGCCACGTCGACGACCTCAAGTGATTCCTTGGCCTCGCCCGAGCTCTTCTTGGCCGAGATCGCGTCGCCCAGCATGACCAGGCAGTAAGGGCAGCCGGTCGAGATCGTGTCAGGATCGGTGCCGAGCGCCTCTTCGATCCGCTCGGTGTTGATCCGCTTGCCGATCCGCTCTTCCATCCACATGCGGGCGCCTCCGGCGCCGCAGCAGAAGCCGCGCTCTTTGCATCTGTGCATTTCTTGGGCTTGCACGCCCGGTACCTGCTCCATGATCTCGCGCGGGGGCGTGAAGACCCGGTTGTGCCGCCCGAGGAAGCAAGGGTCGTGGTAGGTGATCTTCTCCTCGATCGGGTTGACGGGCTTGAGCTTGCCCTCGGTGACCAGCCGGGCCAGCAACTGGGTGTGGTGCATGACCTCGTAGTTGCCGCCGAGCTGCGGGTACTCGTTCGCGATCGTGTTGAAGCAATGCGGGCAGCTCGCGATGATCTTCTTGGCGCCGGCCTCGTTCAGCGTCTCGATGTTCTGCTGCGCCAGCATCGAGAACACGAACTCGTTGCCCATCCGGCGGGCCGGGTCGCCTGTGCAGGTCTCGGCCGGGCCGAGCACCGCGAACGAGACCCCGGCCGTGTGCAGCAGCTCGGCGATCGCCTTCGTGGTCTTCTTGGCCCTGTCCTCGAGCGCGCCCGCGCAGCCGACCCAGAACAGGTACTCCACGTCGTCGCCGATGGCGCCGTCCACGACTGGCACCTCGAAGTCGAGCTCGGTCATCCACTCGGTCCGCTTGGACCCGCCCATTCCCCACGGGTCGCCCTTGTTCTCCAGGTTCTTCAGCATGCCGGACGCTTCTTGCGGGAAGGCCGACTCGATCAGCACCTGGTGCCTGCGCAGGCCAGTGATGTGGTCGATGTGCTCGATGTCGACCGGGCACTCGTGCACGCAGGCGCCGCAATTGGTGCACGACCAGAGCACGTCGGGGTCGATCACGCCCTTGTCGGCGGCAGTCCCCACCAGTGGCCTATTTGCCTCCTCCTTAACCGAGTCAGGCAATGCTTCCCTGGCCTTGTCGTCGGCGGCCAGCAGGTAGGGGGCCTTGGCGAACGCGTGGTCGCGCAGGTCAAGTATCAGCATCTTCGGCGACAGCGGCTTGCCGGTCGCCCAGGCCGGGCACTGCGACTGGCAGCGGCCGCACTCGGTGCAGGTGCCGAGGTCGAGCATGCCCTTCCAGGTCAGGTCCTCGATCTTGCCGAGGCCGAAGACATCGGTGTCGGGGTCGGCCTCTTCGAAGTCGAGCAGCTTGCCGTTGCTGCGCATCGGCTGCAGCGCCCGCAGGCCGTTCGGGCGGCGCGAGAACAGCACGTTCAGCGGCGCGATCACGATGTGCAGGTGCTTGGAATAGGTGAGGAAGACGCCGAAGCCGAGGACGACGGCGAGCTGGAGCAGGATGAACGTCGTCTCGATCGCCAGGTTGCCGCTCTTGCCCGCAGGTGCTAGCCAATGGCCGACGAGCTGCGAGGCGAACGCCCCGTGGGCGTAAGGAAAGTGGCCGGTGTTGATCTGGGCGCCGCGGTAGATCAGCAGCGTGGCGATCACGCCGAAGATCATCAGCAAGACAAGCCAGGCGGCGCCGGTGTGCGAGCCGGAGAAGCGCGATTCGCGGCCCTCGGCCTTAGGGTTCTGGCGCAGCCTGATCACGGTGAAGGTGGCGATGCCGACCAGCACGGCGACCGCGAACAGGTCCTCGATGAAGCCGATGAACGCCCAGTGCCCGATGCCGGGAATGGCGAACGTCTTGCTGAACAGGTCGCCGTAGGCCTCGATGATCGTCAGGAACAAGATGATGAAGCCCCAGAAGGTCAGGAAGTGCGCGATCCCTGGCACCGTCCATTGCAGCAGCTTGCGCTGGCCGAAGACTTCGGTCGCCTGAACCTCGGCATCGCGGGCTGGATGCTGCCTGACCGCCTCGATCCGCTCCGGCGCCGGCTGACCGCTCGTCCCTAGCCGGTACAGCCAGAACAGCCGCTGGCCTGCTACCGCGGCAGCGACCACGGTCAGGGCGAGCCCGATGATGATCCTCAGCGCCAAGGCGACCTCCGGGGACGGCGTTGGCAGCCAGCGTAACGCGACCGATCATGATCCCCGAGCCCGGCCGACCGCAGGAGCGCGAGGCGGGGCCGGTGGCGGCGCCGAGCGGCTAGTCTTCGGTGGAAGATGGTGCAGGTCGGGCAGGAACCGGAGCCAATGACAGCCGTCGCGGAGGTATCAGAGCAGCGGGCCACGCCGGTCGCGCGCTTGGGCCAGTGGTTCGGCCGGTTCTCGCCCGCTGACCGGGCCGCGCTTGGCATCTGGGTGGTCAGCCGCCTGGCGGTGGTCGCGCTCAGCTGGCCGGCCGCGTTCATCTTCCGCCCCGCCAGCAAGTCGGGTCAGGGCTGGCTGGCGCTGTGGCAGAACTGGGACGCGGTGCGGCTCGAGCTCATCGCTCAGTACGGCTACTTCAGCCCGGCCGAGCGGCTGTATCCCGATCAGATCGCGTTCTTCCCCGGCTTTCCTCTCGTGCTCGACGTCGTCCACGCCGTGGCCAGGCAGTGGACGGTGTCCGGGCTGATCGTCTCGCTCGTGGCCGGCGCGGTCGCGGTCGTGGCGCTTAGCCGCATCGCCGAGCGTGACTACCTGGCCGGCTCGGGCAACCGGGCCGTGCTGTTCCTGGTCGTCTCGCCCGCGGCCATCTTCCTGGCCGCCGGGTACACCGAGGCCTTGTTCCTGGCCCTCGCGGCGACCAGCTGGCTGAGCGCGCGCTCTGAGCGCTGGACGGTGGCCGTGCTGCTCGCCGGGCTGGCCAGCGTGGTACGGGTGAACGGGCTGTTCCTCTGCGCGGCCCTCGTGATCGAGATCCTGCGCCGGGCCGATGGCCAGCGATTGCGCGCTCTGCTGACGTTCATTCCCGCGCTGGTACCGCTCGGTGCCTACGAGGTGTACCTGCACGCGCGGACGGGCAGCTGGATGGCCTGGTCGCACGCGGAGCAAGCGGGCTGGCAGCGCCAGCTGACCAATCCCGTCGACACGTTCAAGACGACGTGGGCGGCCGGCTTCGGGCACGAGTTCTCGGCCCCGATCGACTTCGTGTTCCAGCTCGAGATCCTGGCGGTGGCGGTCGGCGTGATCGCCACGATCGCCTTGCTGTGCTATCGGCGCTGGGCCGAGGCGCTCTACGTCGGGCTGACCATCGTCGCGTTGGCTACCTCTATCTGGTACGAATCGGTGCCGAGGTCGCTGCTGCTGCTGTGGCCGATCTGGTGCGGGCTCGCCGCGATCGCGGTCCGCAGGCCGTGGGCCGGCTACCTCTACCTGGCGGTCGCGGTGCCGCTGAGCGCGGCGATCGGGCTGCTGTTCATGTCGGGGAACTGGGCTGGTTAGGGGTTGCCGTGCTAGCGGCGCCAGGCCAGGACCTGGCTGTGCTAGCGGCGCCAGGCCAGGACCTGGCCGGCGGTGACCGTCGGATCGCCGAACAAGGAGGTCAGGTAGTCGGCCAGAGCCGAGTACCTGGGGGTCACCGCGACGATGGCCGCTGGGCGCCAGGTGCCAAAGTCGGCCTTCACCTGCGAACTTGAAGGCGGCGCGCCGGGCTGGGTCAGGCCGGCTTCGGTCGCGACCTGACCCAGGGCCGAGCCGGGGCGGAGGCCGACGGCCCAGAGCTCGTCCAGGTAGGCCGCTGTCGGCGTGAGGCCATTGCCGTCGACGTAGGCAAGGCCATTCCAGGCCGGGCCGATGAAATAGCCGCCGATCAGCGCGATTTGCTGACGCGAGTCGGCGTCCCAGCGCATGGCCGCGGTCAGGTGCACCTCGGGCACCGGCACGACCAGCACCCGCGCTCCCTGAGGCAGGCGGAGGGCCGCGAACGCGGCGGTCCAGCCGACCGGAAGTGGCAGGGCGGTGGCGGCCTGCAGTGGCAGCGGCACGAGCGGCAAGCAGGCCAGCACGGCGGTAGCGCCCGCCAGCGCCGCGCGGACGCGCTGCCGGCTTGGCCGAGCCCGGCCGACCCGGCGGGCGTTGTCGGCGCCGCGGGCGTCGTCGGCGCGGCGGGCCTCGCGGGCCTGGGCGAGCCACTCCTTCGCGGTATCGATGGCGAACGCCAGCAGCGCCGCGACCGCGCCGTCTACCAGGATCGACAGCCGGTCAGGGAGAATTGACCCGGCAAGCGGCAGCTGCTCGACCCAGTGCCAGGGCAGCGTCACGCTTTGATGGGTCGTCCCTGACACGAGCAGGTGACCGCCGAGTGAGAACACCGCCAGCACCGCGGCCGTCACCGCCATCGCCCGAACCGGCGGCCGGCGCCAGAACCAGATGGCGGCGATGGCAGCGACGATGATCAGCGGCCAGCCGAGGTAGGCCAGGTACTCCGGCGCCTCCCCCTGATACGCCGCCGCGGCCGCCGCGCTGGACGAGCTGTGGAAGAGCAGCAGCGCCGATGGTGTCACGAAGCCGGTGAGGTCGTTGACGTAGAAGTCGCGCAGGAACGGGGTGCCGCTCTGGGTGAGCGGGCCAGCGAACTGAGTCCACAGCGCCCAGCCAGCGAGGACCAGCGTCACCCCGGCGGCGACCACCAGGCCGTAGGCGCTCAGGGCAGCCTGCCTGATCGCTGCCCTGGGGCAACTGGCGGCGAGCACGCCAACGATCAAGACGCAGGCCAGCGCCGTCGTGAGCGTGAGCTCCTCGCTGATGAAAAGCTCGGCCGTGACCAGCAACCCGAGCCTGATTCCCTGGCCGAACTGGGGCCGCAGGTCAACCTGGCTTCGCCTCACGGCTCGGCCGGGTACGGCGAGGCGGAGGGCGGCGTCGACGATCAGCGGCGGAAGGACGGCGAACTGCAGATCATAGTGCCCGATAGCGGAATGCAGCAGCGCGGGCGAGAATCCGTAGACGGCCCCGCCCAAGGCCGCGGCCAACGGACTGGCCTGCCACCGGCGCAGCACCCACCACATGGCCGCGGCCGAGCCCGCGAAGCCGATCGTCGTCAGCACGGTCAGGCTTACCTGGGGTCCGAAGGCCAGCGTGACCGGCGTGAGCAGGATGCAAGGCAGCAGCATCGAGCTGTTCCACATCAAGTTGATGCCGGACGGGGCGTTGAGCGTGGTCGTCACCAGGCCAGGCAGCCGACCGTGCCCGAGCGCGTTCGCCGCGTACCGCATGTACCACGCGAACAGGTCAGCGTCGCCGGGATTGCCAGCCACTGTGCGCGACGCCGGATCAGCCCACAAACGCCAAGTCACCGCGATCGCCAAGGCCAGGTAGCACGCCATCGTCACGATCGGCGCCCGCAGCCCAGGTCCGCTGGTCTTCCGGCTGGCTAGCTCATCGCCGATTCGCGCCGGTTCTGGCGCCGCCTCTTCCGTCGGCCGGATCGACCCCTGAGCCGGCGGCTGGACCGGCGGCTGGACCGGCGGCTGAGTCGTCTCCTCAGTCGGCACCTGGGCCAGTTGCTGAGCCGCGAGTCGCCCACGCTGACGGGGAGCCGGTGATGCTGAGCCCCTCGGTGCCATGCACGGATATTAAGTGCTAACGGGGCTGTCCGCTCAATCCAATGTCAGACCACTCCAGTCGCCCCGGACCCTGATGAAGTCCCCGAGTCCACCAGCAATCCCCCTCAAAGGCCCCCCGCTCAGTCGGCCAGGCCTTCTCCGTAAGCCACGAACGGCGCCGCGCATCGCTATCGCAGGTTGCACGCCAAGATCTTGGTGGTGGCTACGGTCCGATGAAGAATATGACGCCATCAACCGAAACCGGCTTAGCACCGTTGTAGACCGAGACCACCCGGATCTGCCCGTCGGGCGAGACTTGCACGGCTCCGGCTCCCGCTCCGGCTCCGGCGCTGCCGATCACCACGGGCGCGGTGACCGCGGTCGCGGGGCGGACGCCGCGCGGCAACACCGCCAGCGGTCCGGGATCGCCGTGACCCGAAGCGCTCGCCGACCCCTCAAGGTAGACCACGCCACGCCTGACCTCGTAGCCGATCCGTCCGCGCCAGGGCCCGAGCAGCTGAAGCGGCCGGAACGAGTTCTGGGTGATCGGCGGCCGACTTGGCCGCGCATGACCAGGCCCGCCGGTCACCGAGGTGCCGACCGCGACGGCGCCGACGATCACGGCGGCGGTCAGGACGGCCGACGCGAGCGCCCCGATCAGCTTGCGCCGTCCGGACGCTGCTAGCCAGCCAGCCCAAGTTGGCCGGGGCGAGCGAACCGGTCCGGCTGGGATCGGATCAGGCGGGCCGGCGGCGCTGGGCCGGCCGGCTGCCTCGATCAGGTTATCGGCGGTCGGCCAGGCGGCCCGCTGCTGCGGGCCGGCATCGAGGTCGGGCCTGGCCGCAGCGAGCGCCGCCAGCACCTGGCGGCCCCGCAGCGCTGACTTAGCCGCGCGATGTCTGCTCATGGCCGCTTCTCCCGTTCCCCGAGTCCGAGATCGCTATCGCCTGCGGGAACGCCGTCCCGACCGGCGCCGGACAGGCCGGTCACCGTGGACTCAGGTTCGGACTCCGCCCGCGCGATGGCGGACTCCAGCCGTCGCCGGGCCCGGTGCAACCGCACGAAGAAGGTGGCCGTGGAGCAGCCGATAACCCGGGCCGCGGCCTGGGCGGACAGGCCATGCCAGGCGACCAGGGTCAGAACCTCTCGATCCGGTTCAGACAACTCGGCCAGCGCCGCCAGCACCGTCAGCCTGTCCGTGACCGAGTCAGCGACGTCGGCGACCGTTATCTCCGCCCGAGACAGCCACGAGTTCATCTCCTGCGCCGCTGACCGCTCTTTGGCGGTCGTTCGGGACTGGCTCATGGCGACGTTCCTGGCCACCGCGAGCAGCCAGGGCAGCGGTGGATCAGGCACCACCTCAAGCCGCCGCCACGCGACCATGAAGACTTCACTCAGGATCTCGTCCGCCAGGCCGGAGCCCGCCTTGCTGACGGCGTAGGCGTAGACCCGCTCGCGGTTCTGCGCATAGATGACGCAGAACCGGTCGGCGTCCTCATCGCCACGGGCGGCCAACGGCTGGCCGCCCGCGGGCTCCTGCTCGGTCACGACAGCTGGGTCATGGCAGCCGACGGCCGTCGTCAGCGCCTGAGCAGGAAGGAGATCCCGGTAAGCCAGACGGTGGCCACCTTTTGCCCTGGCGGCGGCTCCGCGTCAATCTGCCCGCCCCCGACAAAGATCCCGCCGTCGAAGCTCACTATCGGCCCATGGTTGGAGCCGAACGCCGCGGGCACCACGACGACCTGCGCTCGGTCGAACTCTTTGGGCAGGTTGGCAATCTCTGTCGCGTTGGGCTGCTTCGTGTACACGACGCCATTCAGGTACATGACGTCGCCGACGACCGCGTACGCGAGACTGCCGGTAAAGGGCCTGACCAGCTTAAGCGGGTGGAACACCAGCGTGCCTGAAGCGGCCACGCCTGGTTGCACGGTCGAGGCCGCGTAGCCCGCGCCACCGCCCACGGCGAAGAAGAGCGACAGGACCGCCACGGCGAGTGCCGGGGACTTCCTGACCATCTCGCGAAGCCTGCTCATCGAATCTCCTATCTGAGGCACCGCCGACCGCGGCGTTCATTGGGGAATGTCGGCCGTCGAAGCGTTCTTACAACTCGAGGGTTCCGGCTTCAATCGGCCTAGGCGCGCGACCGGCGGGGCACCGACGATAGCTGGGAATGTTCGGGAACAGCTGGTCCTTACACCGGGGCGAGGGCACAATCCGTTGCGATAGGACCGGGTCACCGCGTCACAGGCATCCGCTGCCGCGCCCGCCCTCACTGCGCGAGCGGCTCCACGAGCCAGCAGCTCTCCTGGCCTCCCTTGAGGTCTAAGCCGGGAATGAACTTCGGCGCAACAAAGTTGAGCACGTTAGACTCAAGCTTGTTTTGACTTGAGCCTGGACCGGTGGCAAACTTGCGCCGGAAAGACTCAAGCTTCAGAACACCCAACGACACACCAAGGACTGACAACATGGCACGAGCGGTAGGCATTGACCTGGGCACGACGAACTCCGTCGTCGCTGTTCTTGAGGGCGGCGAGCCCACGGTCATCGCGAACGCGGAGGGATCGCGGACCACTCCGTCCGTCGTGGCCTTCGCGAAGAACGGTGAGGTGCTGGTCGGCGAGGTCGCCAAGCGGCAGGCGGTGACCAACGTGGACCGCACGATCAGGTCGGTCAAGCGCCAGATGGGCACTGACTGGACGATCACCATCGACGGGAAGAAGTTCACCCCGCAGCAGATCTCCGCGTTCATCTTGCAGAAGCTGAAGAGGGACGCCGAGGCGTACCTGGGCGAGACCGTGGCCGACGCGGTGATCACCGTGCCGGCGTACTTCAACGACGCGCAGCGGCAGGCGACCAAGGAGGCCGGGCAGATAGCCGGGCTGAATGTCCTGCGCATCATCAACGAGCCGACTTCGGCGGCGCTGGCCTATCACCTGGACAAGGCCGGCGAGGCCACCATCCTGGTCTTCGACCTGGGCGGCGGCACCTTCGACGTCTCGCTGCTCGAGGTGGGCGAGGGCGTGGTCGAGGTCAAGGCGACCAGCGGCGATAACCACCTGGGCGGCGATGACTGGGACCAGCGGATCGTGGACTGGCTGGTCAAGAACTTCAAGAACAGCTACGGCATCGACCTGAGCAACGACAAGATGGCGCTGCAGCGGCTGCGGGAGACCGCGGAGAAGACCAAGATCGAGCTGTCGAGCTCGACCGAGTCGCAGATCAACCTGCCGTACATCACGCACAGCGAGCAGGGCCCGCTGCACCTGGACACCAAGCTGACCCGCGCGGAGTTCCAGAAGATGACCTCGGACCTGCTGGACCGGTGCAAGCAGCCGTTCCAGTCCGTGATCAAGGACGCGGGCGTGAAGCTGTCGGAAATCGACCACGTGGTGCTGGTCGGCGGCTCGACCCGGATGCCGGCCGTGGTGGACCTGGTCAAGGACCTGACCGGCGGCAAGGAGCCGAACAAGGGCGTGAACCCGGACGAGGTCGTCGCCGTCGGCGCCTGCTTGCAGGCCGGCGTGCTCAAGGGCGAGGTCAAGGACGTCCTGCTCTTGGATGTCACCCCGCTATCCCTTGGCATCGAGACCAAGGGCGGCATCTTCACCAAGCTGATCGAGCGGAACACGACGATCCCGACGAAGCGCTCGGAGATCTTCACCACCGCTGATGACAACCAGCCGTCGGTGCAGATCCAGGTGTTCCAGGGCGAGCGCGAGATCGCCGCGTACAACAAGAAGCTCGGCATGTTCGAGCTGGCCGGGATCGCCCCGTCGCCGCGCGGCGTGCCGCAGATCGAGGTCACCTTCGACATCGACGCCAACGGCATCGTGAACGTCTCCGCGAAGGATCTCGGCACCGGCAAGCAGCAGTCGGTGACCATCTCCGGTGGCTCGGCCCTTGGCAAGGACGACATCGAGCGGATGATGGCGGACGCTGAGAAGTACGCCGACGAGGACCGCAAGCGCCGCGAGGAAGCCGAGGTGCGCAACCGCGCCGAGACTCTTGCCTACACGACGGAGAAGTTCCTCTCCGAGAACGCCGACAAGGTGCCGGCCGACGTGACCGCCGAGGTGAACGAGGCGATCGCTGACCTGAAGAAGACCCTCGACGGCACCGACACCGAGGCGATCAAGACAGCGACCGAGAAGGCCGCCCAGGCCAGCCAGAAGATGGGCACGGCGATCTACGCCCAGACCCAGGCCGAGGGCTCGGCCCAGGACGCCGGGCCGAGCGGCGACGCCGCCGGCAGCGATGACGAGGTCGTTGACGCTGAGATCGTCGAGGACGAGCGGCCGAGCTCGGGGGGTGACGGGGCCTGATGTCGGCTTCGGACACCGAGAGCGAGGGACCGGTGATCAGGGATCGCAGACGCATCGATCCCGTCACCGGCCAGCCGAGGCAGCCAGCCGGGTCCGCGTCGCCCGCCCAGGCGGGCAACGCTGCCGCTGGCCAGGCCCCCCGCGGGCCTGGCCAGCCCCGGCCTGGTAAGCACGCCGTCTCCAAGCCGGGCAGCCCCCGCCAGGAAGGCACTGGCCAGGACCGCACGGGCCAGGACGGGGCGAGCAGCGAGCCGACCGCGGCCACCGAGCCTGCCGGGCCTGGCCAGGCCCCGCCAGAGCAGACAAAGTCGCCGGACGCAGGCGGCACCACAAGCAACCAGACGGGAGGGGCCGACGTGGCCTCCGCGCTGGCCGAGCGGACCGCGGACTTGCAGCGGTTGCAGGCTGAGTACGCGAACTACCGCAAGCGGGTCGAGCGTGACCGGGCAGCAGTGCGGGAGCAGGCGCTAGCCAGCGTCTTGTCCGAGCTCTTGCCGGTACTCGATGACATCGGCCGGGCCCGCGAGCATGACGAGCTGACCGGTGGCTTCAAGGCCGTCGCCGAGGCGCTTGAGGCGGCGGTGACCAAGCTCGGCCTGACGCCGTTCGGCGAGGCGGGCGAGCCGTTCGACCCGAACGTGCACGAGGCGCTGATGCACTCCTACTCGGCTGACGTGACCGAGCCGGCCTGCGTGCAGATCCTGCAGCCCGGTTACCGAGTCGGCGACCGCATACTGCGGCCCGCGCGGGTCGCGGTGGCCGAACCGACCGACCCAGCGGGCGCCAGGACCACCGCCAGCGCCGAGCCGGAGGCCGGCGACTCCGATCAGGAGCCCGACCCCGGCGATGCCGATGGCGGGCAGTCCGAGCCAGAATCCGACCACACCGACTAGCTGACCGATCCTGAACTAGTCCCTGACCACAGAAATTGCCGGTGCACCGGGCAGGGCGGGCAGCCGCGACTGCGCGAGCGGGCACGACGCGTCAGTGCACGGATCGCGTGACGCATGAGAAGAGCACAGATGAACCGCCGATCAGGAGAAGCCTGTTGAGTACTAAGGACTTCCTAGAGAAGGACTACTACAAGGCTCTCGGCGTCTCCAAGGACGCGACCGCTGAGGAGATCAAGAAGTCGTACCGCAAGCTCGCTCGCAAGTACCACCCCGATGCGAACAAGGGTGATCACGCGTCCGAAGAGCGGTTCAAGGAGATATCGGAAGCCCACACCGTACTCTCGGACTCCAAGCGGAGGGCCGAGTACGACGAGGCCCGGTCGTTGTTCGGAGCTGGCGGGGCCAGGATGCCCAGCGGCGCCGGCGGCCAGTACAGCACCTTCGACCTCGGTGACATCTTCGGCTCAAGCAGCTCAGGCGGGCGGCTTGGCGACCTCCTTGGCGGGATGTTCGGTGGCGGCGGCCGGTCAACCACGGCCCAGCCGCGTCCCCGCCGGGGCGCCGACGTCGAGACCGAGGCGTCGCTCTCATTCAGCGATGCCATCGACGGGGCCACCGTTTCGCTGCGGCTGACCGACGAAGGACCTTGCAAGGTCTGCCGGGGCACAGGCGCCAAGGCCGGAACCGTCCCCAAGGTCTGCCCGACCTGCGAGGGCACCGGCCAGTCGAGCCGCGACCTGGGCAGCTTCGCGTTCTCCGAGCCGTGCACCACCTGCCGTGGCCGTGGTCTTGTCGTGGACGATCCTTGCCCTGAGTGCGCGGGTAGCGGGCGGGCGATGAGCTCGCGGACGATCCAGGCGCGGATACCAGCCGGCGTCGCCGACGGGCAGCAGATCAAGATCAAGGGCAAGGGCGCTCCTGGAGAGCGCGGCGGACCGGCGGGCGACCTTTACGTCCGGGTGCACGTCGCCGGTCACCCGGTGTTCGGCCGGACCGGTCACAACCTCACCGTGACCGTGCCGGTGACGTTCGCCGAGGCAGCGCTCGGCGCCGAGATCAAGGTGCCGTCGCATCGCGGCATGCCGGTCACCGTCAAGATCCCGCCGGGCACCCCGAACGGCCGGACGTTCCGGGTACGGGGCAAGGGCGTGCGCCGGGCCGACAGCACGGTCGGCGACCTGCTCGTCAAGGTCGACGTCCAGGTTCCGAGCGAGCTGACCGACACGGCCAAGGACGCGCTTGAGAGATTCAAGGAAGCCACGGCCGGCGAGGACCCACGCGACGAGTTGCTGCGCAAGGGCCGGACGTAATGAACGAGACGGGGGCGGGGAGCAGTTCAGGAGATGACATGACGAACGACTTCGAGCTGACCGACAACACGCCGGTCTATGTCATCTCCGTGGCCGCACAGCTGTCCGGGCTGCATCCGCAGACGCTCCGCGCCTACGACCGGCTCGGCCTGGTGTCACCGGGCCGAGCGGCAGGCCGGGGGCGGCGCTACTCCCTGCGCGACATCCTCATCCTGCGCGAGGTGCAGCGGTTGTCCCAGGAGGACGGGGTCAACCTGTCCGGCATCAAGCGGATTCTTGAGCTGGAGACTGAGTGGCAGCACAGCCGGATGATGCTCGCCGAGATGGCCGCCGAGGTTAGCCAGCTGCGCGCCGAGCTTGAGTCGACCAGGGCCGTCGCCGCCAGGCTCGCGGCCCTGCTCAGGGACAAGGCCGAGGGCGGCGCACTCGTGCCGGTGCGATCAGACGTAGCCAGGCACGGTACCGGCGGGTGACCCCCGAGGGGGCTCATGGGTTTTGAAGGAGGAAGTGTTAAGTGGACGACAAGCTGACTCGCAAGAGCCAGGAGGCTCTCAGCGAGGCGCTGCAGCGCGCGTCGGCCGCAGGCAACCCGAGCGTGGACGGCCTGCACCTGCTCGCCGCGCTGCTTGACCAGGAGGGCGGGATAGCGGTACCGCTGCTCCGCGCGGCTGGCGCTGATCCGGCCGCAGTGGCCAGCCGGACGAAGGACCTGCTCGGCAAGCTGCCCAAGGTGTCGGGTGCGACCGCCAACGCGCCGGAGACGTCGCGGCAGTTGCTGGCCGCGCTCGCGGCCGCGGCCAAGCGGGCCAGGGAGATGACCGACGAGTACGTCTCGACCGAGCACCTGCTCGTCGGCCTGGCGGCCGAAGGCGGGCAAGCGGCCACGGTGTTGCGCGACGCCGGCGCGACGCCGGACGCTCTTTTCGCCGCCTTCGAGCAGGTCAGAGGACATACCAGGGTCACCTCACCGGATCCTGAGAGCACCTATCAGGCGCTTGAGAAGTACGGCATCGACCTGACCAAGAGCGCCCGTGATGGCAAGCTCGACCCCGTCATCGGCCGGGACGCCGAGATCCGGCGGGTCATCCAGGTACTGTCCCGGCGCACCAAGAACAACCCGGTGCTGATCGGCGACCCAGGGGTCGGAAAGACCGCCGTCGTCGAAGGCCTGGCCCAGCGCATCGTCGCGGGCGACGTGCCTGAGTCCCTGCGCGGCAAGCAGCTCATCGCCATTGACCTTGGCGCCATGGTCGCCGGCGCGAAGTACCGGGGCGAGTTCGAGGAGCGGCTTAAGGCCGTGCTCAGCGAGATCAAGCAGAGTGACGGCCAGATCATCACCTTCATCGACGAGCTGCACACCGTGGTAGGCGCGGGCGCGGCCGAAGGCGCGATGGACGCAGGCAACATGCTGAAGCCGATGCTGGCCAGGGGTGAGCTCAGGATGATCGGAGCGACCACCCTGGATGAGTTCCGCCAGCGCATCGAGAAGGACCCGGCACTTGAGCGCCGGTTCCAGCAGGTCCTCGTCAATGAGCCATCGGCCGAAGACACGATCGCGATCCTCCGCGGGCTCAAGCCCAGGTACGAGGCCCACCACCAAGTGCAGATCGCGGATGCCGCGCTCGTCGCGGCGGCGACCCTGTCCGACCGGTACATCACGGCGAGGTTCCTGCCGGACAAGGCGATCGACCTGATTGACGAGGCCGCGTCCAGGCTGCGGATGGAGATCGACTCCCGGCCGGTGGAGATCGACGAGCTTCAGCGCGCCGTCGACCGGATGAAGATGGAAGAGCTGGCTCTGGCGAAGGAAGCCGACCAGGCGAGCAAGGACCGCCTTGAGCGGCTGCGCGCCGACCTGGCTGACCGGCAGGAGCAGCTCACTGGCCTGATGGCCAGGTGGGACAGGGAGAAGTCCAGCCTGAACAAGGTCGGCGAGCTGAAGAAGCAGATCGACGAGCTGCGCGGCCAGATCGAGCGGGCCCAGCGTGACGCCGACCTCGAGACTGCCTCCCGGCTGATGTACGGCGAGCTGCCTGGGCTTGAGAAGGAGCTCGAGCTGGCCACCGCCGCGGCCGGCGAGGACGTAGCCAGCGCGAGCGCGACGAGCGCTCCCATGGTCAAGGAGGAAGTCGGCCCTGACGACGTGGCCGATGTCGTCTCGGCGTGGACCGGCATCCCGGCCGGGCGCTTGCTCGAAGGCGAGACCGGCAAGCTGCTGCGCATGGAAGATGAGCTTGGCCGCCGCATCATCGGCCAGGTCAAGGCCGTCCAGGCGGTGTCCGATGCTGTCCGCCGGTCGCGGGCGGGCATCTCTGACCCTGACCGGCCGTCGGGCTCTTTCCTGTTCCTCGGCCCGACCGGCGTGGGCAAGACCGAGCTGGCCAAGGGGCTGGCCGAGTTCTTGTTCGATGACGAGCGCGCCATGGTGCGGATCGACATGAGCGAGTACTCCGAGCGGCATTCGGTCGCTCGGCTGGTCGGCGCTCCGCCCGGCTATGTCGGCTACGAGGAAGGCGGCCAGCTGACCGAGGTCGTTCGCCGCCGGCCCTATTGCGTGGTGCTGCTTGACGAGGTCGAGAAGGCCCATCCCGAGGTATTCAACATCCTGCTCCAGGTGCTCGACGATGGCCGGCTGACCGACGGCCAGGGCCGGACGGTCGACTTCAGGAACTCGATCCTGATCCTCACCTCCAACCTCGGATCGGCCTACATCGCCGACCCGGCCCTCGATGAGGCGGCGAAGAAGGACGCCGTGATGTCGGTCGTGCGCTCGACGTTCAAGCCCGAGTTCCTGAACCGGCTCGACGACATCATCCTGTTCGACGCGCTGACCACCGCGGATCTCACCCAGATCGTCGACCTTCAGATCAGCCGGCTATCCCGGCGGCTCGGCGACCGCAGGCTCACGCTCAGGGTGACGCCGGCGGCCAAGGAGTGGCTGTCGGTCACCGGATTCGACCCGGTCTTCGGGGCGCGGCCGCTGCGGCGGCTCATCCAGTCCGCGATCGGCGACCAGCTGGCGCGCAAGCTGCTGGCAGGCGAGATCCTCGACGGCGACGAGGTAACAGTGGACGTGGACAACGCGTCGGACGCGCTGACCGTGACCACGGGCCGTCCAGTCGATCAGCTGCCGAGCATCCGGTCGTAGTCGTCCTCGGGCAGGCGGAGGTCGTTGCGGATCCGGTAGCGCAGCCTGAGCAGGTCGCGCAACCCTGAGTCAGCGCTGCCGGCCCAGGCCGCTTCCGGCCGGCTGGCCTCGGCGCTGGCTCCGGCCTCGGCCGAGGCGGCGCCTACGAGCAGTTCGACCCCCGTCGTTGCCCAGTCGAGCGCGGCGGGCAGGTCGGATTGCTCGACAAGCAGCTCGGTGATCATGTCGCAGGCTCGCGCGTCGGCCCGGCCCTCTGACCTCAGCTCGCCGATCAGGGCGTACGCCTCGTCTCGGTGGCCGAGCTGGAACAGCGCCCGGCACAGCGAGACCCGGGGGTCAACGTCAACCGGGCCGCCGTCGGCGATCGCCATCCGGAAGTCGTAGGCCGCCAGCTCGGCGTTGTCAGCGAGGAGCCACTGCTCGCCGGCCCGGACAAAGGCCTCCGCGCGGGCCATGGACTCGCTCTGCGTACCGGTCGCTGCCAGCTCGCTCATCCGCTCGGCGGCGGCCAGGTGATCACCGGTCAGCGCTGCTTCGAACTCGATGGCATCAAATTCGTCGCGAGTCAGCAATGGCACGCCACCAACGTACCCAACGGCCCATCGGTTCCAACCAGGCAATGAGTCACGACCAGGTGACTATCGCCGTGCGCTTTCCAGCGCGTCCCAGAAACCACGTCGCAGTGAATGGCGCACCTCATCGTGCAGTAGCGAGTCGATCGGGAGCACGGAGCCTTGCAGCAACCTTGCCTCAAGGTCCGATGGCATTCTGGGCTTGCGGGCGAGCACTGCCTCAAGCCACAAACCGGGCGCGTCCCGTCCGACGGACTCACCGAAGCTGAAGCCCTCGGCGTGGGCCGCCTTGACCGCGTCCGGCAATGCGATCGCGACCGGCTTCGGCCGGGCCGCGGGCAACTGGGCGGCCGGCGGCGGCGCGAGCGAGGCCGGCGCTTGTGCCTGCATCAGCACCCCGACGCCCTGGGCCTGGTTCTGGCCGAACGACGTCCGCTGGGACTGATCCTGACCAGGATGGCCCTGTTGTGCTTGCTGTCCGTGGGCGAAGCCGAGCTCAGACGCACTGAACCCAGGCTGACCACCGACCGGTGCGGCGGCTAGGTCCATTGCGGTCGGCCCGGGCGGCAGGTTGCCCTGGCCGTAGGGATCGCGGGGCCGTCCCTGCGGCTCAACCGCCTGAGGTTGCTGGTAGCCACCAGGCTGCTGGCCTGGACGATGCGCCATGTGCAGGCCGGTGGCGCCGTTCTGGCTGGGTCCGTTCTGATTGGGTCCGCCTTGGGGCGGAAGCTGGGCCGGTCCGGCCTGGACTTGTCCGAGCGGCCCGTGACCAGGCTGGTCAGGTCCGAACTGGTAAGGCTGGGCGGGAGCGCCGCCTCCCTGACCACCCGGGCCAGGGCTCTGCTGGCTGACCTGATAGCCGGGCTGCGGTCCGGTCTGCTGGGGGCCAGCGTGCTGGGGGCCGACCTGCTGGGGGCCCGCTTGGTCCGCGACTCCTGGCGCATAGCTAGCCGACATCCCGCCGGAGTAGCCATACCCGCCTCCGCCGCCCTGACCTGGAGCGCCTTGACCAGGAGCGCCTTGACCAGGGGCACCCTGAGCTGGAGCGCCCTGGCCCGTGCCGCCATGGAACGGGCCGCCTTGCATCGGGCCGACGCCGTTTTGGGCCTGGCCTGGGTACCCTAGCTGCGCGGAGCCGTTGTGGCCTGGCGCCTGCAGACCGCGGGCGGCGGACTCAGCCTGGTAGCCGTTCTGGGTCAGATCCGGGCGGCCAGGCCCGGAGGCGCCGCCGGACGGCCGGGAACCGTTCTGCACGATTCCGTTCTGAACCGCGCCGTTCTGAGTGTTTCCGCCCTGGAAGCCGTTGGGAACGACGCCGTTCTGACCCATGCCGCCTTGGGTGTGACCGCCCGGGCCGAGGTTGTTCTGGCCAAGGTTGTTCTGGCCCTGGCCGTTCTGGGCATTTCCGCCCTGAAGACCGTTTGGCATCATGCCGTTCTGGCTCATGCCGTTCTGGGCCGCGCCGTACTGAGACCCGCCGTTCTGGATGCCATTGGGCGAAGTGCCGCCCTGATAACCCGCTGAGGGCGCGTTCTGGTAAAGGCCGGTCGCCCCGCCTTGAAAGCCAGCGGCCGTCCCGTTCTGGTAATTCGGCTGCGGCCCGGCCTGGTTTCCACCGGGCTGAGCCTGCCCGAACTGTGGCTGGCCCTGCTGTGGCTGATGCTGCTGCGGCTGATGCTGCGGCGGTTGCCCGGACTGGACCTGACCGGACTGAGGCTGCCCTGAATGTCCGTGGTTTAGCTGACCCTGGACCAACTGGCCCTGGCCGTACTGACCTGGCGGCGGCCCCTGGCTGAACTGCTCTTGACCGGGCTGTCCCGGCCCCGCCTGCCCCTGGCCGGACTGACCCTGGCCGGACTGACCCTGGCCGGACTGCCCTTGCCCGGGCTGACCTTGCCCGGGCTGGCCCTGCCCGAGCGCACCTTGCCCGGGCTGACCCTGGCCGGGCTGACCCTGGCCGGGCTGACCCTGGCCGGGCTGCGCCGAGCCGACCTGAGCTGAGCCAAACTGGCCTGAGCCAAACTGGCCTGAGCCAAACTGGCCTGGGCCCTGCTGGCCTGGGCCCTGCTGGCCTGGGCCGGGCTGGCCCGGGCCGGGCTGCTGCGGCCCACCCTGGGCAGAGCCTGGCCCACCACCGGGCTGGGAACCCTGCGCCTGAGCGACCGCGCTCTGATAGCCACCCTGGAGGTCGGCGGGCTGGGCCGAGCCAGGCTCGTAGCCGGCCTGAGCGGCGTAAGACCCTGACTGCTGGCCGACTCCCGAGCCGACGCCAGAAGACTGCCCTGAAGGCATCGCGCTTGACCCGGTCAGGCCAGACTGCCCAGCCAAACCAGACTGCCCAGCCAAACCAGAGCCGGCAAGGCCAGCGGACTCGACCGCGACCGGTCCCGAACCTGTCGACTGGCCCCCTGACTGAGGCATCCCGGTCGGCTCAGCGCCAGCGGGCGGCGCCCCGAGGTACTGCGGCTGAGCCGCCGAGCTAGCGGCCTGGCCGTCAACCTGATAACCGCCAGCCCGGACTTGGCCAGGCTGAGCATTACCCGGCCCGCCGTAGACCGCGCTGTCAGGCCGGTAGTCCATGTTGTCGGACACCTGGTACACCGCGCTCGGAGCCGGCAGCGCCGGGGCGGGAAGGCCGTGGTGAGTCAGCGCGCCGCCGACCACGATCGCCTTGGCGTCGACCCCGCCCCGCGATCCGTACGGGTTGGCCTGGTATTGGTCATCGGCGGCGAGGGGCTCCGCCCCTCTGATCAAGTCGACGAACGCCCGCAGGTGAACCCCGGAGATCTCGACGATGTCGTCGCACTCCTGCCGAAGCGGCAACGGAATGGTCCAGCCGCCATCGGATGCGATGTGCAGGATGACGACCCGCAAGCCGAGGTCTTGAACCTCGGCGACGATCTCGGCGATGTGCTCGTTAGCACTGGCGATGAAGGCGTCGGTGATCGCGCCGCTCTTGGCCAGGGTCACCAGATCCCGGCGGAGCTGGCTCTCGATCCCCTCGCGCCGCCCCGGCTGCGCATTGACAAGGCGCAGCTTCAGGCCGGGCATCTCGGCTAGCGCGTCGTGCTCGGCGGTCCTTTGCCCCTGTGGTGCGGTCTCGTACCAGTAGCAACGCAACACGGGAAGTCCGGTACGGTCCCTGGCCAGGCCAGCCAGCAGCTTCAGCAGACCTGCGTGATCCCAAGAGACGGAGTCCCTGCGGCGCGTGCCATGAACGGCCATGGCGCCATCGGCGAGGGCATAGCCAGCATCAACGAACAGCGCACAGCGATCCACCCGACACCATCCTTTCCCCTGAGCCGAGACGTTACCAGCGCCTAGCGGCCTTCGTGACCTATAGCGCAGATCACAGGCCTAGTGGCCGGCTCGGCTGACGGCTCGCGTACCGGCCCTAATCGCGAAGACACGCCGGTTCCAGCATCCGCCCGAGCGGCCCGGCGGCCAGTACGCTTGTCGGCAGCATCATCTACCCTGCGCGTCTCACCCCTTTCGTGCCACCATTGCCCGACCGCCAAGCACCGTCCCGAGTTCCGCTCTACGACGACGACTTAAGCCATACGCCATGCATATGTCCAGGCCAGGCTCTTTGCTGGCCCGGCTACGGGAGCAGCAGTGACGGACAGGAGCGAGTTCCTCACGCAGATCCTGGCAAAGGCCGTGATCCACGAACCGGTGACGCTGAGCTCTGGCCAGCACGCCGACTGGTACGTAGACCTGCGCCGGATCCTGCTCGACGGCCACGCGGCCAGGCTGGCCGGCCGCGTGATGCTCGACGTGACCAGCAGCCTGTCTTTCGACGCGGTGGGGGGCCTCACCCTGGGCGCTGATCCGGTGGCGATGGCCATGATGCACGCGGCTACCGACCAGGGCCGGTCGCTGAACGCGTTCGTAGTGCGCAAGGAGAGCAAGGCCCACGGCATGGGCCGCCGGATCGAGGGCCCCGACGTCTCAGGGGTCCGGGTACTCGCCGTGGAGGACACCTCGACGACCGGTAACTCGGTGTTGAAGGCAGTCGACGCGCTCACCGACGCCGGCGCCGAGGTAGCCGGGGTCGCGGTCATCATCGATCGAGGAGCCCGGGCTCAGGTCGAGGCCCGCGGCCTGCCCTACCTGGCCGCTTACGACCTGACCGACCTCGGCCTGGCCTGACTGTGCCCTAGGCCTGATGCTGCCCTAGCCTGAAGCCGAGCCGGGGTAGGAGATACTTAGGTCCGCACGCCTGACGAGAGGGAGCGACTGTCATGCCTATCGCGACTGCCGAGGTCTACGCCGAGATGCTCGACCGCGCCAAGGAGCACGGATTCGCCTATCCAGCCATCAACGTGACGTCCAGCCAGACGCTCAACGCGGCCTTGCGCGGATTCGCCGAGGCCGACAGCGATGGCATCGTCCAGGTCTCCACCGGCGGCGCTGACTACTTGTCCGGTTCGACGATCAACGACATGACCACTGGGGCCGCCGCCCTGGCGAGCTACGCCCACATCGTCGCCGACAAGTACCCAGTGCACATCGCGCTGCACACGGACCATTGTCCTAAGAACAAGCTCGACGGGTTCATGCGCCCGCTCGTCGCGATCTCCAAGGAGCGCGTCGCCAGGGGCGAGGAACCGCTGTTCCAATCCCACATGTGGGACGGCTCGGCCGTGCCGCTGGCCGAGAACCTAGAGCTCGCGACCGAGTTGCTGAAGGACTGCGCCGCGGCCAGGACCGTCATGGAGCTTGAGATCGGGGTCGTCGGCGGCGAGGAAGACGGCGTCACCAGCGAGATGAACGAGAAGCTCTACAGCACTCCGGACGACGCGCTCGCGACCGCCAAGGCGCTTGGGCTCGGCGAGAACGGCCGTTACATCCTGGCCGCGACGTTCGGCAACGTGCACGGCGTCTACAAGCCCGGCCACGTCAAGCTCAGGCCGTCGATCCTGAACGACATCCAGCAGGCGGTCGGTGCCGCCTACGGCAAGGACAAGCCGTTCGACCTGGTCTTCCACGGCGGGTCAGGCTCGGCCCTCGAGGAGATCAGGGAAGCGATCTCCTACGGCGTGGTGAAGATGAACGTCGATACCGACACCCAGTACGCCTTCACCAGGCCGGTCGCCGGTCACATGTTCACCAACTACGACGGCGTGCTCAAGGTCGACGGCGACGTGGGGGACAAGAAGGCCTACGACCCGCGCACCTGGGGCAAGTCGGCCGAGGCGAACATGGCCGCCCGCGTGGTCCAGGCCTGCGAGGACCTCATGTCAGCCGGCCAGCGCCTCGGCTAGCCCGCCGCCGGACTAGCCCCGGACTAGCCCCGGACCCACTCAGGACTAGCCCGCCCCCGATGATCGCACCGCCGCACCGATCCGCAGTGCCGCGCTGCGGGCGAACGCCGCCCTGATCCTGGCGATCACCTGAGCCGGGTTAAGCCGGAGTTCCTGCCAGTCGAAGTGCACGACCTCGAACCCGGCCGCCCGCAAGTCAGCGTCCCGGCGCAACTGCATCCGCGCCCGGTCAGGGTCGGCGTACTTCATCGCGCCATCGGCCTCGGCGATCGTGGAGTACTGCCGCCACAAGAAATCAGCCCGCCCCACGACGACGCCGTCCCCGCCCACCCAAGCCTGCAGCTCAGGCGGCGGCAACCCGCCCCGGTGAAACTCCACCCGCGCCAGCGACTCAAAGGCAGACTCCGACCGGGCATCACTGAACGCGACGACCTGTCGCGCCTGCCGGATGCCCGGCCAATTGCCGCAATACTCAAGCACTGTGGCCAACTGAGCCGGGCTGGTCAGCTTGGCCCTGAGAGCCGAATCGGCGACCACCACACCTTCGGCAAAGGTGCCCGAGCGAGCTAGGTCGACAACTGTCCTCGCCACTGAGGTCAGCCGGAGACCGACGTCAGTGGCGCAGTGATCGGAAGGGATGCTCGCTATGTGCAACGTGATCCCCGCGCGGGTTCGGCGGCTGTGCGGCGCCTCCGGTGCTCGGGTGACCGCGACCTTGTCCTTTGGCAGTCGGCTCAGCGTGTCCAGGCGGTGAATGACCGCTGCGTCGAGATGGCTGCCTGCCGCTAGGGGCCCAGTCACGATTAGGGCTTTGGCCACGCGCAGGGCGACCGATCCGGTCGGCGTCTTCGCCAACGCCGACGCTTGCGCAGCCTTGACGTAGACGCCGCGCCCAGCCGACACCAGGATGCGCCGACTAGTGAGGGTCTGGATCCTGGCCTTAGTGACTCCGGCGCGGGTCAGCTCGGGCGTGGTGATGAGCCCTGCTAATCGCCCGGAATCAGGAATGGGAGGCTCCTCCATAAGGCCATCATGGCCGGGACCACTGACATCGGAGTCGGCTCGGCCCGACCGGCCGTGCCCTGGCTGAGCACTCGGCTACGGCAGGATGGGGCCATGACCCACGAGAACCTTCTGGCCAGACCCACGCCACCACCGACGTACCTGTTCGAGAACGAGGAGGCCGCGGCGGCCTTGCGTTCGGGTGCCGATCCGAGTTCGGTGGCGGCCAGGTTCCCTTCCTACTGCACGGCCTGGGCCGAGCTCGCTGAGCGGGCGCTGGCCGATGACCCGGTGGCCGCCTACGCCTATGCGCGCACCGGTTATCACCGAGGACTTGACCAGCTCCGGCGGGCGGGATGGCGCGGGTACGGCCCGGTCCCGTGGGAGCACGAGCCTAACCGGGGTTTCTTGCGCTCTCTGCATGCCCTCGGTGCCGCCGCCTCGGCGATCGGCGAGAAGGACGAGGTCGCCAGGGTCAGGGACTTCCTTGACGACGCCAGCCCCGCCGCGGCCGCGGCGCTCCCGCCCCTCCTTGGGTGACAAGTCGTACGGCCCAGGCAGCTTTGCATCCGTTAGGGCGGTTCGCGAGGCAATATTCGTCCGCTATGCCGGTTACGTTCCGCCCGAACGGATGATAAGCCGTCCCGCCCCGGCGACTCTTCATCCGTTAGGGCGGGACCTGGGGAATTCGTCAGTGCGGGGAGCCCGGGAATTCGTTAGGGGCGGGGAGCCTTCGACCCGGATCGACGGTTCGGTAGCCTTGGGGGCATGCCCGCCATCGTGATCGTTGGCGCCCAGTGGGGCGACGAGGGTAAGGGCAAAGCTACTGACCTGCTCGGCGACTCGGTCGACTACGTGGTCAGGTACCAGGGCGGCAACAACGCCGGGCATACCGTCGTCATCGGCGACGAGAGCTACGCGCTCCACCTGCTCCCGTCCGGCGTGCTGTCCAGGCACTCGGTCCCGGTGATCGGGAACGGCGTGGTGATCGACCCGGCCGTCCTGATCAAGGAGATCGACGACATCGAGGCCAGGGGCGTGTCCTGCGAGCGCTTGCTGATCTCGGCGAACGCGCACCTGATCATGCCCCATCATGTGTCGCTGGACAAGGTGACCGAGCGCTACCTGGGCCAGGCCAGGATCGGCACGACCGGGCGCGGCATCGGCCCGGCCTACGCCGACAAGGCGGCCAGGATGGGGATCAGGGTCCAGGACCTGTTCGACCCCGACATCTTGAAGCAGAAGCTCGACCTCGTCCTGCGCGAGAAGAACCAGGTGCTCACCAAGGTGTACAACCGGCGCGGCATCGACGCCGACCGGGTCGCGGACGAGTACATGGCCCACGGCCAGCGCCTGGCCAGGTACGTCGCCGACACCGGCCTGATCCTGAACGACGCCCTCGACGACGGCAACGTAGTGCTGCTCGAAGGCGCCCAGGCGACGCTGCTCGACGTCGACCACGGCACTTACCCGTTCGTGACCTCGTCGTCGCCCACCGCCGGCGGCGCCTGCGCCGGGTCGGGGCTAGGCCCGGCCAGGATCACCAAGGTCGTCGGCATCTTGAAGGCCTACACGACCAGGGTCGGCGCCGGTCCCTTCCCGACCGAGCTGACCGACGCGACCGGCGAGTGGCTGAGGAAGACCGGCGGCGAGTACGGCACCACGACCGGCCGGGAGCGCCGGACCGGCTGGTTCGACGCGGTCATCGCCAGGTACGCGACCAGGGTCAACGGGATCACCGACTACTTCATCACCAAGCTGGACGTGCTCTCGGGCCTGGACAAGGTGCCGGTCTGCACCGGCTACGAGATCGACGGCAAGGTGCACGCCGACGTCCCGATGACCCAGACCGAGTTCCACCACGCCAAGCCGGTCTATGAGTACTTCGACGGCTGGTGGGAGGACATCTCGCGGGCCAAGATCCTGGACGAGCTGCCGGCCAACGCCCGCGCCTACGTGCTGGCCCTCCAGGACATGATCAAGGCTCCGGTCGCCGCGATCGGCGTCGGCCCCCGCCGCGACCAGACCATCCAGCTTCGCCCCCTGATCTAGCGCCCGCTGAGCTAGTGCCCCTGCCCGCACCCTCGACCAGTTAGGCTCACCCCTTTGCGCGTTCTGCTACTCGGCTCGGGCGGTCGCGAGCACGCCCTGGCCAGGGCCCTGCATCGCGACGGCGAGGTCACCGCGCTGCACGCCGCGCCCGGCAACCCCGGCATCGGCGAGCTGGCCGAGCTGCACCAGGTCAATCCGGCCGAGCCGGCCGCCGTGACGGCCCTGGCGAAGCGGCTAACGGCCGACCTGGTCGTGATCGGGCCCGAGGCGCCGCTGATGACTGGCGTCTCCGACGCGCTCAGGGACGCGGGGCTCGCCTGCTTTGGCCCCAGCCAGGCCGCGGCCATGATCGAGGGCTCCAAGTCCTTCGCCAAGGATGTCATGGCGGCCGCCGGCGTCCCGACCGCCGCCGCGTTCACCTGTGACACCGAAGCGCAGGTCAGCGCCGCCCTCGACCGGTTCGCCCCGCCCTACGTGGTCAAGGCCGATGGCCTCGCCGCCGGCAAGGGAGTCGTGGTGACCCCCGACAGGGACGCGGCGGCCGCGCACGCCAGGGACTCGGGCCGGGTCGTGATCGAGGAGTACCTGGCCGGCCCCGAGGTCTCGGTGTTCGCGCTCGCCGACGGCGACCAGGCAGTCGCGCTGCTCCCGGCCCAGGACTACAAGCGAGCCGGCGACGGCGACACCGGCCCGAACACCGGCGGCATGGGCGCCTACGCCCCGCTGCCCTGGGCACCGCCTGACCTCGCCGAGGTCGTGATCACCGAGGTCATCGCCCCGACCCTGGCCGAGCTGGCCCGGCGGGGCACGCCCTACTCGGGGCTGCTCTACGCCGGCCTCGCCCTGACCGACGCGGGCGTCAAGGTGATCGAGTTCAACGCCAGGTTCGGCGATCCTGAGACCCAGGTCATCATCGACCGCCTGGCGACGCCACTGGGCGGGCTGCTGGCCGCGACCGCCGCCGGTGACCTCGCCAGCGCCGGCCCGCTCCAGTGGACTCCCGGAGCGGCCGTGACCGTGGTAATCGCGGCCGAAGGCTACCCCGCCCAGCCAGTGACTGGCGAAAAGATCGAAGACCTCGCTCCGCAAATAACTCGCGACGCGTACCTCTTGCACGCAGGCACGGTCAGGCGGGGCGGATTCCTGCGATCCAGCGGCGGCCGGGTACTCAACGTGGTCGGGACCGGGCCGGACGTGGCGGCCGCTCGGGCGGCGGCCTACGAGGCCGCCGCCCGAGTCAAGCTGCCTGGCGGCTGGTACCGCACCGACATCGCCGACCTGCCGGGCCGCTGAGACCGGCCAACCCCATGGCTGACCCGCCCGCCCGCAACGACTCGCCCCCAGGCGACTCCCCGAGACCACACCGAACCCCGCGCACACCGCGAACCCACCCGAAAGCGGTCGTCATGCTCGCGGCCGAGCGAGCATCAAGCCGGGCCCAGGCTAGCGCCGACGAGCGCGCTGAGGCCGGGACTGGCGGCCAGCATGTCGATGAGGCGACGGGCACTAGCCCGGCTACGGGAGAATAGCAACGTGATCGATCGATACACACTGCCGCAGATGGGCCAGGTCTGGAGCGAGGCCCACAAGTACGAGCTCTGGTGCCTGGTGGAGACCCTGGTGCTGCAGGCGCAGGCCGAGGCTGGCCTGGTGCCTGCCGACGTCGTGGCGCCGGTCAGCGCGGCCCCGCCGCCGACGCCAGAGGCGGTCGCCAAGATCGAGGCGGTGACTAATCACGACGTGATCGCGTTCCTGACCGCCTGGGCGGACAACACGAGCCCGCGCGAGGCCGCGGCTTACGTGCACTTCGGCATGACGTCGTCGGACCTGCTCGACACCGCCCTGGCGGTTCAGCTGACCCAGGCGACCGACTTGCTCATCGAGCGGACGGTGGCGCTGACCTCAGCGCTGGCCGACCACGCGCTCGAGCATCAGCACACGCTGCGGGTCGGGCGCACGCACGGCGTCCACGCCGAGCCCGATGTGTGGGGACACCGGGTCGCCGACTTCGCGTTCGCGATGGCCCGCTGCACCAGGCGCCTGCGCCAGGCCAGGACGCAGGTCGCGGTGGGCAAGCTGTCAGGACCAGTCGGCACCTACTCGAGCATCGACCCTGGCATCGAGGCGACGGTCATGGCGCGGCTCGGGCTGCGGCCCGCGGACACGTCGACCCAGGTGGTGCTGCGGGACGGGATCGGCGAGTGGGTAAGCGTGCTCGCCATCATCGCGACCGTGTGCGAGGCGGTGGCGCTCGAGGTCAGGCACGGCCAGCGGACCGAGGTCAGGGAACTCGCCGAGGCCTTCACCGCCGGGCAGAAGGGCAGCTCGTCCATGCCGCACAAGCGCAACCCGGTGCGGTCCGAGCGGATCTGCGGCCTGGCCAGGTTGGTGCGCGCCCAGGTGGTGCCGGTGCTCGAGGGCATTCCGCTGTGGCACGAGCGGGACATCTCGCATAGCTCGACCGAGCGGGTCGCTCTCCCAGACGCCGCCATCGCCACCGACTACCTGCTGGAGCAGACGACCGGCCTGATCGCTGGCCTGGTCGTCGACGCCGAGCGGATGCGAGCCAACCTGGAGCTGACCGGCGGCCTGATCTACTCATCGGCGGTGCTGCTCGACCTGATCGACGCAGGGATGGGCAGGGAGCACGCGTACGCTCTGGTGCAGGAGGCGGCAATGGAGACCTGGCAGGCCGGCGAGCCGTTCAGGGACCGGCTGGCGGCCAAGGCGGCCGAGCGCGGCCAGCCCATCGACGAGGCCAGGCTCGACGAGGTCTGCAGGCCCGAGCGTTATGTCGCCAGGCTCGGCGAGGTCTTCGACCGGCTGGCCAAGCTGGACCGCGAGCAGAGGCTGGCCGAATGCTGACCCACGTCTACTCGGGCAAGGTACGCGAGCTCTACCGGGCCGACGACGGCACGCTGCTGATCGTCGCCAGCGATCGGATCTCGGCGTTCGACTACGTGCTCGACACCCCGATCCCCGACAAGGGAAAGATCTTGACCCAGCTTTCGCTGTGGTGGTTCGACCAGCTGGCCGACCTCGTGCCCAATCACCTGCTGCCGGACGCCGACGTGCCCGCCGAGTACGCCGGCCGGGCCATGATGTGCAGGCCGCTTGAGATGGTGCAGGCCGAGTGCGTCGCCCGGGGCTACCTGGCGGGCTCGGGACTGACCGAGTACCGGCTGGACGGCGGGGTGTGCGGAGTGAGCCTGCCACCGGGCCTGCTCGAGGGCTCGCGGCTACCCGAGCCGATCTTCACCCCGGCGACCAAGGCGCCGGCCGGTGAGCACGACGAGAACATCACCGCCGGGCAGTTGGCGCAGCGCGAAGGCGCGGAGCTGGCGGCTGAGCTCGCGCGCTGCACGCTGGCGGTCTACCGGCGCGCGGCGCAGGTCGCCGCCGGGCGCGGCATCATCGTGGCGGACACCAAGGTGGAGTTCGGGATCGACGCCAGCGGCACGCTGCGGCTGGCCGACGAGGTGCTGACGCCCGACTCGTCGAGGTTCTGGCCCGCCGACCAATGGCAACCTGGACGGCCGCAGCCATCGTTTGACAAACAGTTCGTAAGGGACTGGCTAACCTCGCCCGAGTCGGGCTGGGATCGGACGTCGGGTCGAAAACCGCCCCCGCTTCCGAGTCATGTTGTGGCCCGAACCCGGGAAGCATACGTCATGGCATACGAGCGGATCACTGGCTTGACCTGGACCGATCCCAGTTAATCAAGGGCTGTGACCGCAGCCATCCCGCCGGTTACGTGATGACCGCGACCGGCTACGTTATGTAACGGCGTCGTCTCCGTCCCTGGGGGTCAGTGAGCAGTGGAATACTTGGCTACGCGCGAGATGGACCTAACCCAGACATCCGATCTGGCCCAGATATCGCCAGAGCCGGCCAGCGCACTCGTCGCAAGCCGGGATAATGATGTCCCAACCCCCAGGGACAGGAGTTCTGCCGTTATGAGCAGCGGTCAGGCGACCCGCTACCGTGTCAAGGGCGGTAATACCCTCACCGGAACCGTCTTCGTCCAGGGTGCCAAGAACTCGGCACTGAAGATGATTGCCGCCTCGCTGCTGGCCGCGAAGGGCCGGACGGTACTGCGCAACGTTCCGGTGATCGAGGACGTGCGCCGAGCGGTCGAACTGGCCCAGGCCGTCGGGGCGGTGGTCAAGTTCCACGAGGTGGAGCGGACCCTGGTCGTCGATGCTTCCGAGCTGACGAGCCCCGTGCTACCCGCTGAGATCACCAGGCGGTTCCGCGGCTCGGTGCTGTTCGTGCCCGCCCTGCTGCACCGCATGGGCGAAGCCGTGCTCGAAGAGGTCGGCGGCTGCAATCTCGGCAGCCGTAACCTGGACTTCCACTACCGTGGCTTCGCCAGGCTCGGCGCGACCGTGGACGAGGGCGAGCACGAGATCAGGGTCAAGGCCGACGGCCTGCGTGGCGCGCACCTGTACCTGGACACGCCCTCGCACACAGGGACCGAGAACCTGATCATGGCCGCCTGCATGGCGCCGGGCACGACGGTGATCGACAACACCGCCCAGGAGCCTGAGGTCCAGGACGTCATCGCCTTCCTCACGAAGATGGGGGCACGGATCAGCGGCGGCGGCACCGGCTTCATCACGGTCGAGGGCGTCGATGAGCTCGAGGCGGTCGAGCACACGGTCATGGCTGACCGGCTCGACGCGGGCATCTTCGCGATGGCCGCCGCGATCACTGGCGGCGAGGTCAGCCTGGTCGGCGCCTCGCTCGACCATCTGGGCGTGGTCCGCTGGAAGCTGGAGCAGATGGGGGTCGAATTCGCCACCCAGGGCGCGGTCGTCCAAGTGCGCAGAGACAGCCCGCTGCGGCCGATCAACGTGATCACCAGCCCGTTCCCAGGGTTCGCCACTGACCTGCAGTCCCCGATCATGGCGATGAGCTGCCTCGCCGACGGCACCAGCTACATCCGCGAGACCATCTTCGACGGCCGCTACATGATGGCGGACGAGCTCAACAAGATGGGCGCCAAGATCGACGTCTCCGACGTGGCGGTCGTGCACGGCCCGACCCCGCTGCGCGGCGCCGACGTGACCGCGCACGACCTGCGCACCGGCATCGCGCTCGTGCTGGCGGGCCTCGCCGCTGATGGCGAGACGATGGTCTCTCCTGGCTACCTGATCAACCGCGGCCACTCCGCCGTGGCCGCCCGCCTTACCGCCCTCGGCGCCGACATCACCGAGGAGCCGGTCTAACCAGTGCCCGCCTTCGCTGGTCAGGCCTGGTAAGGCCGGATCACGTCGGCGCCGAACCTGGCCATCTCCTCGCGTTGGGGCGAGAACTGCAGGAGCAGGAGGTCGACTCCGGCGGCCTCGTAGGCCCGGATCCGGTCGGTGATCTGCCCAGGGGTTCCGATCAAGCCGCTGCGCAGGCCCCGGTTGGACACGCTGTACTCGGCGATCGAGACCTGCGATTCCAGCTGGCTGCCTTCGATGAAGTCCCGGTAGGAGGCGTAGGCCTGCGGTGATGCCCTGACATTGGTAATCCGGTCGAGCTCGGCTTGCGCCTCCTGCGTCGTGTCCCGGCAGATCACGTAGCCAGAGACGCCGAACCGCAGCGGTGGCTTGCCAGCGGCGGCGCGCAGCGCGGACAGCTCGGCGACCTTGGCTGCGATGACCTCGGGGGCGTCGCCGTGCATGACGTAGGCATCGGACTGGGCCGCGATGATCTCCTTGGCCCTCGGCGACTCGCCGCCCATGTAGACGAACGGCGGGCTGGCCGGCTTCGGCTCGAGGATGGCGCCGTCGACCTGGTAGAGCGGGCCGCTGTGGCTGACCGTCGGCTCGCGCAGCATTCGCGCCACGATGTCAAGCCATTCCGAGGTCCGCGCGTAGCGAGCGTCGTGCACGTCGAAGGGCGCGCCGTACTGGGCGGCCTCGTCCTTCCACCAGGACGAGACGACGTTGAGCGAGAGCCGTCCTGGCGCGATCACGTCGAGCGTGGACAGCGCCTTCGCGGTCAGGGCCGGCGAGTGGTAGTTGGGCCGCACCGCGAGCATGAGCTCGAGCGTGCTCGTCACCGCGGCCACGGCCGGCGCCAGCGCCCAGCAGTCGAGCGATGGGGCCCGGTGGCCCTTGATGTCGTTCAGGTTCAGCTCGGCGATCAGCGACAGGTCAAAGCCATGCTGCTCGCTCTCGATCACGAGTTCCTTGATGTACGGCCAGGCGATGCTCATCCCCTCGTCGGAGACGTTGCGCAGCCAGCCGCCGAAGATCGGCATCCAGTACCCGAACCGCATCCCACCCACTACGCCCCCCACCCAACCGCCCTCTTTTCCTTCTGTTCATCGAGCAACCGGCCAAGGAAGGCGGCGACGGCCCGCTGGGCCGAGCGCGGTGCCGCCGCCTCGATGTCCGAGTTGTAGTTCGTCGTCGTGTTGATGTCGTAGGTGACGAGCCTGCCGTCGGCCGTCTCGATGAACTCGAACCCGGCGATCTCGATGCCGTGCCTCTTCGCGAAGTCCAGGTACTGGCCGATGACCGGATGTTCGAACCCTGCCCTGAGCGCGAACAGGCTCGGCGGGGGTTCCATGGGGTCGCCCACCGCGCAGGCGTCGGCGGGGCAGAGCTGGAAGCCGCCGAGGGCGGTGTTGGCCGTGATCGCGTAGATGAACTCGCCGCCCACGAACTCGGCCCTGGTGATCCGGGGTTCCGCCGCCACCAGGTACTCCTGGAGCAGCGTGATGCCGTCGACGGGAGACTCGAACTCCGGCGAGCCCAGGTAGGCATCGAACTCGTCGTGGCTGGCGAAGAGCCGCACGCCGAGTCCCTTGCCGCCCTGGTTGTGCTTGGTGATGAACGGGGCAGGCAGCAGGCGCGCGGCCTGCCCCAGCCTCGCTGTGCCCGCGACCGCGATCGTACGCGGCACGTCGAACCCGGCCGCGCGCAACGCCGCATGCTGCTCGACCTTGCTCATCTCGAGCTCGAGCACGCCCCGCCCGTTGACCACCCTGAGGCCGCTGCGCTCCAGCCAGCTCAGCACGCCCCTGGTCTGGTCCTTGGCGTATGGGTGGCCCCTGGTATGGGAAGACGCGCTCATCCTTGACCAGAACACGCCGGCGGGCGGCTCGGCGTCCAGGTCGATGACGTCCTCGCCGAGCACCCATTGCTCGTGCGGCACGCCGAGCTCGTCGAAGGCCGCGGCTACCGGCGGGTACCAGTCCGGGTTCTCATTGATCACGTAGACCTTCACTGGCGGGCAAGCTCGGGGCGCGCGGCGAGGAACTCGCTCGCCACGTCGATGAAGGCGTCGTTAGCCTCGGGCTCGCCGATCGAGATCCGCGCGCCCTCGCCCGCGAACGGCCTGATGCTGATGCCGGCCAGGTCGCAGGCGGCCGCGAAGTCGAGCGTCGCGGCGCCCAGCCTCAGCCAGACGAAGTTAGCCTCGGTCGGCGGGACAGCCCAGCCCTGGCCGAGCAGCGCCGCCCGCACGCGGCCGCGCTCGGCAACCACGTGCTCGACCCGGTCGAGCAACTCGCCCTCCGCGGCCAGCGAGGCGATCGCGGCCGCCTGGGCGATCGCGTTCACTGAGAAGGTCAGCATGGTCTTGCGGGCGGCCGAGGCGACCGCCTCGTGTCCGATCAGGAAGCCGACTCGCAGCCCCGCGAGCCCGTAAGCCTTGGAGAAGGTACGCAGCACCGCGACGTTGGGCCGGTCACGATAGACGGCGATGCCATCGGCCCCGAGCGGATCGCGGCCGTACTCGACGTAGGCCTCGTCAAGCACGACGAGGCAATCGCCCGGCACCTGGTCGACGAAGCGCTCAAGCTCATCGCGCCGCAGCACGGTCCCGGTCGGGTTGTTCGGCGTGCACACGAAGACCAGCCGGGTGTGCTCGGTGATCGCGCTGGCCATCGCGTCAAGGTCGTGGGCCTCGTCCCGCAATGGCACCTGGATCGAGGTCGCTCCCGCCAGGTCAGCGAGGTAGGGATAGGCCTCGAACGATCGCCACGCGTACAGCACGGCGGCACCGGGGTCGATCACGGCCTCAAGCAGCTGCTGCACGAGGCCGACGGAACCACAGCCGACCGCGACGTGGCTGGCCGGAACGCTGTACCGGTTCGCGATGGCCTCGGTGAGCTCGACCGCGCCGTTGTCTGGATAGCGGTTGACGTCAGTAGCGGCTTCGGCGATGACCTTGACGACCGACGGCAGCGGCCCGTAGGGCGACTCGTTGGATGACAGCTTGTAGCTGCGGCCAGCCCCACCCGCAGCAGGCTTTCCCGGCATGTACGGGGAGAATTGGTCAAGTACCGGCCGAAAACGAGGCGTCTGCGGTGTTGGCATGGACATCATTGTCCTCCACGGCTGATGGGGTCCATTGACGGACTGGCTCGGCGGCAAGCTGGCGCGGCCTGAGCATCGGCGGATGCAGCAGCGGAGCGGCCCCGCGCCGGTACAGCTGAGCCGGGCGGCCGCCGGAAGAACTGGCCGAGCCGGTCTCGACCAGGAATCCGTCCGCGCCGGTGACCTTACGGTGGAAGTTACGCGGGTCGAGCGGCGTGCCCCAGACGATCTCGTAGACCCGGCGAAGCTCGGCGACGGTGAATTCGTCCCGGCAGAACGCCGCGCCGAGCGGGGTGTACTCGAGCTTCGCCCGCGCTCGCTCGATTCCGTCGGTCAGGATGCGGAGATGGTCGAACGCCATCTCGGTGAGCATTGGGACCGGCTGCCAGCTCATCCGAGGCTGCTCGGGCGCGGGCAGGTCGGGCGCGATCCCCAGGTAGGCGACCGACACCACGCGCTGGCGCGGGTCGCGGTCGGGGTAGCCATAGGTCTGAAGCTGCTCAAGGTGGACCGGCGCGTCCGGCAGCCCGGCCCGTTCGGCCAGCACTCGCTCGGCCGTCCCGGGAAGGTCCTCGTCGAGCCTGATGAACCCGCCAGGAAGGCCCCAGCGGCCCAGATGTGGTTCGACGTCACGGCGCCAGACGAGCACGCTCAGCCGACTGGAACGGACCGTGAGGATCACGAGGTCCACGCTAATGGCGACCCGTGGAACATCCATACTTGCAACGTAGCGCGGACGGCTGCGCTTGACTAAGCGGTTGTCGTCGGTCATGGGCTGGTCATCACCGACCGGTAATCGCGAAGAGCCGGCGCCGGCTGTGGCGTTCGCTCTATTGTCGCTTATCGTAAGGGCATGAACCGGCTGGGAGATCTTGAGCGGGCCATCATGGAAGTTCTCTGGGAGTCGCCTGACCCCATGACCGTCAGGCAAGTCGGTGCCTGCCTGACCGACAGGGACCTGGCGCATACGACGGTCATGACTGTCCTTGACCGGCTGGCCAAGAAAGGCTTCGTCCGCCGTCAGCGGGTCGGGCGCGCCTGGCGTTACCGGCCGGCCGAGAGCCGCGAGGCCTACGTGGCTGAGCTGATGCTGACCGCCCTTGACCAGACCGGCGACCGCCAGGCCGCGCTCACGAGGTTCGCCAAGAGCGTGTCCGGCGCCGAGGCGGATGCCCTGCGCGCGGCTCTGGAGACGCTCAGCGGGGCTGACCGGGGCTGATGGACTGTGCCTGCCACCGTCCTGCTCGGCGCCTTCGCCGTCGCCTGCGTTCCGGCCGCGCAGTTGCTGGCCAGCGCGCAGTGGCCAAGGCGCTGCCCGGTGGCGGCCATCGTGCTGTGGCAGGCGCTCGGACTCGGCTGGGGGCTGGCCGCAGTGGGGGCGCTCGCCGGATTCGGCGAACAGCGGGCTGAGCGCCTGGTGCTCAGCACCGGGCCCATCGGGCCGCTGAGCGTCCCGACCGCGCTCCGGTTCGCCTCGCTCATGGCCGGCATCGCGATGCTCGCGCTGCTGATCTGGATACTGGCCGCCGCAGTAGCGGCGGTGCTGCGGGCCAGGCACCGGCAAAGGACGCTGCTCGGCCTGCTCGCACACGACGACCCGAAGGTACCCGGCGCCTTGGTCGTCGACCATCCGGCGGCGGCCGCCTACTGCGTGCCCGGCCTCCGGTCAGCGATCGTGATCAGCGCGGGTGCGCTCGACCTGCTCGACCAGGACGAGCTTGCGGCCGTGCTTGCCCATGAGCGGGCTCACCTGCGCGCCCGCCATGACCTGGTGCTGTTGCCGTTCACGGCGCTGCTGCGGGCGTTCCGCTGGTCAGCGACGGCCAGGGTGGCCAACGCCGAGGTGGCGCTGCTGGTCGAGATGCTCGCCGACGATCGCGCCCGCAGGCGCGGGCCAGCCAGGGAACTCGCGACCGCGCTGCTGCGGGTCGGCGCGTCCGGCGGCGGGCACGCACCGGCGGGCGCGCTGGCCGCGACCGGGCCCGCGAGTTCTGGCGGCGACGGCGAGCTTGCGGCCAGGGTCACCAGGCTGCTCAGGCCTCCGCCAGGGTTGCCCGTCCCCGCCATCGTCGGGATCGGGCTGCTGGCCGCGCTCTTGGTGCTAGCGCCAGCCACCGCCCTTTTGCTTCCGCTCTAAAAGAAATCGCGAGCTGGCCCGAGGGCGATCGGCCTCCAGGCTAGTCGGCGATCTTGATTCGCAGGCGCCTGAAGCCCTTGCCCTTGTTCTCGATCTTGACGACCTCGATCCGGCCGATCTGCGCCGTGGACGCGACGTGGGTGCCGCCGTCGGCTTGCTGGTCGAGACCGACGATGTCGACGATCCTTACTTCCTTGACCCCTTCGGGCACCAGGTTGGTCGCGGTGCGGATGATGTCACCGATAGCGAAGGCGTCGTCGCGAGGCAGCACCCGCACCGTGATCGGACGACCAGCCGCGATCTCGGCGTTACAGGCAGCCTGCACCGCGTCCCTGAACCCCTCGGGCAGTTCGGGCAGGTCAAAGTCCATTCTCGCGGCAAAGGGCTCCATGTTGCCGCCGGTGACCAGCGAGCCGTAGTCCCTGAACACCACCCCGCAGAGCACGTGCAGCCCGGAGTGGGTGCGCATCAAGGCCGACCGGCGCTCGTCCTCGATCGCGCCGCTGACCGCGGTGCCTGGCGGCGGGACCGGGTCGCCATCGGCCGGGATCAGGTAAAGGTCATCGCCCTTGCGAGCGCCCACCACGCGTGTCTGCACGCCGCCCCAGAGCAGCACGCCGTGGTCGGGCGGCTGCCCGCCGCCACCGGGGTAGAAAGCCGACCGGTCAAGCACGATCCCGTCATCGGAGGCGGCGAGGACGGTCGCGTCCCACTCGCGCAGGGTCTGGTCGTCAAGCTCAAGCCGCTGAGTACGCCAGTTAGCCTCGGTCAACGGAGTCCGCCAATCTCGCTGAGAAGCGCGTCATGCCCGAGGGCGCCCGTTACCACGGCCCGTAGGGGCCTTGGTGGCTGGTCCCGCCCCGGCCTCCGATCTCCCTGACCTTGGGCCGGACATCGGTCAGGTAGATCGCGGCCGCGATGAACGCGGCGACGGGCAGGATGCCGACGATGACCCCGATGCCGGACTGACTAGCGTACGTCGCGCTGTACAGCCCGATCGCGGCGGCGACCCCGGTGATGATCAGCCAAAGCGGCTTGGTTTGCTTGCTGGCGGCTGGAAAGGCCGAGGAGGAGCGACGCAGGGCGTCAACGAACGCCCACAGCTCCACGATCAGGGCCGCGACGGCGAGCGCCCAGAAGAACCAGTCCAGCGGCTTGAATGCGTTCACACCGCCCACGATACCGACTGCTCGCTACGACTGAGCCGCAGGCGACTGCTGGCCAGGATCGAGGTCAGTCCAGGCGCCGACCTCCGCCTCCGCCATCGCCTCGGCCTCGGCCTCGACCTCCGGGTCAGCCAGCACGCTCGGCTCGTCGTCGGCCAGCGCCTCGACCTTCGCGTGGGCTATCTGATGGGCCTGCTCTTCGATTACCGCCTCGCTTTGCGGCGGCGCGTCAGGGCCTGGCTCGGGCAGCGGCTCAGCCTCGCCCGCCTCGGCGACGGCCAGTGCGGCCGCGGCCGCACTGGCCTCGGCGGCCCTGACCTCCTTGCGGAAGGACTCGTAGATGTCGATCAGCATCTGCTTCTGCCGCTCGGTGATCTCAGAGTCGGCCATGATCGCGTCAGTGACCGTCGTCTCGCCTGGCTTGTCGTCCAAGATCCCGGCCTGGACGTAAAGCGCCTCGGCCGAGATCCGCAGCCCCTTGGCTATCTGCTGCAAGATATCCGCGCTCGGGCGGCGGAGGCCGCGCTCGACCTGGCTCAGGTAAGGGTTGGAGACGCCCGCCGCCTGGGCGAGTTGCCGCATCGAGATCTTCGCCTGCTCACGCTGCTCGCGGATGTAGGAACCGATGCTGGTCACGGTCACAGGGCTCATGGCACCAGTCTGCCACCACTGCTTGCAATTGCAAATTACCCTGCAAGCGCAGGTAGAGCACCTCGGGTCACGTCAGCCGGTCGAGGGAAGCACCGCCCGGATCTCGCCGACGGGCTGGCCACCGCCGGTCACCGGGCTCGTCGCCAGCTGCCTGAGCGAGGAGACGTTGACGCCGTCGGGACCGCCGCCTGAGGTCAGCTCGAGCAGCAGCCTGGCCAGCAGCGGCGCCAGCGCCCGCTGGCCGCCGTCGTCGATCTTGACCGCCCCTGCTCGCCCGTCGGCCAGGGCGAAGGCGCAGACGCCGTCCGCGCCCCCTTTCATGAGCAGGCCAGGCACGGCCGCCATGAACGCGGAGTCGGACCGCCTGGTGCCGGACATCCAGGTCGGGTAGGCGCGCATCGCGTCGGCGACCTTCCTGGCCGGCGTGCCAGGCTCGGCTAGCACCACCGCGCTGAACGCTCGGGCCAGTCCGGTGAGGGAAACCGACATCAGCGGCGCTCCGCAGCCGTCGACCCCGATGGCCGTCACCGGCTCGCCGGCCAGTTCCCCGATCATTGACTTGATCCGCTGCTGAAGCGGATGGCCGGGATCGCGGTAGGCCTGCCTTGGCCAGTCGCGGGCCACGCAGGCGGCCAGCATGGCGGCGTGCTTGCCCGAGCAGTTCATGTGGATCCGGTCGGCCTTGCCCCCACCGCGCAGGAACTCCGCCCTGGCCTGCTCGTCGAGCGGCAGGTCGGGCGGGCACTGAAGGTCGGGCTCAGCGAGCCCGGCGCGGCGGAGGATCTGCCTGACCCCTTCGATGTGGAAGTCCTCGCCCGAGTGACTGGCCGCGGCGAGCGCCAGCAACTCATTGTCGAGATCAAGGCCAAGGTCGAGCATCGCGGCGGCCTGCATCGGCTTGTTCGACGATCGGGGGAACATCGGCTTGTCCGTCGTGCCCGCGCTGCGCGTCGGCAGGCCGGCGGCGTCGAGCACGACCAGCGAGCCCCGGTGCCATGACTCGGTGTAGCCGGACCTGATCACCTCGGCGAGTACCGGGTGGGCCGCGTCAGCTGGTGGCATGATCGCTCCTTTCGGGGACGCCGAGCAGCGCCCTGGCCTCGCCCGGCGTGACGGCGGGCCGCTGGGCCAGGTCGGCCAGCGCCGCCGCCCGCTCGACGAGCTCGGCATTGCTCGCCACCGGCCGGCCGCGGGAGTACGTGATCGTGTCCTCCATGCCTACCCGCAGGTCGCCGCCACAGGCGAGCGCCGCCAGCAGCACCGGCACCGACGTTCGTCCGACTCCGGTCGCCGACCAGGTCGCCCCGGCAGGCAGCGCCGCGACCGCCTGGACCAGCGTGGCCGCGTCACCAGCCATTCCGCCGGGCACTCCCATCACCAGGTCGCAGTGCACATGCCCCCCGAACGGCGGGCCGTACTTGTCAAGCAGCCGGTGCAGCGACGCCACGTGACCGAGGTCGAAGAGCTCGAACTCAGGCACGACGCCTAGCTCCTGGGTCTTGACGTAGAGCTCGCACATGAACGGCCAGGGGTTCATGAAGACGTCATCGCCGAAGTTAACCGTCCCGCAGGTCAGCGAGCAGCCGTCAGGGGCCGCGTCGAGCACGGCCAGTCGCCGCTCGTAAGGGTCGGTTACCGCCCCCCCGGTGGACAGCTGCACGATCAGGTCGGTGGACTCGCGCAGCGCCCGGACGGTATCGGTGAGCCGGCCGACATCGAGCGTAGGCGCGGCGTCGCCGTCCCTGATGTGCACATGGATCATGGCCGCGCCGGCCTGACGGCAACCGATGGCCGTCGTCACCAGTTCATCGAGCGTCACCGGCAGGGCGGGCACCGCCGCCTTGTCGAGCTCGGCTCCCGTGGGTGCGACCGTGATCATCGTGCCGGTACTGGCCATGGAAGAATGCCTTCCCGTGCGAGCAGTGGTGCAACGTGTAAGCGCGGCGAGCGTAACCGTAGCTGGTCAGGTCGTCGCCGAGCTAGCCGCCCCCGGCCTCCTCGTGCTCGTCGGGGTGACCCACGACGACACCGCGGCGGCGGCGAGCGCCCTCGCCAGCAAGATCTACTACCTGCGGATACTGGCGGGCGAGAAGTCCTGCGCCGATGCCGGCGCGCCGCTGCTCGTGGTCAGCCAGTTCACCTTGTACGCCCAGACGTCGAAGGGGCGGCGGCCAAGCTGGGGCGCGGCCGCGCCGAGGGAGATGGCCGAGCCCCTAGTCACGGCCTTCGCCGACGCCCTCAGAGCGCTGGGGGCCCAGGTAGGAACTGGCGTCTTCGGCGCGGACATGGCCGTCGCCCTCGTCAACGACGGCCCGGTCACGCTCGTAATTGACGGGTAGAGCCCTGAGTCAGTAGTCGGGCACGGGGGCGTGCAAGTACGCCTTCGCGAAGCGCAATGACTCGGCCAGGTCGTTGTACCGCTCCTTGGCGCTCTGGGCCCGGCGGGTGCTGATCTCGACGACGACCATGCCGGCGTAGCCCATGCCGGGGAGCAGTTCAAGCAGTTCCCGGCAGGGCTGGTCGCCCCGGCCAGGCACCAGGTGCTCATCAGGGAGACCGGCCTTGGTCCCGTCGGCGAGGTGCACGTGCGCGAGCCTGGTGCCAAGCTCCTTGGCCATCTCGATCGCGTCGGAATCGGACACCGCCGTATGCGACAGGTCCAGGGTGGTCTGCGCGACGTCAAGCTCGATCGGGTTCCAGTGCGGGGCGAACCCGGTGACCTCAGCGCCGCCTGCCCGCAGCGGGTAGAGGTTCTCGACCGCGAACGTCATCCCTGTCCGTGCGGCCACCTTCGCCAAGCCAACCTCGAAGTCCCTGACGTAGTCGCGCTGCCAGCGAAACGGAGGGTGAACCACGACCACCTTCGCGCCGAGCGCCTGGGCGGCCTCGGCCGATTTCTCCAGCTTCGACCACGGCTCCCGGCCCCAGACCCGCTGGGTGATCAGCAGGCACGGTGAATGGACGGCCAGCACGGGCACGTGGTGATACTGCGAAAGGCGACGCAGCACATCGGCGTCCTGGCTGACCGGATCGGCCGTCACCATGATCTCAAGGCCGTCGTAGCCGAGCCTGCTGGCGAGCTCGAACGCGTCGGCGGTTCGCTCAGGGAAGACCGATGCGGTCGACAGCACTACCGGCACCTGCCGGGCCTCGTGGCCGACATTGTCGGCGGTCATGTCGGCTGCCTCCCCCGTGGCATTGCCATCGCTGTGCTCCATTACGCCTGTCAGCTTATGCGTTCGCAGGGCGTCTCGTGCTTACCTGCCGCTGCGGGCTCGGCCCCTTTTGGCGCCGCACCCCCGGCGTAACTGTCGGAGGTCATCGGTACGGTGCGGGCATGGCTAAGGGCTCGGCTGGGGCGTTGTTCGCGTGTGGTGAGTGCGGGTGGCAGAGCCCCAAATGGGCGGGGCGATGCGGTGAGTGCCAGGCCTGGGGCACCCTGGCTGAGAGCGCGCCGGCGACGGCAGGCCGGTCGGGAAGGGCGCTGCTGCGCGGGCTGCCCTCGGTGCGGCCGGGATCACCGGCTGTTCCCATCGGCGACATCGACGCTCAGGGCGCGGCGGCGAGGCCGACCGGCATGGACGAGTTCGATCGGGTGCTCGGGGGCGGCCTGGTACCTGGCACGGTCGCCTTGCTGGCCGGGGAGCCAGGCGTCGGCAAGTCAACTCTCCTGCTCGAGGCCGGAGCGCTGGCGGCGCAGCGGTCGGTGGTGCTCTACGTGACCGGGGAGGAATCGGCGGCCCAGGTGCGGCAGCGAGCCGACCGCATCGGCGCGCTCAGCGCGAGCCTGTACCTCGCGGCCGAGACCGACCTCGCCGCGCTGCTCGCTCACGTCGACGCGGTGCGCCCTGAACTGCTGATCGTCGACTCGGTCCAGACGATCTCGGTGGCCGGCGTGGACGGCATCCCCGGTGGCGTCACCCAGGTGCGCGAGATCACCTCGGCCCTGGTCAGCCTGGCCAAGCAGCGCACGCTGACCACCTTGCTAGTCGGCCACGTGACCAAGGACGGCTCAATCGCAGGCCCGCGTTCGCTCGAGCACCTCGTGGATGTCGTCTTGCACTTCGAGGGAGACAGCCGGGGCCGGCTGAGGATGATCAGGGCACTGAAGAACAGGTTCGGCCCGACCGACGAGGTCGGCTGCTTCGAGCTGGGCGAACTCGGGCTGATCGGCCTGCCTGATCCCAGCGGGCTCTTCCTGTCCAGGCAGCATGAGCCCGTGCCTGGAACCTGCGTGACCGTGACGCTCGAAGGGCGCAGGCCACTGGTGGCCGAGGTACAGACACTTGTCTGCCCGACCTACGGCAACGACATCCCGCGCCGTGTCACCTCCGGGCTCGATTCGGCGCGAGTCGGCATGGCCGTGGCCGTGCTTGAGCGGCGCGCGGGCTTGCGGATCGGCCGGAGCGACATCTACGCCGCCACGGTCGGCGGCGTCAGGCTGACCGAGCCTTCGGTGGACCTGGCCGTCGCGATGGCGCTCGCGGGAGCCTTCACCAACCAGTGCCTGCTGCGCGATGTAGTGGCCTTCGGCGAGGTCGGGCTGGCAGGCGAGATCAGGAACGTGGCCGGGGTCGGCCGCCGGCTGGCCGAGGCGGCGAGAATGGGGTTCCGGCGGGCGCTAGTACCGGTCGGCACCGACGCGATCCCTGCTGACCTGCCGATCGACGTGTTCGCGGTACCCGACCTCGCGGGCGCTCTGGCGGCCGGGGTCGTCGGGCTCGCCTGAGCGGTCATTCGGCCTGCGCAGCGACTGAGCGCTTCGCGGCGACTTTGCCGCCTGCTTGCCCGCTCCAACCAGACGACCAGGCAGAAGTGTCCGGCGCCAGGCTGGAGCGGGCACCGATCAGGCCGGGTCGAACTCCCCGTCCTTAACACCAGCGATGAACGCGTCCCATTCGGAGGTTGTGAAGGCAAGCTTCGGGCCGCCGGCGTCCTTGGAATCGCGCAAGAGGTACAGGATGTCCTCGTCAGCCTTGTGCGGCACGTCAGCCGTGTCGAGAGTCGCGGAGACCTCGACGCAACCGCCGCCGTTGCCACCGCTGTAACTAGCCTTGTGCCACACGCCAACTTCGACGCAGTTCCCACCATTTCCGCCGCTGTAGCTAGCCTTCAGCCACCTCACTTGTGTGAGGTCCATGACTTCGCCGCTTCCTCTAGTCGGGTTATAGAGGCCTTCCTTGGTAGGGCCTCGGTGCCCAAGGTAGTCCACTTGGCCACGAGCGTCGCGACATGTTCAGCGTCTTGCACGATCTGGCCTTGTACTGCGGACTCTTGGTAGGCGACGCTCGGCGCGTCGTTGAAATCTGCTATAGCGAAGCCACCGCCATACAGACCCTCGTGCGCGCCCGCATCCGCGGGAATCAGCTCAAACACGACGTTTGGTCGCACAGCAGCCTCAATGAGCCGATTGACCTGCTCAAGCATCACAAGCGGTCCGCCGACCGGCCGACGCAAGACCCATTCATCCAGCATGACCCAGAGTGTCGGTGGATCAGGCTTATTGAGAACTTCTTGCCGTTTCAGCCGAGCGGCCACGAGTTCGTCGATCTCATCCCCGGTCACGCCAATGCGAGTGCCGAACAAAGCCCTGGCGTACAGGTCGGTCTGCAGCAGGCCAGGCACTAACAGCGGCTCGAATCCACGCAACGTTGTCGCGGTCGCTTCCTTCTCTGGCCAGTCCTGGAACCAGTCCGGGTAGGCCTGGTAGTTCATGCCGTCTTCGAACTGGTCCCACAGCTCGGTGAGAGCGCCGTGCGTGTTGAGCATGGGAACGGCATCGATGTCGATGGTCGTGGGCCGGGTCGGCACCCGCCACCCGTTCTCGTAAGCGCTGATCAGCTTCCCTGATACGTGCGCGAGCGCGCCAATCTTGTCTTGGGTCAGCCCGGCCCGCATCCGGTAATGACGCAGCATTGCCCCGAATACCGCCCTCGGGGTTCCTTTCGGCGGATTCGAGTCAAGTGCAGGCATCTGCCGTCCCTTTCGGTGCGACTCTACAAATCCGGAGCCAAAGTCTACGGCTCACGAGGTGGCGATACATCGATGCTGTTCAGCGGTGTTCTGTTACCTAACGTAGCTCGCTTAAGCCAAAGTGTTAAGCAAATGGCGGAGACCCGGCGACGATAAAGGACTCGGATGGTGAGTTGCCTGCGGATTTGCACGGACTCGCGGCCAGGCCGGAGCAATTGCCCGGCGAGGTCGCGATGACCAGGGCCCACGTTGAGCAAGTCCGCCGGTCGAGCCAGGGCACGCTGACGGCCGAGCCGTGCTTCCTCGCCCGGCGTGCCTTCAACGGCCGATCGGACCAGCTAAGGGCGGTCAGGCGATGGCTAGGCCCGCTGATCGACGGCTTCGCCTGCGCCCAGGACGCCGTGCTGGCCTGCTCCGAACTCGCCGCTAATGCCATCATCCACAGCGACTCTGGCCTGCCGGGCGGGGTGTTTACGGTCAGGGCCTGCATAGACAGGAACCTGATCAGGATCGAGGTAATCGATCAGGGCGGGTCGTGGCCGGGCCTGCAGGGACAGTTCCCCCAGCGACAGTTGCTGCAGGAACAGGGCAGTCCTAGCGCGGAGGACGCTGACTTGTCAGGACGCGGCCTGACCATCGTCGCCGCCATCGCCACGTCATGGGGGATCACCGGCGACCAAGAAGGCCGCACCGCCTGGTGCGAGATCAGGGAGCAGTGATCGTCATGAAGGCCTCCGCGATGGGACAAGACCAGCTAGACCACTGCCAAATAGGCGGCATTCCCGCCGCCCGGGCGCTGCCCGTCATCACGCGGCTGCGCGGCTCACACCTCGATATCCCGCCTTATTTGAGCTACCAGCTCTTTCCCGGATATAAGCAGCCGTCAAGCATGTTATTCAGGTAGGCCGCTAATCAAACTATGTTACGAGAATTCATTCGAAGTCATGAGGAGTCATGAGGAGTCATGAGAAATAATGAGAAGATGACTTCAACGATCAAAGGCCGCGCTCTGGTTAATAGCGTACTCCGCGGTCAATAGTGTCCGGTCAGCCGAGCCTGAAGGTGACTGGAGTGCTCGACTGGTCACCGTCGATGGCGTAGGCCGTGTACACCCCAGGAGGAACCGCGGTCTGGCGCCCAGAGCAACCAGGAGCGGACGTCTTGCGATTCCAGCTGATCGCCAGCACGGTGGGCACGCCCCGCTTCAGCGCGGCGATCAGCCCGGTCGCGCCGACCGCACAGTCGGCTGAGCTCCAGATGAGGGCCGGGCCCTCCTTGACCACCAGGGCGATGTGCTCAGACCCGATGTTGAATGAGCACTCGGCCTGCTGAGTGGAGACGACATTGACATCGAAGGCGGGCCACTGACGCGGACCGAACTGCGTCTGGCCGGCGAACAGGCTCAGCACGACATCGTCTCGCGCGCAGAAGGCAGGCGAGATGACCCCGCGCCCGGCGACCTGCCCGCCCCCGCTTGAGTCCGCCGCGGTGACCCTCGCCACCGCCGCTGACTTCGCCGCCGACTTGCCATTCCTGGTTGCGCCAGAGCCAGCTGATCCGGTCCTGCGAGGCCTCGCGGTCTTCGACCCGGCACCACTATCCCCTCGTCCGCCATTCCGGCTCGACCTGGCTCCGCCGTCCGACCCGGCCGCTCCTGACCTCGCCGAGTTCCCGTTCCCAGTGACCGGTGCAGCCGGATGAGGGGTTACCGCCAGCGCGGTCGACAGCGCCCACGCACCCAGTCCGAACACAACGAGCCCGGTAACGAGCACAATGAACCTTCGCCGCCAGTAAAAGCCTGCGGTATCTGCCTGCCAGTAACCAACCGTGATCGACCGCATACGTTCAGTATGCAGCCGCAGGTCACGATCGGCCTGCTGCCGCGCCTCAAGCAGGCGTTTCTGCACCGACCGGCCCGGACCCAGCAAGGCGATCCGCACCGGTATCTCTCTGGCGAAATGCCACGGACCTGGCGGCCGGAGGAGGATCGATCCTGGCCTGTGCTAAGCAACGCACTGGCCAGGATCGACACCTCCTCCGGCTGTCTTTAGGAGTCGCCCGGCAGGGCGATCAGGCCCGTCGGCAGGCGGGTTGCCAGGCCATCGGTGATCAGCCCCGAGAGTGCCCTGGTGAGCTGGCGTGGGTCGGGGCAGCAGTCGTCCAAGGCTGACTGAGGCACGGGGGCTCCGGCTTCGCGGAGCACGGCTAGCAATCGTCCCCTTACCTCGCGGTCGCTTCCCTGGTAGGGCTTCTGCCGCTTGGGAGCAGTCCCGGCTGGACGGCCAGAGTTGCGCCAGGCGCAGTCCCCGGCGACCGGGCAGGCCGCGCAGGTTGGCGCGGACGCGGTACAGACGAGGGCACCCAGCTCCATCAGAGCCACGGACCAAGTCGCGGCCCGGCGGTCCTGTTCTGGCGGGAGCAGGGACTGCGCCAGGGCCTGCTCGGCGACGCTGAGCGAGTTCTGCGGGTACTGCTCACCGGTCATGAGGCGCGCGAGCACCCGGCGGACGTTCGTGTCCAGGACCGCGTGGCGCTGCCCGTAGGCGAAAGCGGCTATGGCGGCGGCCGTGTAGCTGCCGACGCCAGGCAGTCCGCGGAGGGCGACGATGTCGGCGGGTACCTCGCCACCGTGCTTGCTGGCAATGATCGTGGCCGCCTCGTGCAGCCGGAGCGCCCGCCGCGGATAACCGAGCCGCCCCCACTGCCGCACAGCCTCAGCAGGAGTAGCACCAGCCAGCGCAGCCGCCGTCGGCCACCGCTCCAGCCAGGCACCGTAAACCGGCAGCACCCTGTTAACCGGCGTCTGCTGCAACATGAACTCACTGACCATGACCGCCCAGGCCCCGACCCCAGCCTGCCGCCAAGGCAGCTCCCGCCGATTCGACTCGTACCAGCCAACGATCTCGGCTTCAAGAGCAGCAGTCATGACCGGACCGATCCTGTCATGAGTAGGTAACTCCAGTACTCCTAAAACAGCCGGAGGAGGTGTCGACCCTGGCCAGTGCCTTGCTGGGCACGGGCCAGGGTCGATCCTCCTCCGGCACTAGGTCGAGCTAGTTTTAAAACGCTTACCCCTCAGCAACCCGCCGGTCACTGACCTCGCTGCGGGTGGCACCGGCGGCTTCCGCGAGTTCGGCCGGCGGCGCGTCAGGGACGTCTTCTGGCTTGGGAACGCCGTTGAAGGTGAACTTGGCTTCCTTGCCAGTGCCCTCGGTGTCGACCATGATGATCTGGCCGGCCTTGACCTCGCCGAAGAGGATCTTCTCCGACAGGTTGTCCTCGATCTCGCGCTGGATGGTGCGCCGCAGCGGCCGCGCGCCGAGGACGGGGTCGTAGCCGCGCACCGACAGCAGATCCTTGGCCGCCGGGGTGAGCTCGATGCCCATGTCCCTGTCCTTGAGCCGATCTTCCACCTTCGCGATCATCAGGTCGACGATCTGGAAAATCTCTTCCCTGGTGAGCTGGTGGAACACGATCGTGTCATCGACACGGTTCAGGAACTCAGGCCGGAAGTGCTGCTTGAGCTCATCTTGCACCCGGTTGGTCATCCGCTCGTAGGATCCGGTCGACTCGCCGGCCGAGGCGAAGCCAACGGACACGCCCTTGGAGATGTCCTTGGTGCCGAGGTTCGTGGTCATGATGATGACCGTGTTCTTGAAGTCGACGGCCCGGCCCTGGGCGTCGGTCAGCCGGCCATCCTCAAGGATCTGAAGCAGCGAGTTGAATATGTCCTGGTGCGCCTTCTCGATCTCGTCGAAGAGCACGACCGAGAACGGCCGGCGCCGCACCTTCTCGGTGAGCTGACCGCCCTCTTCATAGCCGACGTAGCCGGGAGGCGAGCCGAACAGCCGCGAGACCGTGTGCTTCTCCATGTACTCGCTCATGTCGAGCTGGATCAGCGAGTCCTCGTCGCCGAACAGGAAGGCGGCCAGCGTCTTCGACAGTTCGGTCTTGCCGACTCCGGACGGCCCGGCGAAGATGAACGAGCCACCTGGACGCTTCGGGTCCTTAAGGCCGGCCCTCGTCCTTCGGATCGCCTGAGAAAGCGCCCTGATCGCGTCGTTCTGGCCGATGACCCGCTTGTGCAGCTCGTCTTCCATGCGCAGCAGCCGAGCCGACTCAGCCTCGGTGAGCTTGAACACCGGGATGCCAGTGGCAGTCGCGAGCACCTCGGCGATCAGATCCTCGTTGACCTCGGCCGGCAGGTCCATGTCGCCGGCCTTCCACTCCTTCTCGCGGGCGTCCTTCCGCTCGATCAGCTGCTTCTCCTTGTCACGGAGCGCAGCAGCCTTCTCGAAGTCCTGGGAGTCGATGGCCGACTCCTTCTCCCTGCGCACGTCGGCGATCTTCTCGTCGAACTCGCGCAGGTCAGGCGGAGCGGTCATCCTCCTGATCCGCATCCGCGAGCCGGCCTCGTCGATCAGGTCGATCGCCTTGTCCGGCAGGAACCGGTCGCTGATGTACCGGTCGGCCATCTGAGCGGCCGCCACGAGCGCGTCATCGGTGATCGTCACCCGGTGGTGAGCCTCGTACCGGTCCCGCAGGCCCTTCAGGATCTCGATCGTGTGCGAGATCGTGGGCTCGGCGACCTGGATCGGCTGGAACCTGCGCTCGAGCGCGGCGTCCTTCTCCAGGTGCTTGCGGTACTCATCAAGCGTGGTGGCGCCGATCGTTTGCAGCTCACCGCGAGCCAGCATTGGCTTGAGTATCGAGGCAGCGTCGATCGCACCCTCGGCCGCGCCCGCGCCGACGAGGGTGTGGATCTCGTCGATGAACAAGATGATGTCACCACGGGTGCGGATCTCCTTGAGCACCTTCTTCAGCCGCTCTTCGAAGTCGCCGCGGTACCGCGAGCCCGCCACGAGGGCGCCGAGGTCAAGGGTGTAAAGCTGCTTGTCCTTCAGCGTCTCTGGCACCTCGCCCTTGACGATCCGCTGAGCCAGCCCCTCGACCACCGCCGTCTTGCCCACGCCGGGCTCGCCGACGAGCACGGGGTTGTTCTTCGTGCGGCGGGAAAGCACCTGCATGACCCGCTCGACTTCCTTCTCCCGGCCGATGACCGGATCGAGCTTGCCCTCGCGGGCCGCGGCAGTCAGGTTCCGGCCGAACTGGTCGAGCACGAGGGAAGTAGAAGGGGTGCTCTCCGACGAGGCACCCGAGGCGGCCGGCTCCTTGCCCTGGTAGCCATGCAGCAACTGGATGACTTGCTGCCTGACCCGGTTCAGGTCGGCCCCGAGTCGCACCAGCACCTGCGCGGCGACGCCCTCGCCCTCGCGGATCAGGCCGAGCAGGATGTGCTCGGTACCGATGTAGTTGTGCCCAAGCTGAAGGGCCTCGCGAAGCGACAGCTCAAGAACCTTCTTGGCGCGCGGCGTGAACGGAATGTGACCGGACGGCGCCTGCTGGCCTTGCCCGATGATCTCCTCGACCTGCTGGCGTACCGCCTCCAGGCTGATCCCCAGCGACTCAAGTGCCTTGGCGGCGACGCCCTCGCCCTCGTGGATCAGGCCGAGCAGGATGTGCTCGGTACCGATGTAGTTGTGGTTCAGCATCCTGGCCTCTTCTTGAGCCAGGACCACAACGCGCCGCGCCCGGTCGGTAAACCTTTCGAACATTATCGTCGCTCCCTCACCAAAGCGGTGGGGACCGCGACCGCGACGGCCCGTCCCTTCCGCGCACCAGCCCGCGTGCCGGGCAAGGCTCTCGCCCGGTGATCCGCATCAAGCGAGTCGCTCGCCCACCCTAACGGTCCACCGCACTCCAGTAGAGCCTTCCCCTTCGACGGGGCGTTCACCCTCATCCAACCGGCCAGGAAGGAGTGGTGTTCCCAGGTACGCCGCGAGCGAACGCACGCGGCTGACGGCACACCCGGTATCAACCTATATGGTATGCCGTCAGCCGCTTCGCGGACCGGCGGTCTGGCGCCGGGCCCCGATGCGGCTTGGCGGGTAAGCCAGCTTCGGGTCGAGCCTGACGTGATACCAGCCATCCTGGCCAGACCGCTGCGAGCGCGGCCGCCATGGGGTATCGCCGTCGGCGGCAGTGCGGTGCGGTGCTGGTGACCGCAGCGCGGTCGGCACCGCGTGTTAGTGCGCTGCTTCGTACTCAGCGATGATTGTGGCCGGAATGCGACCGCGCTCGCTCACTTTGTGCCCGTGCTGCCGAGCCCAGTCCCTAATCTCGGAGCTGCGCTCGCGGCCTGGGCCGCTGCGAGCCTTGCGGCGCCGCCCCGCCCCGGTCACTCGCCGGGCGTGGTCGGCGAATGCGCCTACCTTCTCTCGGAGTTCCTTGCTGTGGGTCTCACATAGATCGATCTCGTACGCGTTCCCATCAAAGCCGAACGAAACAGACTCTGTTCCTTCGATCTCGCCGTCGTGCGGGAGATCGCAGACCACAGTCACGACCGTCTTCTGCGCCATGCCGGTTAGCCTTTCTGTTACCACTGACTATTTAAGTAGCTTAACCTATACTAGCAAGTCGGAGGTTGACAATTCGCGCTGCGCGTAATCGCTGCTCAAGTTGCACTACTTGTTGCGTTGAACCTACCTGAATGCGGGCGGTAACTCAGCGTGATCAAGACGGGGTCAGCGCGGTCGGTCAGAACCCTCGTCTTCGATGTGCTCGGCGCGGCTCGCGTCATCTGCGTCGTCGCTTTGCTCATCGTCTTGCTTCTTCGCAGCTCGCATCTCATGACGCAGGAATGCTGCCACAGCCGTCAAGAACGCGGCACAGACCAAAAAGGGCGGAGTCAATGCTGACAGATCTCCTAGCACGCCACTCGCCTCCCACCTCTCGCAGCCCGCACCGTCGGACCGACGCGATTGCGCGGCCGCCGCGCGCACCTGGCTCGCAGCAACTCCTCGCAGGTCAGAACGGCGCTGTTGGCCATCACTCAGCGATGAACGGCCGAGGCGAACACGACGCCGCCATATAGTTTGTGCGTGCCGGCGCTTTAGCCGACCGGCCCGCCGACGTCGGCTGGCGCACCTGCCAGCCTACGCCAAGTATCGCTCGCGCAGGTCAGGGCGCAGTGGGCAATTTCGCTACGGTGAGTGTCGAAGTCTATTGTGCCCCTGGCCGCTCTGAATGCCGGGATCAGGTGCGGCCAAGCGACAGGCCGTCCCACTCGAAAGATCGAAAGACCGCCGCCGATCTAACCCGCACGGTGCTTCCCGCGCATTCGCTGACGGATAGCTGACCATGCCTGGCCGCGACGACGGCCAAGCGACAGAACGCCCTTGGCCGATCGCGCCCGACCAAGAACGCCGAAACGGTCGGGACGTTCCCGCCGTCGGTCCCGCCGAACTCCGACTTGGCCTTCGGGGTCCATCGACGCGACCAAGGAGATTCACGGTCCACTGGCGACTTCGCGGCTTGCCAACGACGGGAATTTCGACACAGACGACTCGTATCGTGCTACCGAACATGATGCTTGGGCCGTCGGCCGACTTTACGGCCTGTCCGAACAGCGAATTACCCGAGTGGGCATAGATCGGGCTGGCGACGACTTGCATACTCGGACATACAAAACTCGTGACTCGTAATCCTCCTGCGTCGCCCTAGATACTGGCGATAGCCGAACCTCGCACATCTCCCATTGCCCCCACACAGCCGGTCACTGCGTCGTCACTCATTGCTCGCAGGTCGGCCGCTAACGCCGACTTGGCCCATCACGGCCAGATCACGGCGACCATGTTACCCCCATGACACGTCTTCTGACCTGGCCAGACGTACTCAATGCGAGCGCAGCGGCGGCACGGCGGCATGATGTAGCTGTTGGTCAGAACATCTCAACGCGAGCGAAAAGCGACGGCCGATCCCAGGTTCTACACAAGGCACTTTTCTGATCAGCCGTGCGTGCGGTACTTCCGTCGGTTAATGTCCAACGCTGACACCTCGTTCCCGTTGGCGACCGCCACGCAGGTGGCCGCTGACTAGGAAAGGAGCGCGTAACGTGGGGCGCTCGCCTGATGGTAGGCACTCCAGACCCGGCCGAGCCTCCAGGCCTGCACGCAAGGCCAGGCCGGGTCCGCGAACTCGATCGATGTTGGCCAGCGGCAGCCTCGCGACCGCGCTGATGCTCACCGCGACCATTGGACTCACGATCGGTGGATCGTCGGCCGGAGCGGCGGTCGGCAGCGGCTCGCCGAGCCTCGCCGTGCTGATGGCCAGGGCGAACAAGCTATCCAACGAGATCGACGATCTCGGCCAGAAGTATGACGCGCTCAAGATCCAGTACGCGGCGGCTCAAGCGCAGTTGCGCGTTGCCCGCCTGTCCGAGGCCAGGGACGAGCGGCTCATCGCGACCGATCAGTCATCGGTCGCGGCGATCGCGGCGGCCGGCTACATGACGGGCGGGATCAACCCGACAATGGCCCTGCTGGAGAGCAGCAACCCGCAGGCGATGCTCGACCGGGCCTCGATCCTCAATGAGCTGCAGCAGCAGAACGGCACCAAGATTGCCTTGGTCACCAGCGCTAACGCGGCCGCCAAGCGCGCTGGCGTGCTGGCGACGCAGGAGGCCGCGCAGGCGGCCAGGCTGACGTCGGCGATGAAGGGCGAGGTCGCCAAGATCCAGGCCAAGGAGGACGTGCTCAACAGCGCGGTCTACTCCAAGGCGCTACAGGTCTATCAGGAAACCGGGCACTACCCGACTCACATCACCGGCGACACGATCGGCGTTCAGGCGCTGCGCTGGGCGCTGACCAGGGTCGGCGATCCCTACGTCTGGGGAGCGGCAGGCCCTGATGCCTTCGACTGCTCTGGCCTGGTCGTCTGGGCCTACGCCCACGTGGGCATCAGCCTCGAGCACTTCACCGGCGACCTGTGGAACGAGGGCGAGCACATCTCGCGCTCCCAGCTCGAGCCAGGTGACCTCGTCTTCTTCTTCGCCGACATCGGCCACGTCGGCATCTACGTGGGCGACGGGCTCATGGTGGACGCCCCGACCTTCGGCCAGGACGTCCAGGTCCAGCCGGTGTTCTGGAGCGCCTACGTCGGAGCCGTCAGGATCGCCTAGCTTCCTGGCCCGGCCGCGTAGCCGCGTCGCCGGGCCGCAGGAAAAGCGACGGGCCGCGGCGGGCCCTAGCCCGGCCGCACGATCGGGAACAGGATGGTCTCCCTGATCGAGGCACCGGTCAGCATGATCAGCAGCCGGTCGATGCCCATGCCCATGCCCCCGCTCGGCGGCATGCCGTACTCAAGCGCCCGCAGGAAGTCCTCGTCGAGCTGCATGGCCTCAGGGTCGCCCCCGGCAGCCAGCAAGGACTGCGCGGTCAGCCGGGCCCGCTGCTCGATCGGGTCGACTAGCTCGGAGTAACCGGTTCCGATCTCGGCCCCGAACGCGACCAGGTCCCATCGTTCCGCTACCCGCGGATCGCGGCGGTGCGCCCTGGTCAGCGGCGACACCTCGACGGGGAAATCGCGATAGAAGGTCGGCTCCACCGTCGTCGCCTCGACCAGGTGCTCGTAGAGCTCAAGAATCACCTGGCCTGCGCTCCATGAGGACTCGACGGCGATGTTCGCCTGGCCCGCCAGCTTGCGCAGCTGATCGACTCCGGTATCGGGGGTGACCTCCTCGCCAAGCGCCGCGGAGATCGCTTCGTGCACGCCTATCCACGGCCAGGCGCCGCCGATGTCGTGCTCAGACCCGTCCTTGCGCCTGATGACGGTGCCGCCGACGCTCTCCCGCGCCGCCCGCAGGATCAGGCTCTGAGTCATCGCCCCGATCGTGCCGTAGTCGCCGTAGGCCTCGTAGGCCTCGAGCATGGTGAACTCAGGGTTGTGGGTCGCATCCGCTCCTTCATTGCGGAAATTGCGGCCGAGCTCGTAGACCTTCTCGATGCCACCGACTACCAGCCGCTTCAAGTAGAGCTCAAGTGAGATCCGCAGGTACATCTGCAGGTCGTAGGCGTTGATGTGGGTGCGGAAGGGCTTGGCGTTCGCCCCGCCGTGCAGTGCCTGCAGGATCGGGGTCTCGGCCTCGAGGAAACCCTGGTCGTGCAGCTCCTCGCGGACCGCCCTGGTGACCGCGGCCCGCAGCTCAGCGAACCGCCTCGCCTCAGGATTGACGATCAGGTCCAGGTAACGCATGCGCACTCTCGACTCAGGATCGGTCAGCCCGGCATGCTTGTCTGGCAAGGGCCGCAGCGCCTTGGCGGTGATGGCGAAGGAGTCAGCGAGCACCGAGAGCTCTCCGCTGCGCGAGGTGATCACCTCGCCGGTTACCCCGATCTGGTCGCCGAGGTCCACGTCCGACTTCCACGCGGCGAGCGCCTGCTCACCGGTGCGGTCACGGGAGATCATCACCTGGATCTCGCCGGTGCCGTCCTTGATCGTGGCGAAGCACAGCTTGCCCCCCGTTCGGTACAGCATGACCCGGCCGGTCACGCCGACTCGCTCGCTCGTCTGCGTGTCCGGTGCCAGCTCGGGGTAACGCTGCCTGACGTCCGCGATGGTGTCCGTCCGCGGATAGCCGACCGGGTAAGGGTCCGCGCCGGCCGCCCTGAGCCGCTCCAGCTTGGCCAGCCGGACCCGCTCCTGCTCGGAGACCGGGGAAGACCCGGCCGGGCCCGCGGTCCCTTCGTCGCTCGCTTCGTCGCTCATCTGCCCGAGGTTACCGGGGGCGCCGCTGGCGCCGCGAACGAGATTCGCTACCGCCGGCGATGAGATCTTCAGGCCAGGTTTCGCTCGAAGACCAGCCGCAGGCCGATCAAGGTCAGCCATGGCTCGTAAGCATCGATATTGGACACCTCGTCGATCACGAGCGGCGCCAGGCCGCCAGTGGCGATGATCGACACCGACTGCGGATCGGCGGGCGCGAGCTCGGCGGCCATCCTCCTTGCGATGCCCTCGACCTGTCCGGCGAACCCAAAGATGATGCCCGACTGCAGCGATTCGACGGTGTTCTTGCCGATGACCCTGGCCGGCCTGGCCAGCTCGACCTTCAGCAGCTGAGCCGCTCGCCGCGACAGCGCGTCGACGGAGATCTCGATGCCAGGGGCCAGCGCGCCGCCGATGAACTCGCCCGCGCTGCTCACCGCGTCGAAGTTGGTGGACGTGCCGAAGTCGACGACGATCGCGGGGCCGCCGTAGAGGTGGACCGCGGCCACCGCGTTCATGATCCGGTCGGTGCCCACTTCCTTCGGGTTGTCCGTCCTGATCGACACGCCGGTCCTGACCCCAGGCTCGACGATCAGCGTCGGGATGTGCTGGTGATACCGGCCGAGCATCTCTCGCAGTTCGTGCAGCACGGACGGCACCGTCGAGCAGACCACGATGCCATCAAGCGGCTGCCTGGCCAGCAGTTCGCTCTGGGCGGTCAAGCCGCGCAAGGTCACCGCGAGCTCGTCGGCCGTCCTGACCGGATCGGTCGCCGTGCGCCAGTGCTCGACGACCTTCTCGCCGTCGAATACGCAAAGCACCGTGTTCGTGTTACCCACGTCGATTGCCAGCAGCATCGATCCCTGCCCTATCCAGCCTCGACCAGATCAAGCCCAATATCCAGCGCGGCCGCCGAGTGGGTAAGTGCCCCGACCGCCAGGAAGTCGACCCCAGTGCCGGCGACTTCGGCCGCGTTGTCAAGCCGCAGCCCGCCACTCGCCTCGAGCAGCGCCCGGCCACCGACCAGCCGCACCGCCTCAGCAAGCTGCGGCACCGCGAAGTTGTCAAGCAAGATCAGGACGGCCCCGGCTTCGACGGCCTGCCTGACCTGCTCGATCGTGTCGCACTCCACTTCCACGACAATGTCAGGGGCCAGCGCCCTGACGGCCGCGTACGCCGCCGCGACCGAGCCGGCCGCGGCCACGTGGTTGTCCTTGATGAGGGCGGCGTCACCGAGCGACATCCGATGATTGACTCCGCCGCCGCAGCGCACGGCGTACTTCTCAAGTGCCCGCAGTCCCGGCAGCGTTTTCCTGGTGTCCCTGACCCGGGCCCGGCTCCCGGCCACCGCGTCGACCCACGACCGCGTCAGCGTCGCCACACCCGACAAATGAGTCAAGAGATTCAAGGCACTGCGTTCTGCCGTCAGAATGGCCTGTAGCGGCCCTTGGACGGTCATCAGGGTCGTGCCGGCGGTGACGCGGTCCCCATCGGCTACGTGATGGCGGGCTATCAGCGGTCCGGCCGCCACCGCGGCGAACACCGCTTCGGCCACGGAAAGCCCAGCGACCACACCAGCGGCACGCGCCACGACCGCGGCCGTGCCTACCGACAGCGCCGGGATCGTGGCGAGCGTGGTGACATCGGGGCCATCGCCAAGATCCTCGGCCAGCGCCGACTCGATGACCCGGCGCACCTGGCCGGGATCAAGTCCGGCCGCGGCCAGCTTGCCGCTGAGCTGTACGGGAAATTCCGTCACTGCCGTCCCTTCGGCCGCAGATCCTCGTCCGGCACGTACCTGACCTTGAACCCGTCACCAGCACTGAACCCGTCACCAGCACTGAGCCCGTCACCAGCACTGGCATCGCCCAGGGTCACGATCAGGTGGCCGAGCCAGTCGTCAGAGGACTCGGGGAAGTCCTCGCGCCAGTGGCTGCCCCTCGTCTCGGTCCGCACGATCGCCGCGGCTACGAGCGCGCTGGCGAGCAGGTGCAGGTTGGTCGTCTCCCAGGCGGCGACATCAGGCCGGGCACTTTGCTGCTGGCCGATCTTCCTCAGGTCCTCGGCGGCGGCGGCCAGGCCCTGGCCAGAACGAAGCACCCCGGCCCGGTCGGTCATGAGTTGCTGAATCTCGGCGGCGCTCGCTGGGTCGAGCAGGCCGCTCACCCGGTCGTCCCCGGCCGGGATGGCCGGGCCAGGGAAGTCGGCGGCGAGGTCAGCGGCGATGCGCTCGGCGAAGACCAGGCCCTCGAGCAGCGAGTTCGATGCGAGCCGGTTGGCGCCGTGCACGCCGGTGCAGGCGGCCTCGCCGCAAGCGTAAAGACCAGGGATGGCGGTCCGGCCGCGCAGGTCGGTCCTGACGCCGCCGCTCGCGTAGTGCGCGGCGGGGACCACGGGGATGGGCTCGGTGACGGGGTCGATGCCGTGATCGCGAAGGCCGGCCAGAATCGTCGGGAACCTGTGGTTCCAGGTCTGCTCGCCGAGATGCCGGCCGTCCAGGTAGACGTGGTCAGCGCCGGTGGCGATCATGACGTTCATGATCGCTTTCGCGACGATGTCACGCGGGGCCAGGTCGGCGAGCGGATGGCGGCCTGACATGAAGCGGTTCCCGGCCGCATCGATCAAGAACGCGCCCTCACCGCGGACGGCCTCTGAGATCAGCGGCTGCCGGCCCCTGGCATCCGGGCCCAGCCACAAGACGGTGGGGTGGAACTGCACGAACTCAAGATCAGCGGCTTCCGCCCCGGCCCGGAGCGCGAGGGCCACGCCATCGCCCGTCGACACCTGGGGATTGGTGGTCGAAGAATAGACCTGCCCGATGCCGCCGGTGGCGAGCACCACCGCGGGGGCGCGGACCGCCCCGACGCCGTCGTGCCGGCCCTCGCCGATGACGTGCAGCGTGAGCCCGGCCGCGGCGCCATCGGCGGTCAGCAGCAGGTCGAGCGACATGGCGTGCTCGATGACGTGGATGCCGCCCCCGGATGCGGCGCTGGCCTGCTCGAGCGCGAAGAGCAGGGCGCGGGATACCTCGGCGCCGGTGGCGTCGCCGCCCGCGTGCGCGATGCGGCTGCGCAGGTGCCCCCCTTCCCTGGTCAGCGCCAGCGGGCCGGCCGGATCGGCCGGGTCGGCGTCGAACCTGGCACCGAGCGCGATCAGCCGCCTGACCGCGTCGGGGCCGTCGGTGACAAGCGCCCTGACCGCGGCGACGTCACCAAGCCCGGCGCCCGCCACGAGCGTGTCGGCGAGGTGCTGCTCGGGGGAGTCGCCAGGACCGAGCGCAGCGGCGATGCCGCCCTGGGCCCACCTGGTCGAGCCGTCATCCAGCATGGACTTGGTCACAAGCAGGATGCGGCGTTCCGGCATCGCGCGGTGCGCGCTCAGGGCAGCGGTCACTCCGGCCACGCCTGAGCCGACCACCACGATGTCGGCCTGGGTGGTCCAGCCTGGTTCCGGTGCCCGCAGCCGCCGCGCGATCATGACGGGCCCGCGAGGATGACCTGCGTGTTGTCGATGAGCCTGGTCTTCCCGACCGTCGCGGCGACCAGCAAGGTCGTTGGGCCGCTGTGGCCCGCCGCGACGGCGCCGAACGTGCTGGCATCGACGAGCTCAAGGTAGTCGAGCACCAGCGGCGGGTCGGCGCTTGAAGCTTTCGCCAGTTCGGCCTCGGCGGCCGCTAGCACCGCCTGCTGCCCCAGGTTCGCGGCGGCCGACCCGGCCAGGAGCGCCCGGCTCAGCGAAAGCGCGGTCACCCGATCGGCGGCCGACAGGTAGCCGTTGCGGGATGAGGCGGCGAGCCCGTCGGGCTCGCGCACCGTCGGCACGGCCACGATGTCGACTCCGAGGTTCAATTCCGCCACCATCCGCCGCACGAGGAATACTTGCTGAGCGTCCTTCTCCCCGAAGACCGCCAGGTCAGGCCGGACCAGATTGAAGAGCTTAAGCACTACCGTAAGCACGCCAGTGAAGAACCCTGGCCGGAACGCGCCTTCGAGCACCCGGCCCGCTGGCCCGGGATCGACCGTGATGGTCGGCTCATGAGGGTACATCTGGTCAGCGCTCGGCGCGAAGACCGTCGACACCCCGTGCGATCCGCAGATCTCCAGGTCGCGGTCCAGGTCGCGCGGGTACCGGTCGAGATCGGTCCCAGGTCCGAACTGGAGCGGGTTGACGAAGATGGACACGACGAGCGCGCCGTCAGGTCCGGCGAGCTCGCGGCCCCGGCGCAGCAGCGCGCGATGGCCATCGTGCAGCGCGCCCAAGGTCGGCACGAGCACGACCGGAGAGCGCAGGCGCGACCGCGCCGCCGCCATGGCGCTCAAGGTGCTCGCCAGCGCCGGCGTCATCCGACCGGTCCCGACAGCACGCCAAGCAGCCGCTGGGCGTCGTCGGCGGTCAGCAGGCGGGCCGCGAGGGCGTGCTCGGCGGTCAGCCGGGCCAGCGCGAGATAAGCGCTCAGCGCCTCGGGTGCCTGCGCGCGCATGGCGGCCAGGTGGGCCGCGACGGTGTCAGCGTCGCCGCGGGCGACCGGTCCGGTCAGCGCCGCCGGGCCGAGCAGGAGCGCGTTCTCGAGGGCGGCGGCGAGCAGCGGGCCGAGCATCTTCGCCGGATCAGCGACCCCCGCCGCCGCGAGCATGCTCGCGGACTGCACGACCAGCGTCACCAGATGGTTGGCCCCGCTCGCCAGCGCCGCATGGTAGATCCCGCGCTTGTCCTCGGCGATGAAGACAGGGTCACCGCCCATCTCCATGACAAGCACCTCCGCCACCGCCCGCAGCGGCTCGGGCGCGGTCACGCCGAACGAGATGCCGGTCATCTTGGCGACGTCCTCAGGCCGGCCCGTGAACGTCATTACCGGGTGCAAGGCCAGCGGCAGCGCGCCCGCCGCCGCGAGGGGATCAAGCACGGCCAGGCCGTGCCTGCCGCTCGCGTGGGCCATCAGCCGCCCGGCCACCGGCACGCCGGTCGCCGCCAGGCCCGCGGCCAGGCCAGGCAGCACGTCATCGGGGACCGTCAGCAGGACCAGGTCGGCTCGCTCGACGACCTGCGGAGGCGACAGGACGGGCACGTCGGGCAAGACCACGGCGAGCCGGTCAAGCGAGGCCTGGGACACCGCCGACGCGGCGACTACATGATGGCCAGCCTTGGCCAGGGCGGCGGCCATCGCGCTGCCCGCCCGGCCAGCACCCACCACCCCGACGGCTAGCCGCGCGGGGTGGGGAGGGTCGAGCTGGTGTGCTGGCATGGGCTCGTCCGCTAGTGGTACCTGCCGTGCCGGCCATTGGGGTACGGCAGGTCATCGTCGTCCTCGTCCTCCGGCGGCTCAGGCGACCGGCAGACCCGCTCCAGGTAGAGCGCGGCGGCCACCAGGCCGATGGCCGCCGCCGCCGTGAACGCCGTGACCAGGGCGTCGTGCCTTGGCACCGGCTTGCCGAGCGAGGCGAGCGTGTAGATGCAAAAACCCGCGGCCAGGCCGCCGAACGCGGCCGCGGCCATCGAGCTGGCCTTGGCCAGCGCCACCACCCTCGGCACCGCCGTCGGGTCGATCGGCTTGACTCCCGGCCCGCCGCTCAGCCGCAGCCGCAGGTTCCTCGCGAGCAGTAGCTCACCGAGTGCGAGCAACGCCAGCGCGGGCACGGCCGTCCACGGCAGCGGCGGCAGGCTGGCGAAGCTGGCCAGCGCCACGACCCAGGCGATCACGGCGCAGCAGATCGCCGCTAGGACAAGCGACCACGGTTTGGTCGGCTGCATTTGTCTGGCTCACTCCCTGGCTCGAACGACAGCAAGCGTAGGGCCGTGCAGGCGGGTGATCCCGGTCGGGCTGGTCCGCGCCAGCAAGTCGGCGACCAGGCCATGGCCGACCAGGCGGGCTCGCGGATCCGCGTCGAGCCACGGCGCCAGCACAAAAGCCCTTTCATGGGCGCGGGGATGCGGCAAAGTCAGGTCGGGATCGCCGCTCACCTCGTCGTCACAAGAGATCAGGTCGATGTCAAGGGTACGCGGGCCCCACACCACCGTGCGCCGGCGTCCAAGCGCCTGCTCCGCGGCGTGGCACCGGTCAAGTAGCGACCTGGCATCAAGCGGGCTGTCGGCGAGCAGGACCGCGTTCAGGTAGTCGGGCTGCGGCGGACCGCCGACCGGGGCGGTCTGGTACACGGGCGAAACCGCCACCGGCCGGAGCTCAGGCTCGGCGAGCAGGTGGTCGACGCCGGCCTGCAGGTTAGCCAGCCGGTCGCCGAGGTTGCTGCCGAGGCTGAACACGATCCGGCGCGCAGGCACGGACGGGCTGGCCGGCGCGGCCGGGGCGGCAGCGGCGGCCGGGTCAGCCGGGTCAGCCGGGTCAGCCGGGTCAGCCGGGTCAGCCGGGTCAGCCTCGCTCATGACGCGGGCTCTGCCTGCCAGCGGGCGGCGACGCGCACCGCGTCCGCGTTGCCAGGCACGGCGTGCACGCGCACGCACCAGGCCCCCGTGCTCGCGGCCAGGGCGGTGAGCGCGACCGTGGCATCGTCGCTGGCGTCGAAGGGACGAGGCGCGCCGTCGCCGTCGGCGAGCAGGCGCCCGATGAACCGCTTGCGCGACGCTCCGACCAGTACGGGGAACGGTGCGGCCGGGTGCCGCAGGCAGCCGACCTCGCGCAGGTGCCGCAGCAGCGCCCAGTTGTGCGCGGGCTGCTTGGCGAAGCCGAGCCCAGGGTCGATGATCAGGCGGCCGGGGTCGACCCCGGCCGAGGTCAGCGCCGTGACCCGGTCGCTCAGCTCGCTGACGACCTCGCCGACAACGTCGTCGTAGACAGCGCGCCGGTCCATGTCGGCGCTCTGGCCGCGCCAGTGCATCACCACGTAGGGCACATCCACCTTCGCGATCAGCGCCGCCATGGCGGGGTCGGCCAGGCCGCCGCTCACGTCGTTGACCAGGCGAGCACCCGCTTCCATGGCCAGCTCGGCCACGGCTGCCCTCGAGGTGTCGATGCTCACGACCGCGCCTGCCCCCGCCAGCGCGGCGACGACCGGCGCGACCCGGCGCAGTTCCTCGGCCTGGCTGACCCGCGGCGCTCCTGGCCTCGTCGACTCGCCACCCACGTCGACGATGTCGGCGCCGCTCGCCACCAGCGCCAGGCCGTGGTCGATCGCGTCCTGCGCGCAGAACCACAGGCCGCCATCGGAGAACGAGTCAGGCGTGACGTTCACCACGCCCATCACCAGGCACCTGTCCGCTACCGGCAGGCCAGGCAACCGAACCGCTTGACCAGCCATGGGCGGCAGCCTACAGCGCAGGCCTGCCGGGCCGGCTAACCCGCCAGCTAGTCCCGTCCTAGTCCGGTCCCGCCCGGTGCCGGGGCGGCCTCCGTTGCCCTGGCGGCCACCGGCCGCCGGACCTGGAACGCCCCGCGGAGCTTGCGCCTGATCCTGCGCACCTCCACGGTCGGCCAGACCAGGAATGCCTCGGCCTCAAGGGCGGCCAGCCCGACCCTGATCGCGTCGCGCGGCCCGGCGAACACCATGAAGCGCGGCACCCATAGCGGGCAGAACTTCGCGTTGAATTTGTACAGGGACTCGATCTGGAACCAGCGCGAGAGGAAGAGCAGGAACCGGCGCCAGGCCCGCGTGATCGGCCCGGCCCCGATCCGCTCGCCCCGCTCAAGCGCGGCCCTGAACGCCGCGAAGTTCAGGGAGATCCGCTTGACCCCCAGATCCTGCGCGGCCTTGATCGTCTCGACGATCATGAAGTCGTTCAGGCCGGGCTGAGCCGACCGGTCCCGCCGCATCAGGTCAAGCGACAGCCCGTCGGTTCCCCAAGGCACGAAGTGCAGCAGCGCCTTGAGCACGCCGTCCTCGGTCGCGGTCGCGATCATGCAACGGTCGTCGCCTGGGCCGCCGATCCGGCCGAGCGCCATGGAGAACCCGCGCTCGGTCGGCGTGCCCCGCCAGGAGTCAGCCTGCCTGACCAGCCTGGCCAGCTCATCGGACGGCACGTCGCCGACCCGCCGGACCTCGGCGATGTAACCGGCCCGGCCGACCCTGGTCACCATCTGCCTGACGTTCCGCATCTGGCGGCCCTGGAGGGAGAAGTCGGCGACGCTCACCACGGCCTCGTCGCCGAGCTCGAGCGCGGTGAGGTCTCCGGTGCGGCACCAGACCTCGGCGCCAAGTTCACCGCACCCGATCACGGCGGGCGCCCACGCATGCCTGGCGGCCCGGTCAAGGAACGCGTTGATGGCCCCCGGCCACGCCTCGGGGTCACCGAGCGGGTCGCCGCTGGCCAGCATCACGCCAGAGAGAACCCGGTAGCCGATGCAAGACTTGCCGGTCGGCGACCAGATCACGCTCTTGTCGTTGCGCAGCGTGAAGTAGCCGAGCGAGTCCGCCTCGCCGTGGTGGTCGAGCAGGTCCCTGACCTTCGTCGCGTCCTGCCCGCCGAGCCTGCCCTGCGGCTCGGCCGGCCGCAGGAACAGGTAGGCAGTGATGATCACGGTGATGAAGCCGAGCGCCCCGGTCAAGATGACGAAGAAGTCGCTCCTGATATCGGCCATGAAGTGGATCGGCGTCGGCGGGCTGGCGCCGACCATGCCGTACAGGACCGCCGCCACCCGCTCGGGGAAGGTGTACGGCTTGGTCAGGCCCCGCAAGGCGATGTAGGACAGGCCGATGGCCAGGTCAGCGACCAAGATCCAGCCAAAGACCCGAAGCGCTCGCCACCTCGTGCGCGGGTCGCCGAGCGCGTAGAACTCGCGGCGGTAGAAGAAGCCGGCCGCGATCAGCGCCGCGGTCAGCGTGAAGCCGACCAGGATCGCGGGCAGCCCGAACGTGTTGACGAGGTGATGCACCCGCAGCAGGTTGAGCCCGGCCGCGATGATCAGCAGCGTCATGACCGCCTGCCATGACCTGTGCTTTCGCCTGACCAGGCCGTGGCACAGCATCAGCAGAAGCAGGCCGATCACGATCAGGGCGGTCCTGGTGAGCGTGAACGTGAGCGTCAGCGCGCCCGGCGTGCTCACCGCCACCCTGTGCAGCGCCCGCCCGGCGGGGCTGTGCGGGTTGTGCAGCTGCCGGTACAGGCCGGCGTTGACCCCGATGGCGATGTAGGACAGGCCGACCACAGCCATGATCAGCCGGGCTAGCCTGGGCACCCACCGATGCTGCTGACGGCGGTCGATAGGACGGGGCGCGGTCAGGAACGCCGACGACAAAGGCGCAGTCGGCCTGCCTGGCCGCTGCTCAGTTCCGGATGTAGGCTCTGCCGGTCCTTGCCCGATAAGGTCCGTCATCTCCGACACATAGGTGCGGCCCCAGCTCACGGGGCTCAGCGTAGTCACAAATAAGGCGGCGGCGCGGGCGAATGCTTTTGCCTGCTAGTGGCCGGCCATCAGCAGGCTCATAGCCTCAGCCCTGGTGCTGTCCGAGCTGCGGAAGCAGCCACGGACAGCTGAAGTCACTGTTTTAGCTCCCGGCTTCCGCACGCCGCGCATCGCCATGCACAGGTGCTCGGCCTCCACCACTACGATAACGCCTCTTGGCTCAAGCACCTCCATCAGCGAGTCGGCGATCTGGCTGGTCATCCGCTCTTGCACCTGCGGCCGCCTGGCAAAGACGTCGACCAGCCGAGCAAGCTTGGACAAGCCAGTAAGCTGCCCTTTCTCATTCGGTATATACCCCACGTGGGCGTGCCCGAAGAACGGCGTCAGGTGATGCTCGCAGGTCGAGAACATCTCGATATCGCGAACTAGGACCATTTCATCGTGATTCGCGTCGAATACGGTGGTTAGTACGTCAGCGGGTGATTGGCGAAGCCCGGCAAACTGCTCGGCGTAAGCCCTGGCGACCCGGCGCGGGGTGTCCTTGATGCCATCCCGCTCCGGGTCCTCGCCAATGGCGAGCAGGATCTCACGCACGGCGCGCTCGATCCGGCTCAGGTCTACTTCCTGGACCGCGTCAGTCGCGTCGCTCAACTCCGCGGGCCGAGCGGTCCGTCGTCACCTGACCCCTGGCCAGGCGAATCGGAGCCGAACGGATCCTCAAGGCCGTCCAGGCGCGGGTCGAAGCCGAACGGCTTGGTCATCGGGTCGCCGTAGCCATTGCCGATGCCAGGAGCCTGCCCGTTCCCGCCCCGCGGCAGGTCCTTGCCGTCCGAGGCCGCGGTGAGCGCGAGTTCCTTCGGGGTCAGCACCGGCGGGCGGTCCGAAGGCATCCGCTTGCCATAACCGGTGTAAGACCCGCGCGACGGCCGCTTCTGCACCGGCGCGAAGATCTCCATCACCTGGGTTCTCGCCAGGGTCTCGTGCTCCATCAGCTGCAGCACCAGCGCGTCGAGCACGTCCCGGTACTGAACCAGTACGTCCCACGCCTCGTCGTGCGCTGACTCGATCAGGCGTCGCACCTCATCATCGATCGCGGACGCGATCTCCTCTGAGTAGTCCCTCGAGTGGGACATCTCGCGGCCGAGGAAGGGCTCAGAGTCGCCCGAGCCGAACTTGCGGGCACCGAGCCGCTCGCTCATGCCGTACTCGGTGACCATGCCGCGCGCGATCGCCGAGGCCTTCTCGATGTCGTTGGCCGCGCCGGTCGTCGGCTCATGGAAGACGAGCTCCTCGGCGGCCCGCCCGCCCAGCAGCATCGCTAGCTGGTCCATCATCTCGGCCCGGCTGACCAGGAACTTGTCCTCGGAAGGGGCCGCGGCCGTGTAGCCGAGCGCCCGGCCGCGCGGGATGATCGTGATCTTGTGCACCGGATCAGCGTTCGGCATCGCGTGCCCGACGAGCGCGTGGCCGCCCTCGTGGTAGGCGATGATCTTCCGCTCCTTCTCCGACAGCAGCACGCTCTTGCGCTTCGGGCCGGCCGTGACGCGATCGATGGCTTCCTCGAGGTTCGCCATCGAGATCTGCGTCTGGTTCCCCCGAGCGGTCAGCAGCGCGCCCTCGTTGATCACGTTGGCCAGGTCCGCGCCAGTGAAGCCAGGAGTGCGCCGAGCGATCACGTCCAGCTCCACGTCAGGAGCGAAGGGCTTGCCGCGGGCGTGCACGCGCAGGATGCCCTTGCGGCCGGCGAGGTCGGGCTGCGCCACCACGATCTGCCGGTCGAACCGGCCAGGCCGCAGCAACGCGGGGTCGAGGATGTCGGGCCGGTTCGTCGCGGCGATCACGATGACGCCGCCCTTGGTGTCGAACCCGTCGAGCTCCACGAGCAACTGGTTCAGGGTCTGCTCGCGCTCGTCGTGCCCGCCGCCGAAGCCCGCCCCGCGATGACGGCCGACCGCGTCGATCTCGTCAACGAACACGATCGCGGGCGCGTTCGCCTTGGCCTGCTCGAACAAGTCGCGGACGCGGGAGGCGCCGACACCGACGAACATCTCGACGAAGTCTGAGCCCGAGATGGAATAGAACGGCACGCCGGCCTCGCCGGCGACCGCGCGGGCGAGCAGCGTCTTGCCGGTCCCAGGCGGGCCGTACAGCAGCACGCCCTTGGGGATCTTGGCCCCGATGGCCTGGAACTTGGCGGGAGTCTGGAGGAACTCCTTGATCTCCTCGAGTTCCTCGATCGCCTCGTCGGCGCCAGCCACGTCGGCGAACGTCGTCTTGGGCGTGTCCTTGGTGATCAGCTTGGCGCGCGACTTGCCGAAGTTCATCACCCGCGAGCCGCCGCCCTGCATCTGGTTCATGAACACGAAGAACAGCAGGAAGATGACGATGAAGGGCAGCCAGCCGAGCAAGACCGACAGCAGCGAGTTGCCCACCGGGTTCAGCACGTTGTAGCCGCCGGGGAGCTTGTGGGCGTGGGCCTGGCTCTGCAGCATCTTGGCCAGGTCGTTGCCCTGGTTGCCGACCCAGGCGGCCTCGTACTGCTGACCCTTGTTCGTGGTGACCTGGATCACCTGAGTCGGCACGGTCAGTATCGCCGACTTGACCTGACCGGTCTGGACGAGGTTGACGACCTGTGACGTGTTCGCCTTCTGATAGGTGCTTGACCCAGTGAACTTAAGCACCACTATCAAAAGCACGAAGACGAGCACGATCGCGAGCATCCAGCCGCGGAAAATGCGCTTCAGATCCATCGATTAACGGCTCCGGCACAGCCGGGCCGGTACCTCCTGCCGAGCCTCGTGTCCTACCGCCTGCCGGCAGGAGCGCATGCTTACGAGCCTTCATGCGCGGTATCCCCTGTCTTCCCGCGCACGACGCGAGGAAACAGACGGTACACCGCGCCGTCTTGCACCGACACGTAGGCGGCACTTCAGGAAGCCGCGTGCCCAATGCTCCGCCTCTACCCAACTAAACGCGATCTAACTTCAGTTGTGTTCCCCGCCGACTTCCCCAGTGTTCCCCGCCGACTTCCCCAGTGTTCCCGGCCGACTTCCCAGTCGTTCCCGGCCGACTTCCCCAGTCGTTGTTCCGTGATCACGACGCCGATCGTGATCACGGAACATGGACGCACGCCCGGATCCCCTCGCAGCTTCCGTGATCATGAGAAACCCAAGATCACGGAAGCTTAGTGCGGGCGCATCCGGCCGATCGTCCGTGATCACGAAGTCAGCATGATCACGGAGCTGCGGGTGGAGGCAGCCGGAGAGAGCCTGGGCCCAGGCATTGGCCGACTCCTCAGATGGTGTACCCGACGCTCACATGGTGTACCGGACGGATCACATGGCGTAGGCGTGGGGGGCGAGGGTGCCGATGAACGGCAGGTTGCGGTACTTCTCGGCGTAGTCGAGGCCGTAGCCGATGACGAACTCGTCGTCGATCTCGAAGCCGGTGTAAGCGACGTCAACGGGCATCTGGGAGGCCGCGTGCTTGCGCAGGAGCACGCACACGGCGACCGAGGCTGGATCGCGGGACTGCAGGTTATGGACCAGGTAGGACAGGGTCAGGCCGGAGTCGACGATGTCCTCGACCACGAGCACGTGCTTGCCGGTGATGTCGGTGTCGAGGTCCTTCAAGATCCGCACCACGCCGGACGAGGTCGTCGCTGAGCCGTAGGACGAGATCGCCATCCAGTCCATGCTCACGGGCAGGTGCATGGCGCGGGCCAGGTCGGCCATCACCATCACGGCGCCCTTGAGCACCCCGACGAGCAGTAGTTCGCGACCAGCGTAATCGGAGTCGATCTGCTCGGCGAGCTCAGCGAGCCTCGCCTGCAGCTGCTCGGGGGTGATCAGCACCTTGAGCAGGTCCGCACCGACATCTGCCGCGTCCAAGTAAGGCCCCCTTGTTCACCGTGAGTCCGTGAAGTGCAGCCTGCCATACCGCCGCTGGCACCTGATGCCGCCGGGCAGGTCAATCCATTGCTGGCCGTGCCAATGAGTCACCAACGCGTCGATCTCGGCCACGTGGGCGGCGGTGACGGCGCCCGCGGGCACGCCCGCACCGATCGCGGCTGCCTTGAGCACCCGCGTCCTGATCGCGTCGGGCAGGTCAGCGAGCTGGCCGACCTGAACCGACCTGGGCCCGCCGGCGGCCCAGCCGGCGAGCAGCGGGCCTGTCCGTTCCCGCGCGAGCGAGTCGAGCAGGTCGGCGTCGGCCCTGAGCTGGTCAGCGGTGCGGGCCAGCGACTCGGTGACGCCGGGCCCGATCAGCTCCTCCATCAGCGGCAGTATCCGCGTCCTGACCTTGGTCCGGCTGTAGGCGGGATCGGAGTTCTGCGGGTCGGACCAGGCGGCCAGCCCCTGGGCGGCGCAGGCGGCCACCGTCTGCGCCCGGCGCAGCCCGAGCAGCGGGCGCAGGTAGGGTCCGGTCACGCCCGCCATCGCGACGATGGACCTGGCCCCTGAACCGCGCGCGAGCCCGAGTAGCACGGTCTCGGCCTGGTCGTCCATGGTGTGGCCGAGCAGGATGGCGCTGGCTCCGGCCTGCTCGAGCGCGGTCGCGAAGGCCGCGTAGCGAGCGTGCCTGGCCGCGGCCTCTGGGCCGGAGCCGCTGCGGCGGTCGACGGCGACCTGGACCACCAGCACGGGATGCAGGCCAAGCTCGCCCAGCACCGACTTCGCGGCCAGCGCCTGGTCCGCCGATCCGGCCTGCAGGCCGTGGTCGACCGTGATCGCTCCCGCTCGCAGGCCAAGCTTGGGAGCCTCGAACGCGGTCGCGGCGGCCAGCGCCAGGGAGTCGGGCCCGCCTGAGCACCCGACGAGCACCAGCGCGCCGCCAGGCAGCTCGGCCAGCGCCCGCCGGACGGCGACCCGCGTCGCCGCGACGGCCGGGTCAAGGCGAGATGCCCCAGCCAAGCGCGAGCGACGAGCCCGCGGCGAAGGCGGTGTCTCCATGGCGATATGGGCCTCCATGGCGATATGGGCCTCCATGGCGATGTGGGCCGCCGGGGTCAAGACGCGTGACTCAGCTGGCCAGGCGGGGCATTCCGGCCACTCGCTCGAGCCAGCGGACCGGGTCTGTGAGCTCGGCCTTGGTCGGCAGCGTCTCCGGCGAGGTCCACACCCGGTTGAACGTTGTCATGCCCGCGGCGTTGACGACGGCGCGGACGAAGGCGGCGCCCTGGGCGTACTGCCGCATCTTCAGGTCGATCCCGAGGATCCGGCGGATCACCTGCTCGCCCCGGTTGCCGGTAGACCGCCGCGCGTTGAACTTGGCCCTGATGTCCTCGACGCTCGGCACGACCGATGGGCCGACGGCGTCCATCACATAGTCGCCGTGCCCCTCGACGAGCGTCATCACCGAGGTCAGCCGGTCGAGGATCTCGCGCTGGCGCGGGCTTTGGATCGCCTCGATCAGGCTCTCGCCGTCGCTGCCGCGGACCGCGCCGCCGACGGCGTCCGCGACCGTGCGCAAGCGGCTGAGGATGGAGCCTGGGTCCAGGTCAGAGGCGAGCAGGAACTCGGTCATCTGCTGCTGGACGTAAGGCCGCAGCCAGCGCACCGAGGTGAACTGCGTGCGGTGCGTCTCCTCGTGCAGGCAGACCCAGCGCCTGAAGTCGCTCGGGTTGACCCCGAGCTCGCGCTCCACCATCACGATGTTCGGTGCTACCAGCGTGAGCCGGCCGGCGGGCGCGTCGGCAGCGGGAAGCTCAGGATCGGGCGGCAGGAAGAGCTCGTACTGCCCGAGCACCCGGCTGGCCAGGTACGACAAGATAAGCCCGGCCTGGACCCCGGTCACCCGTGATCCGACCGCGGTCAGCACGGACCCTGACGTCGGCACCGCGCCCATTTCCTGCATGCGCTCGACCAAAGGGTCCAGCACGACCTGGAAGCCGCTGATGTTCGCCCTGATCCAGCCGGGCCGGTCCACGACCGCGACCTGGCCGCCGTCATCGTCACCGGGCAGGCCAGTGACCTCGCGCACCGGTCCTGACACCGTGATCGCCTGGGCGCGGAGCTCGGCGACCACCCGGCGAGCCTCGGCCAGGCTGACGTCAGGACCCGGCCTGACCCAGCGGATAGCGGTAGAAGTAGCCACATTCCAGTCGATCATCTGCGAGCTGCTCACCCCTACACCGTACGTGGCCGGCTGACGTAATCGTCAGCGGCAACCGCATCCGGCGAGCTCGGTCGCGAGCTTGCTGAGCATCGACTCGGCTTCGAGCCCGTCCTTGGCGCTGATGTCGTTGCCCATGAACGCGAAGACGAGCACGGCCCCGTCCTTGGCGTAGGCGATCCCGGCCATGGTCGCGACCCCGGAGATATTGCCGGTCTTCGCCCGTACCGTGCCCAGGGCGACGTGGCCGAACGGGCCGAAGGTGCTGCCGGGGCCGAGCGTGCCGGCGAACCCGGCGACCGGGAACGCGGTGATGACCGCCCGCAGCTGCGGATGAGCACTGCCCGCCGCCAGCTCGATCAGCTTGACCAGCGCCCGCGGCGCGATCGTGTCGTCAGGCGACAGGCCGCTGCCGTCGTGCAGGTGGATGCCGCGCACGCCGAGGCCGGCGTCGACCGCCATCACCGCGTGAGCGGCCCCGCTGAACGTGGCCGGCTTGCCGGTCGCGATCGCGACGTGCCTGGCCAGGGTCTCGGCGATGACGTTGTTGCTTTCCTGCAGCATCCACTGCACCATCTGGGCCACGGTCACCGATCGCACCGAGGCGACGAAGGGGCCGCGATCGGCGAGCTGGGCGGGCTTGGCCTGGACCGGGGCGCTGCCGACCTTGATGCCGTCCTTGCGCAGGAACCCGGCGAAGGCGGTCGCCGCCGCCAGGCCGGGGGTCATCGACCTGGGCAAGTAGTTCGACGGGTCGTCGTAGTCCTGCGGCCGCCCCGAGGCGGTGAGCCTGCCCTGGTCGACCTCGAGCCCGACGATCGGGGCCATGTTGCCCGTCGCGATGTAGTTGTCGGCCGAGCCGAACGGCGGCCAGCCCGCCGCCAGCGTCGGGCCGGTGAACAGGGAGTTGTCGTAGGTCAGCCTGATCGCGTCGATGCCCTTGGCGCGCAGGCGGGCGGCGGCGGCGGCCGCGAGCGCGACCAGCGAGGCCGGCTGCGGATAGAAGGACGCCGGGTAGCGGCCGGCCGACAGGGTCGGGTCGCCGCCGCCGACGAGCATGAGGTCACGGCTGCTGGCTGACGCGCCCGACGCGCCCGCGCTGGCCGGCGCGGGCGGCCCAAGCGCTACCGAGGTGCTGAACCTGGCCTGCGCGCCGAGCGTGGTGATGGCGGCGACAGCGGTGGCCACCTTGGTCGTAGAAGCCGGGGTGAACCCGAGGTCAGGATCTTGGGAGTAGAGCACCTGGCCGGTGGCCAGGTTGACCACGAGCGCGCCGACTTGCTGGCCAAGGCCGCCCGAGCTGATCAGCGGGTCCAGGGCCGACGCCACGCCGTCCGGCGTCGGCACCCCCGCTCCGGCCGTTTGGCTTATTGAGGTCTTGCTGTTTATGGCGGCGCGCAGGGCGCCTGGCGAGGCGTTCTGGCCGTGATCAGCGACGAACGGGAGCTGGAACAGCGCGAGCCTGGCCGGCATGAGGCGGGCGACGGCGGCGCCTGCCCCGATCGTGAACAGGCAGAGCAGCGCGAGCGCCAGCGCCATCATCCGAGCCAGCCTGTTCAATCATCGCCTCCATCGCTAGCCCGCTGGTGCTGGTCGAGCCGGGCGCTCGCCCGCCGGTCGCCACGTCGACAGGTGACCGACACCGAGGGTATACATCACAACGACAAGTCGCGCGGAGGCAATGCGGCAATCTACTGCCGGGCAGGGAGAGCGGATCATGGAGTTCGATGTGGTCATCGAGATCCCGAAGGGTCAGCGCAATAAGTACGAGATGGACCATCACACCGGGCGTATCCGGCTAGACCGGATGCTCTTCACATCGACGAGGTATCCCGCCGATTATGGCTTCGTCGAGAACACGCTCGGGGAGGACGGCGACCCGCTGGACGCGTTGGTGCTGCTGGAGGAGCCGACGTTCCCCGGCTGCCTCATCAGCTGCCGGGCCCTCGGCATGTTCCGGATGCGCGACGAGAAGGGCAAGGATGACAAGGTGCTGTGCGTTCCGGCCACTGACCCCAGGATCGCTCACCTGCAGGATATTACCGATGTATCGGAATTCGACCTGCTTGAGATCCAGCACTTCTTTGAGGTCTATAAGGCGCTTGAGCCAGGCAAAGAGGTAGAAGCGGCGAAATGGGCGAGCAGGCAGGCCGCGGAGGACGAAATAGAAGCCGCCAGGAAGCGGCTAGCTGACAGCGAAGATGGGCAGGACGACACGAGTGAGGGTTAGCGCGGGCCCGTGTCCTGCGCTGGCCGGGCGCGAGCGCCGGGCAAGGCGAGGAGACCAAGGTGGGCGAGGCTGACAAGGCGGCGAGCCGGTCAGCTCGGCATGCCGACTTCACCGACGACGACATGACGACGCTGAGCGTCGCCCCGCTGCTGCGCGAGCTTACCCCCGATGACGTCAAGGCGATCAGGCCGCACGTGCACGTGGTGACGCTGCGCCGGGGCGACCTGCTCTACGACGAGGGCGACGTCGACGACCAGCTCTACGTCGTCATCGACGGCAAGGTGAAGCTGACCAGGACGTCGTCCGACGGCCGCGAGGTCCTGGTGCGGGTGCAGGGGCCCGGTGACATGTTCGGCGAGCTGGCGATGTTCGATCCGACCTACCGGACCTCGAACGCGAGCGCGGTGACGGACGCCCGGCTGGCGGCGATTGACCACGATGACTTGCGGGCGGTGCTGCTTGACCGGCCGACGATCGCCTTGCTGCTGCTCCGCGAGCTGGCCCAGCGGCTGCGGGTGATCACGGACGCCAACACGAACCTGATCTTCACCGACGTGCCCGGCCGGGTGGCCAAGGCCCTGCTCGAGCTGTCCGACAAGTTCGGGGTCGAGCAGGAGGACGGCATCAGGGTCAGCCACGACCTGACCCAGGAGGAACTGGCCCAGCTGGTCGGGGCATCGCGGGAGACCGTGAACAAGGCGCTGGCCGACTTCGCGGCCAGGGGCTGGATCCAGCTCTCGGCCAAGTCGGTGCTGCTGATCGAGCCTGACCGGCTGCGCCGCCGGGCGAGGTAGCGGCGGCGGCTTGGCGCTAGCCCCCGGCGCTCACGCCTGGTGGCAGTTCACCGCGATCGGCCAGGTAGCCGAGTTGCGCCAGGACCGAGAGCTCGGCGGCCGGCCATAGGTGGCGGTCGACGTCGGCGTAGACCCGCGCCACGATCTGGGGTGCGGTACGGTCACCGGCGGCCAGCGCGGCCCTGATCTGGTCGAGCCGCTCGGCCCGGTGCGCGGCGTAGAAGTCGAGTACCGCCCTCGGGTCGGCCAGCAGCGGGCCGTGACCGGGCAGCAGCGCGGTCAGCTCGGTCGAGTCGGCGAGCGCGCGGAGCTGGTCAAGCGAGCGCAGGTAGTCGCCCAGGCTGCCGTCGGGCGCGATGACCGTGGTGCCGCGGCCGAGCACGGTGTCGCCGGTGAGGACGGCCTCGTCGGCCCGCAGGTACAGGCAGACCGAGTCGATGGTGTGGCCGGGCGTGGCGATGACCTCGATCTCGGTGCCGCCGGTGGCGACGACCGAGCCTGGCGGCAGGCCCTCGCTGCCGAGCCGGTGCGCCCGGTCGACGGCCCTGACGCCGGCGCCGGTCGCGGCGGCCAGGCTGCGCGCTCCGGCCGCGTGATCGGAGTGACCGTGGGTGAGGATGATCCCGGCGATCCGCAGCCCGTTCTGCTGCGCCACCGAGCGCACCCTCCGCAGGTGGCCTTCGTCGTCGGGGCCTGGATCGACGACCACGGCCTCGGTACCGCCTGGCTCGGCGATCAGCCAGGTGTTCGTGCCGTCGAGCGTCATCGGCGATGGGTTGGGCGCGAGCACGCACCGGGCGCGGGCCGTGCCGGACCCGTCGATCCCCGCCGGTCCGCCTGGGGGCCCCGGCGTCGCCGGGCCGGTCACAGCGGGTACTCCCGGTCGCCGGGGATCGACAGCCAGGTCTGCCCGTCCGCCACGAAGACCTCAGGCAGCCGGGGCGCGATCTCGCGCGGCGCGGCCAGCACCGAGCCGACGTCGTCGTGATCAGCCAGCTCAGCGAGGGTCATCGCGGTGGGCAGCCAAAGCTCGATCTGCCCGGCCCGGCCGGCTTCCAGTGCCCCGGCCGGCGAGATCCACTGCACCGCCGAGGCCTCGCCGCCCACGTCCCTCGTCAGCTGCCCGGCGGGCAGGGCCGCGGTGAAGAACCTGGCGTCGAACCGCCGCGGCTCGGCCGCCGGCGTGATCCACCGCGCCCACGGTCGGAGCAGGTCAGCCCGCAGGATCAGATTCCGCCGAGCCAGCAGCTCGGCCAGGGACAGCGACCGGTCGAGCAGGGCGTGCCGGTCGGCCTCCCAGTCATCGCCGGTGGTGTCGGCCACGACCTCGTCGGCGGCCGGGCCGGCGAGGAGCACGCCCGACTCCTCGAACGTCTCCCTGACCGCCGCGCAGACCAGCGCCCGAGCCAGGCTGGCGTCGGTGCCGAGGGCCCGCGCCCACCACGCCACCTCGGGGCCGACCCACGCGACCTCCTCGTCGGCGTCCCTTTGGTCGACCGAGCCGCCGGGGAACACGTAGGCCCCGGGCGCGAAGGCCATCGTCGGCTTGCGCCGCAGCATGTACACCTCGAAGCCGCGGCCGGGCCCGGCGCCGGCGGTGCCGCCGGTGCCCGCGGCGACGGCGGTGCCGGCCGCGACGGCGGTGCCGGCGTCGGCCGCCGGGCGCAGCAGCATGACCGTCGCGGCGTCCCTGGGCGTGACCGGCTTGGTCCTGCCCTCGACGACGTCGCGGACCGCACCCGCCATGTGCTCAGGGATCCTTACCTGACCCAAACCGTTGCCCTGCTCTCAGTCGCCGGCGAGCTCGGCGATCAGCTCGACCTCCACCGGGGTGTCTAGCGGCAGCACCGCCATGCCCACCGCGCTCCGCGCGTGCCGGCCTGCCTCGCCGAATACCTCGATCAGCAGCACGCTGGCACCATTGATGACCTGGGCCTGGGCGGTGAAGTCGGGTGCGCTGGCCACGAAGCCAGTGACCTTCACTATGCGCCGGATGCCGGACAGCCCGCCCGCGACCGAAGCCGCGGCCGCGAGCGCGTTCAGCGCGCAGATCCGGGCCAGCACCGCCGCTTCCTCGGCGGAGACGTCGGCGCCGACCTTGCCGGTGGCCCTGAGCTTGCCGTCTACGAACGGGAGCTGGCCGGAGGTGTAGACGAAGCCGCCCGACTTGACCGCCGGCACGTAGGCGGCCAGCGGCGTCGTTACCTCGGGGAGCGTGAGCCCGAGCGCCGCCAGCCGCTCCTCCGGCGATGAGCCGTCGGGGGCAGTCATTGCTTGGCCCGCTTCAGGTAGGCCACGAGCTGCTCAGGGTTGGGACCGGGGATCACGGCGACTAGTTCCCACCCGTCGTCGCCCCAGTTGTCGAGGATCTGCTTGGTCGCGTGCACGAGCAAGGGCACCGTCACGTACTCCCATTTCTGCATGGGCGCTACCTTAGCCGCCGACGCGAAAGGGCTCCGAGCGGGCCGCCGGGCAGCTGGCGGCCCGCCTGGCTCAGGTCGCTACCGGCGGGATCGGCGGCGTGGCGAGGTCCTCGACTGGCGGTTCCTCGATCGCCGGATCGGGGATCGGCGGGACCGGCGGGATGGCCAGGGTCTCCTCGCTCCCGATGGCGGCCTTGTCGCCATCGGGGTGCTTGTGCTCGATGGCCGCCTCGGCCGCGGCGACCTCGGCCTCGCCGGTGTCGCCGAGTGACTCTTCCCCCTGGCCGGCGTACTGCGAGACCTGGCCTGAGCCGCGGTCGAAGAACCTGAGCAGCTCGACCGGGATCGGCATCACCAGCGTGCTGTTCTTCTCGGCCGCCACCTCGACCACGGTCTGCAGCAGCCGAAGCTGCAGCGCGGCCGGGTCGCGGGCCATCACGTTGGCGGCGGCGGCGAGGCGCTTAGAGGCCTGGTACTCGCCGTCGGCCACGATGATCCTGGCGCGCCGCTCCCGCTCGGCCTCGGCTTGCCGGGCGATGGAGCGCTTCATGCCCTCGGGCAGCGAGACGTCCTTGATCTCGACCCGCTCGATCTTGACCCCCCATGGGCCTTCGGTCGGCTCGTCGAGAACCCGGCCGAGCTGCTTGTTCACCCGGTCACGGTCGGACAGCAGCTCGTCCATCTCGGACTGGCCGATGATCGAGCGCAGCGAGGTCTGCGCCTGCTGGGACACGGCGAACATGTAGTTCTGCACGTTGATGGTCGCCTTGATCGGGTCAACGACCTTGAAGTAGACGACCGCGTCGACCCGCACGCTGATGTTGTCCCTGGTGATGCCCTCCTGGGCGGGCACAGCCATGGCGATGATCTGCTTGTTGACCTTCTGGATCCGGTCACCGACCGGGCGGATGAAGGTGAGGCCAGGCTGACGTGTCCTCGGCATCACCTTCCCGAACCGGAAGACTATGCCCTCTTCGAACTGCTGCACCTGCTTGACGCTTCGGCCGAACAGGATCAGGCCACCCGCAGCGACAAATACCACGAAGCCGATCACAACATCCATAGCCGACACCTTCTTTATCCAGTTAGCCCCGGACTGAAGTACCTGTCCGCCCTACTACGTATGAAGCCTAGTCACCGTTCACGACACAGTGATAACCGCGCGATCACGGACCCGCCGCGATCCGACTGCTTCTCGGCTCCAGATAGCCTCATGCTCGTGAGCATGCGCGACACCGACTGGGACGGCGTCAGGCTGCACGTGGTCACCGGCAAGGGAGGCACCGGCAAGACCACCGTGGCCGCCGCGCTCGCCCTCGCCCTCGCCTCGCACGGCAAGCCGGTGCTGCTGATGGAGGTCGAGGGCAGGCAGGGGATCGCGCAGCTTTTCGACGTGCCCCCGCTTCCTTACGAGGAGCGCCGGGTGGCCGTGGCCCCCGCCGACGACGGCCGGCCAGGCGGTGACCTGCTCGCGCTCGCCGTCGACCCGCAGTCGGCCCTGATCGAGTACCTGGAGATGTTCTACAACCTGCGCCAGGCCGGCCGGGCGCTGACCAAGCTCGGCGTCGTCGACTTCGCGACGACGATCGCTCCCGGCCTGTCTGACGTCCTGCTCACCGGCAAGGCAGCGGAGGCGGTCAGGCGCAAGAAGGACGGCAACCCGGTGTACGGGGCGGTCGTGCTTGACGCGCCGCCGACCGGACGAATCGGCCGTTTCCTGAACGTGTCGTCCGAGATCTCCGGCCTGGCCAAGGTCGGGCCGATCCGCAATCACGCCGATACCGTGGAGAAGATCATCAGATCCGGCCAGACCGTCGTGCACTTCGTGACCTTGCTGGAAGAGATGCCGGTGCAGGAGACGCTGGACGGGATCGCCGAACTCAAGAACGTCGGCCAGGGCAACATCCAGCCGGGCGGGATCTTCGTGAACATGATCAGGCGCGGTCCGGACGGGCCGGTGACCGCGCCGGCCGACAAGACGCGCGACGTCGAGGCGCTTGAGGTGGCGCTGAAGGCGGCCGGCCTCGGCGAGGACCATGGCCTCGCCGCCGACCTCGCGGATGAGCTGGCCGAGGAGGCGCGGGCCGAGCAGACCCAGGCCGCCCAGCGCCGCCTGCTCGATGCGGCTGGCCAGCCCTGCTACGAGCTGCCGCTGATCGGAGACGGCATCGACCTGGCCGCCTTGTACCGGCTGGCCGGAGCGCTACGCGAGCAAGGCGCCGCGTGATGACCGGGCTGACGGGGAAGGACAAGGGCCGGTGAGCCCGAAGACGACGCCGCTCACGATCGATCAGCTGATCGACGACCGGCGAACCAGGATCGTGGTCTGCTGCGGATCAGGCGGCGTCGGCAAGACGACGATCGCCGCCGCGATCGGGCTGCGGGCGGCCGAACGCGGTCGCCACGTCGTGGTGCTGACCGTTGACCCGGCCCGCCGGCTAGCCCAGTCGATGGGCCTGACTGTCCTCGACAACACGCCCAGGCTGGTCGACGGGGTGCGCGGTACCGACGACGAAGGGGGCGACGCCGCGTCCGCCGGGGCCGGGGCCGGGGCCGGCGGAGCCTCGGCCGGCGGCAGCATGCACGCCATGATGCTGGACATGAAGCGAACGTTCGACGAGATCGTGGAGGCGCACTCCGATCCCGACCGGGCCGCCCAGATCCTCGCGAACCCGTTCTACCAGTCCTTGTCGTCCAGCTTCGCCGGCACCCAGGAGTACATGGCGATGGAGAAGCTCGGCCAGCTTCGCCGGGCCGACGAGTGGGACTTGATCGTGGTCGACACCCCGCCGAGCCGGTCGGCGCTCGACTTCCTCGACGCGCCCCAGCGGCTCGGCCGGTTCCTCGACGGGCGCCTGCTGCGGCTGCTTGTGGCCCCGGCCAAGTTCGGCGGCAAGGCCGGGCTGAAGGTTCTCAACGCCGGCTTCGGCATGGTGACCGGGGTCGTCACCAAGATCATCGGCAGCCAGCTGCTCAGGGACGTGCAGACGTTCGTGTCCGCGATGGACACGATGTTCGGCGGGTTCAGGGAGCGAGCCGAGTACACCTACCGGCTGCTGCGCATGCCGGGGACTTCGTTCCTGGTCATCGCCGCACCCGAGCACGACGCGCTGCGCGAGGCGTCTTACTTCGTCGAGCGGCTCGAGCGCGACGGCATGCCGCTCGCCGGCCTGGTGCTCAACCGGGTGCACTCCTCGCCGGCCGCGAGGCTGTCGGCCGCCAGGAGCCTGGCCGCGGTCGAGACCCTGCAAGGCCTGCCGGAAAGCGACTCGTCGGCGCTGGCCATCACGGCGCTGCGGCTGCACGCCGAGCGGATGCGGCGCGCGGCGACCGAGAAGCGGCTGGCGGAGCGATTCACCGCCGCCCACCCGCTGGTCCCCGTCGCCCGGATCCCGGCGCAAGCCGAAGACGTCCATGACCTAGATGGGCTTCGCGTGATCGGCGCGACCTTTGGCCCGGGCTGATCGCCTGGCGGGGAGAACTCACCGCACCGGCTAATGCCCAAAATCCTGAACCGCCAGCAGCAAAATTCTCGCCGGCGACCCGAGAAGCCAAGGTGCCTAACCGACTGTTGGCCAGGCGACTTTGGCTGGCCAGGATGCGGATACTAGCTGGCGACGAGCTCGTTGGTCACGCTCTCGTACTTGTCCCTGGCGCTTTCGAGCAGTTCCCGCCAGGACACTACATCGGACCGGCGGCGAAGAAGCGCTCGCCGCTCGCGTTCGGTCATGCCGCCCCAGACACCGAACTCGATGCGGTTGTCAAGCGCATCGGCGAGGCATTCCGTACGGACGGGGCAGCCGCGGCAGATCAGCTTGGCCCGGTTCTGCGCCGCGCCCTGAACGAACAACTCGTCAGGGTCCGTCCCCTTGCACGCGGCGCGGGCGGTCCAATCCGTGATCCACATGTGGCCCAACTCCTCCTGATCGTCACGCCCGTGCGAGCGGGTCGTCACGCCGGGTGGCGCTTACCTGAGATGCCCAGAGGTTCTGGCATGCACCGCGGTCCTGGCACGCACCGTGATGCGGCGCTGAGTGCCAACGCCTCTCGTGATGGTTGCGAAAGAGTAACTTACGGAACTCCGGCCCGCAGCGCTAGTCCCCGCCCGGTCCATTTCCCATATAGCCCTGATGGACTATACGCGATGCAGTGAGTAGTCACCCCACGACTGACAGCTACCCCGAGATACTGATACGGCCGAAGGCCACGAAATTCCCCCGTTCCCATCTCCTCCCTCGACTAGTCAGGCGGGCAGCGTAACCTGTTGGCGTGTACAGACGACCTCGCCACGCCGGCATCAAGGCTCTGGGCCTCCTCGCGGTACTCTCGCTGGTCGCAGGCGTGCTGACGGCCGTCGCCCTGCTGCCCGTCGTCGGCGCGGCCGGCATCGCCGTCCGCGACGCCGCCAAGACCTTCGACGACATGCCGGTAAAGGGTCTCGGCCAGGTGCCATCCCGGTCGGAGATCTTTGACTCCTCCGGTCACCTGCTCGCCTATTACTATCCGGGCTACCCGACCCCGATCTACCGGATCCCGGTGAAGTACGACCAGATCGCACCGGTCATGCGGCACGCCATCGTCGCGATCGAGGACGCGCGCTTTTGGCAGCATGGCGCCCTCGACATCCACGGCACGCTCCGCGCGATCGCCCTCGACCTGTCCGGCCAGGCCGTGCAAGGCGGGTCCGACCTGGCCCAGCAGTACGTCAAGAACGCCTGCATCCTGACCGCGAAGACCAAGTGGCAGAAGAACCAGTGCTACTCGCACACGATTACGCGGAAGATCACCGAACTGCGGGTCGCCGCGAAGCTCGAGCACGAGATGACCAAGGCGCAGCTGCTCACGGCGTACTTGAATGCCGCGTACTTCGAGAACGAGGCCTACGGCATCCAGGTAGCGTCGCAGCTGTACTTCTCGACCACGGCCAGGCACCTGACGCTGACCGAGGCGGCGACGCTCGCCGGCCTGGTCGAAGACCCGACCCAGTACGACCCGATCACCAATCCATCGGCAGCGTTCCAGCGCCGCAATACCGTGCTCGGGCAGATGCTCAAGTACCACTACATTTCGCGAGCGACGGCGAACCGCGCCATGAGCACGCGACTCGACCTGCACGTGTCCTCTGTCCCCTTGCAGACCGGATGCACAAGCCCCAACCATAGGGTGACCAGGGCCGCCTTCTTCTGTGCCTACGTGCTCGCCGTGATGGCTAAGGACGCGGCCTACCGCAAGGCCTATGACGAGCTCACCACCGTTGGCGGCCTCAAGATCTACACGACCCTGAACGTCAAGGACCAGAAAGCGGCCGACCGCGCCGTCAACTACGTCGAGCCGAACCACTCGGGCTACTACAACCCCGGCCACAACGTTGACACCGAAGTCATGGTCCAGCCGGGAACCGGTGACATCCGCGCGATCGCGGTGAACCGATGGTATGGGTTCGGCCACGGCCAGGACAGCATCAACTATGCGGTCAACGGTGAGTACGACGGCGGCGTCGGGGTGCAGACAGGTTCGTCATCGAAGCTCTTCACCCTGGTAACCGCGCTGAAGCAGGGGATACCTTTCGGTTTCGCCATCGAGTCGAAGAACGGTGCCTACGAGGGGGTATCTACGAACTGCTCGGGTGGTTACGTGCCTGGGTATACCGTCGACGACGCCGCCGGTAGCACCGAGAGCGGCGATATCCCGCTGTACTACGGGACCGTTCAGTCGATCAACGCCTTCTACGTGAACCTCGAGGCGAAAGTCGGACTCTGCAACGTGGTGAAGACCGCGATCAGCATGGGCATGACGAGAGCCAATGGCGGCTCGCTGCTCAAGGGTGAAGGCAAGCCGGGCTCCCCCGGCTACCAGTACCGGGCCGACGACCTGCCTTCGTTCACGCTCGGCTCGGTCTACGTGTCGCCGATGTCCATGGCCGGGGCCTACGCGACCGTGGCCGCCCGCGGCGTCTACTGCCACCCGATCGCGATCACGGGCATCATCGACTCCCGCGGCAGCCATCTGCCGGTTGAGTCGGCGCGCTGTCATCGAGTGATGTCGCAAGGGGTGGCGGATGCCGCTAACTATGTACTCCAGGGAGTGCTTCAGAGCGGCACCGCGGCCGGACGTGGCATCGGCCGGCCCGCCGCGGCCAAGACCGGCACCGCCAATGGCGGGTTTTACGCCGCCTTCGCTGGGTACACCCCCACGCTGGTCGGCTACGTATCGGTCTTCAACCCAACGAATCCGACCGGCAGCGGCGCGATGGTGGGCTACCGCTCTACCTACCGGGAGTACCCGGGCGGCTACCCAGACGACCCAGGTCAGATGTACGGCGATAACGCGCCCGGTGCGACCTGGGAGCTTAGCTTTACCTACGCCGCCCTTGGGCGTCCGCTGAACTTCGGCTATCCGCCCGCGTACTACTTCTCGCTTGGCGCGGGCTCGGCACCACCGGCGCCCAAGAAGACCGTCGGCCCCGGCAAGGGTACTGGGGGCACCGGGGGCACCGGGGGCACTGGGGGCACCGGGGGTACTGGGGGCACTGGCGGTACTGGGGGCACCGGAGGTACTGGGGGCGGCGGTCCCGGTGGTGGCGGTGGAGGCGGCGGCCACTAGCTGATCTGGTCCCGGGAGCTTCGTGCCGGGAGAACGAGTCCTCCTGGCCAGGCAACCAGAGCGGCCAGGCCTGTTCGCGCGAGTACGCGGTGCTGATCAACCGGTGCCTAGGACGCGGTAACAATCGCTAGGCGATACTCGATATCGGCGGATAGTGAGCGCCATCGGCTATTGGCGGTGACGGCGATCGTAAAGTTCAAGGTCAGAACGGGTCCGGTAATCACGCGTCAGCTCCGGGTCGACCAGATCGTGAAGACCAGTGACTTCGTCGAGGTGAGCGAGAACGTGACCGCCTGGACGGAAGGCCAGTTCGGCCAGGTCGAGCGGCGGCTCGAATGGCTCAGCGGATACGGCGATTACGTTCTGCATTACTGTGACGTCTTCCGCGGATCGCCGGGCTTCAGCATCAGCACGATCTTGCGTCCGAGCCCGCATCGTCACGAGGTGAGGGCCTACGGCTTCGACGGCAGCCTCGATGCCCGGCTCACGCAGCTTAGGATCACGCTCGCCGGGCTGGGCTGGCCGAGGTTTCAGGGTCGTCACCTCGGCGACGCCGCGCCCGAGTCACGGGACTGGACCGAGTCACCCTTCGGTCACCCGCCGCCGGTCGGCGCCCCTTGGCGGCCGGAGGAAGGCGCCAGGACGCCGGCCGGCAACCTGGCCGCCGCCAATGCCGAAGGCCAGGTCCGGGTACCTGGTCACATCTGGATCGAGGTGGGCTGGCTCAGCGCTGATGAACCGTTAGTCGTACCCGTCGATCCCTGGATGCCGGGAGCACCGGACGAGGCTTCGCGCGGCTACCAGGTCATCGACTACCGCCCGGTCGACCTAGCCGACCTGATCAGGGCAGCGCTCGCGGAGCACGAGCACGCCCTGGTCATCCAGATCATGGTGTGGTACCGGATCGAACTCGAGCAACGACTGGCCCGCTAGCGGGCTCATCCGGCTTATCCGGCCGCTAGCTGCCGTCGCACCTCGGCCGCTACGCGGGCGCCTTCGGCTCGCCCCGCGATCTTTGGCGTGACTGCCTTCATGACCTGCCCCATGGCGCTCGGCCCGCTCGCGCCGGTCTCGGCGATCGCGGTCGTGACCAGACCCGATAGCTCGGCGTCGTCGAGTTGGGCCGGCAGGTACGCGGCGAGCACGTCGCCCTCAGCCCGCTCGGCCGCCGCCTGGTCGGCTCGCCCCGCGCCCTGGAACGCCTCAGCGGCCTCCCGGCGGCGCTTGGCCTCCCGCGCGAGCACCCGCTCGACCTCGGCGTCATCGAGCTCGCGGGCGCTCGCCCCGGCGACCTCTTCCTTCGAGATCTCGGCGAGCGTCATGCGCAGGGTGCGGGTACGCAGCTCATCGCGGCCCTTCATCGCGGCGGTAAGGTCCGCGCGGATTCTGCTTTTCAGCTCAGACATGCAGCTAATCCTGCCGGTTGCGCGGCCACCTGTCAGACCGGGCCAGGCCACTACCCCGAGCATGGCAACATATGGGCATGCGTCCACAAGCCATGCTCGGGGGTACCGTCGCTACGGTAGCCGCCGGCGCCGCCGTGCTGGGATACGCGGCCGTCGTCGAGCGCAACTGGTTCACCTTGCGCCGCTACCAGGTACCGGTGCTTCCGGCCGGGGCGAAGCCGCTGCGAGTCCTGCACATCTCCGACACGCACCTGACCCCCGGCAGGCACCGGCTGCTGTCGTTCATCCGCACGCTGGACGCCCTCGAACCCGACCTGGTCGTCAACACAGGCGACTCGATCGCGCACGAGCAGGCCGTGACGCCGTTCCTCGAGGCGCTCGGACCGCTGCTCGACCGGCCCGGCATCTTCGTCTTTGGGTCGAACGACCTGTACTCGCCCCAGCCCAAGAACCCGGCCCGCTACGTCTGGCGCACCAGCGCCGAGGAACACCGCCGGCATGTCCCCGACCTGCCCTGGGCCGACCTCGGCGCCGGGATGGAGGCGGCGGGCTGGATGAACGCCAACAACCGCCGCGGCCGCCTCAAGGTCGGCGACTTCGACATCGAAGTCGCCGGCGTGCACGACTCCCATATCGCCCGCGACCGCTACGACATGATCGCCGGCCCGGCTGACGAGGCCGCCGACCTACGCGTCGGCGTGCTGCACTCGCCTGAGCCCTCGGTCATGGACAGGTTCGTGGCCGACGGCTTCGACCTGCTGCTCGCGGGCCACACCCACGGCGGCCAGATCTGCCTGCCCGGCTACGGCACCCTCGTCACGAATTGCGGCATCGAGCGGGACCGAGCCCGTGGCCTGCACAAGCACCCAGCCGCCCCCACCCCAGGCCGCCGCGCCTACCTGCACGTCTCGGCCGGCCTCGGTACCTCACCGTATGCACCGGTGCGTTTCTGGTGCCGTCCAGAGGCATCTCTACTCACGTTGGTCCCGCGAATCGGCTAGACTCCGTAGGCGGTCGGCGGGGTGTAGCGCAGCTTGGCAGCGCGCTTCGTTCGGGACGAAGAGGCCGCCGGTTCAAATCCGGCCACCCCGACCAAGTTTGTCCAGTTCAGACGGGCTTCGGAGTTATCTTCGAGGCCCTTTTTCGATCTTGAAAGGTCTGCGGGAGCCAAACGGGGAGCCACTGGAGTTCAGGCTGACTTCGCCTGGTTGTGCTGACTGAAGATGGTGTTCATGGTCTCGGCGCCCTTGGTGATCACCGGCTTGAGCTGGTGCCGGTAGACCTCCTCGGTGACCGCGGTGCTGGCGTGCCCGACGAGATCAGCGATGTTCTCGATCGGTACGCCGTTGTCACTCATGATGGATACGAAGGAATGCCGCAGCTCACGCGGGGTCCAGTTCTCGCCAAGGCCGGCTCGCCTGGTGATCGCCTTGAACGCGCGGCGGACGTGTGACGCATCGAGCGGCGTGCCGGCCTGGCTGGCGAACACGAGGCCGTGATCTTGCCAGAGCGGACCGGCCGCTAGCCGGTCCTTCGCCTGGCGCGCACGGTGCTCACGGAGCGCGTCAGCGGCCAGGCTAGGTAGCTCTAGCGTGCGCCTTGATTTCTCGGTCTTAGTGTCGCCGCCGGCGCGTACCGAGCGCCAGACGTAGATCGCGAACCGCTCGTGATCGAAGCCGGCTTCGGTAACGGGCTTCCACTCGCGGGAGTCCTCGACCCACGCCACGACGTGAGACCACAGCAAGGCTCGGGCCTCCTCAGTCCTGATGCCGACGAGCAGGCTGACGACCACGTACCCGTAGAGCCGATAGGACTTCGCGGCATCGAGCATGGCCATGGCCTGATCGAAGGTCATCGCCTTGCTCGGCCTGCCTGGCTGGCCCTTCGGAGTCGTGACCAGTTCGGCCACGTTCCGAAGAACCTTGTCGCGGGCCTGAGCCTGCCGGATCGAGCGCTTGAGTATGGAATGCACGCCGACCAGGCTCCTGGTGGCCAGCTTGCCAGTGAGGCCGTCGAGCCAGTCGTCCACGTCGTCGGCGGTCAGCTCCTTGAGCTTGACGGCGCCGATGAGCGGTAGGACGTGCTGTTCGGCCAGGATGCGGTTGGTAGTGATGGTGTTGTCATCTGGGCCTTTGAGACCCCTTGCGAGCCAGTCACTGACCGCGTTGGCCACTGTGTAGCCCTCGGTCGGCTTCAGCCCGGCTTCGCGCTCGGCGATGACCTGGATCAGCTTCTCCTTGAGTTGGGTCTTGGTCTTCGCCTTGCGCTTGATGCGCTGGCGTTTGCCCTGGCCGTCAAAGCCGAGGCTGATCGCCCCGACCCAGCCGCCGTTCTCCTGG
>DATKFV010000187.1:0-31819 GCA_035511035.1 Streptosporangiaceae bacterium
CGGGAAGCGGCCGTGCGGGCGCCGGGCGCAGCCGTGCGAGAGGGGCGCAGCCGTGCGGGCGCCGGGCGCAGCCGTGCGAGAGGGGCGCAGCCGTGCGAGCGCCGGGCGCAGCCGTGCGAGAGGGGGGTGCAGCCGTGCGAGCGCGGGCGCGGCGGAGTGAGCGCCAGGCGCAGCCGTGCGAGAGGGGGCGCGGCGGTGCGAGCGCGGGGTGCGGCGGTGCGAGGACGGGATGCGGCGGGCTCTTAGGACTTCGTTAGCTGGGGTTCGGCTGGTTTACAGGTGAGCGGGCCATTCTCGTGAGTGGCGGGCCCGCGAGGAGGCCCGCCGCCAACGTCACACTGACAGGAGCGCGCTCGTGACGACAGTGGCAGCTGCTAGGGCACGGCGCCTCATCGCGGCCGGCGTGTGGTCCGCCTGCCGCGATCGCGGCGTCGCCAGCTTGCCTGCGGGCGCGTCTCACCCGGCGGGTAGCTCCGCCCCCCGTGGTTCCGCCACTGACTCACCCGGTGCTGTCCACGCGAACGGCGCCACGAAAACGACGCAACGAAAAGGCGCGTCCCGCCGTCTAATTCACGAACAAGTTCACCGCTGAACCCACAAGTAGCCGCCAGCGGGCGACTACCAACACCACATACCCCCCCAGCCGGACCGCCCTGGTAGCGACGAACCGAGGCGTAGGCGGGAGGTGGCCGGCGGGCACGTTACGGTCGCCTCCCGCAGAAAGGTCTCCCCGGCTCAGCTAGACCAGCTCAGCTAGGTCGGCCCAGCCAAACCAGGTCAGCCAGGCCAGGTCAGGTCAGGTCAGGTCAGCCAGGCCTAGCTCAGGCTGACCGGCTCAGGCGGTCAGCGACCATCGCGGCGAAGCGATCAAGGCCGGCATCGAGCTGCTCCCCCGTCAGCTGGCTGCAGGCCAGCCTGGCCTGGTGTGATCCGCCGGTCCCGGCGTAGAAGTGGCTCATCGGAGTCCACAGCACCCCGTGCTCGCGGGCCGAGTACTCCATCAGCTCGTCGTCCGCCGCGAACGGCAGCGTGACGACCGCGAAGAACCCCCCGGTCGGCGAGTTCCACGTCACCCGCGCCTGCGGGCGAGCGCCGGGGCCATCAGGGAACCGGCTGGCGAGCCCGGCCAGCAGCCGGCGCATGTTCGCCAGGTAGTGGGCCGTCTCCCGCTCATTCGCCTTGGCGAGGCTGAAGTCGGAGCGCAGCAGCTTGCCGCCGATCACGGCCTGGGCCACGGCGGGCGTGTTGACCGTGATCATGCTCTTGATCCGGCCCAGGTAGTCAGCCAGCAAGCTGACGCCACCGTGCTCGTCGGCGACCCGCTGGTCGGCGACCGCGAACCCGACGCGAGCGCCCGGGAACCCGACCTTGGCGAACGAGCCCAGGTAAACGACCTGGCGGCGATCGTCGAGCGCCTTCAGGGTGGGCACGTGCTCGCCCGCGTGGAAGGTGCCGTACGGGTTGTCCTCGATCAGCAGGACGCCCTGCGCCGCGGCGACGTCGAGCAGCCGTTGCCGGGCCGACCGCGTCATGGACAGCCCGGACGGGTTCGCGAAGTCGGGCATGACGTAGCAGGCCCTGACCCGCAGCCCGGCTTGCCTCGCCCGATGCACTTGAGCGCTCAGGTGGTCAAGGTCAAGGCCGTCCGCACTCGCCTGCACCGGCCAGACCGGCAAGTCGACGAGCCTGGCCGCCCCGGTCAGCCCTACATAGCAAGGCGACATCGCGAGCAGCACGTCGCGCTCGTCGGCCCTGAGCGCTCGCAGCACGGCGAACATGGCCTCCTGGAAGCCGACGGTGACCACGATCGCCTCCGGGCTCGCGGTGATGCCCTCGTCGATCGCCAGGTACCTGGCGACGAGCTCGCCGATCATCCCGTTGGTCCGGCCGTACTGGAACAGCGCGGTGTTCAGCTCAGCGGTCGACAGGCCGCGCTCGCCGGTCAGGTACTCGCAGTACGCGTCGAGGTAGTCATGGATGAGGGCGACATCGAAGAACTGCTCGCACGGCCGGCCAGAGGCGAACGAGATGGCGTCCGGGTACCGGCTCGCCACCTCGTTGAGGAAGTTCATCGACTCGAGCGCCGGGTCCACCAGCGCCCCGTGCAAGCTCGACGCGGCCAGGTCCGTCGCCGCCTGGGTCAGGTCAGCAACGGTCATGCCAGGCGTCCCACGTGCCGCTTCGTCATGCGGAGTGTCCTTTCGGGTCCGGTTCCCATCCTTTCTGCTAACGGGCACTTTCGCAATATTGCGATCTATGCGACGGGGTGAAGCGCGCTTACAGTGTGGAATGGCACGGTGCCAGCGTCGCCACTACCGAGAGGAACCTCCATGTCGCGCTATGAATGGGGCGAAGTAAACCCAGGAGTCGAGCGCCTGAAGCAGGCCATCGCCCCCGCTCGTAACACGGTCATCAGCCACCCCATGTATCACAGGCTCGACGGCCTGGACGCGGTCAAGACCTTCATGCGGCACCACGTGTTCGCGGTGTGGGACTTCATGTCCTTGCTGAAGTCGTTGCAGCGCCAGCTCACCTGCGTCGAGGTTCCCTGGGTGCCGAGCGGGCCGACCGGCAGCCGTCGCCTGATCAACGACATCGTGCTCGTCGAGGAGAGCGACGAGCTTGGCCACGGGTTCATCTCCCACTTCGAGCTCTACCTCGAGGGCATGTCGCAGGCCGGCGCCGACCGCAGCGCGATCGACGCCTTCATCGGCCTGCTGCGCGAGGGCAAGCCCGTGCTCACCTCGCTTAAGGAAGCCGGGGCGCCCGAGGCCTCGGCCGAGTTCACGACGACAACCTGGGGTTTCATCGAGAGCCTGCCGATCCACAGCCAGGCCGCGGCGTTCGCCTTCGGCCGGGAGGACCTCATCCCTGACATGTTCGACCAGGTCGTCGAAGTCAACTCCGATCTCGACAACCAGCTCTCGGTGTTCGTGGACTACCTGCGCCGGCACATCCAGGTGGACGCCGAGGAGCACACGCCGATGGCCATGCAGATGCTGGCTGACTTGTGCGGCGACGACGCCGACAAGTGGCGCGAGTGCGAGGAGACCGTCAACGCGGCGCTGAAGGCACGCTGCAAGCTGTGGGACGGCATCGTCGCCGCCATCGACAGCGGACAGTGAGAGTGACCTGACTCCTTGTTACCAGGCATGCTATCGGATAGGCCAGCGCACCTTTCCTTAAGGCTAGGTCTTTGTCACCTCGGCGGTAGGTTCCGCATCTTCAGGCGAGCATCTCCGCAGGGTAACGGTGTCACCGTACGGTCCGCTCACCATCAACGGCGATAATCCGACGATGCGCACGGGACTAACCAATCACAAGTGACGAGGGATGAAATCACCGATGCTTGACATATCGGCCTGACAACCCCAATGTAGCCAGTAGGTGGCCTGTTTTCGGCTTACCCCCGGCTGGCCACTCGCGGTTCCGTGCCACGCGGTTGTTTGCCGCGACGTTAGCCGCGACCGCAGCCCGTGACCATCGCCCTCGAGGCCAGGAAACTGCAGGAGGGAGGCACACAATGAAGGACGACCTTATCCAGAAGGCAAAGGACGAGATCTTCAGCAAGGACGACGTCAACATCAAGGACGACCTTATCCAGAAGGCCGCGTAACCAGTCACCGCGACTCGTTCCATCGGGTGACTCCAGTCGCGGCCCGGCCGGCTGGCCGGCATCGCGGCTGGGACTAAAAACCGACGAACATCGATCTCCCGGGTCTGGCTTGCCTTCAAGGAAGCGAGATCCGGGAGATCTTTTTTGCTGCAAAAGGTTGTGAACCCGGCAGCACCCCGAGGCGCGGCGCGCTTCTGGCCAGATCTCAGCCCGCGCTGCGGGCCGCGAGATGACGCGCGCGCAACTCCTTCTTGTCCACCTTGCCCTGGCCCGTCAGCGGAAGGCCGGCCGCGAATTCGATCGTCTTCGGGGTGTAGATCGAGTTCAGCTGGGTCCTGGTCAGGTCCTGCAGTTCCTCGACGCTCACCTGGGCGCCAGGCTCAGTCACCACCACGGCGTGCACGAGTTCCTCTTCCTCGACGCCCTTGATGCCGAAGACCGCCGCCGAGCGCACGGCCGGATGGCTGGTCAGCACGTCCTCGATCGGCTTGGCGTAGACGTTGGCGGCCGCGCCGCTGGTCACGATCATGTCGCTGAGCCGGTCGATCAGGAACAGGAAGCCGTCGGCGTCCTTGTAGCCCACGTCCCCGGTGCGGACCCAGCCGGCCTTGATCGTCTCCCTGGTCAGCTCGGGCTGCTGCCAGTACCCGGCCATCGACAGCGAACCCTTCACCCAGACCTCGCCGGACTCGCCGGCCGGCACCTCGTTGCCCGCCTCGTCCCTGACCTGGACCTCGGAGTCAGCGAACGGCTGCCCCGCCGAGGTGAGCCGCTCGGGGTGCTCGGGGTCGTGGTCCAGGAAGGGCAGGTCGGTGATCAGCGGCAGCTCGCTCGACCCGTAGACGATGCGCACGACCGGGCCGAGCTTGTCGATCGCCTCCGAGAGCCTGGCCGGGTTGGCGGCGGCACCGCCGACGTTGAGGTACCGCAGGGTGCTCGTGTCCGCCGTGGCCAGGGCCTCGTGCTTGAGCACCGCATAAAGCAGTTGCGGGGTCAGGAACGCGCTGGTGATCGTCTCCTTCTTGATGGTGTCGAGCCAGTCGGCGACGTCCCAGCCCGCACTGGTGAAGAAGGTGCCGCCTTCGAACAGCGTGAGGAAGGCGGGCGTCTGGCCGCTGACGTAGCTGTAGGTAGAGCCGGAAAGGAAGCGCATCGGCGGCTCATCGATCGACAGGTAGTAGGCGGCGATGAACTGAAGGGACCGGTAGTAGCCCTGCCAGTGGTGGACCAGCTTGGGCACGCCGGTGGTGCCGCCGGTGTAGAACAGAGAAGACGGCTGCTCGCCGACGAACTCAAGCGGCAAGTCCGGCGCGTCCGACTTGATGTCGGCCAGCAGGTCCTGGTAGCCGCCATCGGCCTCGCCCATGGTCAAGACCTTGATGTCGGGAAGCCTGGCGATCATCTCCTCCGCGAGCTCCCGGCGCGTGACCGCGGCCGGGCTGTAGATCAGGACGTCCGGCTTGGACAGCTCGAGGAAGGCGATCTGATCCCGGCGCGGCGCGTACGCCACGATCCACACCGTCCGGCAGCCGAGCAGGTGCAGCGCCATCTGCAGGGACGCCGACTCGGGGCTGTCCCGCACCAGCACGGCCACCCCCATGCCGTCCTCGATGCCGGCCTCGTGCAGCGTGCTCGCGAGGCTGCGGATCAGGTTGGAGACCTCCTTGTAGGTGAGCCTGACGCCGCCCTGGACGATCGCCTCCCTGTCGCCGTACTCGGCGAACGTCTTGAGCGCGTCGAGGACGTAGTTGTCCGGCTCCAGCTCGATCTCCTGCGCGGCCCAGTCGTGCGCAGGCGCCTGGTTCTCGGTCATGCGGAAACTCCCTAGCCCTCGTCAACGCCCGAGTCGTCCGGTTCGAATAGCTGTTCATCGCCGATCTGCGAGCCCGGCCAGGTGCGCTGCTGCCACGCCCGCAAGCTCCGGTGCGTCGCCTTGGGCGGCACGACGACCAGCCGCTCGCCGAACCAGGTCCGGATGTCGGCGAAGCGCTGCGCAAGCTCGCCGGGCTCGTCGGCAGTGACCAGCACCTGGGCGAGCCTGCTGGCCGCGTCTGGGATCTGGTCGGCGATCGTGGCGCCGACCGGCATCTCGATCCGCGCGAAGATCGCGCCGGGCTGCCGCAGGATCTGCTCGACCGGTGGAATCGAGATCACGGTCCCGGCCGGGGCGTTCACGTTGGTGGTGCCGACGAGGCCTGGCCTGATCTTCACGTTCAGCTTCGGCGGCCAGCCCAGCGCCGCCAGCAGCTGCTCCTCGACCAGGTCGACGTTGAACTTCCAGAGCACTTCCTCGAAGATCATGGCGGCGCCGCGCCTGGCCGCGCACTCGCCGAAGGTCAGCGGGCCGCCGTCGGTCGGCTTGAACAGCTCCATGTGGAAGATGCCGTCGGTCAGGCCGAGCGCCGCGATCGCCCGCTGGGCGACCGCGCCGCCTTCTTCGAAGATGTCCTTGTCGGCCACGGGGTCGAACCGGCAGTACGTCATCGAGGCCTGCCGCTCGACCACGGCCAGGCAGGGCTCGGGGTAATAGCCCGTCGAATGGAAGGCGAGGTCGCCGTCGCGGACCACGCCATCGACGATCAGCTCGTCGTTAGGGATGAACTTCTCCAGCAGGAAGGTACGCAGATTGGACTTGGCGGCGTTCCTGGCGGCGGCCCGCAGCTCATCGGCATTCCTGACGACCTTGGTCAGCCTGGTGCCCACGCCGGCGACCGGCTTGAGCACCATCGGGCTATGCGGCAGGTCGGGCAGGTCGTCAAGCGCCTGGATGTCGTCAATGACCAGATAGTCGGCGACCGGGACGCCAGCGGCGCTGACCAGGCGCTTTTGCAGCGACTTGTCGCGGAAGCTGACGGCGACATCGACCGGCAGGCCGCCGCAGCCGAAATAGTTCGCGAGCAGGGCCGCGAGCGGAATCGCGTATTCGTTCGAGGAAATGACGGCATCGTAATGGCGATCGGCCAGTCCCGCCCTGAACAAGGCGCCGAGCACGGACGCGGCGTCCTTCTGCTCGTCGGCGAAGACCGCGGTCACACCCGGCGTGCGCCAGGCCATTCCGGCGTCGGCGATTCCTTGCCCGTAGACGACGACGGCCTCGACGCCGTTGCGCTCGCAGGCACGGATCAGGTACCGGTCAGGGGCGATCATCAGTACGGTCGGTGCGGGGCTACCATTCGTAGCTCCGTAGTCACCCATAGCTTGCCCTCACTCCGTCGTGTCAGGTTTGCTGGCTGCCGTCGTTTAGTTGTCGGCCGCGGGTTCTCCGGCGGCCTGCCGTCAGGCTAGCGATCTGAGACCACCGTAACTGAAACAGGCCTTTACGTCAGTCCCGCAGATTGCGTCCCGTATAGAGCGGGTTCTTCGGGCGACGCGTCCGTCTGGGTATGGCGTGCGGTGGGTGGCTCTCGACTCCCCGGTGCGGCTGATGCAAGCTATGGGTGCGGCTGCCTCCGGCCTGGCCGGCATCGCCGGCGCCGCGGTTCCTAGTACTGCCAGCGTCGGCAGGGAAAAGGATCTAGAGAATGGATGACGTCCAGGTGTCGTTGTCGGCCCCGGAGGTGAAGGCCGAGTTCGAGCGGCTGCTGCACCTGCTGGTGTCACCGCAGAGCCGCGACGATCCCTATCCGGTCTACGCCTCCTTGCGCGAGGTCGCGCCCGTGTACCTGGGGACCAGCACCGCCTACCTGTTCGGGTACGACGACTGCCAGGCGATCATCAGGAACCCAGGGCTCGGCGCGCAGAGCCCGGCCTGGATGGACCGGGTGCGCCCGGACTGGCGCGAGCACCCAGGGCTAGTCGCCACCCACGAGTCGTTCGTCTTCCGCGACCCGCCCGACCACACCAGGCTCCGCCGTCACGTCAGCGGCGACTTCAGCCAGAGCCGGGTGCGGGTCTGGCGGGACTACATCGCCGAGGTCACGGGGCAGGTGCTCGACCAGATCGATGACGCGGGCGCCGGCGGCGGCCAGGTCGACCTGCACGAGATCCTCGCGACGAGCCTGCCGATCCGAGTGATCAGCAAGGTCATGGGCGTCCCTGAGTCCGACCATCCGATGCTGCGGGTGCCGCTCGAGGGCCTGCGACTGGCCGCGGACGGGTCGCCCGTGTCCAAGCTGCCGGTCATCGACAAGGCCGGCAGTGACCTCATGAGCTACTTCGCCGACCTGGTCGCGCAGCGCCGCGAGGCTCCGCGCGACGACCTCGTGTCTTCGCTGGCCTCGATCAGGGACTCCGGCGGCGCCGGGCAGCCCGACGACGCCGTCCTCAGCGAGGAGGAGATGCTCCAGTCGCTCACCCTGATCTTCAGCGCGGCCATCGAGAGCATGGCCGACCTGCTGCTGAACGGGACGGCGGCGTTCATCGCGCATCCGGACCAGGCGGCCGCGCTGCGCGGCGACCCCAGCCTGGTGACCGGCGCGGTCGAGGAGGCGATGCGGTTCGACGCTCCGGTCCAGGCGATCGGGCGGATCGCGGCCCACGACCTCGAACTCGGCGGCGTGGCCATCCCCGACGGCACCTATGTGCTCGGATTCATCGGCGCCGGTAACCGTGACCCTGACCGGTTCCCTGAGCCCGACGACTTCGACATCACCAGGCCAGGGCCGGCGCCGCTGTCGCTGAGCGGTGGCGCTCACTTCTGCCTCGGGGCTGCCCTGGCCCGGCTGGAGGCGGCGGCGTTCTTCCCGGCCTTGCTGGCCAGGTTCCCGGCCCTGGAGTTCGCGGAGCCGCCGGTGCGCCGGGGGTTCGTGCTGCGCGGTTTCGCCAGCTTCCCCGTCACCGTCCGCTGACGCGGCCGGCGCTGGCTGGCTGTCCCCGCTGCTCGGAGGGCGGCTAGGCCCGCTCCGCCCCGCTCCGCCCCGCTCCGCCCCGACGCATCGGGGGCACTTTGATGTCGCTCTCGCAGCACCAAAGTGCCCCCGATGCTCGGACGACAGGCGGATGCCGGAAGTCTGCCGCGGCCCCGCTCAGGCGGAGGCGGTGAAGGCACGGGACAGGCGGTCGGCGGCGGTCGCGACCGCTTCCCTGGCGGTGTCGAGGATGCCGACCATGGTGAAGAAGCCGTGCATCATGCCGTCGTAGCGGATGATCTCGACGGGCACGCCGGCCTTGGCCAGGGCCTCCCCGTACTGCTCGGACTCGTCACGCAGCGGGTCGAGCTCGGCCGTGATCACGGTGGCCGCCGGCAGCCCGGACAGGTCAGCGGCCTTGAGCGGCGAGGCCAGCGGGTTCAGCCCGTCGTCCGGGCTGGCCAGGTACATGCTCCAGTACCAGGCGATCGCGTTCTTGTTGAAGAAGTGCTCGTCAACGACCTCGCGCATGGAGTCGGTGTCGGCGGTCGCGTCGGTGTTGGGGTAGACCAGCAACTGGTGGACGAAGGCAGGACCGCCGCGCTCCCTGGCCATGAGGGTGACCGCGGCGGCGAGGTTCCCGCCCGAGCTATCGCCGCCGACCGCGATCCGGCTCTGGTCGAGGCCGAGTTCGTTCGCGTGCGCGGCCACCCAGGCCGCGCCGGCGTAGCAGTCCTGCACCGCGGCCGGGAACTTGTTCTCCGGCGCCAGCCGGTAGCTGATGGTGACGCAGGCGCAGCCGGCCCGGTTGGCGATCATCCGGCCGACCGCGTCGGCGGTATCGAGGACGCCGAGGGCCCAGCCGCCGCCGAAGAAGTACACCAGCGCGGGCAGCGGCCCGGCGGGCGCCTGTCCGGCAGCGTCCTGGCCGGTTAGCTCGGGCCGGTAGATCCTGGCCTCGATGTCGCCGGCCGGGCCGGGAATGGTGAAGTCCCTGACCTCCGCGACCGGCTCAGGGGTGCCACCCGTCGCCCGGATGCCGCGGATGTCCTGCTCACGTGCCTCCTCGATCGGCAGCGTGTACAAGTTCGGGATGCTCGCGGCGTCGAGCCGGTCCCTTATGGCCTGCACCTGCGGATGAAACGGCATCGGTTCTCCTGTCTGGCTCGGCTAGGACTGTGTCGGCTAGGACCGTGTCGGCTAGGACCGTGTCGGCTAGGCGGCGTGGCAAGGGTGAGTCAGCTAGCTAGGGGTGTGTCGGCTAAGCCGGCGCGGCCTGGCTCTCGGGTAGGGCGGCGGGATCCGGCTTGGCGACGCGCTGCCTGACGGCGGCCGGGCGACCGACCGCCTCTAGGTGCCGGCCGAGCATCCGCACCGTCTCGGCGACCACGATCGCGTGCCCCCGCATCGACCCGTGCCTCGGGTCCGCGCTGTAGGCGCTCTCCTCCACCGCCGCCGGGTGGTTGGTCATGGACAGGTGGAGGGCGTTGTAATCGGCCGCGATCGCGGCGGCCCTGGCGGCGAGGTTACGGATCCTGGTCCGCAGGACCACCTTGAAGACGTGCGGCATGACCGGCGACTTGGAGCCATCGAGCAGCCCGACCGTGATCACGTCGGCGCCGGCCTCGGTGAAGGCCGCGACCATCTCCCTGATCGCCGCGTCGACGGCCGGGGCGTTGTAGAACGGGTTGAGGATGTCGTATCCCCCGGCCGCGACCATGACCAGGTCGGGTTTGAATTCCAGCGCGGGGGCCAGCTGCGTGTCCCTGACCACCTCGCTCGGCGTGCTCTGGACGCCGAGGTTGAGGTAAGCGAAGTCCGGGACGTGCTGGCTGAGCTCAAGCGCGATCCGCTCGCACCAAGGCTGGTCGGGATAGCCGGGCCAGGGATCGCCGATGCCTTCGGCGATGCTGTCCCCGACGACGGCGAACCGCCGCCACGGGTGGCCGGCCAGCAGCCGCTCGGCCTCTCCTTCGGTCAGGCAATAGGGATCGGACGCTTCCGCCGGGTGCAATCGCTGGCTCGTCACCCCCGCAGATTACGACGCACCGAATTGCCAATCAACAGGCAGCCTCTATGACCTAGCGCTCATAGCTGGCACACTAGTGGCGATGTGTACTTCTAGCAGCGCGGCTAGCAGCACGGTACTTATGGGCTGCGCCAAGACCGCCGCGCGGACGGTCGGCCGATGACGGCAGTCGACGGGAAAGCGGCGGCTACCAGCGAGAACGGCGAACCGCCAGCCGCGGCCCCGGCGCCGCTGCCATTACGTCGCAATCGCGACTTCAACCTGCTGTGGTCCGGGCAGGCGCTGTCCGACATGGGCACGCAGATGTCCACCATCGCCTATCCGCTGCTGATCCTGGCGCTGACCGGATCGGCCGCGAAGGCCGGCATCGTCGGCAGCGCCACGATCGTCGGCACCCTGCTGTGGCTGCTGCCCGCCGGCGTCGCCGCTGACCGGTGGCCGCGCAAGAAGGTCATGCTGACCACGTCGATCATCCAGTTGATTGTCGGCGGCTCGGTGGTGCCCGCGATTGTCACGCACCACGTCTACCTGATCCACCTAGTCATCGTCGGCTTCGTCCAGGGCAGCGCCCTGGCCTTCTACACCGGGGCCGCGCGGGGCGCGCTGCGGCGGGTCGTGCCGCTCGAGCAGCTACCCGAGGCGTTCTCCAGGACCCAGGCCAGGGACCGGGCCGCCGTGATGCTCGGACCGCCGATCGGCTCGACCCTGTTCAGCGTGGCGCCGTACCTTCCCTTCGCGGTCGACTCCGTCTCGTTCGGCGCCATCACGCTGGCCGCGTCCCTGATGCGCAAGAACCTCAATCCCGACAAGTCCAGCATCCCGCTGGAACTGCAGAGCATGCGCATGCACCAGCGGGTATTGCTGGGGATGCGCTACGTGTTCTCGAACCCGTACCTGCGAATGGTCGTGATCTGGGCCACGGTCGTGAACGGCGTCATCGCCGGGGTCAGGCTTACCTCCATTGTGCTGGCTGAGCACTTGGGCGCATCGGCTCCTGAGATCGGCACGCTCTTCTCCATCAGCGCCGCCATTGGCCTGGTCGGGGCGATCTTCGCCAAGCGAATCGTCTCGCTGCTTGGAGAGCGCAGGCTCGTGCAGCTCGTCTCGATCGCCTTCCCGCTCTGCTCGCTCGGCATGGCCTACACGCCGACGTTCTGGCTGATCTCGATCGCGGCCGGACTGACCGGCCTGTTCCTCATGCCGATCAACGTGGTGCTGATGTCCCGAGCCGCTCAGCTCGCCCCCGACCACCTGCAGGCGCAGATGAGCAATGCCATGCAGCTGTGCTGGACGAGCCTGATGGCGGTCAGCCCGGCGATTTTCGGCACGATCACCGACCGGATCGGGCCGCGCGCAATGATCACGGTCGCGGCCGTCATCTACGCGCTGATCGCGGTGTGGATGCTCAGCCGCAAGAGCATGAACTTGCTGCAGCGCAAGGGCGACTCGGCCGTGCCGGAAGAGGTCGCGGCCAAGAACTTGCCCGTCCCAGGCCCCGAGGACCCGGCGGCCCCCGACACCGTCGCCGACGACGCGTCGCAGGACAGCCAAGAACCCACCAACGCCGCTGCGGAGAGTCCGTCCCCGGCCTGAGGCTTCCGGCAGGAGCGCACATGCCCATCACTTTCGTCGTGAGCACCGGCCGGGCCGGGTCCACGCTGCTGTCGCGGATGCTCGCGCTGCATCCCCAGGTGCTGAGCGTCAGCGAGTTCTTCTCGGTGCTGCAGGGGATCCTGCGCCGATATCCCTATCCCGACCAGGACATGGACGGGGCCGGGCTGTGGCGGTTGGTGACCGCGCCCGACGCGCTCGCCGACGCGATGATCCGCAACGGCCAGGCGGTGCCGGAGATGTTCTATCCGTACGGCACCGGCCGGTTCAAGCCGGAGACCGGGATACCGAACATCTGCCACAGCACGCTGTCGCTGCTCAGCGACGACGCGGACTCGCTGTACGACGAGCTGGCCGCCGTGGTGCCGGCCTGGCCGGTCCGCCCGGCGGCCGACCAGTACCGCGCGCTGTTCGGCTTGCTGGCCGACTTGCTCGGCCGGCCCGTCATCATCGAGCGCTCGGGCGGCTCGATCATCATGATCAAGAAACTGCGCGAGCAGTTCCCCGAGGCCAGGTTCGTGTTCATGTACAGGGACGGCGTCGATACCGCGCTGTCGATGAGCCAGTTCCCGATGTTCAAGCTCGGCATGCTCGTGGTGCGGGCGGCCGAGCAGGCCGGCCTGCCGGTGAACGCCACCATGGACGAGATCCAGGCCAGCCTGCCCGATGAGTTCGCCGGCGTGCTGTCGCCGCCTTACGACCTGTCCGGCTTGCCGGCGATGCGGATGTCACCGGTCCAGTTCGGCAAGCGCTGGTCGGCGATGATCCGTTACGGCACGTCCGCGCTGGCCGAGCTGCCCGCGCACGCCCGCGGTCAGCTCGGGTACGAGGACTTGCTGGCCGATCCGGGCGCCGAGCTGACCAGGCTGGCCGCGTTCCTCGGCGTGCCTGCCGAGCAGGACTGGCTGGACGCCTCGGCCAAGCTCATCGCCGGGGACCGGGGCGGGACTGGCCGGGCCGGGGGCGGAGCTGGGGCTGGGGCTGGGGCTGGCCGGGCCGGGACCGGCCGGGCTGGGGCAGCGCGCGCGCTCGATCCTGACGTCGCCGCGCAGCTGAGGGAGGCGTGCGCGCCTGGCTACGAGGCGCTGGCCGCGTTCCTGGCCAGCGCGCCCGATCCTGACGTCAGCCGTACCCCAGCGGAAGGGGCCTGACGTGGAGGCCGTGCAGCAACAGGCCAAGCAGCAACAGGCCCAGGGGCAAGAAACCAAGCAGCAAGAGGCCCCGCGGCAAGAGGCCAAGGCGCATGAGGCCGGCGCGCGGATCGCCGCCCTCCTCGGCAGCCTGGTGACCCCGGCCGTCAGCGCGAACCCTTATCCGGTGTTCGCCCAGCTCCGCGACCTCGGCCCGGTGCGCTGGAAGGCCGCGGGCGGGGTACCGGTGCTGACCGGGTACGAGGACTGCGCGGCCCTGGTGCGGGATCAGGAGTTCGGATCGCAGAGCCCCGAGTGGTGCGACCAGGTCACCCCCGGCTGGCGCGAGCACCCCGCGCGGGTCGCCACGTTCGAGGCGATGCTGTTCCGCGATCCGCCTGACCACACTCGGCTACGGCGGCTGGTGAGCGCCGCGTTCACGCCCCGTCAGGCTGAGCGGATGCGGGGCGACGTGGCCGGGCTCTGCACGCGCACGCTCGATCAGCTCGCCGACGCCGGCGGTGACGGGAGCCTGGTCGACCTGCACGATTTCCTGGCCGCGCGGCTTCCGATCGCGGTCATCGCCTCGCTGGTCGGGGTGCCGGAGGCGGACTGGCCGCTGCTGCGCGGCCCGATGTCAGCGCTGCTGAAGCTCGTCGAGCTTGGCATCACCAAGCAGATGGTCGCCGACGCCGACGCCGCGGCCATCACGCTCGACGCCTACTTCCGCGAGCTCGCCGCCGACCGCAGGGCAAGCCCTGGCCCTGACCTGGCGTCGACGATCGTGGCCGCCCAGCACGCGAGCCGACCCGGCGCTGACGCGTTCACCGATCTCGAGGTCGTGCAGCTGCTGATCTTCTTGTTCATGGCGGGCGTCGACACCATGACGAACTTGCTGGCGAACGGGACGCTGGCCCTGCTCGCCAGCCCGCAACAGGCTCGCCTAGTCGCCGACGGGGCCGTGCCGCTCGATAACCTCGTCGACGAGGTGCTGCGCTACGACACGCCGGTCCAGCTTGTCGGTCGCGTCGCCGCGATCGGCAAGGTGATCGGCGACGTCGAGGTCCGCCCCGGTGAGGTCGTGCTCGCGATGATCGGGGCGGGCAACCGTGACCCGGCCAGGTTCGAGCGGCCGGATTCCTTCGACGTGACCAGGAAGGGAACCGCCCCGCTGTCCTTCGGCGGCGGCATCCACCGCTGCCTGGGCGCGCCGCTAGCGCGGGTCGAGGCCGGCGAGTTCCTGACCGGCCTGTTCCGCCGATTCCCGAAGGTCAGCCTCGCGGGCGAACCGGTCCGCCAGGGCGTCGTGTTCCGAGGCTTCAGCTACCTGCCGATCACGCTCCGCTGACTGCCGCCAACCAGCGAGCAAGCAAGCAAGCCGAAGCGATCCTCTGTCCTAGAGACTCCTCGCGGCCTGCGCGGAGGAGTTCCGTTGGCGGAGACTCTTCATCGCCTTGCGCGCTGGGTTTCAGCTGGCGGAGCTCTTCATCGCCTGCGCGGAGGATATTCGGCTGGCGGAGCGGCTGGCAGAGGATTCTCGCCTGTCCGGTAAATTCTCACTGTTTCGGTGGAGACTTATCGTTTAACGGTGAATTGATCACTTTCTTCGACGAAGATCCACCGCTAAGCGACGATTCATCGCCAGAACGCAGAAGACTCACCACCGAACGACGATCCCCCGTCACCTCGCCGACGATTCACCGCCACGACGCAGAACACTCGCCACCGAACGATGAACCGCCACCACGACGCCGAGAACTCTCCGCGATGCGGCGAACCGCCACCACGAGGCCGAGGACTCTCCGCGAGGCGACGAAACCTCACCTCCGACACCGGCAAGCGCCCTGATCGGCGATCACGCCACCGCGACGCCCGGAGCTACCAGGTCACCGGAAGGCTCAGCAACGCGCGGACGAGGGTGTCCTGGGCGTAGCTGGCTTCGTCCGGGCTGATCGCGAGCCGCAGGTCTGGCAGTCGCGCGACGAGCGTGCCGAGCGCGATCTGGAGCTCGAGCCGGGCGAGCGGAGCGCCAGGGCAGAAGTGAGCGCCAGCGCCGAAGGTCAGGTGCGGGTTCGTGCGCCGCCGAAGATCGAAGGTGTCCGGGTCAGCGAACACGGCCGAGTCCCTGTTGGCCGACGGTATCGACACCTGGACCGCGCTGCCCGAAGGGATCGTGCCGCCGTCGAGCTCCACCTCGCAGGTGGTGACCCGCAGGAAGGCGCCCTCGCTCATCACCTCGTAGCGCAAGATCTCCTCGACGGCCGGCTCGACCAGGCTCGGGTCCGCGACCAGCGCCGCGTACCGCTCCGGTTCCCTCAGCAAGGCGAAAATGCCGCGGGCGAGCACCGCCGACGTATTCTCCTGGCCGCCGATGAATAGCGCCGAGATCATTTGGTAAAGCTCGGCCGGGCTCATTGCCCCTTCGATGTCGCAGGCCGCGATCAGCTCGTCGACAATCCCCGAGCCTGGCTCAACCCGCCGGCTAACGACCAGGTCACGGACGTATGTGATGAACGCGATCCCGGCCTCGGTGCGTTCTTTCGTGGACGCGGAGCCGGTGTCGAAGAATATGCCGGTCCAGGCGATCAGGTTCGGCTGGTCCTGCTCAGGGATATCGAGCAACCCGCACATGACCCGGATCGGCAGCAGTTCGGCGAAGCTGGCGGCCAGGTCGGCGGGCGGGCCCGCCTTGATCACGTCGTCCAGCAACCCGTCCACGATCTGCTGGATGACCGGCCGCCAGGCCGCCGCGTGCCTCGGCCGGAACGAGCCTGAGATGATCCGGCGGAGCCTGGTGTGCTCGGGTGGATCTAGGTTGACGACGGCGTCCGGATTAGTTGACAAATCCGTTTCTTTCACCATACGCGGGGCGCCGGGATACCTGAAGTTCCGGCTGAAACGACGGTCCTTGAGTACCGTCTCCACGTTGTCATGACCGAGCACGAAGTAAGCGGGATCCCCGCTCGGCAGCGTGATCTCGCTGACCGGGCAGCGATCAGGACCGTACAACCTGGTGGGGGTTCCGAAGTCGCCAGGCTGGAGAGGAAAGGGGAAAGCCTCTGGCGCGGTCTGGCTAGTCATCGAGCCCCACGTCCCTTCCGCTGCCTGCCACGGTGCAGGCACCTGCTGCCCATACTGTGCCAGAATCCCCGTGCTGACTAGTACGGCGGTGGCTAGTACAGCGGTGGTTAGTACGGCGGTAACTAGTACGGCGGTAACTAGTACAACACTGACCGCTACAGCACTCACTGGTACGGCGCCTGCCACAGCGACGCCATTCGCCGACCGTTCCCCCGGCCCCAGCATCGTCAACAGTCGGCAGCAGAACTCAAGAGACTACATTCAGTCACCAAATAGACCCCGCGAGCTACATCCGCAGGCCGTCGCACAGAACCGGTCTTTGCACGTCAACCACATCAGCACCGGCCGTCCGGCTAGTGACAGTGACATCGCGGTTACGGCTTGACCTGATGCGTCGATTGTGTAACTCTCACGACAAAAGACACCTCTATTCCGTTGAAAAATGGCTCTGTAGGGGATGATGCATGTCCGAGTCAGGCTGCGACCTTCCGCCCGGTGACCTTCCGCCCGGTGGAACGGATCCGAGCTCGGCCGACGCATCTCCTGGCCCATCTTCCGGCGCGCCCACCTGGGTGGACCGCGAGCTGCTCGACGGAGCTGATGACGACGTCTGCCTGTACCTCGGGGCGCCGACCACGAGGGCGGAGCTGCGCTCGCTCGTCGCGGCCCAGCAGGACCTGCTCGCCGAGGCGGGCCTGCGGCCCGGCGGCACGGTCACGCTGGTGCTGCCGCCATCGCTCGGTTACGTGGCCAGCCTGATGGCCGCGTGGCGGATCGGCGCCCAGGTCAGCCTGCTCGACCACCGCCTGGCGCGAGTGGAGATCGACAAGGCACTCGACCGGCTCGCCCCGCACGTCGTGGTCGAGATGCCTGACCTGACGGCCAGGTTCATGAGCGGCTACGCGACCGGCCACGCGATCCCGCAACCGCGCCCTGACGGCCTGCCCGCGGCGACGCCGCACGCGCTGATCCAGCTGAGCTCGGGGTCGACCGGACCATCGAAGGTCATCGCCAGGACCTCGGCCGACCTGGTCGACGAGCTCGGCCGCTACGCCAAGCTCGATGACTACCCGGAGGCCGGGACGCGGATCGTGCTGCTGGCGTCGATCGTGCACGTGCTCGGCCTGGTCGGCGGGCTGCTGCACAGCCTGCACGCGGGGATCGAGCTCGTCTTCCCCGACCGGCTGACCGCCGACGGCATCAGGGGAGCGGTCACCGCCGGCGACAAGCCGACGATGGTGCTCGGCGTCCCGTTCCACGCCGAGCTGATGACGGCCGATCCCAGGCCGCTCCCCCAGCTGACCAAGATGGTGGTGGCCGGCGAGCTGACCAGGCCCTGGGTGCGCCCCGCCTTCACCTCTGGTTACGGCGTGCCGCTCGGCAACATGTACGGGATGACCGAGCTCGGCGTCATCGCCACCGACCTGCTCGGGCAGCTGGCCCCTGCGGTCGCGCCCGCGCCCGGCATGCGCCTGCGGGTCGTCGACGGCGAGCTCCAGGTCGCGATGCGGGCCTCGCCGTACATCGGGCTGGTCGACGAGACCCGCTGGGTGGACGGCTGGCTCCATACCAGGGATGCCGCGAGCATGGACGAAGGCACCGGGCAGGTGACGATACTCGGCCGCCTCGACTCCCAGGTGTCGATCGGCGGGCTGAAGGTCGACCTGACCGAGGTCGAGCAGACCATCTCCGACCTGCCGCAGGTCGCCGCCTGCGTCGTCAGCTTCGACGACGCCATCGAGGCCTACCTGGTACTGCATGACGATGCTGAGCTCGGCGATGTGGGCGCCGCCATCGCCGAGCAACTCGCCTCCTACAAGCGGCCGCGCCGCCTGCACGTGCTCAGCGAGCTGCCGCGGACCGCTACTGGCAAGAACGTCCGAGATCGCGCCGTACTCCGCGCGGCCGCCGACGCCGCATCGGCGGTGTAGTCGTGATCGTGTCGCACCGTCACCAGCCGAGCCTGGCCTGCCTGCGAAGGCTGGCGCCAGTTGCCCTCGGCTGCCGGGCCGGTTTAGCTCCGGCCGTGCCCGGAACCGGGCTGCCCTGTGCACACGGACCAGCAACGTCGCTGCTTCCTGGCCTGCCCCTGCTTGCTCTCGGGCGCGCCAGCACCTCGCTACCCCAGCAAAGATTGATCACCGCGATTGATCACATAGATAGGAGCTCATCGCATGGACGCCGAAATCCGCGAGTTCGTACTCAATGCGCTCAAAGAGATGAACTACGACGTCAGCGACGTGACCGGCGATACCGACCTCGGGCCGGCCGGGCTAGACCTGGAGTCACTCGCTGTCGCCGAACTCGCCGTGCTGGTCGAGGATCACTATGGAGTGCAGTTCAGCGACGAGGACGCTGAGCAGTTGGCCCTGATGACGCTCGACGAGTTCACCGCTGAGGTCGCGCGCAGGGTCGCGGTCCCGGCGGGCGAGTCGAGCGAATGAGCCAGCCAGCTACGCCTGACCGGCCTGTGCTACCTAACCGAGCAGTGGTCGTCGAGATGCTGGCCTCGTTCGGCCAGCGCTCGGTCGACGAGGTACCCGAGCAGATCGGGTCGCTCGAGCTGACCTGGCTGATCACCAAGGTCGAGCTGCAGTACGGCGTCACCCTCGAGCTCAGCGACGCGACCCTGCTGTCCATGACCACGGTGTCGAGCGCCGTCGCTACGCTCCGCGACGTGCTCGCCGGTGCGGAGCATGTCTAGCAACGCAGCCCGCGGGGGGGCAGCTCAGCTAGCCGTGACCGGAATGGGCGTGAGCACCGCCTTCGGTCGCGGTGCCGGCCCGATGCTGGACGCCATCAGCCGCGGCCAGTCAGCGTTCGGCCAAAGCACCAGGTTCGACACCAGGAGATGCCGGGTGGGGGTCGCCGCCGAGCTGCCAGGCGACCCCAAGCTGGGGCTCGAGCTCGGCGGCGTCATCGACCAGGCCTGCGAGCAGGCAGGCCTGGCGCCCGCCGACCGGGCCGAGACCGACCTGTTCATGGCCCTGCACACCGACTCGGGCGCCGCCCGCGATCCCGGCGCGGCCAACGTCATCGGCGACGTCCCGGCCGAGGTCAGCGTCGCCGGCGGGCTGCGGCATCCGGCCAGGATCTACACGACCGCGTGCGTGGCCGCCAGCACCGCGATCGCCGACGCCGCCGCCGCGATCAGCTCGGGGCGGGCCGCGAGGGTCATCATCGCGGCCGGCTACCTAGTCGACGCCGATAGCTTCTGGCTGTTCGACGCCGGGCGGACGCTCGCGGCCGACGGCCAGGTGCGGCCGTTCAGCGCCGGCCGGCAGGGGCTGCTGCTCGGCGACGGCCTCGCGGCCGTGGTGCTCGAGCACGAGCAGGCCGCCCGCGACCGCGGCGCGACCCCGCTAGTGCGGCTCGCGGGCTGGGGCCGGGCGGGCGACGCCTACCACGTGTGCCAGCCGCGCCCGGACGGGACCGGGCTGGCCAGGGCCGTCACGTCGGCGCTTCGCCGGGCCGGGGTGACCGCCGCACAGGTGGGCTACATCAACGCGAACGCCACCGGCACCTTGTACGCCGACGCGTCCGAGGCCGCCGCCATCGGCCTGGCCTTCGGCCCGCTGGCGACGTCGGTCCCGGTCAGCTCGACCAAGTCGCTGCACGGGCACGCCCTGGAGGCGTCGGCGCTGGTCGAGTTCGTCGTCACCGCCCTGTCGATGCGCGCTGGCCTGCTCCCGGTCAACGCCGGCTTCCTCGGCCCCGACCCGGCCTGCCGGGTTGACCTCGTGCTCGAGGAGCCCAGGCCATGCCACCCGAACTACGCGCTTACCCTGAACGCCGCCTTCGGCGGCGCGAATACCGCCCTTCTGCTGGAGGCGGCATGAGCAGCGAACTCGATCGCGCGATCGGGACCACTCTCCCTGACAGCGAGACGCTGGAAGGGATCTGGCCGACCGGGATCGCGCCACACGGTTTAGTACAGCTCGCCAAGGCCCAGTGGCCCGGCACCAGCGGCGACGAGCTGCCCCCGGTCGCTGGCTTCGTCACCTCGGCGTTCAGCCCGCTCGCGGCCGCGGTCGCCGACCTGTGCCTGCTGGATTACTTCGGCCAGGCCCCCGCCAACGCGGCCAGGGGCGAGCGCACCGCGATCGTAGTGGTCAGCTCGACCGGAGACCTCGCCACCGCCGCCGCCGTCGCGGCCGCGGTCCAGGCCGGCAGGCGAGTGCCGCCGCTGTTGTTCTACCAGTCCAACCACAACGCCGTCGCTGGCTACATCGCCGCCCGCTGGGGCCTGTTCGGTCCCGTCGTCTGCACCATGCCTGGCAGCGCGACCGACGGCGGCACGCCGCTGGCCACTGCCCTGGCCGAGGCGGTTGCCAGCGCCGCGCTCCTGATCGAGGACGGCGACGCCGACGCAGCCTTGGTCATCGCGGTCAACGCGTACGCCGGCGGCGCCGTCGAAGGCACCGGCCTGCTGATCGGCCCGGCCAACTGGCCGCTAGCCGCCTCAGTTCCCGCCGCCCTGGGCTTGCCCGAGCAAGCACAGCCCGAGCAAGCACAGCCCGAGCAAGCACAGCCCGAGCAAGCACAGCCCGAGCAAGCACAGCCCGAACAAGCACAGCCCGAACAAGCACAGCCCGAACAAGCACAGCCCGAACAAGCACAGCCCTGGCAGTCATCACCCTTGCCGTCACCGCGACCGACGCCTGTGCACTGAGAGAGGTCACAATGAGCACCAAGAGCATCCGCGCACGGCTGGCCGCAGACCCGAACGTCGGTGCCGGCAACGTGCTGACCACGCTGGTCGAGCTCGACCTGGGGCTTGACACGCCGCAGTTCACCTTCGACACCGCGGCTGGCCAGACCGGGGCCGGCGACATCCAGGCCTGGCAGCCGCTGACGCTGCGCCAGCTGCACGAGCTCACCGCGGCCCGTGCGGCCGCCCTGGCCGGGATCGGCATCCGCAAGCGCGACCCGGTCGCCGTCATCGCCCCCACCGCCGTCGACACGGCGGTCACCTTCCTGGCCCTGGCCAGGATCGGCGCGATCCCGGCGCTGATCAACCCGAGCCTCGCGCCCGAACTCGCGGTCAGGTTCATCGGCAAGCTCAACGCCGTCGGCCTGGTCACCGACTCCGCGCACGCCGCACTGCTCCCCGAGTCAGCGACTGGCACCCCCGTGCTCAGCGACGACTTCGCCCAGCTGAACGGCGACCCGGCGAGCGCGCCTGCCCCTTACCGGTGGTTCCCGACCGACCCGGTGGCGATCACCCACTCATCCGGCACGACCGACCTGCCCAAGGCGGTCGTGCACAGCCACCAGAGCCTGTACGCCGCGATCAGGTACCGCCTTAGCCTGCCCCGCCCGCAAGGCACCGAGCGCATGCTCAGCGCGCTCCCCTGCCCGCACGCGGCCGGCCTGATCATCTTGAACCTTGGCATGAGCTACGGCAGCGAAGTCGCGATGCTGTCGCAGCAGACCGGCCCGAGCGTGCTCGCCGCGATCGACTCCTGGCGCCCGCACGCGGTGGTCGGGTTCTCGACTACCTGGCCCGACCTGGTCAAGGCCGACCTGTCCAAGCACGACCTGTCCACGGTGGCCCTGTGGTGGAATACCGGCGACTGCGCCCACGAAGCTCACATTAGGCGGCTGGTCGCGTGCGGCACCAGGCAGACCGTCACCAGGGCAGGCCGGGAGCAGGTACCTGGCTCGGTGTTCGTGGACGGCCTCGGCTCCTCCGAGATGGGCCACTCGCACTTCTTCATCGCGCACACGCCCGATACCAGCCACTACCACCGCTGCATCGGCAAGGTGCACAGCTTCGCCGACGCGAAGGTATTCGGGCCCGACGGCGACGAGCTGCCGAACGGGCAAGTCGGCGAGCTCGGCACCAAGTCGACCACGCTCAGCCTCGGCTACTGGAACGACTCGGCGGGCACCTACCGGACCAGGTTCGGCGGCTACTTCCTGACCGGCGACCTGGTGTACAGGGACGACGAGGGCTACTTCTACCACCTGGACCGCAAGCTCGACTCGGTCGACCTGGGCAACGGCCAGTTCATCTACACCTCGGCGTCCGAGGAGCGGATCCTGGCCGCCTGCCCGGACGTACTCGACTGCACGATCGTCGCCATCCGCGACGGCGACGTGGTCCGCACCGATGTCCTGCTCCAGCTCGAGGCGAGCGCCGACCCGGCGGCCGACCGCACCGATGAGATCCGCGCGGCCCTCGAGCCGCACGTCGCCGCGACCTTGCGGAACGTGATCGCGGTCGACGACGACAAGATCCCGCTCACCCCGACCGGCAAGGTCCGCAAGTTCGTGCTCAGGCAGCGGCACCTGGAAAGCGCGACGCCGTGACCGCGTCTTCGCCAAGGGACACGGCCGAGGTGACCGGCATCGGGCTGGTCACTCCGGTGGGCAGCGATGTCGACAACTTCTTTAACACCCTATGCAAAGGACCCTCAGGGCTTCAGCGTCCGCCCGAGGGCCATCCGGCTTCGCCGGATCTCGATGTCGCCGGCCTCTCTCCTGACATCGACCCGACGAGCGTGCTGCCGCCCAAGGAGATCAGGGCCGTCGACCGGTTCGTCCTGCTTGGCATGCTGGCCGCCGACCGGGCCCTCGCTGATGCCGGCATCGAGGTCGGCCGGGACGTCGACCCTTACCGGGTGGCAGTGATCGCGGCGACCGGCGGCGGCGGGCTTGAGACGTTCGAGGAGTACAGCCACGCCAGGTTCGAGCGTGGCCGGGCCGCGGTCAGCCCGTACCTGCTGCCGGGCATGCTGTCGAACATGGCGACCGCCAGGATCGCCATCAAGCACGGCATCCGCGGCTTCAGCTCGGCCATCGTCACCGCCTGCGCGGCCGGCGCTCAGGCCATCGCGGAGGCCTACCGGCTCATCGGCGAGGACAGCGCCGACGTCGTGATCTGCGGCGGCACCGAATCGCCGCTGCACCCGACGATCGTGGCCGCCTTCGGCAACGCTCGCGCGCTGGCCAGCGGCTGGGCCGATCCGACCCAAGCCAGCAGGCCTTTTGACCGCAGGCGGAACGGGTTCGTCCTCGGTGAGGGCGCCGCCATCATGGTCATCGAAAGATCCAGCCATGCCGACGCGCGCGGCGCCAGGTCCTACGGCAGCCTGATCGGCTGGGGCGCGACCTCGGACGCCCATCACCCGACGATGCCAAGGCCGGACGGCGACGGCGCCGCCGCGTGCATGCGCCAGGCGATCACCAGGGCTGGCCTTAAGCCCGCCGACATCGGCTACCTGAACGCGCACGGCACCAGCACCAAGCTCGGCGACGTCGCCGAGACCAGGGCGATCCACGCTGTCTTCGGCTCTGACAGCCCTCCGGTCAGCTCGATCAAGGCCGTGACCGGCCACATGCTCGGCGCCTCTGGCGCCGCCGAGGCTGTCGCCAGCGTACTGGCGATCAGCCGGGCCACCATCCCGCCGACCCACAACCTCGACGACCCCGACCCAGAGTGCGACCTCGACCATGTCCGGCCCACGCCGCGAACTGGCCAGGTCACGACCGCGCTGTCCAACTCATTCGCCTTCGGCGGCCACAACGTCAGCCTGCTGTTCGGGCCGGCCGGAACGGCCCGCAGCAGGAGAGCCAGCTAATGCATCCGCGGCACATTAAGCAAGGAGGGCTGGGCCGGCGCTGGCCGTTAGCCGCGCCGCCCGCCGCATCGAAAGGGACCCGATGAAGATCCACGGATTCGATCACGTCGAGTATTACGTCGCTGACCTGCCCAAGACCTCAGCGCTGCTGTGCGAGGCCTACGGCTTCAGGGTGGCGGGACGGTCGGCCGACACGACGCAGGCGCACTCGGTGCTGCTGCGGCAAGGACAGATCAGGCTGCTGCTCACGACGCCGTCGACCGACGCCGATGCCGCCGCGCACTACCTGCGCAAGCATGGCGATGGCATCGGCGTGATCGCGTTCAGCACCGATGACGTGGCACAGGCCTACGCCGGCATCGTCGGGGCGGGCGGCACCGGCATCACCGAGCCCGCCTTCGCCGCGACCGACGAGGACAGCGGCTACGGAACGGTCGGGACCGCGACCGTCGGCGGCTTCGGCGACGTCGTGCACAAGCTAGTGCAGCGCAGTGACCCCGATGGCGAGTTCGCGCCCGGCCTGATCGAGATGGAGCCAGGCGAGCTCGGCCCGATGACCGGCGGCGAGACCCTGCTCGAGCTGCTCGACCACGTGGCCGTCTGCGTCCCGGCCGGCCACCTCGACGCCACGGTCAACATCTACCGCGACGTGTTCGGGCTAGCGCAGATCTACGACGAGCGGATCGAGATCGGCACCCAGGCGATGATCTCGAAGGTCGTGCAGGACGAGGCCGCCCAGGTGACCTTCACGCTGATCGAGCCCGACGTGACCCGCGAGCCCGGTCAGATCGACGACTTCCTGCTCGCGCACGGCGGGGCGGGCGTGCAGCACCTGGCGCTGCGGACGCCTGACATCATCACCGCCGTCGGCACGATCTCCTCCCGTGGCGTCGAGTTCCTGGTCGCGCCCGGGGGCTACTACCACGCGCTCGAGGGCCGCCTGGGCAAGCTGGCGATCCCGCTGGAGGAACTGCGCGAGGCCAACGTCCTCGCCGACCGCGACCGGTGGGGCCAGATGTTCCAGATCTTCGCCCGCTCGACCCACGAGCGACGCACCTTCTTCTTCGAGCTGATCGAGCGGAAGGGCGCGCTGACCTTCGGCAGCAGCAACATCAAGGCGCTGTACGAGGCGCTCGAGGACACCAGGGCCGGTGTCACGTACTGACCGTCAACCTGATCGGAGCCGCGACAATGACGACGACGAGCCCATTCACGCTGACCGACGCGGAGATCGACCTCCTGCCGACCGACGCGGAGGTCGAAGAGTATGCCCAGCGCGGTTGGTACCTGACGCGCAAGCTCTTCAGCGACGACGAGGTCGACGCGCTCGTCGCGGCGACCGACGCCTTCTACGCCGGGCACAAGGACCGCTCGCTGCCGCAGCGGCCGTCTAACCTCGCCTACTGGGAACCGTCCCACGGCCAGGTCCAGCGGCACAACGACTACATCCACTACGAGTCCGACGCCGTCGCGGCGATCTTGCGCAAGCCGCTCATCGGCGCCACGGCGGCCAGGCTGGCCGGCGCCGGCCAGGTCCGCGTCTTCCAGTCGACGCTGATCTACAAGCCGCCGAACCCCGGCGAGGTCACGAACCTGGTGCCCTGGCACGCCGACCGGCACTACTGGCAGACGTGCACCTCCGACCGCATGCTGACGGCCTTCATCCCGTTCCACGACTGCACGGTAGAGATGGGAACGATCACCATGATCGACGGCTCCCACCTGTGGAAGGAGATCCCTGGCGACGACTCGACCAGGCACTTCGCCCAGCGGGACCGCAGCGAGCTCGAAGAGCTGCTGCACAAGACGGCGGAGTTCAACAACTGCGAGGTCAACGTCATCCCGATGGTGATACCCAAGGGCCACATGAGCTTCCACCACTGCAAGATCTACCACGGCAGCGGGCACAACCGGGGCACGATGCCGCGCCGCGCGATCTCGTTCCACCTGCAGGACGGGGAGAACCAGTGGCGGCCCTACGATAAGGCCGACGGCAGCAGGGTCGTCTACAACAACGACGTCCTGGTCCGCCGCACGCCCGAAGGCAACCCCGACTACGCCGACCCTGACTTCTGCCCTGTGCTATGGCAGAGCTAGTGGTGGACGCCCGGCCGACCGGCCCGGCGCCTGACCCGGCTCCCGACCCGGCCGAGCTCTACCGGGGCATGCGGCTGATCAGGTCGTTCGAGGAGTGCGCGCTTGGGCTGGTCAAGTCAGGCGAGATCGTCGGCGGCATCCACCCCTACATCGGCGAGGAGGCGGTCGCGGTCGGGGTCTGTGCTGTCTTGCGCCCGGACGACCTGATCACGAGCACGCACCGCGGCCACGGTCACGTCCTGGCCAAGGGCAGCGACCCGCGGCGGATGCTGGCCGAGTTGTGCGGCCGCGCCACCGGCCTGAACCGGGGCCGGGGCGGCTCGATGCACGCGGCCGACGTGAGCGTAGGCATCCTCGGCGCGAACGCCATCGTCGGCGGGGCCGCGCCGATCGCCGCCGGCGCCGCCTGGGCGGCCAAGCGGGCCGGCGCCGACCGCGTGGTCGCCACGTTCTTCGGTGACGGCGCGCTCAACCAGGGCGTGCTGCTGGAGACGATGAACCTGGCCGCGCTCTGGGCGCTGCCGCTGGTGTTCGTGTGCGAGAACAACGGCTACGCCACGACCATGGCCACGGCGAGCGCGGTCGCGGGGACCGCAGCCGGCCGGGCCGCCGCGTTCGGCCTGCCGAGCGTGACCGTGGACGGCATGGACGTACTGGCCGTGCACGCGGCCAGCGCGGCTGCCGTCGCGGCCGCTCGTGACGGCAGCGGGCCCACGTTCATCGAGGCCCTTACCTACAGGTACGGCCCGCATCACACGATCGAGCAGCGGATCAGGCTCGCCTACCGCACCCAGGAAGAGATCGACCAGTGGCGCCAGCGCGACCCGCTCGACGTGCACGGGGCCAGGATCCCGCCCGGCCAGCGCGAGCAGATCGACGCCGAGATCACCGAGCTGATCGAGGCTGCGGTGGAGTTCGCCCGGTCAAGCCCGGATCCCGACCCGAAGGACGCGCTTGAGTTCTTGTACGCGAGCGGGATGACCGGAAGGAGCGGGGCCGTCGATGGCTAAGCTCTCCTACGCCAAGGCGCTGAACCGGGCGCTCGCCGACGAGCTTGCGCGCGACCCTTCCGTGTGCGTGCTCGGCGAGGACGTCGCGGCCGGCATCGCGCAGTTCACGCTCGGCCTGGCCAAGCAGTTCGGCCCTGACCGGGTCATCGACACCCCGATCTCCGAGCAGGCGTTCACCTCGCTGGCCACCGGCGCGGCGTTGTGCGGGATGCGGCCGGTGATCGAGTTCCAGATCCCCTCGCTGCTGTTCCTGGTCTTCGAGCAGGTCGCCAACCAGGCCCACAAGTTCTCGCTGATGACCGGCGGCCAGGTCAAGGTGCCCGTGACCTACGTCGTGCCGAGCTCGGGGTCAAGGGAGGGCTGGGCCGGCCAGCACTCCGATCATCCCTACAGCCTGTTCGCTCACGTCGGGATCAAGACGATCGTGCCGGCGATGCCCTCGGATGCCTACGGCCTGCTGGTCTCGGCGATCAGAGACGACGACCCCACCGTGATCTTCGCCCCGGCGCTGGCGATGGGCATCAGGGAAGACGTCACCACCGAGCTGGTCCCGATCCCGATCGGCCAGGCTCGGGTCCACCGGGCCGGCGAGGACGTGACCGTCGTCGCGGTCGGCCACCTGGTCAGCGCGGCGCTGGCCGTCGCCGAGGAACTCGCGGGCGAGATCTCGGTCGAGGTCTTCGACCCGAGGACGCTCTACCCGTTCGACTGGGCCGCCCTGGCCGCCTCGCTCGACCGGACCGGGCGCCTCGTCGTCATCGACGACTCCAACCGCATGTGCGGCTTCGGGGCCGAGGTGCTCGCCACCGCCGCCGAGGAGATGCGCCTGGTCGCGCCGCCGCGCCGGGTCACCCGTCCCGACGGGGCCGTGCTCCCGTTCGCGCTCGCGCTCGACCGGGTCGTCCAGCCTGGCCGCGACCAGCTAGTCGCGGCCATCAGGGCCGTCATGAAGTAACCGGCAACCACCGCCGGGCGTTGGAGCCAGTCCGCAGTCAGCCACGACCACCAGGAGTGCCAGGTGACAGCCGCGCAACCAACCATCGTCGCGACCTCCGTGCAGTTCCAGCGCACGCTTGGCAGCCTGTGGGACGGCGAAGCCGGCCCCGTGTACCAATACGCGACTAAGCTCGCTCGGGCGAGTCGCTACCCGCGAATTTGCATAATCCCTACACCTTTGGGTGATAATCCCGTCTACACCCAGGCTTTCTACTGGGCATTCAGCCGCCTGGACATGCTCGTGACTCACCTGTCGCTGTTCCCGTGCCCGAGCGTGGAGAACATCAGGGAGCACTTGCTGAGCCAGGACCTGATCTGGGTGTCCGGCGGCAGCACATCCAACGCGCTCGCGCTCTGGCGGTTGCACGGGGTCGACGAGGCGCTGCGGGCGGCGTGGGAGGCCGGGGTGGTGCTGATGGGCACGTCCGCGGGCTCGATCATCTGGCACTCAGGCGGCACCACCGACTCGTTCAGGATGCCGCTCCAGGCGCTCACCGATGGCCTGCGCTTCCTGCCGTACTCGAACAGCACCCACTACAGCACCGAGGCCGACCGGCGCCCGCTGACCAACCAGCTGGTCGCCGACGGGGTGATCCCCGACGCGTACGCCGCCGACGACGGCGCCGCCCTCGTCTACCACGGCACCGACCTGCACGAGGCGGTCAGCGAGCGAGCCTCGGCCAAGTGCTATTCGATCACTCAGATCGCCGAGGGCAAGGCGGTCGAGGTCGAGCTGCCGACCCGCCTGCTGTCGTAACCGATCAGGTATCGATCCTGGTCGGGTCGAGCTCGGCCGCGCCGCCGACGATGAAGTCGCGGCGGGGGCCGACCTCGCTGCCCATGAGGACGTCGAAGATGCCGCTCGCGGCGGCGGCGTCGGTGATCCTGATCCGGCGCAGGGTCCGCTTGCGGGGGTCCATGGTCGTCTCGGCCAGCTGGGACGCGTCCATCTCACCGAGGCCCTTGTAGCGCTGGGGCTGGTCCTTCCAGCGCTGGCCCTTGCGTTCGAGTTCGAGCAGCGTCCGGCTCAGCTCGGCGTCGGAGTAGGTGTAGATGTACTTGTCGGCGCCCTTTTTCGGGTTACTGAGCTCGATCCGGTGCAGTGGCGGCACGGCCGCGAACACCCGCCCGGCGTCGACCAGCGGCCGCATGTACCGGTGGAACAAGGTCAGCAGCAGGGTCCGGATGTGGGCGCCGTCCACGTCGGCGTCGCTCATCAAGATGACCCGCTGGTACCTGGCCGACTCGAGGTCGAAGGCGTTGCCTGAGCCAGCCCCGAGCACCTGGATGATGGCGGCGCACTCGGCGTTCTTCAGCATGTCCGCCAGCGACGCCTTCTGGACGTTCAGGATCTTGCCCCTGATCGGCAGCAGGGCCTGGAACTCCGAGTCGCGCGCGAGCTTCGCCGTGCCCAGGGCGGAGTCGCCCTCGACGATGAACAGCTCGCTCCGGTCGTCGGCGCTGCGGCAGTCCACCAGCTTGGCGGGCAGCGCCGAGCTGGCCAGCGCCGACTTGCGCCGCTGGTTCTCCCTGTGCTCGCGAGCGGCGATCCTGGTCTTGGCGGCCGAAGCGACCTTCTCGAGCACCGCCTTTGCCTGCGGCTTACTGCCTCTGACCCGGCCCTCGAGGAAGGCGGCAAGCTCACTGCCGACGACCTGGCCGACGATCCGTGACGCGGCCGGGGTGCCGAGCACCTCCTTGGTCTGGCCCTCGAACTGGGGCTCGGGCAGCCGCACCGAGACGACGGCGGTCAGGCCTTCGAGCACGTCTTCCTTGACGACCGACTCGTCGCCTGCCTTGAGCAGCCGGGTGGCCCTCAGCTGGTCGTTGACGGTCTTGACCAGGGCGCGCTCGAAGCCGGCGACGTGAGTCCCGCCCTTCGGGGTGGCGATCACGTTCACGAACGAGCGGGTGATCGTGTCGTAGCCGGCGTCCCAGCGCAGCGCGACGTCGACGGCGAGCTCGCGCTCGACCTCGGTGGGCGTCAGGTGGCCGAGGTCGTCCAGGATCGGCACGGTCTCGGTGAACTGCCCGGATCCGGTCAGCCTGAGCACGTCGGTGACGGGGGTGCCGGTGGACAGGTGGGCGCAGAACTCGCTGATCCCGCCGGCGAAGCTGAACTCGACGGTCCTGGGCTGGCCGTCGGCGCCGGCCCTCTCGTCGGCCCAGTGCTCGGCCCGCTGGTCGGCCAGGGGGTCGGCACCGTCAGGTCGCTCCGGTCGCTCCGGTCGCTCGTCGGTGATCGTGATGGACAGGCCAGGCACCAGGTAGGCGGTCTGCCTGACCCGCTCGGTCAGCGCGTCGAAGGAGAAGTCGGCCCCGGGCACGAAGACCTGCCGGTCGGGCCAGAACCTGATCCGGCTGCCGGTCCTGGATTTCGGCACGACCTTGCCGACCTTGCGCAGGCCCGAACCGGCAGTGAACTTCGACTCAGGCCCGTCACCGGCGAACTCGCCGGGCACGCCGCGCCTGAAGCTGCCGAGCCACTCGTAGCCCTCGCGATCCACCCGCACGTCCAGCCGCGCGGACAGCGCGTTCACCACCGACGCCCCGACCCCGTGCAAGCCGCCGGAGGCGGTGTAGGAACTGCCGCCGAACTTGCCGCCGGCGTGCAGCCGGGTCATGACCAGCTCGACGCCGTTAAGGCCGGTCTTCGGCTCGATGTCGACCGGGATGCCACGACCGTTGTCCCGCACCTGCACCGAGTGATCGGCGTGCAGGATGACCTCGATGCTCGTGCAGCAGGCGTTCAGCGCCTCGTCGACCGCGTTGTCGATGATCTCCCAGAGGCAGTGCATCAGGCCCCGGCCATCGGTCGAGCCGATGTACATGCCCGGCCTCTTCCGAACCGCCTCAAGTCCCTCAAGCACGGTCAGATGCCGCGCCGAGTAACCGTCGGCCAGGCTGGCCGACAGCGGCGTCTCACGCAAAGCGGCGGTCAATCGCGTCTCCACAACTCGTGCTGCCCAACCCTCGCTGCCTGTCCATGGTGCCTCATCACGCCATGCACGCCGCAGCGCAACGCCAGGTCCGAGGCCAGGAACCCGGCCAGCGAACGGTAAATTTCTTGTTACGCCAAGGATATCGGGCGAGGCTGACAGCGCCTCCCGACGCGCCGGGCGGCCTGGGCTCATAGCTGACTACCTGGGGCAACTTGCTCTTTGGGGTCATGGTGTATAAAGATCGAACCAGCGCCAAGTAACGTGTTCGCCCACGGCGTACGGTTGGCCGGCATGGGATGACTCGAGACTGGCTAGGTGTTGTGATGCGTAGAGAACGCAGGTTGTAGAAACCGCTGGCAATCCTGTCGGCGGGAAACGGGCAAGGGGAGGCGGACATGACCGGAGCGATGGCCCCTACGAAGCCGCTGAACTCTAACGACCTGTGTGACCGGTGTGGCGCCCCCACCTACGTGCGGGTAATCCTGCCGGGCTCGGGTGAGCTGCTCTTCTGTGCCCACCACAACCGCCAGCACGCTCCAGCGCTGGCGAAGGTCGCCGTCGAGATATACGACGAGACGGCCCGCTTGCTCGCCAAGCCCGCCGAGGAAGCGGCCACCGAAAACTAGCCGGCACCCCACAGACCACCGACGGCCCGCCACCCACCAAGGTGGCGGGCCGTCGCCGTATCCCCGGCCCAGCCCGGACCTCGTCCCCGGACCTCGTCCCCGGACTCAGCCCTTCCGATCCAGCCCTCCGACCCGGACCTGGGCCCTCGGACCCGGCTACGGACACGCCCCTCCGACCCAGCCCTCCGACCCGGACCTGGGCCCTCGGACCCAGCTACGGACACGCCCCTCCGACCCGGACCCTCTGACCCGGACCCAGCCTCCGACCCCGGGCCCGGCCCCAGCCCCAGCCCAGCCCAGCCCAGCCC
>DATKFV010000188.1:0-7672 GCA_035511035.1 Streptosporangiaceae bacterium
CGACGAGGCGGATCTCCGTGACCGGCCTCGGGATCTGCCTGTACGGCGGGCTGGTGGAGACATTGCGGCTGCGGCCCCATCTTCCCGGCTCGGCGGCCGCCCACGGCGGACCCGTCGTCGGCAGCGCACCCGCCCCTGGGCTGACGGTCTCAGGGCCGAGCACGCTCGAGCTCACCTTTTTCATCTTCGCGCTGTTCGCCGGTCCGGCCCTGATCGCCTGGGTGCTCGGGGACTCGACCAGCTACCGCCGGGCCTACTACGTCAACCTGGAGGAGCGGGCCGCCCGGCTGGAGCGGGAGCGGGACGCCCACGCGCAGATCGCGGCCGCGGCCGAGCGCGCTCGGATCGCCCGCGAACTGCACGACGTGGTCGCGCACAACGTCAGCGTGATGGTCGTGCAGGCCGATGGCGCCGCCTACGCGCTCGACGCCGACCCCGACCGGGCCAGGACCGCGCTGGCGGCGATCTCGGCGACCGGACGGCAGGCGCTGACCGAGATGCGGGCGCTGCTCGGGGTGCTCAGGCGGGGCGATGCCGGGCCGGCCGAGGTCGCGCTGGCCCCGGTTCCCGACCTCGGGCAGCTCGATGAGCTGCTTGAGCAGGCGCGGGCCGTGGGCCTGCGGGTCAGCTGCGCCGTCGAGGGCGCGCCCCAGCCGCTGGCGGCCGGCACCGAGCTGACCGTCTACCGGATCATCCAGGAGTCGCTCACCAACACCCGCAAGCACGCCGGGCCGATGGCCGCCGCGAACGTGCTGCTCCGCTACGACGCCGACGCGGTCGAGGTCACGGTGACCGACGACGGCGTCGGCGCCGCCGCCTCCTGCGACGGGGCCGGCCACGGGCTGACCGGGATGACCGAGCGCGCCGTGATGTACGGCGGCTCGGTTCGGGTCGGGCCGAGGCCAGAGGGCGGCTTCGAGGTCCGCGCCACGCTGCCCGTCACGCCGGTCGCGCCGGTCGCGCCGGTCGCGCCGGTCAGCCTCGCCTCGACCGGGGGCGGGCCGTGAGCATTAGGATCTTCCTGGTCGACGACCAGGAACTGGTGCGGGCGGGCTTCCGCATGGTGCTCGACGCCCAGCCGGACATGACCGTGGTCGGCGAGGCCGGCGACGGCCTCGCCGCCGTCGCGGCGCTGCGCTGCACCCCCGCCGACGTGGTCGTGATGGACGTGCGGATGCCGAGGCTGGACGGCATCGAGGCCACCAGGCGGATCTGCGCCGCCGGCGACCGGCCGCGCGTTCTCATGCTGACGACGTTCGACCTGGACGAGTACGCGTTCGCGGCGCTGAAGGCCGGGGCCAGCGGGTTCCTGCTGAAGGACGTGCCGCCGGAAGAACTGTTGTTTGGCATCAGGTCCGTGCACTCAGGCGACGCGGTCGTGGCCCCGTCGACGACCAGGCGCCTGATCGACCGGTTCGCTCCCCTGCTCCCGACCGACGCCGCCGACGTCGCCCCCGACCTGTCCGGCCTGACCGCGCGCGAGCGCGAGGTGCTGGCCCTGATCGCCCAGGGCCTGTCCAACACCGAGATCGCCGTCCGCTTGTTCGTCTCCGAGGCGACCGTGAAGACCCACGTCGGCCGCGTCCTCGCCAAGCTCGGCCTCCGCGACCGAGTCCAGGCCGTCGTCTTCGCCTACGAAACCGGCCTAGTCAAAGCCCGCGGCTCTACCTGACCCCGCGCCCGCTACTCCCCCTCCCCCGCCCACCGTCGCCCCCACTCACAGAGTCCGCAATCGTTTGCAGGACGAGGTTCGCAGCGATTGGGGATGCCTGTTACCCCGCAGATTTCCCTGATCATGCCGGAGATCGTGATCGCGGACGATCCGACGCCCGCACAATCCTCCGTGATCACGAGTTCTCAATGATCACGGTGATCTGCCGCGTAATAACCCCGGCGAACTGCCGTGATCACGAACTTTCCATGATCACGGGACATCTGGCGGGTGCGACTAGCCTCATCCGGCTCGGCCTCTCCTGCGATCCTCGGCCGGCGGATGCCGGGGAGAGCGGCTGCGGCCCCAACTAGTGTCCTTGACCTGGTCCTGCATGCCTCTGACCTGCGTCGCTTGACGGATATCGCATTTGCAAACTATAGTTAGCTCAAGCTAATCAGGGAGGATCCCGATGAATGACTACCGTGCGGCGAGCCAGGAGCTCCAGGACCAGGTTCGCGCCGCTGCCCGCAAGGGGCAGGAGCGAGTGACGAAGCACGTCAAGAACGTGACCGCCGCGGCCGCGCAGATCAGGCCGCAGCTGGCCAGCCTGTCGAAGCCGACTATCAACGTCTCGGCGCTGCCGGGTAGCGCCCAGCTTCGCGAGAGGGCACCCGAGCTTGCGGCCAAGCTGCCGACCAAGCTGCAGCCGAAGCTGCCGACCAAGCTGCCGAGCCCGGACCAGTTGAGGGCGGGCGCGCAGGAGCTTGCCGGGCACGCGAGGACGGTCAGGCGCATGGTGACCGGCCAGGTGATGAGCGTTGCGACCCCGCTGGCGCACCAGGCAGCGGCGAGGCTTGCGCAGGTCGGAACTGCTGCCGAGCCCGAGGCGAAGACGACCACGCGGGTCAGCGCGGTGACCGTCACCAAGGACGAGAAGCCGACCGACCCCAAGCCGGCGACCCCGAAGCCGACGACCCCCAAGCCGGCCACGGCCAAGACGAGCACCGCCAAGACGAGCACGGCCAAGACCGGCAGCACCGCCAAGCCGACCACGGCCAAGCCGACCACGACCAGGAAGCCGAAGGCCGAGCCGACGGGCAAGTGACGCTAAACTCCACAATCGCATGATGTCCTGATGCGAGGCGCGGCCGCGGCGGAGACGCTGCGGGCCGCGCCTTGGCGTCTGCATCCGGCCGGCAAGCGCGCGAGGGAAGACGTGAAGGAACCCTGGGACACTCAGATGGAGGCGCTCGGCGGCTTCATCCGTAACCGGCGCAAGCAGGCGAACCTGTCCTTGCGCCAGCTCGCGGAGAAGACCAGGCTCTCCAATCCGTACCTGAGCCAGATCGAGCGCGGCTTGCACCAGCCATCCATGCGCGTCATCAAGCTGATCGCGGACGCGCTGAACGTCTCGGCCGAGACCTTGCTGACCCAGGCCGGGCTGCTGCACCACGGCGAGGACGGCCTAACTCAAAGCCCGGGCGATTCTCCGGCCGTCGAGGACGCCATCACCGGCGACGACCGGCTATCTGACCAGCAGAAGTCAGCACTCATTTCGGTATACCGGAGCATGCTGCGCTCCGAGTGAGCAATCCGCCAAACCTGAACTCTGACGTATCGGTGCGAACATCTCTAACTGACGGCGGGGGTGCAGCGAGGGCATTACGATACATCAGCGTGACTGACCTGAGCCCGAGCTCCGCACCACTCCCCCAGCGCCGGCCGGCGCCGGAACGGGACGGCGGCGCGATGCCGACATTGCCCCGCCGGACGAACAGCGTCCGGCGCGTGGGCCGGCACCGGAGCATGCACAGGATCAGCGTCGCCTCGGACGCGCCCGTGCTGGTGCTGGCGATCCCCGGCGCCGGCAACGACCACGACAGTGAACTGGCCGACCAGATCGCCGAGGCGGCGACCGAGTCCTGCCCAGGCGTGGAGATCAGGATCGGCTTCATCGCGAGCGAGACCGACAGCCTGCGGGACGCGCTCGCCACCGAGCCGACCAGCACGGCCCAGAGCAAGGACGGGATAGCGGCCCCGCAGTCCGTGATCGTCCCGCTGCTGGCCGGCTCGCATCCGACGATCGACCAGCAACTGGAGGCCGTCGTCGGCCGGCTCAGGGCCACCACGATGCTTGCGCCCCACCTGGGCCCGCACCCCTTGCTAGCCGGGGCACTGCATGACCGGCTGTCCGAGGTCGGCCTCGCACGGGCGGGCCGCGCTCGCGGCCTGAACATCTCGGCCGGCGCGAACGGCGTGCTGGTGGTCGCCGACCGCGGCCCGCAGGCCGTCAGCGATGCCGGGGTCACCGCCGTGCTGCTCGCCGCCCGGCTGGCGGTGCCGGTGCTGCCCGCCTCGCTCGGCGACTCGGCCAGCATCACGGCCGCACTCGACCGGCTCCGCGAGGCCGGGGCGACCCACCCGGCGATCGCGCCCTGCCTGATCGGCCCGGAGACCGACCCGAGCGAGCTTACCCAGCTCAGCAGCGCCATCGACGCGCCCTGCGCGGCCCCGCTCGGCGCCCATCCCGCGATCGCGCAGCTCGTCGCGATCAGGTACGGCGAGGCCCTGGCCCGCATCAGCGTCGCCAGCCGCTAATAGCCGCTGCTGCCCCATTGACAGACCGGGCGCATGTGCGCTGAGGTAACGACTGTGCGCATTCCGGCGCCCGCTGCCTGGCGCCGGGGCGAGTCTTTCTCCACCCTACTTTCGCTATCTCACCCACAGGAGAGCCTCATGAGCGAGTGGAACGCGATGACCTTCCAGGGCAAGGACACGATCTTGCGCGTGGTCAAGGACCAGGCCAACCAGATGTTCACGCTGGCCGAGCAGCCTGACGCCTGGGAGGCACCGACCGCGTGCGAGGACTGGGAAGTCAGGGACGTGATCGGGCATCTCGTCGACACGATGGAGGGCTACTTCAAGGCGTTCGAGGTCGCCAGGGCCGGCGCGACCGCGGCGAACGCCTACGGGCTGCTCGGCATGCACGAGCGGGCGGGCGGCGAGGCACGGGCGTTCCGGCACCTGTCCCAGGACGAGATGATGACCAGGGTCAGGTCCGACTTCGAGAAGATGCTGGGCATCCTCGAGCCACTGAACGAAGAAGAGTGGACGACGATGATCGTCCCGCACTTCTACATGGGCCCGGTGCCCGCCTTCATCTATGCGGCCGGCCAACTCATGGACTTCGGGGTGCACACCTGGGACATCGTCGAGGGCAGCGGCAAGGCGCACGCGCTCGACGCCGATGCCGCCGACCTGCTCGTCCCGTTCATGTTCATCATCTGGCAGTCGACCGTCCACCCTGACTCGCAGACCGCGCCGTTCACGATCGGGATCAGGGTCAGCGGCCGCAACGGCGGCGACACCCGCGTCAGCGTCGGCCCCGACGGCATGAGCTACGAGGCAGGCGACATCAGCGACCTGCCGGCCACGATCGAGTTCGACCCGGCCGGCCTGGTCCTCACCGCCTTCGGCCGGATCAACGGCGGCGCCGCCAGCGGCGACACCGCCCTGGTCGACCGCTTCCTCAACCTCTTCTACCGGATCTAACCCCGGTGCCGTCATGCGTCCCGACGGTCTAGCAGCGTCCAGGCGATGGCGTACACGATGGCGGCGATGGCGGCGGCCGGGTGCCGGAGCAAGGCCCCCGCGACGACGCTGAGCACCGCCATGGCGGTCAAGAGCAGCCCCCCGCCCGCCACCGCCCGGATTACCCCGGGATCGCCGAGCGCCGCGGTGGGGGCGTGGCCGCTGATGAGGGCCTGGCCCGCGAGGAACGCCGCGAAGCAGACGACCTCACCCACGACGAAGGTCACCCCGGCGAAGACCAGCGACTTGGCTGCCAGTACCCGGCCTCGCTTCGGGACGGCGATCAGGCTGGTGCGGATCATCCCGGACGAGTACTCGACCCGACGCCTGGCCACGCCCTCGAGACCGACGACGCGGAGCACCTCCTTCACCCGGCTGCGGGGGATGCCGTTACTGCAGGCCAGGCACAGCAGGTGGTCGAAGGCCCGGCGGCCGCCGTGCAGCGCCTTGGCGTCGAGGAGGGCGCCGACCTCGCGCATGGGCGCCGGCAGGTCTCGGTGACCATGCCAGGCCGGATGCAGAAAGACAGGTCGTTGACGGCCATGGCGGCGCCGTAGCGCTTGACCAGGCCGTGGGCTTCGAGCATCGCTTTACGCGAACGGGACGGCGACGTCGAAGTCGGGGACCGGGTCGGTGACGGGTCCGGTATAGCCAAAGGTGATGCGCAGGCCCAGGTCTCCGGGCTCGATCGCATGACGCTCATCCTCGAGGCCCTGCTCCCGCGCCCAGGCCCACAGCGACTCGATAGCGAGCTCGAAGTGCTCCGGTGCTATCCCGCCCGCGCCAGCTGGCACCCGGGCGAAAGCCTCCCGATGCGCCGGCTCGGTTCGCAACGTCAGCTCGGGATACTGCTCCGCCAGAGCACTGGCTTCCGCCGTGGGAACCGGCTTGCACCATTCCATCGGACCATCGCTGTCAGCGCTCACCTGACCCCAGTAGATGCCGAAGAACGCGCCTTCTCGTCCTCCGATCCTCGGCAGCGGGCGCTCACGCAGGATCCCGATGAACTCCTTGCCGAAGGCCCACGCTTCCTGCTCGTAGACGTTGCGCTTCATGCACAGCAGACTGCGCTCGGGCATCTCCTGCGTCGCGACTTCGTACATCACGGACCTCTCTCCCCTCAATCGGCTGACGAGGTAGTCGGCGAGCTCGCGCCGCGCGTCGTGGGCCGCCTCGGCGTCGCGCCAGTGCTCAGCGATGCGCTTCGCCGCATCGGACCGATCGCACCCGAGCAGCTCCCTGATCGCCGCGAGCGGCAACTGCAACTGGCGCAGCATCACGACCAGGCGCGCCTCATCCAGTTGGGCCGGGTCGTAGTAGCGATAGCCAGACCCCTGATCGACACGCGAAGGCACCAGCACCCCGAGCTCGTCGTAGCGGCGCAGTGCCTTCAGCGACAGACGCGACCGCCGCGCGAACTCTCCGATGCTGATCTCTTTCACGCTGACTCCCTCGTCACCGGGCCGACTCGGCCCGGCAAGGTGAGTGTGCGGGCTCCCCCATGGGGAGAGTCAAAACGCTACGCCGTCAGCGGGACTGACCGGCCTCGGCGTCGTACCTGGCCGGGCGGGACGGCGGTACCGCGAGAGAAGGATCATCAGTGAGCATCCGCTCGTGCAGCTGCCGCAGGGGCGTGCCTGGTTCGATGCCGAGTTGCTCATGCAGCAGCTGGCGGCCGATGCGGTAGCACTCGAGCGCCTCAGCCCGGCACCCGCATCGGTACAGGGCCAGCATCAAGACGGCGCGGGTACCCTCGCGGAACGGGTGGGCGGCAAGTACCGCGGTCAGTTCCTCCGCGACCGCTTCGTGCCGGCCAAGCCGCAGATCACATTCCGCCTTGCGCTCGACCGCGAGCAGCCGTCCCCGCTCAAGGGCGTCCGCCATTCCGCACAGGACCGGGGTCCGCACGTCGGCGTAGGCCGGCCCCCGCCACATAGCCAGGGCATCGCCCAGGTGCCCGGCCGCCGCGGCGACCTGGCCATCGGAAATCTCGCCATCGGAGAGCCTGAGCAGCGCCCGGTACTGAAGCAGGTCCACGGTCACGCCGTCCGGGCTGAGCAGGTAGCCAGGTTCCCTGGTGACAAGCGAGCCGCGGTGCGGGCACGAGGACCTAGCCCCGCCGAGCGCCTTGCGCAGGCCAGACACGCACCCTTGCAGCTTCACCCTGGCATTGCGAGGCGGGTGACCGCCCCACATCGTCTCGATCAGCCGTTCGGCGGAGATCACCTTCCCCAGCTCACTGGCTAATACCGCGACCAGCGCTCGCTGATGGTGACCGCTTAACGGAACCTGATGCTCAGCACAAGAGACCTCAATTGGGCCGAGCAAGTAAACGTGCATCCCACGCTCCACTCACTCCCGACTCACCATTCCTTTCCCACCGGAGGATTAGACCAGTCGAGCATGGCGTAGGACAACACATATCAC
>DATKFV010000189.1:0-2381 GCA_035511035.1 Streptosporangiaceae bacterium
GATCAGTAACCACAGCCGGCTGTGGTTACTGATCCAGCATCTTCTACTGGCACCCGGCGGCGCGGCGCTGGCACCTGAAATGCCCCTATCACGACGAGCGTGCCCTGGAACGGCAAAGTCAACTTAATGACCGACGCGTCCCTGGTGGGCAGCTAAGCAGTTAGTGACTGAGGCCGGCGTAGGAGTGCATGCCGGTGATGAACACCTGCACGATCAGCATGTTGGTCACCAGGCTGGCGAAGCCGAGCAGCTGGATGTAGTGCGCGCGAGCGCCGCGCCAGCCGGCCGTGGCCCGGGCGTGCAGATAGGCGGCGTAGATCACCCAGGTGATGAAGGCCCAGGTCTCGACCGGGTCCCAGCCCCAGTAGCGGCCCCAGGCCTGGTCGGCCCAGATGGCGCCGGCGATCACGCCGAAGGTCCAGATCGGGAAGCCGAACACCACCGCCCGGTAGGTCAGCTTGTCGAGCTGCGCGGCGGAGGGAATCCGGTCGATCAGCCCGTTGCTCCCCTCGGCCTTGCCCGCCGTTACCCGCTTCCGGTACCGCTCCGCCACCAGGTACAAGATCCCGAGCACGGCCGCGACGAAGAAGATCCCGCTGGACAGCGTCATCGCGGTGACGTGGATGGACAGCCAGTAGGACTGCAGGGCCGGCACCAGCGGGCCGGGGGCTGTGTAGATGAGCGTCTCGGCCAGGCCGAGGGCGATGACGACCGCGCCCATCACGAACACGCCGAGCGCCCAGGCCCGGTAGCGGGCGATGACGTAGGTGAAGAAGATCGCGGCCACGCAGGTCAGCGCCGTGATGAACTCGTACATGTTGCCCCACGGCGCGCGGTGCACCGCGATGCCACGGCAGATCACCGCCGTCAGGTGCGCGAGCATGCCGATGGTGCTGAGCGTCACGGCGAGGCGGACCCACGGGCCTGCCTCATTGATCGACTTGAGCAGCCCGACCCGGCGGGCCGGCGTTATCCCGCCGGCCGCCTGGGCCGCCGGGGTGGCCGGCGCGGGCGGCTCGGCGGGGCCGGCATCCGGCCCGGCACCGCCGCCCACCGTGGCGAGCTGGGCAACGGCGGGCGCGGCGGCCTTGGCCGCCGCCGCGCGGCGCGGCCGCCCGAAGGCAAAGTCACCGGCGAAGGCGAGCACCGCGACCGAGTAGATCAACAGCGCCGCGATCAGGAAGTCGTTGCTCGCTGACGCGAACCCAAGGTTGACGGACACGAGCCTCACGCTCCGGTGTGGAAGAGGGCTGGCATGGATGGAGTAGACGTCATGGCTGGGCGTCCGGGTCGGACGGCCGCGTGCTCGGCTGTGTGCTCGACTGGGCTGGCGATGTCTCCGCTTCGGAGATCTCGGCGGCAAGCTCGGCGAACTCTTCCTCGAAACCGCCACTGGCGTCGGACCTGGTCAGCCCGCCCACCGTGACGATCGAGCCGGTGCCGGAGGCCGCCGGGACCGCTCGCACGAATACCCGGCGCCGCCGCACGAAGAACGACACCAGCAGCCCGGCGAGCGCGAGCATGCCGCAGACGAGGGCGGGTACCTGGCCCGGGTCATAGGTGACCGCCAGTGACGCCCACTGCTTGACGCCGACGAACGTGACCGACCCCTTGCCGTTGGGCAGGGTCCACGTCTGGCCGGGCTGCAGCAGGTGCGGCGAGCCGGAGATCTCCGTCATGTCAGAGGTGTCAAGCTGGTAGACCGACTGCGGCTGCCCGGAGTTCATGCCGAGGTTCCCGTAGTAGCCGTTCAGCGACACCTTGGGGTTGTCGGCGGAGGGGAAGATCGACTCAAGCGTCCCGGCCACCGTGATCGCGGTCGGCACGAACACGCCCTCGAAGCCGAGCGAGGAGTCCGGTGCCTTCACCACTCCGTCGGACTCGAAGGTGCTGGTGTTCTCCGGGATGAACGGCGTCGACTCGGAGTAGGTCACCTGGCCGTTGGCCCCGGTCACCTTGAACTCCGGCGCGTACCCGTGGCCGATGAGGTAGACCTTCGCCCCGTCGACGGACAGCGGGTCGTTGATCCTGATGTTGTAGGTCTTCGCCTGGCCGCCGGGCGAGGCCGTGTAGGTGACGCTGGCGTCGAAGTTCGACGGCTGCCCGATCGATTCTCCGGACTCGATGTAGTTGGCGGTGAACTTGTTCAGCGTGAGCGAGAACGGCGCGAAGTCGGAATCGGAGACGAGCCGCCCCGGGTGGATCTCATCGAGCGCGCTGACGGTGTCGGAGAACGAGCCCCCCTCGACGAGCAGCTTGTCCGCCTTGTAGCCGAAGAGGCCGCCGGCCGCGATCGAGAGCAGCACGCCGAGCAGCGACAGGTGGAACAGCAGGTTGCCCGCCTCGCGGAGGTACCCCTTCTCGGCCGACATCCCTCCCCC
>DATKFV010000190.1:0-3301 GCA_035511035.1 Streptosporangiaceae bacterium
ATCGGGGAGCCATTCCACCGGCGGCCGCTCGTTGTCGTACTCGTCGGTGATCTCGCCGACGATCTCCTCGAGGATGTCCTCGATGGTGACAAGGCCGGCCGTGCCGCCGTACTCGTCGATCACGATCACCATGTGATTCCGCTGCGCCTGCATCTGCCGCAGCAGCTCGTCGACCGGCTTGCTGTCGGGCACGAAGCCGGCCGGGCGCATCACGGTCGCGGCCTTCTCCGTCGCGTCGGCGCCCGGGTGATCGTGGCTCCAGGCCACGATGTCCTTCAGGTAGGCGATGCCCACCACGTCGTCCTCGTTCTCGCCGACCACGGGGATACGGGAGAAGCCGCTGCGCATCGCCAGCGAGAGCGCCTGCTCCACGGTCTTGTCGCTCTCGATGAACACCATGTCGGTGCGCGGCACCATGACGTCCCTGACGATGGTGTCGCCGAGCTCGAAGACGGAGCGGACCATCTCGCGCTCGCCCGGTTCGATGCCGGTCCTGCGCTCCAGGTAGTCGACAAGCCCGCGCAGCTCGGACCGGGTCACGGCGCCGCCGGAACCCCCCGCGGCCTCTTCGTCCCCGCCCGGCCGGGGCCGGCGCCGCGGCGGCAGGGCGCGGCCCACGGCGACGAGCGCGGCGGGCAGCGGGCCGAGTGCCCGGGTGAGCGGGAGGAGGAACTTGGCCGCGCGTTCGGCGGTCCGCTCGGTGCGCGGGCCGACCCGGCCGGTCTGCGGCCGCACTCCGGTCAGCGCGTACCGCAGCACGATGACCACGCCGAGCGCGGCGAGCACCGCGCGCCAGTCGTCGCCGAGCCATGCCGCGAATGCGGCCGCGACCAGGAGCGCCGCGGCGATCTCGGCGATGGCCTGCAGCAGCAGCAGCACGCTCAGGTAGCGGGGCAGGTCGGCGGAGACTGTCTGCAGCGGGCCGTTGTGCTCCGGCCGCTCGGCGACGCCGGTGGCTGAGACCAGCGCGAGCGCGGCCTCGGCGGTGGCGCACCAGCCCGCCATCAGGGCAAGCACCGCCGCCGCGACGATCAGCCACGCCGGAGCGGTCATCAGCCCGGCCCTTCCTGGCCCTTCGCGACCCGCCACGCCTTCAGCAGCTGCTCCTGGAGGCCGAACATCTCGGCGTGCTCCTCGGGCTCGGCGTGGTCGTAGCCGAGCAGGTGCAAGATCCCGTGCACGCAGAGCAGCTCAAGCTCATCCTGGGTGGAGTGGCCGGCCTTGACCGCCTGTTCGGCCGCGACCTGCGGGCAGAGCACCACGTCGCCGAGCAGGCCCGGATCGCCGCCGGGGTCCGGCTCGCCAGACCGGCTGCCGCCGAGGGGGGGCGGCCGCAGCTCGTCCATCGGGAACGCGAGGACGTCCGTCGGGCCCGGCTCGCCCATCCAGCGCTCGTGCAGTTCGGTCATGGTTCGGTCGTCCACGAGCAGCACGGAGAGCTCGGCCAGCGGGTGGATGTGCAGCTGGTCAAGTGCGAACCTGGCGACCGCGACCAGCCCGACCTCGTCGACGCCGATGCCCGCCTCGTTGGCGATGTCGATGCTCATGTCGGGACCTTAGCTGCCTTTCCGCCTGCCTGGTCCGCTTGCCCGGTTCGCCGAGCCGAGCTGGGTCTGCCGTTCGTAGGCGTCGTACCTCTCGTACGCGTCGACGATCTTGCCCACCAGGCGGTGCCTGACAACATCCTGACTTGTCAGCCGGGCGAAGTGGATGTCCTCGATGCCCTCCAGGATGTCCTGGACGACGCGCAGGCCGCTGACCTGGCCTGCCGGCAGGTCGACCTGGGTGACGTCGCCGGTGACCACGATCTGCGATCCGAAGCCGAGGCGGGTGAGGAACATCTTCATCTGCTCGGGCGAGGTGTTCTGCGCCTCGTCCAGGATGATGAACGAGTCGTTCAAGCTCCGGCCGCGCATGAAAGCCAGCGGGGCGATCTCTATCGTGCCGGCGGCCATCAGGCGGGGGATGGAATCCGGGTCGAGCATGTCGTGCAGGGCGTCGTAGAGGGGGCGGAGGTAGGGGTCGATCTTTTCGTAGAGGGTGCCGGGCAGGAAGCCGAGCCGCTCCCCCGCCTCCACCGCGGGCCTGGTCAGGATGATCCGGTTGACCGCCTTGGCCTGCAGCGCCTTGACCGCCTTGGCCATGGCCAGGTAGGTCTTGCCGGTGCCGGCCGGGCCGATGGCAAAGACGATCGTGTGCTTGTCGATGGCGTCCGCGTAGCGCTTCTGGTTCAGCGTCTTCGGCCGGATGGTGCGGCCGCGGGCAGACAGGATGCCGACGGTCAGCACGTCGGCCGGGCGCACGCCGCGCTCGGCCCGGAGCATGGCCGCGGTCCGCTCCACCGCGTCGGCGGTCAGGTCCGTGCCCTTGCGCAGCAGCTCGAGGAGCTCCTCGAACAGGGCGGTGACCAGATCGGTCTCCGCCGGGCTGCCGGTCGCGGTGATCTCGTTGCCGCGGACGTGGATATCAGCGTTGAACTCGCGCTCGATCACGTGCAGCAGTTCGTCCCCGGATCCGAGCAGGCTGACCATGGAACGATCGGCCGGGATCACGATCTTCACCTGGGATCGCGGTTCACGTTGGCCGTCGGCCCGCGGCTCGTGCTGGGCTTCACCCGGGGCCGATTCACCCGGCTGGCCATTGCCGCTCGGACCGCTCTTGCCACGCAGATCGTTGTTGGAAGTGCGCAGGTCGTCGTTTCGGATATCCGTCAATTCGTCGTCAATTCGGCGCTCTCCAAGGCCCGGAGGACCGCTCCCCGAGGTCCATGGCTCCATGTTATCCGCCATAGCTACCCGGCCCGTGCGTATCCGGCTCATTCACGAGGGTGTCGACAATGTGATTGCGATCGTTGATACTCCTGAGTAACCACGTGGCCATGCCTGGTTATCGTGCCGATCCCGGCAAGTGCTGTCGTCCGGTCGCGCACTATGGATATTCTTAATTTCCCCGCAATCCTCCGGCGATCACCGGCGGCGTGTCCGAAAGCCAGCGTGACGCGGTCCGTTTGCTCCCTGATTGCTCGTTTGCCCAGGTGACTGGCTTGCGGGGTCCCGGCAGCAGCCGGGATCGCAAGGCATCGGATGGTCAGATGGGCGGAGATTATCGGGATGAGGGACCGGCGATCAGGTCCGATGCGCTCGCAGCAGCACGGAGGCGCAGCTGGTGAGTGAACCTGAGGACGGGGATGCGCGTCCAACCCATGTGACCGAAACCCTGATGGCCCCGGGCGCCATCATGCCTGGTGCCCTCGTGGCCCCGGCCGCTACGCGCATGGGGTGGAGCGCGGACCGCGCGGTCA
>DATKFV010000191.1:0-3592 GCA_035511035.1 Streptosporangiaceae bacterium
GGGGGGAGCTGGTCACGCCGTGCGCGACGCCGGTCTCGACTACGACCTCCGGCCGGGTGTGCAGCGCCACACACCAGACGGCGTGGCACAGCACGCTCTCCGCGTCGCTGTACCAGCCGTAGGTGAAGCGCCCTGACTTGAGCCCTCTGGCCGCCAGCAGCGCGTCGATATCGGCCATGATCTCATCGAGTTGCTGTTCGGCCGGGCAGGGCCAGGGCGCGCCGAGCAGGCCGTGCAGGTGCTCGTCCCAGGCCTCGTCCACCCTTGATATGAGGCCTTGGTCATCTCCGCGGCGCCACTGGATCCGCTGCTGGAATTCCCCGGGCAGCGCCCGGATCACTCCTATCGGGTCAGTGATGAATGTAGTTATTAGACGCATTAGCTGCCGTCTGTGAGAAAGACGTGATGCCCCCACCATTGTCATACCAGCAGCTTAACTGCGCACCATGATCCAATCCAGGTCGCATCGAATGCATACGAAAACCCGGCCCTTGGTGCTAGCTGGTCAGGTCGGTGGCCATTTCGAGCACGATGGCCCGCAGCTTGTCCTGGTCGTCTACTCGCTGCAGGTAGAACATGCAGGTCGCGCCGACCGCGAGCACGGCGGTGGTAGCGCGTACCCGGTCCCGCAGTACAGCCTCGGGCCCGACCAGCACGTCTACCAGTCCGTCCAGCCGGTCACGGAAACGTGCGAACCGTTCCTTGCCGTCGTGCATGCCCTGGACCGAGGCCCGGTTCTGCTCGAGGAAGCGGAAGACCTCGTGGCCGGCCAGCACGATCCCGACGTAGCGGTCAAGGAGCTCGCGGCGTGTCTGCTCGCTTCGCGGCTGGTCCTTGGCCCAGTCCAGGAGGGCGTCTAGCTCCGCGAAGTAATCATCGGTGAAGCTGTGGACGATGTCTTCCTTGGACTTGAAGTGGTAGTAGAGGGCGGCCTTGGTCACGCCCAGCCGCTCGGCGATCTCTCGCAGGGAGGTCTTCTCGTACCCGTACTCGGCGAACAGCTCGAGCGCCACCTTCTGCACGCGGGACCGGGTATCGGTCCGCGGCGTGGGCCCCGCGCCTCCCATGTTGGTCTCGCGTTCCTTCGTGGAGCCGGGGCCGCCTTTTTTACTTGACGGCCGGTTAGTTACCGCCCTAGCATAATGACTTGCCGGCCGGTAAGTCAACGGACCTGGCGGTGGGCAGCCGGCAGGCGGCCTGGATGAGGGCGGACGAGAAGGAGCGGACGGGTGGCGCAGGGTACGGGCGACGGGGGCGGCGACATAACCGCTGCTAGCAACGGTAACGGGCCAGCTGACGCGGGCCTGGCCAGCACGAGCCAGTACGCCGACAGGCGTCAGGTGCTTATCGTGCTGCCGGGGCTGCTGATGGCGATTTTGCTCGCGATGCTCGACCAGCTCATCGTCGGCACGGCGCTGCCGAGGATCGTCGGCAGCCTGGGCGGCGTGACCCACCTGGCCTGGGTGGTGACCGCCTACGTGCTCGCGTCGACCGTCACCACGCCGTTCTACGGCAAGCTCGGCGACATGTACGGCCGCAAGAAGCTGTTCATCACCGCGATCGTGATCTTCCTGGTCGGTTCGGCGCTTTCCGGCCTGTCGGAGAACATGGCGCAGCTCATCATGTTCCGGGCCCTGCAGGGGCTGGGAGCCGGCGGCCTGATGGTCGGGGCGATGGCGACGCTCGGCGACATCGTGGCGCCGCGCGAACGCGGGCGCTACATGAGCTACATGATGGTGGTGATGATGCTCGCCACCATCGGCGGCCCGCTGGCCGGCGGGTTCATCACCGACAGCTTCTCCTGGCGCTGGATCTTCTACATCAACCTGCCGCTGGGCGGCGCGGCACTCGTCTACCTGCTCGCCGTCCTGCACGTGCCGGCTAAGAAGGTCAGCCACAAGATCGACTACCTGGGCGGCGGGCTGCTCGCGGTGGCCGCCATCGCGATCATCTTGTTCGCCACCTTCGGCGGCAGCGAGTACGCGTGGGGTTCGCTGCAGATCATCGGCCTCGGCGTCCTCGCGGTGGCGGCGACCATCGGGTTCCTCGTCACCGAGACCAAGGCCGCCGAGCCCATCTTGCCGCTGCGCGTCTTCCGCAACAGGAACTTCTCCGTCGCGATGATGCTGACGTTTTTCACCGGCATCGCGATGTTCGGCGCGATGACGTTCCTGCCGCTGTACCAGCAGACCGTCCAGGGCGCTTCGGCCGTGGTCAGCGGGCTGATGCTGACCCCGATGATGCTAGGGGTGACGGTCACGTCGATCCTGTCGGGCCAGGTGACCACCAGGACCGGCAAGTACAAGGTGTTCCCGATCCTGGGCGGGGCCATCATGGCCGTCGGCATGTTCCTGCTGACCAGGCTGGGCGTCGACACCAGCCGCACCACGTCGGGCATCTACTACGTCGTGCTGGGCCTCGGCATGGGCTTCCTGATGCAGATGGTCTCGCTGATCGCGCAGAACAGCGTGCAGCAGAAGGACATGGGCGTGGCCAGCAGCGCCCGGATGTTCTTCCAGCAGATCGGCGGGTCGCTCGGCGTGGCCGCGTTCGGCGCCGTCTTCGCCCGGCGGCTGACCGAGTCGCTGGCCGCCGCGGCCGGCACCGGCGTGCACATCAGCGCCAGCGGCGGTCAGCTCGACCCGGCCACCGTCGACAAGCTGCCGACGGTGGTCAAGCACGACGTGTTCGTCGCGATCGCGCACGCCGTCCAGGGCGTCTTCATCTGGGCGCTGCCCGCCGCGGTGCTGATCTTCCTGCTGGCACTGCTGATCAAGGAGGTCCCGCTGCGCGGCCGGACCCCAGCCCCCGGACCTGAGCAGACCGCCGGGCAGCAGTCCGAGCTGGTGACCTAGGCGTCAATCGTTATCGTGGATCGCTACTACCCGCGGGGGGAAGGTGGCGATCCACGATGATGCTGTTCCGGCTCACGCTGCCCGAATTGCCGGGTTTGGCGCACGACGGTGACGCGCGATCGCGCCCGCCGCCGACATCCCGAGCACGAAATGCACCATTTGTCCGCACGGCGGGCGGCCGTGCGGGTCCGCGCGGCGGGCCGACCGTGCGGGCCGCGCGGGCCCGGGTGCGCGAAAGCCGACGTCGCGGGCAAATCGTGACGTCGCGGGCGGACGGTCGAGTCCGGCTCGTACGGATAGCCCCGCGTCATAAATCCGGGGCGCAGCCGCCGGAATGCCTGACGGGCAGTGGCCGCGCAGACCACTGCCCGTTTCGGCGCTGGAAAAGGCTTTACACCCCGACGTAGGGGACGGCCTCCAGGATTTCGACCGTGCAGGGGCGGCCGTTCGGCAGCGAGTAGGTCGCCCTCTCGCCGACCTTCTTGCCGGAGATGGCGGCCCCGAGCGGCGAGCGGGGCGAGTAGACGTCGATCGGCGACCCGCTCTCCTCGCGGGAGGCGAGCAGGAAGGTCACCTCGTCGTCGTCCTTGACGAACCGGATCGTGACCGTCATGCCCGGGCCGACGACGCCGTCGGTGCGCGGCGGACCGCCGACACGGGCGTTCTCCAGGATGTGCTGAAGGGTGATGATCCGCGCCTCGATCTGACCCTGCTCGTCCTTCGCCGCGTGGTAACCG
>DATKFV010000192.1:0-5959 GCA_035511035.1 Streptosporangiaceae bacterium
GAGCAGGCCGACCGCGATGGCGCGGGTGGTCGCGACCGAGACCATGACGAAGATCGCGTTGTAGATCACCGCGCAGACCAGGGCCCCGACGAACAGGCCGACCGCGAAATCGGTGTTGTTGATGACGGCGCCCGGGGTGACGCTGACCGGGCCGTTCGGGCCGACCTTGACGACCGCAGCGGTCTGTCCCCCGCCGGAGATCAGGGCCGCGATGAGCTCGGGCACCGCGGCGAAGACGATGGTCAGCCCGGTGGCCACGAGGAACTTGGTGATGATCACCGACGAGCGGCGGACCGGGGTGGCCAGCAGGTGGATGATGCTGCCATCGTCGATCTCCGCGCCGAGCACGCTGGAGCCGATGATCAGCGCGGTCAGCGGCAGCAATACCGAGAAGCCGAACGTGCCTAGCACGTGCGACGGCCAGGGCCGTGACGGCGGGCGGGACAACTTGAGCGCGAGCGTGACCGCGATGAGGATCACGGCCGGGATCGCGAACAGCAACGCTCGTCTGCGGCCCAGGGTGGCGCGGGTGGTGATCCACGCGACCGTCGGGTTGAACAGGTTTCGCATGGGGCTCCTTCAGTCCGCGACCAGGTAGGCGAAGACGCTTTCCAGGGATTCGTCGGTGGGCTGCACCTCGCGCAGCCGGATGCCGTGGTCACGGGCCAGCACGGCGATGTCCCGGCAGAACGCGCCGTAGTCCGAGGTCCGGACCTGCAGGCCGGTGCCGGTCAGTTCGACGGCGGTCACCGCGGGCCGGCCAATCAGCGTGCCGCCCAGCAGGCGGTCGTCGGAGGACCGCACGGTGAACACGTGTGGCCGGCTAGTCATCAGCCGCCGGATGGCGCGAAAGTCGCCGGAGGCGGCCAGGCGGCCGGCCACCACGACCTGGATCGTGCCGGACAGCCGCTCCACCTCTTCTAGGATGTGCGAGCTGAACAGGATTGTCCGGCCCTCGCTGCCGAGCTTGTCGAGCAGGTCCATCATGTGCAGCCGCTGGCGCGGGTCCATCCCGTTGAACGGCTCATCGAGCAGCAAGATCTCCGGATCGTGCACGAGCGCCGCGGCCACCTTGATGCGCTGCCGCATGCCCTTGGAGTAGGTGGCGACCTTGCGGTCCGCCGCGTCGGCCATGTCGAGCAACGCGATCGCCCGCGCCGCCGAGGCACCCGGATCAGGGAGCCCGTGCAGCTTCGCGGTCGACCTGACGAACTGCTCGCCGGTCAGGAACGCGTATACCGAGTCTCGTTCGGGGACCAGGCCGATGTCGCGGTACACGGCCGGGTTACGCCAGCTGGGCACGCCGCCCCTCGGTCCGTTGCCTGTTGACCCATTGCCTGTTGACCCGTTGCCGACGGTGAGCTCGCCGCGGGACGGCGGCAGGAAGCCGGCGATCATGTGCATGATCGTCGACTTTCCCGCGCCGTTCGGCCCGAGCAGCCCGGTCACCCCGGACCCGATGGACATGGTGACGTCGTTGACCGCCACCACGTTGCCGTACCAGCGGGATACGTTGCGCAGTTCGATGGTCATGACTGGCTCACCTTCCGGTATCTCGCGGCCAGGCCCCCGAGGCAGGCCGCGAGCAGGACGATCGTCACGACCCCGTAGAGCGGGCCGTAGCCGCCTGGATTGGCGACCAGGCCAGGCGAGGTGCCCCCGAGCCAGACTCGAACTCCGTCGAGCAGGGTGAACGGGCTGAAGAGCCCGGCGATGCGCGCTCCCGTCGCCGTGGCCGTAGTGCCTCCTTCTGACTGGATCAGCAGCACGGACACGACGAACGTGAGGACGCAGCTGATCGCGACGATGCCGGTCGAGTACGCACGCCGGCCCGTGAAAGACGCGAGCACCAAGCCGACCGCCGCCATGAGCACGGCCCACATCAAGCCGACGCCAAGCCCGGGGATCAGCGCCTTGGTCTCGTCCCAGACGGCCCCCTTGCCCTTGACGGACGCGATCGTGCCCACGTAGAGGATGAGCAGCGGTATCTCGATCAAGAGCAGCAGCGCCATGGTGAGCGCGAGGTACTTGGCCAGCGGGTAATCACCGCGCCGCAGCGGGCGGCAGAAATACAGCGGCAGCACGTGGTTGCGCAGGTCCCTGGAAACCAGCTCAGGCGCCTGAGCGGCGAGGAAGAGGGTGACGACGGCGACCCGCAGGGTCGGCACGTACACGTCGTAACCGAATAGCCTCGGGTTACCGCGGGCTACGGCGAACGCGTTCACGAACGCGGGCAGGCACATGGCGATCACCGCGAGCGCCGGGACGATCTTGCCCTTCACGCCGCGGCCGATGCCGAACGCCGAACGGAAACTATGCCAGGTCAGGGCCTTTACGATCTGCACCCGGCCCAGCCTGGGGCCGTCATAGCCGCGATAGCCGAGGTCATGAATGACGCCGGTGGCCACCTCAGACATGAGACGCCTCCTCCCCTGCCGCCTCATCGCGGAACAGCTCTTCGACCTGATGGCGCCGTTGCTCAAGCCGGCAAAGCGGCAGGGCCAGCGCCGCCACGCAGTCGCGCACGACGTCGTAGGTGTCGTCGCCACCCAGCGGGACGAGCAGGGTCCTGGCGTGCGTGCTCGCGGTCAGGCCGCGGGCGGCGAGCTCGGCTTGCAACTGGGCGAGGCCTTCTTCGACCTCGACGGCGAGGACCTGGCTGACCTGGGTGAAGCTGGTGATCGTGTCGGCGCGGAGCAGCCGTCCGCCCTCGATCGCCACCAGGTGGTCGCAGATCCGCTCGATCTCGCCGAGCAGGTGCGAGGCGATCACGATCGAGATGCCGAACTCAGCTCCGATCCTGGCGATCAGCTCGAGCATCGCGGTCCGCCCGGCCGGGTCTAGCCCGTTGGTCGGCTCGTCGAGCAGCAGCAGCCTAGGGTCGCCGACGAGGGCCTGAGCCAGCTTGACCCGCTGTTTCATGCCGGTGGAGTAGGTTCCTATCGGCCGGTACCGCTCCTCGTGCAGGCCGACGTGACGCAGCGATTCCGCCGCACGTTCCTTGGCCACCGTGGGCGGCAAACCCGAAATCCGGCCCAGATGGGTCACGAACTCGGTAGCGGTCACGTCGGGCGGCAGGCAGTCGTGCTCCGGCATGTAGCCGAGCAGAGTCCTGATTCGCTCGCCGCTGGTCTCGCAGTCGTGGCCGAGCACCTTGGCCTGGCCCTTGGTCGGCACGATGAGGCCGAGCAGGATTTTGATCAACGTGGACTTGCCCGCGCCGTTGGCGCCGACGAGCCCGGTGACGCCGGGTGAGACCGCGACGGTCAGGCCGTCAAGCGCGGCCACGTTGCCCGGGTACAGCTTGGTCAGCGCCGTGGTCTCGATGACGGCGGCGGGAGCTTGGCTGGATGGCATGGGTGTTACAGTGCCAGCGTGGGGCCGGGTGTGTCATCGCCCGCCAGGATGAAGTCGCTATCCCCCTGCGGTCTGCCCCGGCACCGCAGCCGCCCGCAGCCGCCCGCGGCCAGGCATGGGAGCCTGGCAGCTCGGCGTCGCGGTGTACGCCTGCAGGATGACGCTCCGGGCGGCCGTGGCGGTTACGGTAGCTTTGTGCGCACCATCTCGGACGTTCCGGCCGCGCGGCAGCGGCCGCCGCTGACTAAGCGGCTCAGTCCCCGGTACTGGGCCGTGCTTGACTGCCTGGCCGGCGCGCTGCTCGCGGTGATCCTCTTCCCGGTCGTCAGGCACAACGTCAGGCAATCCGTGGGACCCCCTTCCGCCGTACTGCGTCTCCAGCCGACCGCGCTGGCCAGCCCGGCCGGCATGCTGCTGGTCACGCTGCTGGTCGCGGTCGCGGCCATCGCGGTAGCGCTGCGCCGCCGGCATCCGGCGGTCATGCTCGGCGTACTGCTGGCCGGCTCTCTCGTTATGACCACGCTGACCGGGCCGAGTGCCCTGGTCTACTTCCTGCCCATCGCCTACGTGCTCTACCTGGTCGCGGCCACCTACGAGCGCAGGCGGGCCGCGGTGCGCGTGCTCATCGCCGTGTTCGCGACCCTGTTCCTCGACGCCGTCGTGCTCGACTTGACCGGGGAGGGGTTTTTGCTGCGCAGCGGCCTGGTCTCGGTCACGTTGTGCGTGATCGTGGTCTGGTCGACCGGTTACATCGTGCGTCAGCAGCGCAGGTACGCGGTCCGGCTGCAGGATGAGGCGGCGAGCAAGGCGGTCGCGCAAGAGCGGCTGCGCATCGCCAGGGAACTGCACGACGTGGTCGCGCACAGCATGAGCGTCATCGCGGTCCAGGCCGGCTACGGCCAGTACGTCATCGACACCCAGCCCGCCGACGCGCGCACCGCCCTCGGCGCCATCCAGGCGACGAGCAGGGAAGCCCTGGACGAGATGCGCCGGATGCTCGGCGCCCTCCGCCAGGCCGACGAGACCGACCAGCGTGAGGCCGCGCGGGCGGCCGACGGCTCGCGGGCAGCGCCGGATACATCCGGCTCGCGGGGCGCCGAAGGGGCACCGCTGTTCCCCGCGCCCGGGCTGGCCGACTTGGACCGGCTGCTGTCTCGCACCGCGAGCGCGGGCGTCCTGGTGGACGTGACGCGCTGCGGGAAGCCGAGGGAGCTGCCCGCGAGCATCGACCTGTCCGCTTACCGGATTATCCAGGAAGCCCTGACCAACGTGGTCAAGCACGCGCGCGCGGGTTCGTGCCAGGTGCTCATCGGCTACGGCTATGACGAGCTGATCCTTGAGGTGACGGACAACGGCGCCGGCCTGCCCGAGTTGGCCGGTGCCGGACTATCGCAGCACGGAGCCGTGAACGGTCACCGGGCCGGGGGCCCGGCCAGCGGCGCGGCCACGGTGCTCGACGCCTGGCACACAGGGTCGGCACCCGGCTGGAACCTCACCGACGGCGCCCCCGGCGGGCACGGCATCATCGGGATGCGCGAGCGGGTTTCCCTGCTGGGGGGCGAGTTCAGCGCGGGACCGCGGCCCGGCTACGGGTTCGGCGTCTGCGCGCGCATCCCGCTGCCCGCGGACGGGGCCCGATGAAGACGGGCGTACAGGGCCCGGCATGACCGACCCGGACGCGCTGCGGGTGGTGGTCGCCGACGATCAGGCCCTGGTCCGGGTGGGGTTCTGCGGGATCATCGCGGCCACGCCTGGCTTTGCCGTGGTCGGCGAGGCGGGCAACGGGGCGGAGGCGGTCGAGGCCGCGCGGCGGGCCAAGCCCGACGTTATCTTGATGGACGTGCGAATGCCGGTGATGGACGGCATCGAGGCCACCAGGCAGATCACCGAGAGCACGGACGTACGCGCGCTCATCTTGACCACCTTCGACCTGGACGAGTACGTCTTCGCCGCGCTGCGGGCCGGGGCCAGCGGGTTCCTGCTCAAGGACACGCTGCCCGCTAACCTGCTCAACGCCATCCGGGTCGTGGCCGCGGGCGACGCGCTGCTCGCGCCGAGCGTCACCCGCCGCCTGATCGGCGAGTTCGCCCGCACGCCGAGCGCCGCCGCAAGCGCCCAGGCAGCGACTGAGGAAGCCCAGGATGCGACGGCCCAAGATGACAGGCGTTCCAGCCTGGACTGCGACAAGCTCTCGCGGGTCCTCACCGACCGTGAGCTCGAGGTGCTCAAGATGGTCGCCCGCGGCATGTCTAACGCCGAAATCGCCGGACACCTGACGATCAGCCCGGCCACCGCCAAGACTCACGTGGCTCACCTGCTGACCAAGCTCGATTCCCGTGACCGGATCCAGCTGGTCATCATCGCCTACCAGTCCGGGCTGGCGAGGTGACGCGGGCTCCCTAGTCGGAGGGCTCAGTGGGAGAAGTTGCCCCGGTAGTACTCGAAGACGAAGCCGATCGAGGCGAACACGGTGAACAGGATCCCCATCAGGAACATCCACCAGCCGATGGCTAGGCCCAGCGCCGCGATGGCGGCGGCGAGCGCCAGGAAGAGCGGCCACCAGCTGTGCGGGCTGAAGAACCCGATCTCGCCGGTGCCCTGC
>DATKFV010000193.1:0-28949 GCA_035511035.1 Streptosporangiaceae bacterium
GCCGCCTGCGCCGTCGCGGCCAGCGCGCCCCCGCCGGTCGCCGCCAGCGCCGCGCACAGCGCCGCCACCGAAGCCGCCGTCGCCAGCAAAGCAGGACGCCGCCGCATGAATCCCCCACTCCTCCGCCATCGCCCACGAACCCGGGCACAGATAGTGCCCCATCGTGACAGAACCGCCATAGCCCCGCAATCAATAGCGCCGAACCTTGACCCTCCGGCCACGCGAGTCCCGCTCGCGATCGCCGGCCCACCGGACAGCGCGGCGTCACGCCTCAGATTAGCGGGCATATCGGTCTTAAATCGAAAACCTCACAATAGCCAAATGGCCTGCTAGGTCGGGCGAGCGCACTCCGTGGCGCTCGCTCCGCGCTCATTAGCTGGCCTGATGTGTGCTATTGCCCGCTGTGATCCTGTGCGTGTAATTTGATCCTGCAAACGTTCGCACGTTTGCCATACTGACGGTGAAGCGCTTGAAGGCGTGACGAAGTGGGAGGGGCCGGTGACGTACTGCCCGTACTGCAACCAGTTCACAGCGCCCGCGCATTGCCGGGAACCGCGCTGCGGCGGCTACGTCTGCGGGTCGTGCGGCCAGTGCAACCGCCAGGAGCGGTTCCACCCCGAAGACTCCCGCGCTCCCGTGACCGCCCCCACCACTCCGAACGCCCGCCCCGGAAGGGTCTAGCGCCCCAGCCCGCCCTCGGAACCTCGCCGCCGAACAGCGGAATCCCCGGCGCAGCCACAACAACGCCGCCGGGGCCGCGGGAAACCTGGGCCGTTGCCCGCCTCAGGAAGGCTCGTCGTCGCTGACGATGTGGAACTCGATGCGGTAGACGAGCGTGTCCGCTTCGATGGGGCCAGCGTGCGCGGCTCGCTGCCGCAAGGACTCCAGGCTCTGCTCGCCGCTGCGCCGGACGTCAGCCGGGCCGATCGAGGCGAACGGCATCAGTTCCATGGAGTCCACCTCGATGATCGCGGGCCCGACCGGGTACCGGCCGCCGACCCGTACCTTCGGCCGGCTCCACAACCGAATAGACACGGTGATGTCGCCCGCGATCACCAGGTCCCGCAACTCCCGGCTGAACTGCACGCCCCCACGCTACCCAGCGCGGGCGTGGGTGCGGCGATGCTGCGGCGTTGTTAGGCGCGAAGTAGGCAACTGAGGCCGGTTGCTGCAATCCTGTGCGGGTGACTGATGCCATGGTGGCGGAGCATTCGTCGCGCCCTCGGGACCGGCTGCCGGTGCCGGGCCCCGGCAGCGCTTGGCGGGGCTGGGCTGGGCCGTTGCTGGTGACCGCGTTCGGCGGCTTCCTGCGCTTTGACCGGCTGAGCGTGCCCCATGGCGTCGTGTTCGACGAGACCTACTATGTGCCCGATGCCTACGGCATCTTGCGGCACGGCGTGGAGATCAACCACGTCAGCAACGCGAACGCCTTGCTGGCGCGGGGCAGCACGCAGATCCTCATGGGCACCCAGGGCGAGTACGTGGCGCATCCGCCGCTCGGCAAGGCCATGATCGCGGTCGGGGAGTGGCTGTTCGGGCTGACCCCGTTCGGGTGGCGGTTCGCCGCCGCCGTGGTGGGCACGCTGGCCATCTTGATGACGGCCAGGATCGCGCGCCGGATGACCGGGTCGACCGTGGCGGGCTGCGTGGCCGGGCTCTTGCTGGCGCTTGACGGCCTTGAGTTCGTGCTGAGCCGTACCGCCATTCTCGACATCTTCCTCATGTTCTGGATCCTGGCCGCCTTCGGGCTGATCGTGATCGACCGAGACCGGACCAGGCAACGGCTCGCTGAGACCATGACCTCGGCCGGGCTCGCCGGGGCCAGTCGGGTCAGGCTCGGGTTCCGCTGGCCGCTCTTGCTGGCGGGCGTCTGCCTCGGCTGCGCGTGCGCGACCAAATGGGACGGCGTGTGGTACCTGCCGGCCTTCGCCGCGCTCGTCGTCGCCTGGGACGTCGGCGCTCGCCCGGCCCGGCCTGACCGCCCGTTCTGGTCGCGGATCACGGCGGTGGCGCGCAGTGACGGCCCTTGGCTGCCGGTCTGGTTCGGGCTCGCTCCGGTCGCGGCCTACGTGGCCTCATGGACCGGATGGTTCGCGACCAGTTACGGTTACGACCGGTCGGGCGCGGCGCTCAACGGCGGTCACCCGACCGCCACGATCGTGGCCTGGCTTCAGTACCAGAAGTCCATTCTCGGCTTCGGCCTCGGGCTGCACGTGTTCCATGTCTACGAGTCGAACCCGCTCGGCTGGCTGATACTGGCCCGGCCGATCTCGTTCTACTCGACGTGCCTGCCAGTCCACGGCTGCGGTGCCGCCGGGTCGACCGAGCAGGAGGTGCTCGCGATCGGCACGCCGCTGATCTGGTGGGCGGCGACGGCGGCGGTGGCGGTCTGCCTGGTCTGGTGGGCCTGGCGCCGGGACTGGCGGGCGGCCGGAGTGCTGGTCGGCGTCGCCGCTGGCTGGCTCCCGTGGATCTGGTTCTATCTGCATGATCACAGGACGGAGTTCTATTACTACGCAGTGGTATTCGATCCATTCCTGGTGATTGCCGTCGCGCTCTGCCTGAATGTGCTCGCTCGTCCTGACTGGCTCGGCCGACGCATCGGTGCCGTCCTGGGCGGCGGGTACCTGCTCGCAGTCCTGGCGAACTTTATCTATCTTTATCCGGTTTTGGCGGCGCAAGCGATCCCGTACCATTCGTGGCTCAACCGGATTTGGTTCCATAGCTGGCTCTGATCGGAAGGAAGCTTTAAGGCCGTACCTGATGACTGGCCGGTCGCAGCCCAGGAGGGTTGGCCGGTCGTAGGCGGTGCCCTAGACTCGCCTGGAGGGAGTGGGGATTTCCTGAAATGGCCGAATCCTTTGGCGAATTGCTGCGCCGGTTCCGGATTGCGGCCAGCCTCACTCAGGAGGCACTTGCGCAGGAGTGCCGGATCAGCCCCGCCACGGTCGCGGCGATCGAGCAAGGACGGCGAAGGGCGCCGAGGCTCTCGACGGTACGACTGATCGCCGACGCGCTTGAGCTGTCGCCTGCGGACAGGGAGATGCTGGCCCGAGCCGCCGACCAGGCCGGCATCGACCAGGCCAGCACAGCTCAGGCCAGCACAGCTCAGGCCAGCACAGCTCAGGCCGGCGCGGGCCAGGCTGGTGAGGCGGGAACTACGGAGCCGGCCGGACGGCCTGCGGCTGGCCCGATGCGTCCGGCCATCGCGGGCCTGCCAGCGGTGCGGACCAGCTTCATCGGCCGGGAGCAATTGCGGGCGACCATCTCGGCCGCGCTTGCCGGCAGCCAGCTGGTCACCCTCGTCGGCCCAGGCGGGGTCGGGAAGACCAGGCTCGCCGCCAGGCTGGCCGAGCAGGCGGCGCCGGGCTACGGCCTCGGGGCCGTGTTCGTCGACCTGGTCCCGGTGCGAGAGGGCTTCATCAGCCAGGCGGTGGCGGCCCAGCTTGGCGTGACCGAGGGGCCTGGCCGCTCCCTGGACGCGGCCCTGTACGAGCACCTGGCCCGCGGTCCCTCACTGCTCGTGCTTGACAACTGCGAGCACCTGCTCGAGGTCGTGGCCCCGTTCGTCGAGAAGCTGCTGGCCAACTGCGCTGACCTGACTGTCCTGGCCACCAGCCGGGAACGGCTCGCCATCCCTGGCGAGCGCACCGTGATCGTGCCGCCGCTGTCGCTGGCGGGCAACGGGCGGACTGGCACGGCGGGCTCAGAGGCCGAGACCCTCTTCTTCGACCGGGCCAGGGCCAATGACCCTGGGTTCAGCGCTGCGGCCGAGGTCGTCGGCGAGATCTGCGCCAGGCTTGACGGCGTGCCGCTCGCCATCGAACTGGCCGCCGCCCGCAGCGCGTCGCTCGGCGCCGACGGGCTGCTCGCCGGCCTTGACGACTACTTGCGGCTGCTCGCGGGCGGCCGGGGCGCCCAGGCCAGGCACCGCTCCTTGCGCGCCGTGATCGACTGGAGCTATGACCTGCTCGATCCCGACGAGCGGATGATGTTCCGGCGGACGGGCGCGTTCATCGGCGGGTTCGACCTCGACGCGGCGGCCGCGGTCGCGCCCGGCATCAGCCGGGGCGCCGTCGCCGACCTGATCGGCAGGCTCACCGACAAGAGCCTGCTCACCCACCATCGAGGCCCCGATGGCAGCCGCTGGCAGATGCTCGAGACGATCCACGCCTACGCGGTCGACCGGCTCGCGGAAAGCGACGACCAGGACGCGGTCCACGACGCGCACCTGAACTGGGCCGCCGGGCTGGCCGCCGAACTGGAGCGGCGGGTGCGGGCGCCCGACGGGTGGCGGGTCGCGTTCGACGCCGTCGCCGACGACCTGCGGGCCGCGCTCGGCCGGGAACTCGTGAATGCCAGGACCCGGGCCGTCAGCCACCGGCTCGCCCGGGCGCTCGGGCACCTGGCCTACGCCCGGCGGTTCATGGTCGAGGCCAGGATGCACTACCAGGCCGCGGCTGCCCTGGCGGACCGGAGCGACGAGGCCGCCGCCGACCTGCGCGCCGCCGCCGACGTCGCGATGGTGCAGGGGCATGGCATGTTCGCCTTCGACCTGCTGCTGACCGCGGCGCGGCGGGCGGGCGCGGGTGGCGACTCGTCGGCCCAGGCCTCCTGCCTCGGCTACGCGGTGACGATCGCTGACCGGTTCGCCGCCGAGTTCACGGCCGAGGTCCCGCACGACCAGCTGAGCTCGCTGCTCGACGAGGCCGTCGCCTTGGCCGAGCCAGGAGACCAGGTGGCGACCGCGTACGTGACCGCCGCGCGAGCCTGGATCGCGCACGCCGAGAAGACCGTCCCCGACCTGGCGCTGGCCTCGGCCGCGCTCGAGGCCGCCCGGCTGACTAACGACCCGGTCCTGATCAGCGGCGCCCTCGACGCCGTCGTCGGGGCGCTGGACGCGCGCGGCCGGCTCCGCGAGGCCCACCAGGTGAACTCCGAGCGGGCCGACCTGCTCGAGCGGCTGCCCCGGCACGACCCGAGGGCCGGGGCCGAGATCATCGACACGTTCCACATGGTGACCGAGATCGCGGTTACCGCCGGTGACCTGCCGGCCGCGCTGGCCACCGCCAGCATGACGCAAGGCGATGACATCGTGGGCGGCCAGCCCTACCGGACCGCGAGCAAGCCGATCCTGGCGCTCGCGCTGCAGGGACGGTTCGACGAGGCCTTCGCGCGGGCCGAGATCATGTGGGCGGAATGGAAGAAGGCAGGCCAGCCGGTCGCTCGCTGGATGGGCACCGCCTTGTACGGGGTCGTGCTCGGCCACGGGCTTCGCGGCGACGAGCAGGGCCGCCGCGACTGGCTGGCTCGGCTCGCTGAACTGGTCGGCGCTGAAGGCGAGCAGGTCTCCGGCGGCAACCTGGAAGCCGCGGCCGCGTTCACCAACGCGCGGATCGCCTTGCATGAGGGGCGGATCGGCGCCGCCACGGACGCCATCGCCGGGATAGACGGCATCGGCGAACCGTGGTATGAGTCGCCGCACTGGCACTCGCTCCGCCCTTACGCCTGGGCGATCGCGGCCGAGGTGGCCGTCGTCGCCGGGCTGCCCGAGGCCGAGAGCCGGCTGGTGGCGGCGACCCCGGCCGGCGCGGAGAACTACTGGGCGGCCGCCTGCCTGGCCCGGGCCAATGGCCGCCGGCACGGCGACGCCGAGTTGCTCGAGCGCTCGGTCGCCGGGTGGGAGCGCATCGGGGCGAGGTTCGAGCGGGCGTGCACGCTGCTCTTGCTGCCCGGCCGGGTCGATGAGGGCCTGGCCGGGCTGGCTGAGCTCGGCTGCCGGCCGCCAGCGGCCTCGTGAGCACCAGCAGGCGGCGGGCCGCTTCGCGGCCCGCCGCCTTACCCCGGGCAAATTTGCTGCTTAACGATCTTGATTTTCGGGGTTATGGGTTTCGGGGTTAACGGTCAGGGCTTGGCCAGGAAGCCGTGCGTGAAGCCATTGTCGCTGTTGTAGAAGCCGACCAGGTCACCGAGGCCGTTGACCCCGTTGACGAACGTGGTGCCGTTCATGCTGCCGGGGTAGTTGATCTTCTGGAAGCCGGCCTTGCGGGTCCAGGTGAAGCCGAAGGTCAGGGGGTTGCTGCTCGGGCCGGTCGTGTAAGTGCCGACGACCATGCCGAACTTGTTGACGCCGAACGGCGTCGTGGCTGAGGCGCCTGGGTAGTTGAGCACGAACAGGTGCGGCGAGGCCTTCCTGACCAGGAAGCCCTCGGTCTTGTTGTTCTTCAGCGTGACGATGCCGCAGATGCTGTCTTCGTTGTTGATGCCGGTCGCGGTCGTGCTGGTCACGTTGGCGATGCCTGAGCTCATGCCGATGTACTTGTGCTTGCCGATGTTGTACAGGTAGGCGTGGCTGTTGCCGTCGGCGGTCATGTAGAAGCCGACCGCTAGCCCGGCGTCGTTGACGCCGAGCAGCTGGTCAACCGGGGGGCTGGCCGGGCTCGATGTCGGGAAGTCGACCTTGTGGAAATGGGTGCCGTTGGTCGAGTAGAAGCCGAAGTTGTCGTTCGACTGGCTCTTCGTGTTCATCGTGGAGAAGAAGCCGACCTGAATGCCCTCGTTGTTGAGGCCGGTGACCTGGGTCTGCTTGCTGCCAGGGAAGTTCTGGTTGCGGAAGTCGGTCTGGTGGTACGGGGGCGTCAGGGTGTAGCCCTTGTTCGGGTGGCCCTGGGCGCCTGAGCCGAAGTAACCGGCGATCTTGTCGGCGTCGTTGATGCCGAGCAGCTGGTTGAACGTCGGGTCGTTGTTGTTGTCGATCCTCTTGTACGAGTAGTGCACGTGCGCGGGCGCGCTCGGGGCGGCTTGCGCGGGCGCGGTGCCGAGCGCCAGCGAGACCGTCATGGCACCGGTGGCCAGCACGGCCGCGGGCAGCAGGCCAGCGGAGCGCCGGATGAGCCTGGCGTTGGTCGGGAGATGAGACTTCATGGCAGCTTCCTTTTCTAATGCTGACCAGCTTGCTTGCCGGTGCCATTAGATCGTCGCCCCCAGCCCGTCCTCGCCCCAGCCACGTGCCCCCCACATCACCCCGACATCGCTACGACAAAGCCAAGGGTTCCGATCCGGCGGCTCCGGGCGTTACCACGCTTCGTAGACCGAGGTGTTGAAGGGCTTGAGCTTGACGAGCCGGCCGTGGTTGATCCATCCGCCGGCGGGGGTGCCGCTCTGGCCCCAGCCGTTCAGGCTGATCAGGAAATGGCGGCCGGAGTAGTCCGGGTTGAAGGAGACCAGGGGCCGCAGGCCGCGGGTGCCGTTGGCGTGGTAGATGACCTGCTGCGTGCGGGTTGCGAGCAGGATCTGTGAGACGGTCAAGGTGCTCGGGCCGTGGTCCGATCCTCGCTGGAAAGATTGCGTGACAATGGTCAACGTGGAACCGTCGGCGCTCACCACGGCGTCGGCGATCATGTTTGTTTCGGACCCGATCCGGCGCAGGAGTATCCGCCCGGCGCTCAGCCGCCCGCCGCCGGAGGCCGGGGCGAGTGCCCGTACTTGCTGGTCCCAGTGCGGGCATTGGACCCGGTTCCCGGTCGGGCCGCAGGTCCGGGTGCCGAGGAAGACAAGCTTGCGTCCGCCGGCCGCGAATGAGATATCGAGGTTGCTGAATCTGATAGCCCCGGGCGCGGCGGGGGGGTTGCGCCAGATCGCTTGTGCGCCGGTGCGGGTGTTGATCACGACGATGCGGGCGAGCGTGAGGTCTACGGCTGTCACGCTTCCTGTCGACGGGATTACTGCGACAGCGATCTGGGAGCCATCGGGCGAGACAGCCAGGTGAACCGACTCCACGGCGCCGAGGTCGCCCCCGCGGACCGGCGTGTAGCTGCGCACCTTTCCTGAGCTGGTGACGCGGAACTGGTAGATCCGTGCGTCGGTGAGCGTATGGCCCCGGACCGCGTAGCAGACCATGAAGAACTGCTGGTACTTGTCAGCGGCAATCGGCGCGATCAATGAATCTGCGTGCGGCAACGGGCAGCGGATAGCGGCTGTCACCGTTCCCGTCGCCGTCGCGCGCATGACTGTCCTGTACTGCCCCCCGTGGCCGAGTGCTTCCTCGGCGTAGTACCGCGGAATTCCGGCGGGCAGGGCCGGGCCGGCCGCCGGCGGCGGGCTCGCCAGCCCGCGAATCAGGCCGGCGCTGATCACTCCGAGTACGGCGATCGCGATCGTCGCCCCGACGGCGGCAGCAGTCTGTCGCCTGGCCCTTTGGTGCCGGACGGCGGTCACGGTGACCCGGTCGTCCGGCGGGTTCTCCACCGCGGCTTTCAGCAGTTCGGCCAGGCGGCTCTCCATGTCATTCATCGGCTCCTCCGCTCGATCAGGTCGGCTAGCTGCGGATCGGTCCGCAGCCGGGCGAGCGCCTGCGACAACGTCGCTCTGACTGTGCCGGGCGCGCAGCCAAGGATCCGGGCTACTTGCGCCTCGGACAGGTCATCGAACAGGCGCAGGACGACGACCGCCCGCTGCCGGCGGGTCAGCTTCGCCAGCAGGTCGCGAACCACGAGCCGGGTCGCGACCTCGGCGGCCACATCCCCGGCGGCCGGCCGGCCGGCGAGCACCCCGTGAAGCTGCGCGGCTTTCCGCCGCCGCCGGTGCCACGTCGCCCAGGTATTCACCATGACCCGGCGCACGTAGATCTCCGGGTCATCGTCGCGCCGGATCCTGCCCCAGTGCGGCCACGACCGCGCCAGCGCCGTCTGCACCAGGTCCTGGGCCAGCGACCAGTCATTGGTCAGCAGCCACGCCGTCCGCCGCAAAGCCTGCTCGCGGGCCTCAATGAACTGGGCGAAACCATCAGCCTCGGTGCTCACTCCACCTCCAGTGGACTCGGCACGTCGGAAGATATGACCAGTGAGCGACCGCCACCGTTTAGCGCCGGCCCAAAATAATCACTTCGGGACGTCAGGGAGAGCGGTCCTTCAGCCTGACGTCCACTTCTCGCTGTAGGACCACAGCTCGGTGGCCAGCCCGGGGGTGGCGACGGGGCTCGGATCCTTGCGGCGGCAGTCCTCGTAGTAGTTGCCGGACTCGCTCGCGACCTCGCGCGAGGTCGCGCAGTACAGCGAGGTCTGCGCGCCCTGCTCGGTCGTCAGCATGCGCCGCGTCACGATCTGCCGGAACGGCGGCGGCACCCGCCCCCACATCTGCGAGGCGACGACCCCTGGATGCAGGCTGTAGGTCGTCGTGTGCGTGCCCGCCAGCCTCCGCGCGAGTTCCTGGGTGAACAGCACGTTGCAAAGCTTGGACACCGAGTACTCGCGCATCCCGATGGCGCTCTTCGTCTTCATCCGCAAGGCGTCGAAGTCGATGCCCTTCGCCTGGAAGTGCGCGTCGCTCGCAACGGTCACGACCCTGCACTGGCCGCTCTCCCACAGCCGCGGCAGCAGTGCCTGGGTCAGCGCGAAGTGCCCGAGATGGTTGACCCCGAACTGCAGCTCAAAGCCATCGACGGTGAGGCCGCGCCGGCCGGCCAGGCCCGCGTTGTTGATCAGGACGTGCAGCGGCTCGTCCAGGGCCAGGAAGTCCTGCGCGCACTTCCTTACGCTGGCCAGCCTGCTCAGGTCAAGGCTCAGTAGGTTCAGCTGGTTGCTGCCGGTCTTGGCCGCGATAGCGGCGACCGCCTCCTCGCCCTTCGCCTTCGACCGGCTGGTGAGGTGCACCCGCGCGCCGCGCTCGGCCAGGGCCATGGCCGTGGCGTAGCCGATGCCGGTGTTCGCGCCGGTGATAAGGAACGTGCGTCCTGCGAGATCGCTCATGGCCTACCTCCTGCTGTCGGCGTGCTAACGGTAGACCTGCCGCCGGGTCAGCCGGGGTGGGTGGTGTCCAGCCGGGCCAGCAACAGCGCGACGTCATCGCCGTGCCGGCGCGACCGCTGCACGCTGTTCAGCAGGTCGTTCGCGAGCTCGTCGAGGTCGTCGGCCGACGCCAGCCGAAGCACGTCAAGGAGGCGGCTCAGGTTGAAGTCATCGCCCGCGTCCGACTCGAGCAAGCCATCCGTCGTCAGCACCACCAGCGAGCCCTCAGGGACGGCGAACTCGGAGGCCGTGTACTCCGTCGTGGCGTCGACCCCGAGCGGAAGACCAGGCTCGCAGTCGAGAATGCGCGGCCCGGCGTCGGGCGTGACGAGCACAGGCGGCGGATGCCCGGCCCGGCTAAGGCTCAGCTGCCCGGTGGCCGGGTTGACGACCACGAAGCAACAGGTGGCGAATAGCGCGATGTCCGGATCGGTATTCAGGTCGGCCAGCCAGCGGTTTGCCCGCGCCAGCACCTCGGCCGGCCCGTGCCCCTCCCTGGTGTAGGCGTGCACGGCCGTGCGCAGCCGGCCCATGAGCGAAGCCGCCAGCAGGTTGTGCCCCTGGACGTCGCCGATGACCAGGGCGACCTCGTCGTTGGCGCACCTGATCACGTCGTAGAAGTCGCCGCCGATCTCGATCCCGCTGGTCGCGGCCTGGTACCTGGTCGCGATCCGCAGGCCAGGCGCCGTCATCGGGCCGCGCGGCAGCATGCCGTGCTGCAGCTCGGTCGCGAGCTCGTGCTGGGTCTGGTGCATCCGCGCTCGCTCGACCGACTGGCTGAGCAAGCCGGACGCGGCCGACAGCAGCGTCCGCTCGTCCGGGGAGAAGTCCTGGGCCTCGGGGAAGCCGAACAGGCACGCGCCCGGCCGGCTCGCCGTATCGATCACCGGCAACGCGGCCCACGCCTGTTGCGGAGGCTTCTCAAGCAGTTCGGCCAGGTAGGGGAAGTCGTCGGCGAGGCTCTCTGGCGATGGCAGGTAGACCGGAGCCCGCCAGTCGATCGACATCGAGATCGGCGTGGGGTGGGTCTTGCTCAGGCTGCTCATGGCCCGCAGGCTGTCGTCGTCGAACCCGCAGGACGCGACGACCTGCAGCCTGCCATCCCGCGATGCCATCAAGATGAAGCTGTCAGCTCCGTAAGCGGACAGGCCGCTGCGGGCGGCCGCCACGATGGCGTCGACGCTGCTCGCCGAGGCGAGCGCCGCCGTGAAGTCCTGCGACCTGGCAGCCCGCTCGGCTAGCTCGCGCAGGTGCCGCTCCTCGGCTTCGCGCTCGGCCCGCATGGCGGTGGTGTCCATCACCATGCCCATCATCCGGGCCGGCTCCCCGTCCGGGCCTGGCATGAGCCGGCCGCGAGCCTCCATCGATCGCAGGCTGCCGTCCTCGCCGAGCACCCGGTATTCGATCTGGTAGGTGCCGACGGTGGCGATCATGCTCTGCATGGCCTGGACGACGTGTGGTAAATCCGTGTCGGGTACCCGGGCCAGGAACGTGTCCATGGTCGCGACCAGGTGGTCCTTCAGGCCGTGCATCCGGAAGGTCACCGGGTCGCAGATCACCTCGCCGGACTTGATGTCCCAGGTGAAGAAGCCAGCGTCCACGCTGGTCGCGCTCGGATGGAAGACGGTGAGCGCGACGTCGGCGACGATGTCAGCGCCATCAGGCCCGGCCTTGGTGCGAACACCGCTGCCGTTGACCTGCTCACTGACGTCACTCGGACCACGCTGTGTCATCGTTCGCCTAGTCGCCGTGGTTCTGGCCCGCGCCCGCCGCCCGGTCGGGCCAGGCAACGAGATGCAAAGGCCAATGATAAGAGCCAGCCACGTACAGGTTGGCTGGATTGACCGAATTTCATGCTAATACGGCCGGGCGGGTCAGTGAAAGTTTCACCGAAACCAATTCGACGTCGGGCTGGGCGGGCGCTCGCCGGGGACTGGCCGGGCGTGCGGGCGCTGGACGGGCCGGCCGGAGTCCGGCCCGTCGGCGGTTGACTCCGTACCACGGTACGGCTGTTACCTTGCCTTGCATGGCTGGCTTGACGATCGGGAAGTTCGCCGCCGCTGAGGGCGTCAGCGTCGAGACGATCCGCTTCTACCAGCGACGGGGCCTGCTCGCGTTGCCGGAGCGCCACAACTCGGGCTTCCGCGAGTACGGCGACGCCGACCGGTGGCGCCTCGCCTTCATCAGGCGGGCCCGGCTGCTCGGCTTCACGCTCGGCGAGATCAGCGAACTGCTCGGCCCGGCCGAGGCTCGCTGCGCCGACGACATCGCCAGGGCCGCGCAGGCCAAGCTCGCCGATATCTCCGCGCAGATCAGCGAGCTGACCACGCTCCAGTGCAAATTGCGGCGGCTGGTGCGGGTGTGCGCGCAGGGCAACAGTGAGGACTGCGTCACCCTGCACCTGTCCGCCGCCTCGGCCGCCGACTGACGCCCGGGGCTAGTCAGGGAAGATCCACGATCATAAGGATGCAAATAAACCAATGAGCGTGCTCAAGGACGTAACGGACGACAGTTTCGAGGCCACGGTAGTGGCCAGCCCCAGGCCGGTCATCGTCGAGTACTGGGCGCAGTGGTGCCCGCCTTGCCGCCAGCTTGCCCCGATCCTCGACGCCATGGCCGACGAGCTAGCCGGCCGGGTCGACGTGGTCAAGCTCAACATCGACGAGAACCCGCTGACCGCCCAGCGCTACGCGATCACCCACGTCCCGACCATCAACTTGTTCAGCGGCGGCGAGGTCGTCAAGCAGCTCGTAGGCGTCCGCTCCAAGGCGTCCCTGCAGCGCGAGTTCGAGTCGCTCATCTAACGCGAAGCCCGTGCGCGGCATCCCGCTCGCAGCGGGGGCACTCTGATGTCGTCACAGCGACATCTATGTGCCCCCGATGCGGCTGGCTCGCCGCCTAGCGGCAGCGGGCCATGCCTTGTCAGCCCTATTGACTGGCGGTTAGGTTGCCGGGATGGGTGCTAATTCCGGTGACGACCGGCCTGCCTGGATTGACTTCCACTTCGACCTGATGTGCCCGTATGCCTACCAGACCTCGCTGTGGATCAGGGAGGTCCGCGCTCAGACCGGCCTGGTGGTGAACTGGCGGTTCTTCAGCCTGGAAGAGGTGAACCGGGTCGAGGGCAAGAAGCACCCGTGGGAACGTGAGTGGTCCTACGGCTGGTCGCTGATGCGGATCGGCGCCCTGCTGCGGCGGGAGGGCATGGCCGAGCTCGACTCCTGGTACGCGACGGCGGGAAGGCTACTGCACGAGGAGGGCGGCAAGCCGCACGACCGCGAGGTCGCCCGGCAGGTCATCGCCGGGCTCGGCCACGATCCCGGCCTGGTCGACGCCGCGATCGCCGACCCGACGACGAGCGATGAGGTGCTCGCCGAGCACCGCAGGGTCACTGAGGCCGGCGGCTTCGGCGTGCCGACGCTGTTCTTCCCCGACGGCCAGTGCTTGTTCGGCCCGGTCCTGGTCGACCCGCCGCGCGGCGAGGCCGCGATCAGGCTCTGGGACGCGGTGCTGGCGTGGACCGCTTTCCCGCACCTGTATGAGATCCAGCGGCCCAAGAGGCAGGCCGACGCCGACCTGATCACGCGGACGTTCCTGCCTTACCTGCGCGGCCGGGACTGGGTCAGCGTGAATCGTGGCGAAGTGATTGACTTTCCAGCGGCCAGGTCAGGCCCGAGTGAGGCTGACGCGTCAGCGGACTCGCTGGCACCAAGCGGAATGGAGTGACCTTGACGGAGTCGCCAAGCTCAGCCCCTGCGACCTCGGCTAGCGGCCAGGACGAGCGGCTGGCTGACCAGGACCACATCGTCACGATGCTCGCCGACGAGTGGTCCGCCATCGTCGGCCTAGTGTCCGGGCTGACCGGCGAGGAGTGGGCAACGACGGTGCTGCCCGGCTGGGACGTGCACGACGTGCTCGCTCACATGACCGGCACGGAACTGTCGCTGTCGGGCGCCGGGCTCCCGGAGCTAGCGGCCGGCGCTGAGCCAGGTCCGCACGTGCACAACGACATCGGCAAGGTCAACGAGCTCTGGGTCACGGAGCTGCGCGGCCTGACCCACGCTGAACTGCTCGAACGATTCCGCGACATCACCGCCCAGCGGCTCGCGAGCCTGCGGGCCATGTCGGTGGAGGAGTTCAACGCGCCTTCGTGGACCCCTGCTGGCCAGGGCACCTACCGCCGCTTCATGCAGATCAGGGTCTTCGACTGCTGGATGCACGAGCAGGACATCAGGGTCGCCCTCGGGCAGCCAGGCCATGACGCTGGCCCGGAAGCCGACCGGTCGCTCGATGAGGTGACCGGGGCGCTTGGCTACATCATCGGGAAACGCGGGGGTGCCCCTGACGGCAGTTCGGTGCTGATCAGGCTCACCGGGCCGATCGAGCGTGACCTGTACGTCGTCACCTCAGGGCGGGCCAAGGTGGTCGACTCGATCGATGGCGAGCCGGCCGCCACGATCGCGATGCCGTCTTCGCTGTTCCTGCGTCTGGCCGGCGGCCGTGAGGACGCCGAGGCCGCCCTCGAGCGGATCACGCTCGGCGGCGACACCGGCCTAGCCCGTCAACTAGCTACGAGACTGGCATTCACGATCTGACGTCGGCCCGGCGGACTTGCCCGTCAGCCTCCTCCGCGCTCTCCGTGGCAGCGGTCGCCCGCTTCCTGGTTTCAGGCGCGGCCAGCCCGACGATCGCCGCCAGCCCGAGAATGCCCGCCGCCAGGCAAAACGCGGCATCGTATGAGACCGAGTCGACCAGGAACCCCGCCGCGACCGGCCCGGTGACCGCGCCGATGTCGCCCGACATCTGATACGAGGCCACCACCGCTCCGCCGCTGCGCGCAGCGCTGTCCGCCGGTCCGCTGTCCGCCGGTCCGCTGTCTGCCGGTCGGCCGTCTGGCTGGCTGCCGGTCGGCTGGCTGCCCACTGCCTTCGTGCTGGTCACTTGGCCGAGCAGGTCGCCGATCATCGCTGACGGAGCCACGTCGAGCAGCCCAGACCCGACTCCGAGGACTGCCATGGCGGCGAGAAACCCGCCGAGCCCGGGTATGAACGAGAGCACTAGCAACCCGCCGGCCGAGGTCAGGCACCCGGTGACAATGACCGGGCGGCGCCCGATCCTGTCCGCCGCCCAGCCGGCCGGCAGCAGCGTCGCCGCGTTGAGGGCCGCCACGATCCCGAACCCGATCCCAGTCCAGGTCGGCGACCTGTGCAGCACGTAGTGCACGAACAACGGCACGATCGCGCTGCGCACCCCGAGCACCGCGAACCCGTCCGCCAGATTCGCGGCCGCGGCCGCCTGATAGGCCCGGCTCCGCAGCACCTGCCCAACCTCGCCAGCCACTCGCCCCACCCGGCCCCGCCGCCGGCGCCAAGATCCCCCGCGCCCAGATCCCCCGCGCCCAGACCCTCCGGATTCGGATATCCCGATTTCGGATATACCGATTTCGGGCGGGTCGGGCTTGAGCGGGTCGGGCTTGGGGGGCTTGGGGGGAATGGGCAGGGGTAGCCCAACCTCAGGTGATCCGATTTCGGATAGTCCGATCTCGGGTTTTCCGGCCTCGGCGGATTCGGGCGGGCGGTCTCGCAGCACGGTGAAGGCGATTGCGGCGGGAACGATCAGCATCGCGCCATAGATGAAGAACGGTGCCCGCAACGACCAGGCCGCCACCAGTCCGCCGATGGCCGGGCCGCTGATGCTGCCGAGTAGGAACCCGCCCGAGTACAGACCGCTGGCGCGCCCGCGCTGGTCGGCCCGGACGCTGCGGAGCAGCAACGTCTGCGCGCTCACCCCGAACATGGCCGAGCCGATGCCCCCGACCCCGCGCAGCACTAGCAGCTGGACAAACGACCCTGACAAACCGGCCACGGCGCTGCTCACCGCGACGATCACGATGCCGACCGCCATCGTGCGCCGCTCGCCGAACCGGTCGACCAGGCGTCCGGCCGGCAACGCGCCGACGATCCGCATGAGCGCGAACGCGCTGATCACGCTGGCTGCCGCCGTCGTGCTGACGCCGAACTGACGCGCGAAGGCGGGAATGCTCGGCGCCACGATCCCGTAACCGAGCGCCACGGTGAAGGACACCGAGCTGAGGATCGGCACCTCGCGCGGCAGCTTCCTGAACAGTCCCGCCGGATTAGGACGCTGCTTCGGCGCTCTCCGTCGAGAACGCGGCAGACCCGGCACAACAGGCATTCTGCCAGCGCCCCAGCTCGCGTACCGTCGCGGCATAGCGCCACCGTCGGTCCGCGTAGGTCGTCCGGGGTACCTGCCCAACCGCAACGTAGTCCCGGAGTTGTCGTTCCAACGACAACTCCGGGACTACGTTGTCGTCGTTGCTAGGAGGAGGTGGCGGCGACGGGGAGTAGCGACTGCTACGTCGGCCTGGCGACTCCGGCCCGAGCCTTGCTGCGCCTCTCTAGGCCGACCGAGCCGCCTGAATAGGCCGCTCCAGCGCGCAAATCGCTCTTGCCGCCGTGACAACGACTATGGCTTGTCCCCGCAATATGGCCATTTGCCTCATCAATCGCACCAGCACCACCTAGCGCCGGGCTTGGCGTCGGCGATCACCGCTGGACCCACTCAAAGCTCCGTCATCGAGTTCGATGCTGGGATCACGGAGATCTCGCGCGCGATTACTCGGCCGATCCTCCGTGCTCCCAGTTCGGGCATGATCGCGGAGAATCGTCGGGCGGGATCGTATCGGTCCGGGGTTGAATCCGCGCCGGGGCAGATCCGTGCGCCGGCGCGGCGGCGGTGGCGGATTGGGCTCGGTTCGGTGCCGACGTCCGGTCCGGGACATGTTGGCGCACGGTAATGAGGTGGCCGGAGTGTCCGGCTCTGCTGTGATACTGGAGTGGTGCTTCAGACGACGGGTAGCAGGCTGATCGGCCGGGAGGCCGAGCTGGCCCAGCTGCTCGCGTTGCTCGATGAGGCTGCGGCCGGGCAGCCGGCGGTGGCGCTGATCAGCGGTGATGCCGGCGTAGGGAAGACCAGGCTGGTCTTCGAGCTGGCCGCGCAGGCGCGGAGCCGTGGGTTCACCGTGCTGTCGGGGCGGTGTGCCGAGATCGGCGACGCGGTTCCCTACCTGCCGCTCGCGGACGCGCTCAGGGACGCGACGACCGGCCCGTCGCCTGGCGGTCCTGTGCTGGATGCGCTGGCGGCCAGGCCGGTGCTGTCCAGGCTGCTCCCTGATCGCAATGAGAGCCAGCCGGCCGGCGGCGACATGCCTGGGCTGGTCCAACAGCAGCTCTTCGGCGCCGTGCTCGGAATGCTCACCGAGCTTGCCAGCGCCGCCCCGCTGCTGCTCATCCTCGAGGACCTGCACTGGGCCGACCAGTCGACTCGTGACCTGGTGACCTTTCTCAGCCGGATGCTGCACTCCGAGCGGCTCGCTGTCGTCGCTACTTACCGCAGCGACGACATGCACCGGCGTCACCCGCTCCGGCCGCTCGTGGCCGAGCTGCTCAGGCTGCCGGGCGTGACCGCCATCGACCTGCGGCCGTTGCCCTCAGCGGCGATGGCCGAGCTGCTGACCGGCCTGTCCGGCCCGCTCGGTCCGCTCGGCCCGCCCGGCCTGCTCGGCCTGCCCGGCCTGCCCGGCCCGCCCGGCCTGCCCGGCCGTCGGCTCGACGCCGCCGCGATCGATGAGATGATCATGCGTGCCGAAGGCAACGCTTACTACGCCGAGGAGCTGCTGGCAGCTGCCTCGGCCGGCTCGCACTTGCCAGCCGGCCTGGCTGACCTGCTCCTCGCCCGGATGGAACGGCTGTCGGCCGATGCCCAGCAGGTATTGCGCACGGCGGCCGTGACCGGCCGCCGGGTCGACGACGAGATCGTCAGGCAGGCGTCGGGTCTTGACGAGCACGTCTACGACAGCGCGGTCAGGGAAGCCGTCGCCCACCAGCTGCTGGTCCCCGACGGCGACCAGGGCTACTCGTTCCGGCACGCGCTGCTGCGCGAGGCCGTCTATGCCGACCTGCTGCCAGGCGAGCGCACTAGGCTGCACGCCCGGCTCGCCGAACTGCTGGCCGACGAGCAGCGGCTGGCGGAGGTACCCGGTACCGCCGCCGAGCTGGCGCACCACTACCTAGCCAGCCATGACATCCCCGGCGCGTTCAGGGCGTCGGTCCTGGCCGCGCGTGAGGCCGAGCGGCTCGCGGCCCCGGCCGAGGCGCACCGGCATTACGACCAGGCGCTCTCGCTGTGGGACCGGGTTCCCGGCGCCGAGGAGCTGGCCGGGATCGGCCGGGGCAAGCTCGCCTTCAAGTCGGCGATCAGCGCCGCCGACGGCGGTGACGTGGCCAGGGGGGCCGGCCAGTTGCGGCGCCTCCTCGGCTATGTCAGCGACGAAGGCGACCAGGTGCTGGTCAGCCGGGTCTACGAGCGGCTCGCCTACCTGCTCAACGACCTGGGCTCGGCCGATGATGCCGCCGAGATCGCGCAGGCGGCTGTCGACGCGCTGCCCGCCGAGCCACCGCGCTGGGAGTATGCGAGGGCTCTCGCCACGCATGCCCGCGCCCTGCTGTCCCTGCCCGACAGCGAGCCCGCCAGGGCCAGGGCCGAGCAGGCCAGGATCGCGGCCAAGGCCGCGGACGCGCCCTGGATCGAGGCGGACGCGCTCGTCACGCTCGGCCTGATCAGCGAGCGGTCGGGAAAGATCGACCTGGCCGCGGACCTGTTCACCCGGGCGCACCGCCAGGCGGCCGAGGCCAGGGTGCTGGGCGTCGAGCTTCGGGCCGCGTTCCAGCTGGCCCGGCTTCAGCTAGAACAAGGCGACCTGGCCGCCGCCGCGAAAGTCGCCCATCAGGGCACGGCGCGGGCGCAAGGCGCTGGCCTCGGCATGGCGCAGTACGGGATCGACCTGCAGTACGTGCACTACCTGGCGCACTTCGCCGACGGCCGGTGGGACCACGCGCAGCAGATCGCTGACGGCTTCGTCGTGCGAGTGACCAACGTGGCGGAGGCACGGCTGTCGGCGATGGCCTTGTTCCTCGCCGTCGCGCGGGGCACGACGGCGGTCACCGAGCGACTGCGCTGGCTCGAGCCCATGCTCAGCGCCGACGAATTCGTCGAGTACATCGCGCGGGGGCTGCTCGCCGAAGACGCCTTGTGGCGTGGTGACACGAGGACCGCCGTCACCGAGGTCGAAGCGACGATCAAGGCGGCCGAGCGGTACGACGAGGGCCAGCACGGCCCTTCGATGATCAGGGTCGCTGCCGTCGGCCTCGCCGCGCTCGCCGACCAGGCCGTCTCGGCCCGGTTGTCCGGCGACGGCGACGGCGTCAGCGTCGCCGTGGAGCGGGCCAGTCAGCTCATCGAGATCGCCCGCGACGGCGCCGCCAACGTCCGCATGCCAGGATTCGCGCTCGGCGTCGACGGCCGCGGCTGGCTGGCCCGCGCCGAGGCGGAGTGGAGCCGGGTCGGCGGCCGCAACGATCCGGCGGCGTGGCAGCTGGTCGTCGATGCCTTCGGGCCCGCGTTCGGCTACGAGACGGCCAGATCGCGCTGGCGGCTAGCCGAGGCTCTCGCCGAGGCGGGCGATCGTGAGGCCGCGCGGATGGAGTGGGAGTTGGCCGCTGAGGCGGCCGAGCAGCTGCGGGCCGGGCCGCTCCTGGCCGCGCTCGCCGACCTGGGACGTCGCGCCCGGCTCGCCCCGACTCCAGGCGCCCACCACGATGCGCATGGACTCGCGTCGGCCGCTAGCGCCGGGCGCCTGGGCAGCCTCACCGGTCGTGAGCTGGAAGTGCTGCGACTGCTCGCTGTCGGCCACAGCAACAGGGAGATAGCGGCCGAGCTGTTCATTTCGCCTAAGACCGCCAGTGTGCACGTGTCCAACATCCTGGCGAAACTGAACGCCGCCAGCCGGACCGAGGCCGCCGCCATTGCTCACCGCGAGGGGCTCTCAAGCCGACTGGGTCAGGCTAGCCAGTGACGCTGGCGGCAGGCGCAGCGGCAATGCGGACAGAGGTAGTCACCGCGACCGGACCGCGCCGCGCGCGGCGTGCCTGACGAGCACGCCGCGCCACGGCTACCTCGGCTCGCATGTCGCTCATATGCGCATCCGCGAGCAGCTGGGTCAGAATCGGATTCATGACGACCTCCTGGACTGTCCGGGCCGCAGCGACCCGGTACATCCAGAGTCGTTCTAAGACCCCAGGTTCCGCATCGGACGTATGCCTTATCTCCGCGCCACCGTCCTGCTTAGGGAGCAGTCAGCGGGGAACGGCGCTGGTCGCCAGTGTCGCCAAGAGCGCTCCGCCGAGCAGGTAAGGCCCGAAGCTGAGCCTGCTTTGCTTAGTAATCTTCCTGGCAGCCAGCAGGCCCGCACTGACCAGCGCCGCGAGCAGGAATCCGGCGAAGGCGCCGATGATCAAGGTATCCCAGCTGAGCCAGCCGAGCACGAGCCCGGCCAGGCCGGCCAGCTTGACGTCGCCGCCGCCGACCTGTCCGCCGCTGACCAGGCTCAGCACCAGGTAACCGCCGCCCAGGGCCAGGCCAGCGAGCACGGCCCTGATCAACGCGGCCCAGTCGTCGCCGACTGCAGCGGCGACGGTCAGCAGCGTCACCAGAGCAGGGTAGGCCGGCAGCGTCAGCCGGTCGGGCAACCGTTGAACGGCCAGGTCGATCTGGCTGAGAGCCACCCCGATCACTCCGAGATAAGCGAACGCCGCCACGGCGGGCTGGCCGCCGAACTTCGCCAGCAGCAGCGCGATCACGGCCGCGCTGGTGATCTCGATCGCGAGCGGCGGGCCGAACCACCGACCGCAGTTTCCGCAAAGAAAGGCCAGCCGCCGGGGTAGCGGCGCCGCGCAGGCAGCGCACGCCGCCTCGTCAGGCTCGCCGCCTCGCACGGACAGGCGCACGACCTCGCCGCGTAAGGCTAATCCAGCGACTAGGCCAGCCGCCGCGCTGGTCGCAGCCCACATCACGTCCATGCCGTCCCCGCGAACGCCCGCATCCATCGAGTGCCTGACTGGCCCGTCAAGCATGTCACGGCCGCCTGACCCGCACCGGGCCTTGCGCTAACTTCCTGCGCACAGGCCGATGCCCCCGGCCGGATCAGCGCGGACCCGGCCGGGGGCATCGATGGCGGAGCCTACGCGATTCCCCAGACCTCGCCGGCGTCTCCGTAACAGTCATTGGAGACCGCGGTGGATCCCGACCCGCCGTTGCCCTGATCAGCCAGGCACAGTCCATAACCCAGGTTGATCAGCTCTCCGGACGGCCCGGTCTCCCATTCCTGGTAGAAGTTGTTGCCGCCGCTGCAGCCGGAAGCGATCACCGCTGCCTGGGTGAAGTTGCCGACGGCAGTGAGGCAGTTGCCCGACTCGTTGGTGATCTGGCCGTCTGACTGCAGCGCCCACTGCTCCGAGTTCGACCCTGAGCAGGTGCTGACCTCAACCTTGGTGCCGCTCGAGTTAGAAAGGCACAACCCGCCCGCTCCCGCAATCAGCGGGCTAGCGGGGAGCCCCCACTCCTGGTCATTTCCGAAGTTGCAGTTGGCGGTCGTCGCCTGGCTGCCCGCGCTGGTGCCGGCGTTGAGGCAACCGCCGGTGAACGGGCTCCAGAGTGCGCCGAAGCCGAGGTACTCGAACTGCTGGTTCAGGTCGCTAGTACAGGACGACAGGCTGATCTTCTGGGCCGAGGTGCTGGCGACGGTCGCGCATAGGCCGTTCAGGCTCCGCAACGTGCCGGCGTCGTTCGGCTGGCCGGTCGCGAAGTAGGTCCAGTCCTGGGAGTCGGACTCGTCGCAGCCCTGGACCTTCACCGCCGACCCGCTGGCGTCGCTGCCGCTGTCCAGGCACAGGTTAGGCTCGCTGAGCACTATGTTGCCCGAAGCGACCGACACCTGAAGCGCCGGCACGGCCACGATGTTGAAGTGCGTGGTGCCGCTGACGCTGCCGTCCTTGGCGGTGACGGTCACGTGGGAGGTACCCGCGGTGGCTGACAGCAGGCCGCTGACCTTGCCATTGGTCGAATGCGGGACCGCCTTGACCGAAAGGCCGCTCGGCAGCCCGCTCGCGCTCCACTTCAGCGACGCCCCCGACTTGGTGTTTAGGCCGGTGATGATGAACGACACCTTGTCCCGCGTGCTGTAGTCCTGGGTGCCGGGATCGACCAAGGTCACCCGGTGGGCGCCGCCATCGGTGAACGCCCCAGTGCCGTTCGGGGTGCCGAGGCCGGTCGGGCCGTCGTATCCCTTCTCGCCGTGGCACAGGTACTTCCTGAAGCTCTCACACGGCCCGTTCAGCCCTGCGGTGACGTCAAACAGGTGACTGGAGTGCAGGTACGGGTACTGCGCCGGATAGGTGCTCTTTGTCGGAGTTCCGGCCAGGGCGTAGATGGAGGTGATGATCGGCGTGGCCGCGCTAGTGCCACCGATCTCGAACAGGCCCGGTGACTTGTAGCTGTCGTAGATCAGGACCCCGGTGTTCGGGTCGGCCTCGGCCGAGACGTCGTTCTCGGTCCGGTTCAGGCAGCCGTCAGGCTCGGTCGCGTCCTCGCGCTGCCAGGAGGCCTTGGGCTCAAGGGTCGAGCAACCGCCCGCGGTCCCGCCGACTCTCGCCGAGTTGGCCGCGCCCCAGACCGTCTCGGTCCAGCCGCGGCCGTTGTGCGCGTGCTTCAGCGTGGTGCCGCCGACCGCGGTCACGTACTGCAGGTCGGTCGGGTACGCGGCGCCATAGCCGAAGTCGCCCGCGGCGAAGTCGATCACGTCACCTGGGTGGTCGAAGTCGGAGTCCAGGTCGTCCTGGCCGAAGAACTCACCGCCGGACCAGCTGTTGGACACGTATCGGGCGCCCAGCCTGACCGCGGTGTCCTCGGCGTTGCCGAGGTCGAAGGTCGAGTTAGTGTCAGCCTCGACGAGCAGGATGTGGCACTTGGGGCAGATGGCCGAGACCATGTCGAGGTCAAGCGACTCCTCGGTTGCCCAGTCGGCGTTGGCCGAGGGGAGCGGGCTGGTCTTGCCCGACTCGTTCACGATCTTCAGGCACTTGTTGCCGATCGTGCAGGCGCTCAGGTGGAAGTGCTTGCGGTAGGCGGCGAGGTCGGACGCGGCGTTCGGATCCTTGTAGGCGTCCACGAGCGCCACCGTCTTGCCGCCGCCACCGTTGGCCGACTGCTTGGTGATCTTGTACGCACTGCGCAGGTCAGAGGGACCGTAGGAGTTGTTCGCGGTCGCCGGCACCGCCCAGCCCCTCTCGCCGGCCGGCCGGGTGGCAATGATCGACATGCACTCCGCCTCGCCTGGGCGCGTGGCCACGGGGCACACATACCGTTCACCGGCGGGCAGGGCGGGCCGATGGACGGCGTTCGACGCGAGTCGATGAACCACTGTCGGCGTTGGATGGGCGGCGGCAGTCGTCGGCGCGGCCGAGGCCGGTATCGTGGTGCCGATCGCCCCGACGACAGCGGCCACTGCGACCAGTACTGCCGGTCTGGTGAGCGAGGTAGTGCGCACAGATCCTCCGGTATCGATGACGGACGGCCCAAGGAGGCCAACCGATATATATATCAGAATCCGGAGCGCAAAATTATAGATTCTTAATTAACAAATAGCTCGCGCGTCCCCATCAACCACGCGAGCCACTCGCACCCCAGGCTGGCCGCGGGGCGTGCGACGTGACTGCTCAGCGCGCTCGAGTGCTCCGTCGGCACGGTTGCTCAGAGGGCCTGTACTCGCCTACACCCGCTCCCACTCGGCCACCAACCCGGCGAAAGCGACCCTATCCCCGAAACAGGCACACGCCACCCGCGAACGATCCTCGCTACCCGCGAGATTCGGGCTCCAGCTTCGTGATCAACTTCTCAGATGACGCCTGCAATCCTCCGTGATCAGGGACGCGGTGGTGATCACGGATACTCAAGCGGGTGGTGACGCTGCGGGTCTCCGTGATCACCAGATCGGCATGATCACGGAAACCGCGTCGGCTCCGACACCCCCTCGAATCCTCCGTGATCAGCACCCGGTTCGGCTCCGACACCCCCTCGAATCCTCCGTGATCAGCACCCGCCGATGGTTCACGGAGTCTTGGTCGGGGGAACGCGGCGATGCGGTCGTGATCACCAAACCTGCTGGGGCCCGGACCGAGCGGCCCGGCTGATCACGGAGACTTGCCGGGGCCAGAGCGACCGGCCCGGCTGATCACGGAACCTGCTCGGGGGCTGGACGGCGGCGGTTCTGGCGTGATCACGGAGACCTGCCCGGGCGGGCGGCAGCGGTCGGCATGATCACGGATGGTTCGTGGGGTCGAGCTGCCCTGCCGATAGTCCGTGATCAAGCCCGTGAGCATGATCACGGTAAGGGTGGCGGACGATCACGCTGTGAACTGTCGTGATCACTAGTGCGGCTTGATCACGGAACTCAGGGGAGGGGCGGGCGGGGGTGCAGCGAGGCCGGGGAGGGGCGGTGGTGGGCGATCACGAGGGTCAGGAGGCCGAGGGCAGTGGCGACCGCGATGGAAGCCGCGTAAACCTCGGGGAGAGTGACGCCGGCGGAGCGGAGTGGGCCGACGCCGAAGGCGGCGATGCCGTAGCCGAGCTGGTAGCAGGCGATCACCCAGCTCGCCGCGGATGCCGAGACGGCCGTGATCTTCTCCTGGCCGAAGCTGATCGTCAGCGGCAGCAGCGCCGAGCAGCCGAGCCCGGCCAGTCCGAACGCCACGATCCCTGACCAGGGTGCCGCCGATGGTAGCGCGGTGATCAGGGCGAAGGCGCCGGCCAGGACGAATGGCAGCAGGTGGTAGGCGATCCGGCTTGGCACGAACCGCTGGATCGCCGCGAACAGCACCCGGCCGAACGTCACCATCGCCCAGAACACGGTCAGCGTGAGTGACGCCGTGGTAGCCGAGACATGCAACGCGGTGAGGTCGATCTGGGACCAGTTGCCGTTCATGGTCTCGCAGAAGCCGTAAAGCACCGCGAATGCAGCGAACGGCAGGAACTGAGCCGCGGCCGAGTGGCGACGGGATGGGCCCGCGGCGGGAGTTCGCGCCTTGTCACTGTGAAGGGGAGTCTGCCGGTTGCTACGCGGTGCGTGCTGGCTACGCGGTGCGTGCTGGCTACGCAGTGCGTGCTGGCTACGCAGTGGCAGCCGGACGCTGGTCCCGATCAGGGCGAGCAGCAGGACGGCCGCGAGTATGGGCAGGCCGACCCAGAAGCCGAGCCCGACGAAGATCGCCACGAACACCGGAGCCAGCGCGGTACCAAGTCCGAGCAGCGCGTTCAGTACCAGCACGGAGCGGTCCACCGCGTTCGGAGAGAAGACGGCGGCGAACGTGTTCACCGCCGGAACGGTGAGCCCGAAGCCGAGGCCGAGCAGTGCCGTCGCCGCCAGCAGGATCGGGTAGCTCGCCGCCCGGTCGGACGCCGCGGCGTAGCTCACGATCAGCAGTGCCATTGACCCCAGGTTCGCGCCCAGTCCGGCCAGGTAGACGCGCTTGCGCCCGAAGCGCTGGCTGAGCGCGGTTCCGGCCAGGGCAGCGATGATCGCCGCGATCACCTGCGGCACGAACATCGCGCCGTACTCGGCGGCCGACAGGCCGTACCCCGTGGCCGAGGTGAAGATCGTGCTGGCGGCCGGGAAGGTGACGAGCGTGATGCCCTGGACCAGTCCGGCCAGGTAAATCGTCAGCTTCTCGGCCCGAGTCGCCGGCCCGGCGGGCGCCGAGGTCGTGCTCGATCCGCTACTTGTCGCTGTCATGACGGGGCTGTTCTTCCCGGCCGGACCGTTCCAATGCGCCGGCCAGCCGACCAGCGGCCCTCGGGGGCCGCCGATCAGCCGGTGCCGTAGCGGCGCAGGCCGATCGCGTAGTCACAGCCAGCGCCGAGGCCGACGTAACCGGCCATGTCGCGCAGGAACTGGTCAGGGTCAAAATCGCGGCCGAGGCCTTCGATGTAGGCCTTGTGCGCCTTGAGCGAGGCGACCCCGAGGTCAATGGTCTGCGTGACGTCGACGAAGTGGGTCGGCTCGCTGGCATTGACGACATAGGCGGCCGCGATGGCCGGGCAGGCCGGGCCGGCTTCGGGGAACACCCATTCGTTGGCGGCGTCGCGGCAGGCGTCCAGCACCGCGAGCGCCACCGCCCGGTGGTCAGCGTGATTGACCGGGCCTTCCTCGCCCCAGGTCAGGGCGAAGCTCTGAGTGAACACGACATCGGGGCGCAACCGCCTGAACGCGGCGGCGATGTCACGCCGCAACCCGATTCCGTACTCGACCACCCCGTCCCGATGATCAAGGAACTGGACGTCGCTCACGCCGACGATGGCGGCGCTGGCCTGCTCCTCGGCTACCCGCAACGGCCCGGTCTCGGCCGGCGCGAGGCCAGCGATCCCCGCCTCGCCCCTGGTGGCGAGCAGGTAGCTGACCTTCTTTCCCTGGCTGGTCCAGCGGGCGATGGCAGACGCCGCCCCGTACTCAAGATCGTCAGGATGGGCGACCACGGCCACGGCCGACTCCCAGTCCTCAGGCATTGGCTGCAAGGTATCCCCCTTGTCGGTGGCCGCGATCTGGTGATGCGGCTCAGTCGGGTGTTCGGGTTCGGTCAGGTGTTGCAGTACCGGTCGGTCAGCGTGCCGCCGCCGTTCTCGTGCAGCGCGGCGACTCCAGACGCATTCCCCTCGCGGCGCATGACCAACGCCTGCTTGGCGCGGCCGAGCACATAGCGATCGAAGAACGCGAGCGTCACCCGGGCGACGATCTTCTCGTAGCGGTCGATGCCCCAGTAAGGCTCCGTGTGGGTCGCCCCGAGCAAGTCCAGGTAGTACCGCGCTGGCGCCCGGTCGGCCAGGTACATGTCCACGCTGCACCCTGGCGGGTTGATCGTGTCGGCGCTGCCCTGGCTGAACAGGATGGGTACGGTGCGGCTGGTGAAGTAGGCCCCGGCCATCGGCGGCCATTCCGCACCCGACTCGACCGCGACCGCGACGACCCTGTGGTCGGCACAGCAGGTGTTGCCCGCGATTGCGGCCACCACGTCGCCGCCATCGGACTGGCCAGCAATCGCGATCTTGCGTGAGTTCAGCAACCCGGCGAGCAAGCCGTGCCTGGCCCGGCTGAGTCCGAGCATCGCGGTGATCACGTACGACAGGTCATGTGGCTCATTGAGCAGGTCGGCCTCGGTCGCCGCGGTGCCGACTAGGCAGTCTGCGTGCGGGAAGTCGACGACTACGACCACGTAGCCGGCGGTCGCCCAGTACTTCAGCAGATCGGCGTAAGGGCGGCCGCACTGCATGAACCCAGGCGCGTACATGATCACAGGGAAGGGCCCGCGAGCCGGCCGGGTCGTCCCGGACGGCGGCGCGGCCAAGGGGTACCAGATCTCGGTCCGCAGCCGCCGGGCCGGGAGCGGCCCGGCTGGTCCGGCGTGGGCGGGTTCGGTGAACGTGATCGAGCGCCAGCCCGCCCAGTAGGTCCGCGCGACCCCGATCCGCCGCGCCCGGGGGCTGGCGAGGATCGGCCTCGCAGAAGTGGTGCGGGCCTTCGCCGAGACATGAGGACCTCGGTGCCCGGCCGTCCGCTGTCCGGCCGGGCCCGGCGACGCCGAGCAGCCGACCGCGAGCATCGCGACGGCAACGAGCCCGAGGCCGGCCCGCGCGGCAGCGCATCGCATGATCAGCCAGCCAGTATGTCGGCTAGGTTGAAGCTGACCGGCTCGTCGAGCTGGCCGAACCCGCAGGAGGCCGGGTCGCGGTCAGGCCGCCAGCGCACGAACTGGGCGGTGTGCCGGAACCTGGTGCCCTCCATGTGGTCGTACCTGACCTCGACGACCCGCTCAGGGCGCAGCGGCACGAACGACAGGTCCTTGGCCGCGTTCCACCGGCTGCCCTCGGCCGCGCGCGGGTTACGGACGCCTTCGGTGGCCGCCGCCCAGTTCCATGGGTGGCCATCGAAGCTGGTGACGAGCGGCTGCAGTTCGGTGAACAGTTCCTTGCGCTTGGCCATGGGGAACGCGCCGATCACCCCGATGCTGGCCAGCTTGGCGTTGTCGTCGTAGAGCCCGAGCAGCAGCGAGCCGATCGCATCGTCGCCTGACTTGTGCAGCCGGTAACCGGCCACCACGCAGTCCGCCGTCCGCTCGTGCTTGACCTTGAACATCACCCGCTTGTCAGGCTGATAGTCACCATCGAGCGGCTTGGCGACGACGCCGTCGAGACCGGCCCCCTCGAACTGGCTGAACCAGACCTCCGCGAGCCCGGCATCGGTCGTCGCCGGGGTCACGTAGATGGGCGGCCGCGCCTTCGAGAGCGCGCCGTCGAGTACCTCCCGCCGTCGCGCGAACGGCTCGGTCAGGTAATCCACGTCACCGAGCGCGAGCAGGTCGAACGCGACGAACGCGGCCGGGGTCTGCTCGGCGAGCAGGCGGACCCGGCTGTCGGCTGGATGGATGCGTTGCAGCAGGGCCTCGAAGTCCAGGCGGCGGCCCTCCGCGTCGGGAATCACGATCTCGCCGTCAATGACGCAACGCTCGGGCAGGCTCGCCAGCACCGCGGCCACGATCTCAGGGAAGTAGCGGGTCATCGGCCGCTCGTTTCTGCTGCCGATCTCGACCTCGTCGCCGTCGCGGAAGATGATCGACCTGAACCCGTCCCACTTGGGCTCGTAGCTCATGGCTCCGTCAGGGATCTTGGCGACCGACTTCGCCAGCATCGGCGCGACCGGCGGCATCACAGGTAGCTGCATCGCTTCATCATCTACCACCCGCCCCCGGCCGATGTCCGCAATCCCAGGCCCGCAGCCGAATTAATCCGATTTCAGATTATCCAAAATCAGAAAGTCCGAAATCGAATTAAAGCGTAAGTGAGGGCTCGGTGATGTGGGGGCTGGCGGTGCGCCTCTTGACTGCGGCCGGGGCGGCTACTAAGACGGTGGCGCCTCTTGACTAGGGCCGGGGCGGCTACTAAGACAGGGCGCATGCGGAGCGGGCTTGAGCGAGCGCGGGGGTGGCTGGCGCTGGTCGGCGCGCTCGCTGTCATCGTGGTGCTGGTGCCCCCAGTCGGGACGGCGGCCAGGAGCTACGTGTTCGTGCAGGCGGCGCAGTTCGCGGTGCTCGCGGTGGCCGGGCCAGCGCTGATCGTGCTCGGGTCGGCCTGGCGAGTGATCGGCGGGCCGCTGACCAGCCGGCTGGCGATCGCGAGATCGCATCGGCCGTCGGGACGGCGGTC
>DATKFV010000194.1:0-4218 GCA_035511035.1 Streptosporangiaceae bacterium
CGCCGACGTGTCCAGCCGCGACTCACCGGAGATGCTCTTCGACCTGATGGGCTTCGGTCACCCGGCGAACGAGTTCCCGCCGGAGAGATTCGCCTACGGCGCCTACTCGTTCGGCCCGTCGATGCGACTGGTCGCCGAGGCGGTCGGCCTGCGGATGATCGTCACCGGCACCAGGGCCGGGCGGGCCCTGATGACCTTCACCGCGACCTGGTACTGCAGCGCCAACCTGGAGCCCGCCTCCCGGCCCTCGGAGGTAGCTGCTAGCCGGCGGCGTGTCAGCCGTTCGGCAGGTTGGCAGTGTAGGAGAACCAGTACTGCCCTCTGGCGAATGTCGCGGCCGCACTGGCTGTGTCGACGGATTTGGCGAGGCTCTCGGCCAGCGTTAGATCCTTCACGCCGTTACTCGCCTGGACGTACCGCAGGGCGGCCGTGTGTTCATCCGCGGGTGGCTGCCCGGCTCGCGAGGCGATCGCCATCATCGTCGGCGTCAGGGCGCCGTTACTCTTCATGACCGCCCGCAGGGCCTCGGCCGGAACGCCGGTCAAGGCGGCCAGCCTGAATGCCTCTTCGGCGACGATGATCTGCACCAACGACACCAGGTTGTTGATGATCTTAAGCGACATTGCCGAGCCGATCGGTCCGACGTGGACGACGTCGGTCGCGCAGGCCTCGAGCAGCGGCTGGAGGCGATCGTCGACGGCGTGTCCCCCGCCGATCATCATGCAGACGAACGGGACGTCCGTGGTCTCGTAGCGGGTGACGGTGACGGGCGCGTCGATCACTGTTATCTCATGCGACTCCGCGCGCTTGGCGGCCGCCCTCACATCCTCGGGGCTCACCGTGCTGTGAATCATCAGCACGCTTCCTCGCTTCATGACCGGCAGCAGCGCGTCGACGCAGTCGGCGACCTGAGCGCCGGTACGGACGCAGACGCCGACCACGTCCGCACTGGCGCCGGCATCCGCGATACTCGCGCCCAGCAAAGCGCGGCCGGTGAACGGCTCCATCGCTCGCTGCGACGCGTCGAACACCGTCAGCTCGCCGATGCCGGCCAACTGAGCCGCGAGCCGACCCCCCATGGCGCCAAGCCCGATGAAGCCGATCTTCAACTCGGCCGCCTTCCGGTTGCGGTTATCTCTGGCCTGTTCACAACGTGTTCGGTACCTGATCGATTCTGATGCGCTCGTTGCGTTTCGAACTTATTCGCCATTGGCCGTCCTCGCATTTGCGGTACGTCTCGTGGTAGTGGCCGTATCCCTTGATTCCCGTGGGCTGGCCGGGCTTGAGCACGTAGTCGAACATCGCCCAGATCCCCTCCGCCTCGGTCGGACTGAGGATCGTGATCTCAGGCATGTGGCCGTGGTGGGTCGTGAACGCGTCGGCCAGGTATTCCGGCACGTACTCCAGGTATTGCGCGTTGGTCTGCGGCGGACGGCCTACCTCTCGGGGCAGGTAGTGGAGGCAGTCGTCGGTGAATAGGTCTTTCCAGGCCGCCCAGTCCTTGGTGTCCATCAGCCGGAAATAACGCGCTTTCAGCTGCTTGATCTGCTCGATGTCCCACAGCTTCTCGGCGAGATCCGGCACTTCCGTGCATCTTCCCTTGTCCGGGCCCGATGATCCCAAGATCGTTCCTTCCGTTGACGGGTGGTGCTTCGGCTCCGGGAACTCGCGGATAATATCTCATATTAGATCATTTAGTTCAATGATTTGGTAACGGTGGCTGCACGGGTCAGCCACGTCCGGCAAGGTCACGGTTGAATAAAATCGGTCGGATAAGTAGGATTTATCTTGTTCGCCGGATCTCCTTGAGGAGGATCACGTGACCGAGACCCTGGCCAGCCGGTTCAACGTCCGCCCTGCCAGCCCTCTCATCGGGGCCGAGATCGAGGGCGTGGACCTGACCCGGCCCGTCGACGAGGCCACCGCGGAGGCCCTGCGGGAGGCGTTCTGGACCTATAAGGTCCTGGTCTTCCGCGGCCAGAACCTGTCGCCGCTCCAGCACGTGGCGGCGGTGCGGATCTTCGACCAGCCCTTCGACCACCCCCTGTGGATCAAGCGGCACGCCGACAGCCGACTGGTCTACACCTTTGACTACGAGAGGGGCACCGCGGACCGCTGGCACATCGGCGGCACCTGGCGGAACCCGCCGTTCAACATCGAGTCGCTGACCTACCAGGTGGTGCCGGAGGTCGGCGGCCATACCCTGTGGGCCGACTTGCAGGCGGCCTATGACGGCCTCTCCGAGCCGGTGCAGAAGCTGCTCGAGTCGGTCAGCGCCGTCTACAGCGCCTACCCGGGCGACGGAACCAGCAACCGGCCGGCGGTCACCGACACGGTCGGGCACCCGGTCGTCCGCGCCCACCGTCAGACCGGCCGCAAGGGGCTGTTCATCAGCACCGGCGCCGTCGGCCTGACCGGCATCACCGAGGCCGAGGGCCAGGCCCTGCTGCCCTTCCTGCAGGCCCACGCCTCCTCCCCGAACTACACTGTCAGCTTCGGCTGGAAACCAGGTGACTTCGTCCTCTGGGACAACCTGGCCACCTGGCACTACGCCGTCAACGACTACGACGGCCCCCGGGTCTACCGCAAGGTAATCGCCGGCTAGCGCGAACCGCCGGCCAACCTGGTCCGCGACCACCCAGGAGCACGCTGATGAGCAGGCCGACCAAGCACATCCATTTCGCGGCCGGGGTTCCCGGCGTCAACGCCAGCGTGCGGAGGCAGCGGGGCCTCGACGTTCCGTGATCACCTTGGCCTTCGTCCCCTATCAGCGCGGCCGCCAAGCCGCTCCCGGATGCCCCCGGTCAGGTGATGGCTGAGTTCACGGTGAAACAACGGTCCGTTCGGGCTGATGTCTTTGATTTTCTCGAACGGCCGCGGGTTTCACCTTCCGCGGAAGCCTGCGGCGCCCCGAGTCGGCCGGCCGGGAACAACGCCGGGCTTTGTCGATGTTGCCGGTAGACATAGTGGACATAATGGAGGAGGTATCGGTGACCGAACTGCTGCCGTTGACGCCGGACGAACTGCTGAGCACGACCCGGGCCGTGCGCCGTCGGCTCGACCTGTCCCGGCCGGTGCCGCTGGCGGTGATCCGGGAGGCGCTGGAGGTCGCGCTGCAGGCCCCGTCGGGCGGCAACCGGCAGCGCTGGCACTGGATCGTGGTGACCGACCCGGAGCTGAAGGCGCAGGTGGCGGACTACTACCGGCGTTCGCATCTCACCTACCGGCAGGCCGGCGCCGAGCCGACCGACGCGGCCGCCGCCCGGGTCGCGGCGAGTTCGGACTACCTGCGCGAGGCGCTGGCCGAGGTGCCGGTTCTGGTGATCGGCGCGATCAGCGCCGGCGAGGCCGAGCTTGACGGCAACCAGGCGGGGCTGTGGGGCTCGCTCCTGCCGGCGGCCTGGAGTCTGGCGTTGGCGCTGCGGGCCCGCGGGCTGGGCACGACCTGGACGACCCTCCACCTGCGCTACGAGCGCGAGGTGGCCGACCTGCTCGGCCTGCCGGCCGGCGTGCGGCAAGGGGTGCTGCTGCCGGTCGCCTACACCAAGGGCACCGACTTCCGCCCTGGCCCCCGGGTTGATCTGGACTCGGTGCTGCACGTCAACGGCTGGTGACGGCGCACGCCATGAAGCCGCTCCTCCTGTCGACCCGTAAGGGAAACCCATGACCAGAATTCCGCTCGCCGTGCTCGACCTGGTACCGCGCAGCGAGGGCGCGACGATCGCCGAGGGGGTGCGCAACTCGATCGACCTGGCCCGGCACGCCGAGCGCTTCGGCTACGAGCGGTACTGGTTCGCGGAGCACCACCTCAACTCCGGTGTCCTCGGCGCCGCCCCGGCGCTGTCGATTGCGCTGGTCGCCGGGGCGACTCGCGCGATCCGACTCGGCTCGGCCGGCGTCCAGACCGGTAACCGGACTCCGCTAGGTGTTCAGCTTGTTCGGGTCCTTGGCGGCCTGCTCGCTGGCCAGCAGCGATGAGCGGTTCGCGAGGATGTACGGGATCTGATAGTCGACGCTCTTGAGTTTCAGCAGCACGTGCGTGGCGTCGATTGCGGTGGCCGATGCCACGTCCTGCCAGAGCGACTTCAGCGCCGAGTTCGTCTGCGTCTGGATGCGGTGCACGTTGAAGGCCACGGCCTGGGCGTTGACGGGCGAGCCGTCCTGGAACTTCAGCCCTGACTTCAGCGTGATCGTGACCGCGGTGCCTGCGCTGTTGTA